>NZ_SPNG01000004.1:0-435272 GCF_004563845.1 Rhodococcus sp. 1R11 | reverse complement strand
CGTCGTTGATACCGCCCTCGCGGTAATGCAGATCGGTATGACACACCCCGCACGCGGCGATGGTGACCACGACATCGTTCGGGCCGGGATCGGGAATGGTGATCGACTCGATCGAGACGGGCTCGCCTTTGCTCTTGGCGACGACGGCGCGGACCTGCTGCGGCATGTATTCCTCCACTGAAAATCGTGTGTTGCGTGCTCCGTTCAGCCTCGCACAACGCATCGTCACGTGGCGACATCTGCATTCGTTCGGTGTGACGAGCCGTGGAATTCACACGCTCGTGACCGAGCGGGCACACAGTCTTCTCGTGCGAGCGGTACCTATGAACGATGTCTGCACCCATGGAATACGACCTGGTGGTCATCGGCTCGGGTCCCGGCGGCCAGAAGGCCGCGATCGCCGCCGCGAAGCTCGGCAAACGAGTGGCGATCGTGGAGAAGGGCCACATGCTCGGCGGCGTGTGCGTCAATACCGGAACCATTCCGTCCAAGACACTCCGGGAAGCCGTTCTCTACCTGACGGGTATGAATCAGCGAGAGCTGTACGGGGCCAGCTACCGCGTCAAGGCCGACATCACTCCCGCCGACCTGCTGGCAAGAACCCAGCATGTGATCGGTAAGGAAATAGAGGTGGTGCGCTCGCAACTGCTCCGCAACCGCATCGAGCTGATCACCGGTGTCGGCAAGTTTCTGGACGCGCACACCATCGTCGTCGAGGACGAGACGCGGGGCGAGCGCATCACGGTCTCGGCCGCCAACGTGGTGATCGCCACCGGCACCGCCCCCGCGCGACCCGCCGACGTCGCATTCGACGACTACCGGGTGTTGGACTCCGACGGCATTCTGAACTTGGAGTTCATCCCGGCATCGATGGTGGTCGTGGGTGCAGGTGTCATCGGGATCGAGTACGCCTCGATGTTCGCCGCCCTGGGCACCAAGGTGACCGTCGTCGAGAAGCGGGATTCGATGCTCGACTTCTGCGATCGCGAGATCATCGAATCCCTGCAGTTCCACCTCCGTGATCTCGCGGTGACGTTCCGCTTCGGTGAGGCAGTCACGGCGGTGGACGTCGGGCCGAACGGTACGGTGACGACCCTGGCCAGCGGCAAACGCATCCCGGCGGAGACAGTGATGTACTCAGCGGGTCGCCAGGGGCTGACCACGGCCCTGGAACTCGAGAACGCGGGCCTCGAAGCCGACGCCCGCGGGCGCATCTTCGTCGACGAGCACTTCCAGACCAAGGTGGACCACATCTACGCCGTCGGCGACGTCATCGGGTTTCCGGCGTTGGCGGCGACGTCGATGGATCAGGGCAGGTTGGCGGCGTATCACGCGTTCGGGGAGCCGAGCGCGCAGCTCACCGATGTTCAACCGATCGGCATCTACTCCATCCCCGAGGTCTCGTACGTCGGGGCGACCGAGGTCGATCTGACGAAAGGATCCATTCCGTACGAGGTCGGTGTGTCGCGATACCGCGAACTTGCCCGTGGCCAGATCGCCGGGGACTCGTACGGGATGCTCAAGCTGCTCGTCTCCACCGAGGACCGTTCGATTCTCGGCGTGCACATCTTCGGTTCGGGAGCCACGGATCTGGTGCACATCGGGCAGGCCGTCATGGGATGCGGCGGCACCGTCGACTACCTGATCGATGCGGTCTTCAACTATCCGACGCTGTCCGAGGCTTACAAGGTCGCCGCACTGGACGTCACCAACAAGATCCGGGCCCTGGCGAATTTCGACCGCTGATGCGTCGACCCGGGAGACGAACGGCATACCGGGAATGAACGACGGTTCCGCGGTTGTTCTGTCGGGTAGTGATTCACCACGATCGACGTCGGCGTGTATGCGGCTCGAGCCGACGGTCCGCGTATTCTGACCCGATGCTCGCGTCGAGGCATCGACGAGTCGATCCGAAAGGGGCCCGGCCATGACCGAACAGTCGAAGATGTACGAGCTGGAATTTCCGGCACCTCAGATTTTCTCCAACGACGGAGTCGGGCCCGTGCTGGTGCACGGACTGGAAGGATTCTCCGACGCCGGCCACGCCGTGAAGCTTGCGACGACCCATCTGCGGGAGAGTCTCGAAACCGAGCTGGTGGCGTCCTTCGATGTCGACGAGTTGATCGATTACCGGTCCCGTCGGCCCACCATGACGTTCAAGTCCGATCATTTCTCGGATTACGACGCTCCCGAGCTCAATCTGTATGCCGTCAAGGACAACGTGGGGACTCCCTTCCTTCTTCTCGCCGGCATGGAGCCCGATCTGCGATGGGAGAAATTCACGACGGCTGTGCGGCTCCTTGCCGAGCAGCTCGGAGTGCGGCGCACGATCGGTCTCGGCTCCATCCCGATGGCCATTCCGCACACCCGCCCACTCGGTGTCACCGCGCATGCGAGCGATCGAACGTTGGTCAAGGAAGGCAACAGCTGGGCGGGTGAGTTGCAGGTGCCCGGCAGTGCGTCGTCCTTACTCGAACTACGGATGGCCCAGCACGGCCACGAATCGATGGGGTTCTCGGTACACGTCCCCCACTACCTCGCGCAGACGGACTACCCGGGGGCTGCGGAAACCCTGCTCGAGAACGTCGGTGAGGCCGCCGAGCTGGATCTCCCGCTGGCAGCGTTGGGTGAGGCCGCGGCCCGCGTTCGGGAGCAGGTCAACGAGCACATCACCGGAAACGAAGAAGTGCAGTCTGTGGTACATGCGCTCGAGCGTCAGTACGACACGTACGTCGCCGCGCAGGAACAACAGTCCACACTGTTGGCCAGTGACGAGCCGCTCCCCAGCGGCGACGAGCTGGGTGCCGAGTTCGAGCGATTCCTGGCCGAGCAGGCCGGGCTCGACGACGGAGACGGACAAGGGCCTCGATAACTGTGTTGCGGGTCACAACACTCGGACCCGTATTCAGTCATATGCGACAGCCGAGGCGGATCGCAACATACCTGTAACCCGCAATACGCCCGTTGCTCTGCCCTGAGCGCCATCTCGTGCGAGAGTCGTAGCAATACACAACCGTCATCGGTGTTGCCGCGCTCTCGTGTGCAGCGATGCCGTACTGCGCCGTGAGTCGGCACACCAGGGAATCAGGAGGCGCGAATGTCCACTACTCCGCGCAGTCGTAAGCTCCGGCCGGTTCCCGACGAAGAACCGCGCCTGATCTTTCGGACCATTCACGGCTATCGTCGTGCCTTCCGCATGGCCGGCGAGGGCCCTGTTCTGTTGTTGATTCATGGGATCGGCGACAATTCCGAAACGTGGAACGAGGTCATCCCGCACCTCGCCAAGAGCTACACGGTGATCGCCCCCGACCTCCTCGGGCACGGTCGCTCCGACAAGCCACGGGCGGACTACTCCGTCGCGGCGTACGCCAACGGTATGCGCGATCTGCTGTCCGTCCTGGGCATCGAGCACGTCACCGTGGTCGGCCACTCGCTCGGCGGCGGCGTGGCAATGCAGTTCGCGTACCAGTTCCCGCACATGGTCGATCGCCTGGCGTTGGTGTCTTCGGGTGGCGTCACCAAAGATGTGCACCCCCTTCTGCGACTGGCTTCGATGCCGTTTCTCAGCGAGGCAGTCAAGCTGCTGCGCTTGCCGGGCGCGATACCGGCGGTCAAGTTGGCCGGCGGCCTACTGAGCAAGCTGCACAGCTCCCCGCTGCGACCTGGGTCGATGCTGCACGACACCCCCGATCTGATCCGGGTGCTGAGCGAACTGCCGGCACCGACGACGTACGAGGCCTACCTCCGGACGTTGCGCGCCGTCGTCGACTGGCGTGGTCAGGTGGTCACGATGCTGGACCGCTGCTACCTCACCGAGAATCTGCCGGTGCTGCTGGTCTGGGGTGAGCAGGACTCGGTGATCCCGGTGGCACACGCCCGGCTGGCTCATTCCGCCATGCCCGGTTCGAAGCTGGAAGTGTTCGACAATTCCGGTCATTTCCCGTTCCGCGACGATCCGATGCGCTTCCTTCAGGTCCTCGAGGACTTCATCGACTCCACTCCCTCGCTCAGTTTCGACGAGGTGCGCTGGCGCAACCTGCTCATCACCGGCGTCGGCGAGGACATGATCAGCGGCAGCTCGAGCACCAGGATGGCCGTGCTCGGGGCCATGGGCTCCGACGAGCGGAGCGCGACCTGACTCCTCGATCGGAGGCGATCGGTGTCGATTCGGGAACCGCCGTCACCGACACATAGCCTGTAGAGGTGCTCCTCACCGAACTGATACCCGACGTCTCCGCCGCCACCTCCGACGGCGTGGACCCGGACGTCCTGTTCGACACGTTCACCACGTGGGCTTCCGACCGTGGCCTGACGCTCTATCCCGCGCAGGAAGAGGCACTGATCGAGCTGGTCTCGGGATCCAACGTCATCCTTGCCACACCGACCGGTTCCGGAAAGTCCATGGTCGCCATCGGTGCCCACTTCGCGGCCATGGCAGCGGGTATCCGCAGTTTCTACACGGCACCGATCAAGGCGCTCGTCAGCGAGAAGTTCTTCGCCCTGTGCGAGATCTTCGGAGCGCAGAACGTCGGCATGATGACCGGCGACGCGTCGGTCAATTCCGGTGCGCCCATCATCTGCGCCACTGCCGAGATCGTCGCGAACCTGGCACTGCGGCAGGGTGCCGACTCCGACATCGGCCAGGTGATCATGGACGAGTTCCACTACTACTCCGAGCCGGACCGGGGATGGGCCTGGCAGGTTCCTCTGATCGAACTGCCCAACGCGCAGTTCCTGCTCATGTCGGCGACGTTGGGAGACGTCTCGTTCTTCCGCGACGATCTGACTCGACGAACCGGCCGCACGACCACCGTCGTCTCCGGAACCGAACGCCCTGTCCCGTTGATGTTCTCGTATGTCACCACCCCGATCGGCGAAACGATCGAGGAGCTGGTGCAGACGCACCTGGCACCGGTGTACGTGGTGCACTTCACCCAGGCAGCGGCACTCGAACGCGCTCAGGCCCTGACGAGTATCAATGTCGCGTCCAAGCAAGAGAAGACCGCGATAGCCGAGGCCATCGGTAATTTCCGCTTCACCACCGGCTTCGGGTCGACACTGTCCAGACTGGTTCGTCACGGGATCGGGGTGCATCACGCCGGCATGCTGCCCAAGTACCGGAGGCTGGTGGAGAAACTGGCGCAGGACGGTCTACTGAAGGTGATCTGCGGTACCGACACGTTGGGCGTGGGCATCAACGTTCCCATCAGGACCGTGCTGTTCACCGGGCTCACCAAATACGACGGCATCAGAACACGCAAGCTTCGGGCGCGTGAGTTCCATCAGATCGCGGGACGCGCGGGCCGCGCGGGGTACGACACCCTCGGCACCGTCGTGGTCGAGGCACCCGAGCACGACATCGAGAATGCGCGGCTCGTGGCCAAAGCCGGAGACGACCCGAAGAAGCTCAAGCGGGTACAGCGCAAGAAGGCACCCGACGGATTCGTCTCGTGGGGCGAGCCGACGTTCGAGCGCATCATCGCGGCGAGCCCGGAGCCGTTGACGTCCAGGTTCTCGGTCAGCAATGCGATGTTGCTCAATGTCATTGCGCGACCCGGTAATTGCTTCCACGCGATGCGTCATCTGCTCGAGGACAACCACGAGACCCGGCCGGCTCAGCGCAAGCACATCCTGCGTGCACTGTCGCTGTACCGCGGCCTGGTGGAGGCCGGAATCGTCGAACAGTTGGACGAGCCGGACGCGGACGGGCGCCATGCCAGGCTGACGGTGGACCTGCAGCCGGACTTCGCGCTCAATCAGCCGTTGTCGACGTTTGCGGTGGCGTCGTTCGACTTGCTCGACGTCGACTCCCCCACCCACGCGCTCGACGTGGTGTCGATCATCGAGTCGACGCTCGACGATCCACGCCAGGTGTTGATGGCGCAGCAACATGCCGCACGCGGAGAAGCGGTGGCCCAGATGAAGGCCGACGGCATCGAGTACGACGAGCGGATGGAACTGCTCGAAGAGGTCACCTGGCCGAAACCCCTTGCCGAGCTGCTGGTCCCGGCCTTCGAGATCTACCGCGGTTCTCATCCGTGGCTCTCCGAGGTGGGCCTGTCGCCCAAGTCCGTCGTCCGTGACATGGTCGAGCGGGCAATGACCTTCGCAGAGCTGATCAGCCACTACGGCCTCATGCGCTCGGAGGGCCTGGTCCTTCGCTACCTCGCCGACGCGTACCGCACTCTGCGCCAGACGGTTCCGCCGGAATCGCGGACCGAGGAGGTGCAGGACATCACCGAGTGGCTGGGCGAGCTCGTTCGGCAAGTGGATTCCAGCCTGCTCGACGAGTGGGAGAATCTGACCGATCCCGGTGCCGAACCCGAAGCCCTGGTCGAGGCGTACGGGTCCGATGCACCGCGTCCGATCTCGGCGAATCCACGTGCTTTCCGAATCCTGGCCCGCAACGCGATCTTTCGTAGAGTCGATCTGGCAGCGCGTCGTCAGTGGAACGCGCTCGACGACCTGGACGACGGGCCGGACTGGGAGGAGGAATTGGAACCGTTCTTCGCCGAGTACGGGTCCATCGGCACCGGTCCCTCGGCGCGCGGGCCGGCGCTGTTCACACTGAACGTCGGCGCGGAATCCACCACCATCCGCCAAGTACTCGAAGATCCGGACGGTGACCACGGCTGGTCGCTCGATGCAGTCATCGACCTCGCCGAATCCGACGCGGCTGGAGAAATCGTGTTCGACGAGATCGTCGTCACGCCCGGCTGATGCCTGCGGGCGCCTCGGAGAGCACCCCGTCCGCCAGAAGGCTTGCCAGCGCTCCGAACTCGGTCGAACGCGCACTCGACGCCCGGTACGCGAGGCCGATGGTACGGCCGGGCGCGGGTTGCGCGAACTCGGCCGTGGACAACCCGTTTCGCGCGATCTCGACCCGAACTGCACTGCGGGGCAACAACGTCAGGCCCAGACCTCCGGCGACACACTGCACCACGGTGGTCAAGGACGTCGCCCGGGTATCACCGGCGTCGGGCGCGAAGTCGACCGACCGACAGAGATCGAGAGTCTGCTCACGCAGGCAATGACCCTCGTCGAGCAGAAGCAACGGTAGACCGCGCAGGTCGGCAACGGTCAGATCGTCGCGGCCGGCAAGTACATGGCCGGCCGGTACGGCGAGGACGAAATCCTCGGTGTACATGGGTAATTCGACCAATCCGCTGTCGGCAATGGGCCCGGCCAGCACGGCGACGTCGATCGTACCGGCTCTGAGCGCATCGAGGAGCCTGACGGTATGGTCCTCGACGATCTTCGGTACGAGGTCGGGGTACGTCGCCCGTACCGCGGGTAGCAGGGCGGGCAGCACGTACGGTGCCACCGTCGGAATCATGCCCAGCCGAAGAACTCCGGTCAGGCACCCGTCGAGTCCTGCTGCCGCGGAAACCAATCCGTCTGCAGCGTCGAGAGCCGCAGTCGCGCGCCCCAGCAGCTGGGCCCCAGCCTCCGTGACCAGCACTCTGCGGGTGTTACGTTCGATCAGTTGCACTCCGAGACCCTGTTCGAGGGCAACGAGTGCCTGCGACAGCGAAGGCTGAGTGATTCCCAGTTGTGTTGCGGCCGTACCGAAGTGGCGGTAGCGCGCCACTGCGACGAAGGCTCGTAGATGCGACGGCGTCGGCTGATAGCTTCGATCGGACACGCCTATCAGTGTAGTGCCACTCATCACGTTTACCTTTCGGCCCATTTTTGGCACACTCGTCCAAGTCGGTCGAGCTCGTGCGGCTGCACACCCGCCGCCGAGCCGAACCGCTTCCGTACGGAACCGACGCGATCATTTCGACACGAGGAGACCACATGGCACTGTTGACAATCGGCGACCAGTTCCCCGCATACAATCTCACCGCCGTTATCGGCGGCGACCTGTCCAAGGTGAACGCGCAGAAGCCCGACGACTACTTCACTACCGTCACCAGCGACGACCACGCCGGAAAGTGGCGCATCGTCTTCTTCTGGCCCAAGGACTTCACGTTCGTGTGCCCCACCGAGATCGCAGCGTTCGGCAAGCTCAACGACGAGTTCGAAGACCGTGACGCCCAGGTTCTCGGTGCCTCCGTCGACAACGAATTCGTGCACTTCCAGTGGCGCGCGCAGCACGACGAGCTCAAGACGCTCCCCTTCCCGATGCTGTCCGATCTCAAGCGCGAATTGGCCTCTGCGACCGGTGTTCTCAATTCCGACGGCGTTGCCGACCGGGCCACCTTCATCGTGGACCCGAACAACGAGATTCAGTTCGTCTCGGTCACCGCCGGATCGGTCGGGCGAAATGTGGACGAGGTTCTTCGAGTGCTGGACGCATTGCAGTCCGACGAGCTGTGCGCATGCAACTGGAAGAAGGGCGATCCCACCATCGACGCCGGCGAACTACTGACAGCGAGCGTCTGACATGTCGATCGACAATTTGAAGAACGCCGTCCCGGAATATGCGAAGGACCTCAAGCTCAACCTCGGTTCGATCGCGCGGTCCACCGTGCTCAACGAGCAACAGTTGTGGGGCACATTGCTTTCGGTGGCTGCCGCATCGAAGTCCGCGACCACGTTGAAGGAGATCGCCGAGGATGCCGCCGACTCGTTGTCGGCCGAGGCGTACAACGCGGCTCTCGGAGCCGCGTCGATCATGGGTATGAACAACGTCTTCTACCGCACCAAGGGTTACCTGGACGGAAAGTACGACGATCTGCGTGCCGGCCTGCGCATGAACATCATCGGCAACCCCGGTGTCGAGAAAGCCGATTTCGAGCTGTGGTCGCTCGCGGTCTCGGCCGTCAACGGATGCAACCACTGCCTCGAGGCGCACGAGAAGACACTGCGCGCCGAGGGCGTCGACCGCGAGAAGATCTTCGAGGCGATTCGCGCCGCGTCGATCGTCGCGGGTGTCGCGCAGGCCGTCGAGGCCGGCCGCGTACTCGACGGTGCCTCTGTCTGACGGTGTGTGCCGGACAGTTCGAACGGGGGTCCGCTGCGGCGGGTCCCCGTTCGTCGTCCGATCGACAACGTGTTGATAACGTCCCCGGCATGGCTATCGAAGTCTCTGTCGTCCGAGTATTCACCGACGCCGACGGCACGTTCGGCAATCCACTGGGCATCGTCGACGCGCGCGCTGTCGGCGAGAGCGACAGGCAGGAGGTTGCCGCCCGGTTGGGTTTCAGCGAGACGGTGTTCGTCGATCGCACATCACCCGGTACCGCGTCGGCAACGATCTACACCCCGGCTACGCAGCTCCCGTTCGCCGGACATCCGAGGGTCGGACTGTCGTGGTGGCTTCGCAACAACGGACACTCGGTGCAGACGCTCACCGTCCCCGCTGCCACGCTCGATATCCGCTACGACGGCGACCTCACCTGGGTGCGTGCCCGCGCCGAGTGGACTCCGCAGTTCACGTTTCATCAGGTCCACGACGCAGCCGAGGTGGCAGCGGCAGATCCGAACACTTACGACAGTGGCCACCACTACGTCTGGGCCTGGACCGACGAGCACCGGGCCGAACTACGCGCGCGCATGTTCGCGCCCATGATGGGGATCGCAGAAGACGAGGCAACGGGTGCTGCCGCCGTCCGGCTCACGGCCGAGCTGGGTCGGGGCATCGACATCGTCCAGGGTGCCGGGTCGCGGTTGTTGACCACCGTCGACGAGGACGGGTGGGTGGAGCTCGGGGGCCGAAGCGTCGACGACGACTCGATCACGGTGTGACAGGGACGTCCACTTCGATTTCCTCACCCAGGCGCACACCTTCCGCGAGGGGGAGACGGTCTCCGCTCCAGAACTTTCCTGGGTCGAACCAGTTGGCTTTCTTGTTTCCCGTCAGCAGACCCATCGAGTCGTAGGTCATCGCAACAACTTCGGCGCAGTACGCGGTTTCGAGCGCAGCGCTCTCCTGCGCGTTCTTTCGGAGCGCCGGCACGCGTCCACGGAACCACCGACCGGCGAGCGCCGCGGTGGTCGGAAAAGCCGTTCCGTCCATCCGTGCGATGGTGCGAAGCAGCGCGTCTTCCTGCTCCTTCGTCACGGCCGGAGTGGAGCCTGGGGAACGACCGGCGTATCCGTCCAATTGCCGCAGCCAACAACGCTGTTGATACCGCTGGGCCCAGTGCGTGACGGCAGCGCGCAGGTCGTGCAGCTGCACTCCACGCTGGAAGTTTCCGGTCCACATGTCCTGCAACGACTTTCCGAGCTCTGCATGCCACATCAGCGGCGGCAGGTCATCCAGAACGACGGCCATACCGACGTGATTGACCGGGCTGTTCGTCAGAGCCTGAATTGCGCGGTCCGCCGACGAATGGCCGCGGAAGATCCAGATGTCGCCGGTTCTGGTGGCATCCACAGCGGTATCGAGGCTGATTCGCGACGGATTCATGGACCAACCCTAGATCTCGTGGCGGTACGGTTGCCGCATGAACGTCTGGAAAGCTCTCGGTCTCGCCGGGATGGCCGGGGTTGCGGCTACCGGGGCGTTGGTGGTGCGGTCCGAGCGCAAGCGGCGCGCGTATGCGCCCGACGAAGTGCGCGATCAGCTGCACCGACGGTTCGCGGCGATCTCCGCTGAGCCGGAACCCGAACCTGCTCCCCCGCTCTCGCGGGGGAAGCAGCTACTGAGCAGACTCCGGTTCAGCCGAGCGCACTGAGGATGCGCGAGGCCATATCCTCGATCTCGGCGTCGGTCATGACGAACGCAGGCGAGATCTGCATTGCACCCTGTCCGGCCGCGCGGCCCGAAACACCATGAGCTCTCAACGTTTTCACGAACGGTAATGCCTCCGCCGGGTCGGCGAGCTGAACGGCGGCGACAGCGCCGATGCCGCTGCGGACTTCCGCGACCCGATCGTGGTCGGCCAGGGGCGCGAGGTGGGTGTGCAGTGCGGCTTCGATGCGCTTGGAGTGACTCAGCAGGTCCTCGCGCTCGATGATGTCGAGATTGGCCATCGCTGCGGCGGCTGCACCTGCGTGGCCACCGTAGGTGTAGCCGTGACGCCACCAGACTCCGCCTGCGAAGAACGGTTCGGCGATCTTCGGAGCGATGAACACTGCACCCATCGGGACGTAGCCCGACGTCAACCCCTTGGCGGTCGTCATCAGGTCGGGTTCGAGCTCGAAGCGGGTGGAGGCGAACCAACTACCGCCGATTCGGCCGAATCCGGTCACCACTTCGTCGGCGACGAACAGCACGTCGTTGTCGCGGCAGATCTGCCGTACCTCGCGTAGGTAGCCCTCGGGCGGCAAGTAGATTCCACCCGCTCCGATCACCGGTTCGCAGAAGAAGGCGGCGACGTTCTCGGCTCCGACCTCTTCGATCAGCGCGAGAAGCGATTTCGGGTCGTCCCACGCCACTGTTCTGGCGTCGGGCATCAGCTCGCCGTAGTTCTCCTTGTTGACCGGAATGCCGGCCAGCGCGGTGCCTGCGACGTGCATGCCGTGGTAGGCCTTCTGCCGTCCGACGATGATCTTCTTCGACGGCTGTCCCATTTCGACCCAGTAGCGGCGCGCAAGCTTCGCCGCGGTGTCGATGGAGTCCGACCCACCCGAGGTGAAGAAGATCTTGCTGCCCGGCACCGGTGCGATGGCGGCGAGACGGTCGGCCAGTGCCAGCGTGGTCTCGGGAACGAAGTCGCCGAAGTTCGAGTAGTGGGCGATCGAGCTCAGCTGCGCGGCAACGGCGTCGGCGATCTCGCGGCGGCCGTGACCGACGTTGGTGAACCACAGACCGGCGGTGGCGTCGAGGTATCGGTTGCCCTCGTTGTCGAAGATGTACGCACCCTCGCCTCGCGAGACGACGAACGGTCCATTGGCGGTGACGTTGCCCATGTCGGCGAAGCCGTGCCACAGCGCGGAGGTGTGTGTGGAGGCGGCTGGATCCAGGTCGGAAGACATGCGCTACACAGTAGTCACGTCGAATTCGGCGAGTGCATCGGTTCGTTCCCGCACGGAGTTCGGTCGAGTACCGCGTAACGGATATCCTGGTACGAGTATGTCTACCTCGAATTCGTCCGGTGATCGACGAGCACTCGCCGCACGTGTTGCACAGCTCACCATCCGCGACGAGAACCGGCTCCGACGACGTCTCGACAAGGCCCGCACCGCGGACGCAATTGCCGCCCTCGAACGAGAAGTAGCTCGCGGAGAAGCCGTGATCTCCACACGCCGAGCGGCAGTGCCCACCCTCGAATATCCGCAGGCGTTGCCCGTCAGCGCCCGCAAGGACGACATCGCCGCAGCGATCGCTGCCCACCAGGTCGTCATCGTCGCCGGTGAAACCGGGTCCGGCAAAACCACCCAAATTCCCAAGATCTGTCTCGAACTGGGGCGCGGAATCCGCGGCTCGATCGGTCACACGCAGCCCCGAAGGTTGGCGGCGCGCACCGTTGCCGAACGCATCGCCGAGGAGGTGGGTCAACCACTGGGCGAATCGATCGGCTACAAGGTTCGATTCACCGATCAATCCTCGGATTCGACCCTCGTCAAGCTGATGACCGACGGCATTCTGTTGGCCGAGATCCAGCGCGACCGACTGCTCCGCCAGTACGACACCCTCATCATCGACGAGGCGCACGAGCGCAGCCTGAACATCGACTTCATCCTGGGATACCTCGCGCAACTGCTCCCCCGGCGACCCGATCTGAAGATCGTCATCACGTCGGCGACCATCGATCCGGAGCGATTCGCGCAACACTTCGCACGCGACGGGGTCGCCGCACCGATCATCGAGGTATCCGGCCGCACGTTCCCGGTCGAGATGCGGTACCGCCCCCTGACGGTCGACGCGGGAGAAACGACGATCGACCTCGATCCCGTGGATGCCACCTGCCAGGCCGTCGACGAGCTGATGGCCGAGGGTGACGGCGACATCTTGGTGTTCCTGTCCGGTGAACGAGAAATTCGCGATACCGCGGATGCGCTGGCCGATCGCAATCTCCGCAACACCGAGATCGTGCCGCTGTACGCCAGACTCTCTGCCGCCGAACAGCATCGGGTGTTCTCGCCGCACTCGGGACGCCGGGTCGTGCTGTCGACGAACGTGGCGGAAACGTCGCTGACGGTCCCCGGCATCCGCTACGTCGTGGACCCGGGCACCGCGCGCATCTCTCGATACTCGTTGCGCACCAAGGTGCAGCGGCTGCCCATCGAACCGATTTCACAGGCGTCGGCGCGCCAGCGTGCGGGTCGCTGCGGACGCGTCGCCGACGGCATCTGTATCCGGTTGTACTCGGAGGAAGATTTCGAGTCTCGTCCGCAGTTCACCGAGCCGGAGATTCTGCGCACCAATCTGGCCTCGGTCATTCTGCAGATGACCGCGCTCGGATTGGGCAAGATCGACGCGTTTCCGTTCGTCGAGCCGCCGGATCCACGCAGCATCCGCGACGGTATCGGCTTGCTGGAAGAACTCGGAGCACTGAAGCCGGCCACCAAGGACGGTACTGCCGAGCTCACCCCGATCGGCCGCGAACTGTCCGCCCTTCCTGTCGATCCTCGAATGGCACGAATGTTGGTCGAGGCCAACGGCAACGGATCGCTGCGTGACGCGCTGGTGGTGGTGGCGGCGTTGTCGATTCAGGACGTGCGCGAGCGTCCCGCCGAACACCAACAGGCTGCAGACGAGAAGCATGCCCGTTTCGCCGTCGAGAATTCGGACTTCCTGGCGTACGTGCAGCTGTGGAAGTATCTGCGGCAGCAGCGAGACGAGCTGTCTTCCAACCAGTTCCGACGCATGTGCCGCACCGAGTTCCTGCACTACCTGCGGATCCGCGAGTGGCAGGACCTGCACGGACAACTCCGCCAGATCACTCGCGGCCTCGGATGGACGGTGCCCGACGCAGAGTCGAGCGAGAACGCACTGCATCAGTCCCTGCTGTCCGGCCTGCTCTCGCACGTCGGCCTCAGAGAGGGCGACAAGCGTGAATTTCTGGGTGCCCGCGGAGCACATTTCGCGATCTTCCCCGGGTCGGGCCTGTTCAAGAAGCCACCGCGCTGGGTCATGGCTGCAGAACTGGTCGAGACCGGACGACTGTGGGGCCGGATGGCCGCCCGCATCGAACCGGAATGGGCCGAACGGTTGGCACCACATCTGGTCAAACGCACGTATTCCGAACCACACTGGTCGATCAAACGCGAATCGGCGCTGGCCTACGAACGGGTGACGTTGTACGGCATTCCGTTGGTGACGCAGCGCCCGGTCAACTATCACCGCATCGATCCCGAGGCGTCTCGCGAGCTCTTCATCAGGCATGCACTGGTTCAGGGCGAATGGAAGACCCAACACGGGTTCTTTCACAAGAACAGGGCTCTGCTCGACGACGTCGGCGAGCTCGAACATCGTGCTCGGCGACGGGACATCGTCGTCGACGACGACGCGCTGTTCGATTTCTACGACGCCCGCATCGCCCCGGAAGCCGTGTCTGCGCGACACTTCGACACCTGGTGGAAGAAGGCCCGCCGGCAAGATCCGTCCCTGCTCGACTTCACTACGGACACCGTCGTCAACTCGGACGCCGCGTCGGTACTGACGGGTGCGTATCCGGACGCGTGGCGACAGGGTGAAATTCAATTCCCACTGACGTATCAATTCGAGCCCGGCACGGCCGCTGATGGCGTCACCGCGCGGATTCCCATCGCACTGCTCGCTCAGGTACAGCCGGTCGGCTTCGACTGGCTGGTGCCGGGGATGCGCGCCGAGCTCGTCACCGCATTGATCAAGACGCTACCGAAGGCATTGCGACGCAATGTGGTCCCGGCTCCGGACTTCGCTGCGGCAGCGTTGGCAGTGATGAAACCTCGGGCCGAAACACTCGTGACGGCTCTGGCCCGCGAACTCTCGCGGGCCGCACAATGCCACATCACCGCCAAGGACTTCGACACTGCGGCGCTACCCGATCACCTTCGAATGACGTTCGCCGCGGTCGACCCGTCCGGGACGGTGCTCGGCAGCAACAAGGATCTGACCGCGTTGCGCGCTGGTCTGGCCGGCGAGGTCGGCCGTCAGGTCGCACGTGCGGTCGGCGACGCGGAGCGCGCCCCGACGCTGGCGTGGACCTCGGGCACGTTGGGCCGCTTGGAGCCCACGGTCACCCGAGACGTGGGCGGACAGAAGGTCACCGGGTACCCGGCGTTGGTGCCCGAGGGTTCGGGCGTGGCGGTGCGAGTGCTCAGCACCCCCGCCCAGCAACGCACAGCCATGCGCGCGGGCACCCGTACTCTGCTGCTCGCCACGGCACCGAAGGGAACGAAAGCCCTGCTGGCCGGGCTGCCGACCGCCGAACGTCTTGCGCTCGGCCAGAACCCGTACGGCGGCGTCGATGCGCTGCTCGAGGAATGCCGTGCGCTCGCTGTGGAAGAAGCGATGGACGCGCACGGCGGACCGGTTCGCGATCCGGCCGAGTTCGACAAGCTCAGGGCACTGGTGGACGCAGAGGTTCCGCGGCGTACTGCTGCTGTTCTCGCTCTGGTTCGACCGGTTCTGACGGCCGCGTTGGCTCTGTCGTCCCAGTTGCAGAACGCATCGGGTGAGCCCGCCGACGATGTCCGAGAACAGCTCGATGGCCTGATCTTTCGCGGTTTCGTCACCGAGTTCGGTTCTCGACGGTTGGCCGATCTGCCACGCTATCTCGCTGCGGCGACCAAGAGGCTGTCCACTCTGCCGAGCAGCGCGGGCCGCGACGCTGCGGCGATGGACGTTCTCGACCGGGTGTACGGCTCGTACGGGCGGCTGTTGGATTCGCTTCCGGAAAGCAGGAAGAACAGCTCGGGTGTGCAGGAGCTGTTCTGGATGATCGAGGAACTGCGGGTGGGGCTCTTCGCCCAGGGAGTTCGTACTGCGTATCCGGTATCGGAGAAGCGCATCGAGAAGGCGATCGCCGATCAGTCTCGCTGATCGGCCCGCGGTTCACTCGACGTCGGCGGACTCTCGATGTTTGCGGAGTTCGTGAATTTCCTTCTCGAAGTCCTCGGCCGAACTGAACGAGCGGTAGACCGATGCGAAACGAAGGTAGGCCACTTCGTCGAGATCGCGTAGCGGTCCGAGAATGGCCAGGCCCACTTCGTTGCTGGGAATCTCCGCCGAACCGGCCGCGCGGATGTTGTCTTCGACTTGCTGAGCCAGCAGGTTCAGCGCGTCGTTGTCGACGTCTCTGCCCTGGCAGGCGCGACGAACGCCTTTGACGACCTTCTCCCGACTGAACGGCTCGGTCACACCGCTGCGCTTCACGACGGCGAGCACAGCAGCCTCCACGGTGGTGAAGCGACGACCGCACTCGGGGCAGGACCGGCGTCGCCGTATTGCCTGACCCTCGTCCATTTCACGCGAATCCACCACGCGTGAGTCGGGGTGCCTGCAGAACGGGCAATGCATGAGGGAGCCTCCGTCGTAGCCGATACTCCGACGACGAACGTGCGCGTCGGGGCAGTCTTCGAGGATACTCAGCCACGCTGGGCACCATGGTGCCGGTGGTCATCTGCTGGGTGCGTACTCGACGAGCGCTCCGTCGTGCACCATGACCGCGCCGGCAGGCTGAGTGGCCGCGTCGGGTGTGGTCGCGCGCAGATTCGCGATGCCGAGCAGACCGCCGGCCACGACGACCACAGCCAACATCCACAGAACCAGAGAGCGTGGGCGCACGGTCTGGTTCGCGAAATGAGCCGAGGTGTCGTCGAAGTCTCGATCCGCCATCTCGCGATCGGTCACGTCGGTCCAGGACTCGTCCAGGACGGGCAAGCACGGGCCGTTCTGCGTCCGACGCCCGTGGTTCTGCAGCACGGGCCGCGACCGCCGACGACGCTCGACGACACCGGATCGCGAACGCATACCGGCAGTGGTGGGACGATCGGTGGTGATGGTCATCGGAACCTCGTCTTCGCTCGTTGGATCGATTGTTCGATCAGGCGTTCGATGGACGCTTGTTCGAAGTTCTATCACGCGCCTCCGACAAAGTCTGTAGAAAACGCGACACGAGTCGAACAGATGTTTGATTCAACAGCTGATACACGCTAGATTCGTGTCAGAAACCACACGCCACACGAGTCGACATCATCAACTCCAGTCCGCGTGGATCGATACCGCGTAGACCGAATCCAGCCGCATCAGCAGGAGGCCGACAGCATGAAGGACGAGACCTCGACGAGGTCCATCACCGGTTCCAGTACGACGGGTTCCACGAAAGCTGGTTCCGCGCGAGCCGGATCCTCGACGGTCGGCAAGGCTGCGGCCGGAAAGCCGGCCGCCGAGCCGACCCCGAAGGCCATGGAGGTCGGCACCGACATCAGCGCAGGGCTCACCGAGCGCCAACGGAAAGTGTTGGAGGTCATCCGGGCCTCGGTCACCGAGCGCGGATACCCACCCAGTATTCGAGAGATCGGCGATGCCGTGGGCCTGACGTCGACGTCGTCCGTCGCTCATCAGCTTCGTACCCTCGAGCGCAAAGGGTTCCTGCGGCGCGATGCCAACCGCCCTCGCGCGGTCGACGTCCGTGGACTGGACGAGGTGCAGGCAGATCAGGCCGCGGCAGCGGTGGACGGTTCGGCAGCGTCCAACGAGCAGGATCGGTTGCCGACGCCGACGTTCGTGCCGGTTCTCGGCCGGATCGCCGCGGGTGGTCCGATTCTGGCCGAGGAAGCCGTCGAGGACGTGTTCCCACTCCCCCGCGAGTTGGTCGGTCAGGGATCACTGTTCTTGCTCAAGGTGGTCGGCGAGTCCATGATCGACGCGGCCATCTGCGATGGCGACTGGGTGGTGGTGCGTCAACAGTCCGTGGCCGACAACGGCGACATCGTGGCAGCGATGATCGAGGGCGAGGCCACCGTCAAGACGTTCAAGCGTTCCAAGGGTGAGGTGTGGCTCATGCCGCACAACCCATTGTTCGAGCCGATCCCGGGTAACAATGCCGCGATTCTCGGCAAGGTCGTCACCGTGATGCGCAAGCTCTGAACTCTGTTCGGACACAACGAAAGAAGGGCCGCAGCACAGGTGCTGCGGCCCTTCTCGTCGGTTCCGAACGATCGGCAGAATCAGAGATTCAGTCCACGACCGATGATCTCCTTCATGATCTCCGTGGTGCCGCCGTAGATGGTCTGTACCCGAGAATCCATGTAAGCCTTGGCAATCGGGTATTCCTTCATGTAACCGTAGCCGCCGTGCAGCTGGAGGCATCGGTCGATGAGCTTGACCTGGTTCTCGGTGGTCCACCACTTCGCCATGGCGGCTTCCTGCACGGTCAGCTTGCCGTCGTTGAGCAGTTCGATGAACTTGTCGACCATGATGCGGGTAGCGGTGGTTTCGGTAGCCAGCTCCGCCAACACGAATCGCGTGTTCTGGAACTTTCCGATCGACTTACCGAATGCCTTGCGATCGCGGCAGTACTGGATGGTCATCTCCAGTGCCGATTCCATGGCCGCAGCCGCGACGACGGCAATCGAGAGGCGCTCCTGAGGCAAGTTCTGCATCAGGTAGATGAAGCCCATGCCTTCTTCGCCGAGCAGGTTGGCGGCCGGAACCCGAACGTCGGTAAAGCTGAGTTCCGCGGTGTCCTGGGCCTTCATGCCGATCTTGTCCAGGTTGCGGCCACGCTCGAAACCGGGCATGTCGCGCTCTACGACCAGCAAGCTGAAGCCCTGGGCACCCTTCTCGGGGTCGGTGCACGCTACGACGACGATCAAATCGGCATTGATGCCGTTGGTGATGAACGTCTTCGATCCGTTCAATACCCAGTCGTCGCCGTCCCGAACGGCCTTGGTCTTGATCCCCTGTAGGTCGCTGCCGGTGCCCGGCTCGGTCATGGCGATCGCGGTGATCAGCTCACCGGAGCAGAATCCGGGAAGCCAGCGCTGCTTCTGCTCGTCGTTGGCCAACTCGATGAAGTACGGCGCGACGACGTCGTTGTGCAGAGTGAAGCCGATGCCGCTGTAGCCGCCGCGGGTGGTTTCCTCGGTGACGATGGCGTTGTAGCGGAAGTCCTTGACGCCGCCACCGCCGAACTCCTCCGGTGCGGCAGTTCCGAGGAAGCCCTGCTTGCCGGCCTCGACCCAGACGCCGCGGTCGACGATGTTCTGCTCTTCCCACTTCGCGTGATTGGGGGCTACGTGCTGTTCGAGAAACTTCCGGTACGACTCCCGGAACAGCTCGTGCTCGGGCTCGAAAAGTGTGCGTTCCACGCAGATCTCCTTGTTCGGTGCGCACCGTCGTCGACCGCGAGAAGGGGGGTCACAGCGCGGTCGTCGGTGCGACTGACGTCACGGTTCAACAGTACGTTTGCGGTGTACCGAGGGTCGATGACCAAAACGTGCGCGATCCGTGACCGCCCCTGCTAGCGTCGTCCATTCGTTCTGCCTCGGGCCAGCGCCGAGACGATCGGGTATCCGACGAGGATGCCCAGCGATCCCCAAGCGATTCCACCGAGTTCGACCGATCCGACGGAGAGCGTCAGGTCGCCGATGCCGGCGACGAGTGCTGCTGCGACGACGGTGAGGTTCACCGGATCGGTGAAATCCACTTTGGCATCGGTCCAGATTCGAACGCCGAGCAGTCCGATGAGTCCGTAGAGCACGAGTGTCGCTCCCCCGATCACACCGTCCGGGACGGTGAAGATCAGCGCACCGAACTTGGGCGAGAACGCCAACACGATCGCGGTGATCGCGGCAACCCAGTAGGCGGCGGTCGAGTACACGCGGGTAGCGGCCATGACACCGATGTTCTCGGCGTACGTGGTGGTTCCCGATCCACCAGCGGCCCCGGCGAGGGTGGTGGCCAACCCATCGGCGATCAGAGCGTCACCGGCCACGTCGTCGAGGTTCTTTCCGGTCATCGCCGCGACGGCTTTGACGTGTCCGACGTTCTCGGCGACGAGGACAATCACCACCGGCAGTGCTACCAGGATCACCGACAGCTCGAACGACGGGCCACGGAACTCGGGTAGCCCGACCCAGCTCGCGGCGCTCAGCGCGTCGAGTCGTGGTTGCGCGATACCACCGGTGACGGCGGCGAATACCCAGCCCACGACGACACCGAGCAGGATCCCGAGTCGGCCCACCAGTCCGGGACCGACGGCCGTCGCGAGGAGAATCGCCGCCAGGGTGACGGCCGCGACGAGCGGTTGCGCTTCGAACGAGGTCGTCGCGGCAGGGGCCAGATTGAGCCCGATCAATACGACCACCGCACCGGTGACGACGGGCGGCATCGCTGCGTCGAGCACCCGCGCTCCGGCGAACTTCACGACGAAGCCGATTGCAGCCAGCACGACGCCGACACACAGAACGGCACCGAGCTGCGCGGCGGGTCCGTCGGCTGCGGTCGCACCGAGCGGGGCCAGGAAGGCGAACGACGACCCGAGGTAGCTCGGTACCCGCCCGCGTGTGATGATCAAGAAGAGCGCAGTACCGATGCCCGAGAAGAGCAGCGTCGTCGAGACCGGAAACCCGGTGATGGTCGGAACCAACAGTGTGGCCCCGAACATCGCGACGACGTGCTGCATCCCGATGCCGACAGTGCGTGGCCACGACAAGCGTTCGTCCGGTGCCACCACCGCCCCGGCCTCGACGGTTTTTCCGTTTCCGTGCAGCGTCCAACCCATAGTTCTCATGATGGGAAGAGACTATTGCGTCACCCGAGGATCGCGCTCACTGCCTCACGGGCCGCGGCGGTGCTGTCGGTCCTCAGTGCAGCGGCGGCAGCGGCCTTGCACTGATCGAGGGTCACGGTCGCCAACTTGGAACCGACGTGGGCGACGGCGGCCGAGGCTGCGGACAACGACGTGATGCCCATTCCTACCAGGACACAGGCCAGCAGGGGGTCGGCGGCAGCTTCGCCGCAGACACCGACGGGCTTGCCCACCTTCGCGCCGGCCGCAGCAGTGTGCGCCACCAGTGCGAGGACGGCCGGTTGCCACGGATCGGTCAAACCGGCCAGCTGCGCCGACATCCTGTCGGCGGCCATCGTGTACTGCGCCAGATCGTTGGTGCCGATGGACAGGAAGTCCACGTGCTCGAGAATGTGCTCGGCGAGCAGTGCGGCAGCGGGAATCTCGATCATGACGCCCGGAGTCAGCCCGCGTTCGCGCACATCCGCGGCGAAGTCCTGTGCTTCCTGCGCGGTGGCGATCATCGGTGCCATCACCCACGGGGACGAATCGGTCGCCTTGGCTGCTGCGGCGATGCCGTCGAGTTGGCGGTACAGGATTCCGCGGTCGGCTTCGGCGATACGGATACCGCGGATGCCGAGCGCCGGATTGGCCTCGTCGGGGTGGTTGGCGAATCGAAGGGGCTTGTCCGAGCCGGCGTCCAGGGTGCGGACGACGACTTTCTTGCCTGCGAAGGCGTCGAGTACCTGGCCGTAGATGTCCGCCTGCTCGTCGACGGTCGGTTCGGAATCACGGTCCAGGAAGCACAGCTCGGTGCGGAACAAACCCACCCCGTCGGCTGCGCTGGAGCGCGCTGCGCGGGCACCGGCGCCGTCCTGAACGTTGGCGAGGATATCGACGGGATGGCCGTCGGCGGTGGTACCGGGACCGACCCACTGAGACACTCGGTCGAGTTCGTCGCGGGCAGAGACCACCGCAGCGCGGGCCGAGTCGGCGTCGGGTTCGAGTTCGATGCGGCCGCTGGTTCCGTCGACGGATGCGTGCGTACCGGCGGCGATGTCGTCGAGGCCGGCCACGGCGACGATGCACGGAATGCCGAGCTGGCGGGCGATGATCGCGGTGTGGCTGGTCGGACCGCCCAGTGAGGTGGCGAGGCCGACGATGAGGGTGGGGTCGAGGCCTGCGGTGTCGGCAGGTGCCAGATCGTCGGCGAACAGTACCGACGGTTCGGCCGGCACAGGAACTCCGGGCTCGGGAACACCGAGAATTTCGGCGATGACGCGATCGCGAATATCGCGCAGGTCGGTCACTCGTTCGGCCATCAATCCGCCGAGCTGGGTGAACATGGCGGCGAACTTCTCGGTCGCGGCAGCAGTTGCGGTGACGGCGGTGCTGCCCTTGGCGATCGAGGATCGTGCGACCCCGAGCCAACCTCGGTCCGATGCCATGGCCGCATTGGCCGACAGCACCTCCGACGCTGCCCCGGTCGCCAACTCTGCACGTCCGCGCAGCCGCATGGCGACAGCGTTCGCGGCCGAGTCGAAGATGTCCTTCTCCGCATCGCGATTCGCTTCGGCCACCTCACCGGTGTCGGCCGGGATGGCCGGACGGGCCCCGGGACGGATGACGGGTCCGTAGCCGACTCCGGGCACGACGGGCGTGCCCCGCAGTGTCGTGGACTCCGCTCCGATCGACGACGTCCCGTCTGCAGCTGGTGCTGCATCGGTGTGTCCGGTCGATGCGGTGCTGACCGATCCCGTCATGTGGTCCTCCTCGGATCCTGCGTGTACGTCTGTTCGTTCCGGATGTCAGATGAGTGTGCCGCACCTGGCTTCCCGATGGTGTTGTGACCGAGATTACTCCAAACCCTTGACATGTCAACACACACGGGCGTAAAACAACATAAAGCAACATCAACCGGGAAGGAGACGCAGGTGTACGCGGAGGAACGACAGCACGCCATCGCTGAGCTGATCAGCACGCAAGGACGCGTCTCCGTCAACGACCTGGCCGCCAACTACGGCGTCACCACCGAGACCGTGCGACGCGATCTGGCTACCCTCGATCGACTCGGAGTGGTACGCCGCGTGCACGGTGGAGCAGTACCCGCCTCGGCGCTGACCACACTCGAGCCGGGCGTCTCGGAACGAGAGTTCACCCGTGCAGACCAGAAGGACGCGATCGCAGCGGCTGCATTGTCGTTCCTCCCACCCGTCGGCGGCAGTGCAGTCTTCGATGCAGGCACCACCACCGGACGCCTGGCGGGACTGCTACCGCACGATCGCGAACTCACCATGGTCACCAACTCCGTACCGATCGCAGCCCGGGCCGCAACCATGCCGAGCATCAGTCTTCGATTGCTCGGCGGGCGTGTTCGAGGAACGACACAGGCCGCGGTGGGCGACGAGGCACTGCGCGCCCTCGAATGGCTGCGGGTCGACGTTGCATTCATCGGAACCAACGCCATCAGCGTCGGACACGGATTGTCCACCCCCGACAGCGACGAGGCCGCGGTCAAGCGCGCTATGGTCGACGCCGCGAACCATGTTGTCGTGCTGGCAGATTCGTCGAAGATCGGCCGCGAGCACCTGGTGAGTTTCGCTCGCGTGGACGCCATCGACGTCATCGTCACCGACAGCGACATCTCGAACGAAGACCGTAAACAACTCAGCAACGAAGGAATCGAGGTGGTGATCGCATGATGGTCACGCTCACGGCCAATCCGAGCATGGACCGCACGGTCACGCTCGAGGCACCACTGACCCGCGGCGGCGTGCACCGGGCGTCGTCCTCGGCCGTCGACCCGGGCGGCAAGGGCGTCAACGTCGCTCGTGTCATCGGCGGATCGGGAGTAGAGGCGCTCGCCGTCCTGCCGGCCAACGTCGGCGACCCATTACTCGACGCGATGTCCGCCAAAGGCGTCGATTACTCAGCAGTTCCGACGTCCGGACCGGCGCGCACCAACATCACCGTCAGCGAAATCGGCGGCACGACCACCAAGATCAACGAGCCGGGTGCCACGGTGTCGGAGCAGACACGCACCGAACTGCGAGACCGTATTCTCACTCTCGCTGTCGATGCCGAATGGGTGGTGCTGTCGGGTTCGCTTCCTCCCGGGCTGCCCGTCGACTGGTATGCAGAACTGGTTGTCGCCCTGCGCGCTACCACGGCCAAAGTTGCGGTGGACACGTCCGACGAGCCACTGCTCGCTCTCGCAGATCAGTTCCCTGAATCGGCACCCGACCTGATCAAGCCCAATTCGGAGGAACTCGCCCAACTCACCGGGTACGATTCCGAGGAACTGGAAAGCGCAGCGGCACAGGGCGATCCGTCGGCCGCCGTTGCCGCCGCAACGATTCTTCTCGGTCGTGGAATAGGCGCCGTACTCGCGACGCTCGGCAGCGCCGGAGCAGTCCTGGTCACCCCGGGCGGTGCCTGGTACGCCAGCCCTCCTCCGATCACCGCGGTCAGCACCGTCGGCGCAGGAGACTCCTCGCTGGCCGGCTACATTCTGGCCGACGTCGAGAACTGTTCCGACGCAGACAAACTTCGCCGCGCCGTCGCCTACGGAACGGCAGCCACCGCACTTCCAGGCACCACGCTTCCCCTGCCCGAGCAGACCCATCCGACTTCGGTGACGGTTCGCGCGCTCGACATCTCCACGTCCGTCACCCCGTCCACGCTCTCCCCTTCTTCGAACCGTCTCTAGGAGCCCCCATGTCCAGCCCCACCGAAGATCAGCCGATCATCGCCGAGGATCTGATCCTCCTCGACGCCGATCTGGGCGAATCGAAAGCTGCCGTCATCGAACGTCTCGCAGGCGTTCTGGCACACGCGGGTCGCGCAACCGACACCGACGCCTTGCGCGACGCAGCCCTTGCTCGCGAAGCTCAGTCGGCCACCGGCCTGCCCGGCGGCATCGCAATTCCGCACTGCCGTTCCGAGGCGGTCACGAGCGCCTCGCTCGGCTTCGCTCGCCTGAACCCCAAGGTCGACTTCGGTGCCCCCGACGGCCCCGCCGACCTGGTGTTCCTCATCGCTGCACCTGCCGGAGCCGGTTCGACGCACATGAAGCTGCTCTCGAGCCTGGCCCGGGCACTGGTCAAGCCCGAATTCGTCACCTCACTGCGCAACGCGTCCTCGCCCGCCGAGATCGTCTCGCTGGTCGACGGCGTCATCAACCCGGCCGCCAAGCCGGTTGCCGCAACCGCTGCAGCTGCGCCGGTCGACACCGCGAAGCACAGTGCGCCTGCAGCCACCCCCGAGACGGCAACAACCGCCTCGCCCAAGCACATCGTGGCAATCACCGCCTGCCCCACCGGAATTGCGCACACCTACATGGCGGCCGATTCACTCGTCGCCGCAGGTGAGCGCGCGGGCGTCACGGTGCACGTGGAGACTCAGGGCTCGAGCGGCAGCACTCCCCTGGACCCCGCACTCATCGCCGGTGCCGAGGCCGTCATCTTCGCCACCGACGTGGGCGTCAAGGGCCGCGAGCGATTTGCCGGAAAGCCGGTCATCTCCTCCGGCGTCAAGCGCGCCATCAACGAGCCCGACGTCATGGTCACCGAAGCGCTCCGCGCAGCTCTCAACCCGGATGCTGCCCGTGTCGGCGGCACGGCAGTCGCGGCCGGCTCCAACGACTCTGCCGGCGAACTCGGCTGGGGCACTCGACTGCGTCAGATCCTGCTGACCGGCGTCAGCTACATGATTCCGTTCGTCGCCGCCGGTGGCCTCCTCATTGCTCTCGGATTCCTGCTCGGTGGGTACGAAATCAAGGATGTCGCCGAAGACATCGTCGTGAACAACTCGCTGACCGCCCTGCCGGACGGCGGCATCCTCGCCTACCTCGGTGCAGTCCTGTTCCAGATCGGCGCGCTCTCGTTCAGCTTCCTGGTCCCAGCGCTCGCGGGCTACATCTCGTACGCCATCGCGGACAGGCCCGGTCTGGCACCAGGTTTCACCGCAGGTGCCGTGGCGGTACTCGTCGGTGCCGGCTTCATCGGCGGTCTCGTCGGTGGTCTCATCGCCGGCTTCGTCGCATTGTGGATCAGCAAGTGGAAGATCCCCGCGGTGCTTCGTGGTCTGATGCCGGTTGTCATCATCCCGTTGTTCGCCACACTCGTAGTCGGCGCCATCATGTTCCTGCTGCTCGGTAAGCCACTCGCCGCCATCACCAGCGGACTGACCAATTGGCTCAACGGACTCAGCGGTTCCTCGGTGATCATCCTCGGCATCATTCTCGGCCTGATGATGTGCTTCGACCTGGGTGGACCGGTCAACAAGGCGGCCTACGCATTCGCCACTGCAGGTCTCTCGGTCACCGACACCGCCTCACTGCGCATCATGGCAGCGGTCATGGCTGCCGGTATGGTGCCGCCCCTGGCCATGGCACTCGCCTCGACCGTTCGTTCGCGTCTGTTCACCGAGGCCGAGCGCGAGAACGGTAAAGCCGCCTGGTTCCTCGGAGCAGCATTCATCTCCGAGGGCGCAATTCCGTTCGCTGCCGCCGACCCGCTCCGCGTCATCCCCTCGATGATGGCCGGTGGCGCAGTCACCGGGGCCATGATCATGGCTTTCAACGTCACCCTCAGTGCGCCCCATGGCGGAATCTTCGTGTTCTTCGCCATTGGAAACCTGATCTGGTTCATCGTGTCTCTGGCCGTCGGCACCATCGTCTCGGCGTTCCTGGTCGTCTCGGCCAAGCAGTTCATCAAGGGCAAGAACGCACCGACCGAAGCCGAGCTCGATCCGGCACTCGCCACCGTCTGACACTCGCTACGATCGCAACGAACCCACTACGCAAGGAGCAGCACATGCCCAGCACCACAGTCGCCGTCGGATCCTCGATCGGTCTGCACGCTCGTCCCGCAGCACTGATCGCCGACGCCGTCGCCGAAGCCGGCGTGGACGTCACCCTCGCAGTGGCCGATTCGGAGCCGGTGGACGCCGGTTCGGCCCTGATGATCATGACGCTCGGTGCCACCAAGGGCACCGAAGTCACCGTCACCAGCGACGACCAAGCAGCACTCGACAAGGTCGCAGCACTCGTCGAATCAGATCTGGACGCCTAACCAGAGTGCATCGATCGCCGGACGGTGAATCCCACCGCTCCGGCGATCAGCACCACCCCGGCAGCGACGGCAGCTCGGAATTCCCATTCCGAGTCCGTCGCTGTCGTCGTCTGTGCAGGAGCCGCAGGATCAGAAGAATCAGGGGTCGGCGACGCCGGCGCAGCCGAGACGGGTGAGGGTGTCGACAGCTCCACCGACGTCAGGTTCGGAATCTGCAGAATGGGCGGCAGCGTTCCGTCGGTCGGTCCGAACCCGGCTTCCGACGCGAGCAGAACGGAACCGTCGTCCAGGAACGCCGCCGCCTCGCCCTGTGGCTGAGCCGGCAGCGCGACGACGGCTCGGGGTGAGGTGGGGTCGACCAGCGCGGACGCGACGTCCCCCGCGGGCGGACGGAACACGTACGCATCGGTGTACGTGCGCACCACGGCGGTCGAGCCGTCTGCACTCACCGCGCCACCGGTCGCCAGGATCGAGCCGACCACGAAGGGCGGCCCACCGGCCGTCTCGGTGGCCGTGAAGGCCAGTTCGCCGACCTTGCGCAGCGGCGTCGGACCGGGACTGCTCAGATCGGTGACGGATTCGTCTCCGGCAGGGACGTACACGCCGCTGACACCGGAGAGTTCCTTCGTGACCACGATCGGCCGACCGCCGGGTTCGATGAGCAATGTCTCGGCGTCGTGTGCGCCGTCCGGGTAGGTCAGACGATGCAGCTCCCCCGCGCCTGTTGCCGGGTCCATTCGCGTCAGTGCCACAGTGTCGCGGCGCAACTGATTGTCGCCGATGTCGGCCAACCACAGCGAGCCGTCGTACGACGCCATGTCCTCCACGTCGTACGGGTCGACGGGAACGTCGATCCAGCGCTGCACCGCACAGTTCCCATCGAGCACCGCGACCCGATCATCGGCACCGCTGTCGCCGATCCCGTATACGGTGCCGTCGAGCACCGTCGTACCGGACAGCTCTTCGAGCCCGGGATCATTTGGCAGACAGTAGGTCACGACGTCGGCTGGCTCGGCCGAAGCGGTCGATGCACCGGTCAGCACGATCGCCGTGCCGAGCGCAGCCGCGGCACCACCGCGCACCACTGCGCGCGGAATCACCGAACTCAGGCGCTGGGGACGGTCGCGGTGAACTCGACGAGTGCAGCCGCAAGTGATTGCGGCACACGAGCTTCGACGCGCGTGCCGTCCGCCTCGTGCGTCGACTGCACTATTCGGCCGTCGGTGTGGATCCGGGCGACCAGGTCGCCGCGGGTGTACGGGACGAGAACGTCGACCAACACATCGGGCTCGGACAGTATGTCGCCGAGGTGATCCCGCAGTGCATCGATACCTTCACCGGTCTTGGCCGAAACGAATCGCGCGCCGTCGAGCAGACCGCGCAACTGGGTCAGCTGAACCGGATCTGCGGCGTCGATCTTGTTGACCACCAACAACTCCGGCGGCATCTTCGCGTCCTGCTCGCGGACCACCTCGGTGATCACTTCGCGTACTGCCTTGATCTGATCGATCGGTAGCGGATCGGAACCGTCGACCACGTGCAGCAGCAGATCGGCGTCGGTCACTTCCTCCAACGTGGAGCGGAAGGCCTCGACCAGCTGGGTCGGCAGGTGCCGGACGAATCCGACGGTGTCGGTCAGCACGATGGCGCGGCCGTCTTCGAGCGTGGACTTGCGCGTCGTCGGATCGAGGGTCGCGAACAGCGCATTCTGAACCAGCACACCGGATCCGGTCAGCGCGTTCAACAAACTCGACTTGCCCGCGTTGGTGTATCCGACGATCGCGATCGACGGCACCGTGCCACTGAGCCGTTGCTCGCGTTTGGTGTCGCGCGCCTGCTTCATGCCTTTGATCTCACGGCGGAGCTTGGCCATGCGCTCACGGATGCGTCGGCGATCGGTCTCGATCTTCGTCTCACCCGGTCCACGCAGACCCACGCCGCCGTTGCTACCGGCGCGTCCACCGGCCTGACGCGACATGGATTCACCCCAGCCGCGAAGCCTGGGCAACATGTATTCCATCTGGGCAAAGGCGACCTGCGCCTTGCCTTCTCGTGACGTCGCGTGCTGCGCGAAGATGTCGAGGATCAGGGCGGTTCGATCGATGACCTTGACCTTGACGACCTTTTCCAGCGCATTCAGCTGGGCGGGCGTCAGCTCGCCGTCGCAGATCACGGTGTCGGCCCCGGTCGCGAGCACGATGTCGCGCAGTTCCTTGGCCTTGCCCGAGCCGATGTAGGTTGCGGCATCGGGTTTGTCGCGGCGCTGCATCAATGCCTCGAGCACGTCCGAGCCTGCTGTCTCGGCGAGCGCGGCGAGTTCGGTCATGCTGGACTCGGCCTGCGCCGCGGTACCGGTGGTCCATACTCCGACCAGTACCACGCGTTCGAGGCGCAGCTGCCGGTACTCGACCTCGGTGACGTCGGCAAGTTCGGTCGACAGCCCGGCGACTCGTCGCAGAGCAGTGCGCTCTTCGAGTTGCATATCTCCGGAGGACGGGGAGTCGTCGTCGAGAGGTGAGCGCGCCAGCCGCCTCGACCATGCATCGGATTCTTCGCGTGTCCATGCCGATGCGGTGTCGGGTGAACCGTCGGCATCATGGTCGACCGGTTCGCCCGCAGGTGATGTTTCATGTGAGTTCGTCATACAACTCCCATGATCCACGAAAAGCCCAGCGTGTGCACGCGGGTTTCGCTCGGAGCCGGCGCGCCGGTCAGGACTGACCGGCGAACCAACGGTTGTCGACCTCTCCTCGGGCGAGCAGTACCGACGGTCCACGCAGGGTTGCACCGACGTGATCGATGGACACTAGGACCCGGCCGCCGAGCACGCCGACGCTCACGTCTCCGGTCTCGAGCCCCTCGTAACTGAGCGCCGCAGCGGCGGCCGCGACGGTTCCGGTGCCACACGAGCGTGTCTCACCGACGCCGCGTTCGAAGACGCGCATCTCGACTGCGCCGTCGTCGAGCCGGGTCAGAATCTCGACGTTCGCACCGTGCGGAAAGAACTCGGTATCGAGAGTCGGCGGAGCAGTGAAGTCCAGTGCTCGCAACGCGGTGCGGTTCAGCGCGGGATCGACGCAGGCCAGATGCGGGTTGCCGACATCGACGCCGATCCCCTCGTACGGTGCACCGGCCAGGGTCGTCGAGCTCGAACCCATCAGGGTGACGTCGCCCATGGCCACGGTCACGTCGGCATCGGTCTCGTCGTACGAGTGCACCGTCACCGCACGTGCGCCTGCACGAGAGCCGACCACGAACTGGTCGCGCTGCTCGAGATCGTGGACTCGCACGTAGTGTGCGAAGACTCGGACCCCGTTTCCGCACATCTCGGCAATGGTGCCGTCGCCGTTGCGGTAGTCCATGAACCAGTCGTCGGCGTCGACGCCGGCCGGGATTCGATCGAGCACACCCGCGTCACGCAGCACCCCGGCGCGCGCGACGCGCAGTACCCCGTCGGCACCGATTCCCTGGCGTCGATCACACAGCACCGTAACAGCCGACCTGGTGAGTTCGAGCTCGGCACCGGGATCCGGCAGCACGACGAAATCGTTCTGCGTTCCGTGGCCCTTGGCGAATTCCATGTCGGCGAGTCTACGGGGGCCCACCTACGCGAGTTCGATCGCGGACAACGCATCCGACCGCAGGGTGGGCGATGCGCCGTCGAGCCACCGCACTCGTTCGTCGCGGCGGAACCACGAGCGCTGGCGGCGCACATAGCGCCTGGTACCGATGAACGTCCGCTCACGAGCATGGTCGACGTCGTACGTCCCGGCCAGCACATCGAGGGCCTGGGCATATCCGATCGCCCGTGAGGCCGTCACCCCGTCGCGCAGACCCAGATCCAACAGCCCTTCGACCTCGTCGAGCAACCCGGAATCGAACATGCGCCGAGTACGCAGATCGATCCGCTCGTCCAACTCTGTGGTGTCACGGTCGACGCCGAGCACCACCGTGCCCCAGCGTGGTTCACCGATGACGGGGGCAGAGGCCGCGAAAGGCCGACCGGTCAATTCGACCACTTCCAGGGCCCGCACCATCCGCCGTCCGTCAGTGGGCAGGATCGACGCGGCGGCCTCGGGATCGACATCCGTCAGAGCGTGGTGGATGGCGTCGATTCCGTCGCGTTCGAGCACCGCCTCCCACTTGGCCCGCACGACCGGGTCCGTGGCGGGAAAGGCCCATTCGTCGAGCAACGATTGGACGTACATCATCGAACCGCCCACGATGATCGGCCGGCCGCCACGCGACCGGATGTTCTCGACGTCGGCGACGGCAGCCGCTTGGTAGCGCGCCACCGTCGCGATATCGGTGACCTCGAGCACATCGAGCTGATGGTGCACGATGCCGCGGCGCTCCGACACGGTCAGTTTCGCGGTACCGATGTCCATCCCCCGGTACTGCTGCATCGCGTCGATGTTGACGATCTCCCCGCCCAGCTCCTCGGCCAGATCCAGCGCCAGGTCCGATTTGCCCGCGGCAGTCGGTCCGATCACCGCCACCGGTGTCGTGGCCCGATCTTCGGCGGTCGACCCGGTTCCGTCAGCCACGGGACCAGACTCCAACGAAGTACCCGACACCGAACGGTGCGCCTCGATACAGCTCGGTCGTCGAGACGGCATCGGTTCCCGCTAGTGCAGCGAGCATCTGCCATGCCGGTCGGCCCCGAACACCGACGGCTGCGCAGAGGCCCTCGTCGAGCTCCGCGAGGGTGCCCACGTCGGCCGTGGCAAGCGCATCGTCGATGCGACGCTGCAGGTCCGAGGCGCGCGAATCGAACGACCCCGGAGCCTTCGGGGTGAGGGTGTTCGCGCCGTCTGCCAGCACCAACACTCCCCACCTGTCGTCGGACGCGTCGAGTTCGCGGCGCAGTTCCATCCCGGTCCGCGAGCACCACTGCGCGCTCGCGTCTGCACCTACTGTGCGGACTTCGACGGCCCTGTCGGGCGCCGCCGCACCGCGCAGCCAACCGGCGAGGAGCACCGCGAGCGGCAACTCGGGATCCGGCCCGGACCGTGCCGGCGAGCCGGACAGCCGCACCTCAACATCGACGCCGTACCCACGCATGGTGCCGACCGTCGTCTCGTCGTATCGCCCCTCGCCGTCGTCGACTCCGACCGCGAGCCATCGGTCGGCCACCGAGGACAGCTGCTCGACGGCAGAGACAGCAGCGGCCCGAAGGTCGGCTGCCTCGGCGGCTGCCCGGCCCATCAGTTCGGGGACCAGTAACGGCGGAGAGGGCACCAGGGCCGCGACGCAGAACACACGTATCACGCTAGTCGTCGACGCGACATGGCCGGACGAGTCCACCTCGAACCGTCTGAGCTGTTTCAATGGTCCGATCGGTCGTCACCGAGTTCAATGGTGTCCAGATCGCGATCGTAGGCAGCCGTGACGCGCGGCAGAGATGAGGAACAATGACCGACCCGAACGCCGGTACCCCCACCACCCCCGACGCCCCGTCGTCGGATGCGCCCACCGACCACTCCGGCGGTGACGCGACCGGTACAGCTCCGACCGGTGGGCCCAAGCCAGGTGGCGGCCCCAAGCCGGGCGGCGGACCGAAGCCCGGCGGACCGAGTTCTGCTTCTCCTCGTCCCGGCGCGCCCCGCCCCGGTGGATCGTCGGCAGCCAAGCCACACCCGACCGCCTCGCATGTGCCCACCGTCGTCCCGGCGGTCGCGCCGGCAAGCGATCCGAGCAAGTACGGCCGAGTCGACGACGACGGCACCGCGTGGGTGAACACCTCGGACGGCGAACGTCAGGTCGGATCCTGGCAAGCGGGCGACGCAGCCGAGGGCCTCGCGCATTTCGGGCGGCGTTACGACGATCTGGCCACCGAGGTCGGACTGCTCGAGGCTCGACTGACGTCGGGTACCGGGGATGCCAAGAAAACCAAGGCCGCGGCCTCTGCGCTGCTCGAGAGCCTGCCGACGGCCGCGGTGATCGGCGATCTCGATCTGCTGGCTCGCCGACTCCACGCTGTCGTCGAGCACTCCGACGCAGCAGCGGCGGTCGCCAAGCAGGAGAAGGAGCTCGAACGCGCCGAGCACACTGCGCGCAAGGAAGCCCTCGCCGCCGAGGCCGAACAGATCGGCAGCGAATCGACGCAGTGGAAGCACGCCGGGGATCGACTGCGCGAAATCCTGGACGAATGGAAGACGATCCGCGGGGTGGATCGGAAGATCGACGATGCGCTGTGGAAGCGGTACTCGAAGGCCAGGGAAAACTTCAACCGACGGCGAGGGGCGCATTTCGCCGATCTCGATCGGGAGCGCGGAGCGGCCAAGACCCGTAAGGAAGAGCTCGTCGAGCGCGCAAAGGCGTTGTCCTCGTCCACCGATTGGGGTCCCACTGCAGCTGCATTCCGAGACCTGTTGGTGGAGTGGAAGGCGTCGGGCCGAGCTCCGCGGGACGCCGACGACGCATTGTGGAAGAACTTCAAGGCCGCCCAGGACGTGTTCTTCGCGGCGCGCAACGCCGCCGCGTCGGAACGCGACGCGGAATTCGAGGCCAACGCCGAGGCCAAGGAAGCGTTGTTGGCGAAGACGCATATCGATCCGAGCAAAGACCTCGACGCTGCTCGTGCGGCGCTGCGTGATCTGCAGGACAAGTGGGATGCCATCGGCAAGGTTCCGCGCGAGAAGATGCAGGAGCTCGAAGGCAAGCTCCGCGCTATAGAGAAGTCCGTCCACGACGCAGTGGAGTCTCAGTGGCGTCGGTCCGATCCCGAGGCGGTTGCCCGCGCGGCCCAATTCCGTGAGCGCGTAGCCCAGTTCGAGGATCAAGCTGCCAAGGCGACGGCGGCAGGCAAGACCAAGGACGCCGAGCGGGCGCGTGCTCAGGCTCAGCAGTGGCGTGAATGGGCCGATGCCGCGGAGAGTGCCGTCGACGAGTTGTGACCTGCGGTGCGGGCGGCCACACGAACTCAGGGGTTCGAGTGGCCGTCCCACAGGCGCAGCTTCTGCTCACCCGACGCAGCTGCTACCCGACGCTGTTCCTGAGCGGCCAGTTGCGAGTTGGTCTTGTTCCACACGGCCTTGAGCCAGTGGAATGTCAGAGCCATCACGGCTACCCACGCGATGATGAGACCGATGCCCGGTCCGGCACCCTGAAGGTTGTCCGGAACGGTCTGCCGGGACCAGATCGAGAGCATCCCGAACACCGACGACACCGCACACCCCGCCAACGCGGCCCAGGCCAGCGCCCACATGCGAGTGACCAACGCCAGTACGGACATGACGACTCCGAAGGTCAGCACCAGCACGACGAATATTCGTGAGGGCAGGGCAATGGACTCCGCAGCTGCGGCGTCACTGCTCGAGAGCACGTCGAATCCGCTGGCCGATCCGGTATGCGGTAACGCGAACGTGACCAACAGGATCAACACGAGGCCGGCCACGACCATGGCTCGTGCGCCTGGATCGAGTTCGGTCATCACCGCCCGTTCGGCACGTTCGAGTTCCTCGGGCGATCGATCGGAGATGGGCCCACTGTCGGAGGTACTGCGGCCGCGGCCGTCGGGTTCTGTCATACCGTGCATCCTGTCTGAACCGGAAGCGGCGCCGGTGCGCCGATGGATGGAAGGCCGAGGCCGACGCCGATCGGAGCCGTTTTCGGCATGATGCCGCGTTCGTGAGCATCTCCGGCCGCGGTTCGTCGGTGCGTGAGCACTCCGGCGTCGGCGATCAGGTGGTACGGGGCCGCGGCGGTCAGTGTCGTCGTGACGACGTCGCCCGGGCGAATGTCGCCCGCCCGCTCGGCGTCGACGGCGAAGTGCACCAATCGGCCGTCTCTGGCTCGTCCGCTCATCCGATGAGTTGCGGCGTTCTTGCGCCCCTCACCGGTGGCGACGAGCAATTCGACCTCGGTTCCGATCAGGGCCTGGTTCGCGGTCAGGACGATCTCCTCCTGCAGCGCGATCAACCGCAGATACCGTTCTTGCACAACTTCTTTCGGTACCTGATCGGGCATGTCGGCCGCCGGGGTACCCGGGCGCTTGGAGTACTGGAAGGTGTACGCGTTGGCGAACTTCGCTCGCCGCACCACCTCGAGTGTCTGCTCGAAATCCTCTTCGGTCTCGCCGGGGAAGCCGACGATGATGTCGGTGGTGATGGCCGCATGCGGCATGGCCGCACGGACCTTGTCGATGATGCCCATGAACTTCGTCTGCCGGTAGGACCTCCGCATCGCCTTGAGGATTCGGTCGGATCCGGACTGCAGCGGCATGTGCAGAGTGGGACAGATGTTCGGGGTCGATGCCATCGCCTCGATGACGTCGTCGGTGAACTCGGCCGGGTGCGGAGACGTGAACCGCACTCGTTCGAGTCCGTCGATGGATCCGCACGCGGTCAGCAGCGCGGCGAACGCCCCGCGGTCGCGTGGTAGGTCGGGGTCGGCGAACGAGGCACCGTAGGCGTTGACGTTCTGCCCCAGCAGCGTCACCTCGAGCACACCCTGGTCCACCAAAGCCTGTACCTCGGCGAGTATGTCGCCCGGCCTGCGGTCGATCTCCTTGCCGCGCAGCGCCGGAACGATGCAGAAAGTGCAGGTGTTGTTGCAGCCCACCGAAATCGACACCCAACCGGCGTACGCGGACTCACGCTTGGCCGGCAGGGTGGACGGGAAGGCGTCGAGCGACTCGAGAATCTCGACCTGAGCCCGTTCGTTGTGCCGGGCGCGTTCGAGCAGTACCGGCAGTGACCCGATGTTGTGCGTACCGAAGACCACGTCCACCCACGGAGCCCTGTCCACCACGGTGTTGCGGTCCTTCTGCGCCAGGCAACCGCCGACTGCTATCTGCATGTTGGGGTTTCGCGTCTTCGCGGGCCGGAGCATGCCGAGGTTTCCGTACAGCTTGTTGTCGGCGTTCTCACGTACTGCGCACGTATTGAACACGACGAGGTCGGCGTCGGTACCGGCGTCTGCGGGCACGTAACCGGCCTCTTCGAGTAGGCCGGACAGTCGTTCGGAATCGTGAACGTTCATCTGGCACCCGTGTGTGCGCACCTCGTAGCTGCGGGCACCTGCAGCCGACGGGGCACCGGCCGTCTCGGGGTCGACGCTCTCGCGATCGGTCACGTCCACGGTCGAAACAACACTCGTTTGCACCCCTCCAGGGTACGTCCATTGCACGGGCGGACACGCCGGGGTCACGGGGCCCACCGCGGACTGTCCAGGCGCTATGCGAGCCGACAGTAAAGTTTCCATTACATAATCGAAGACTGCGGGCGAAAACGGCGGTCGGCGAGGAAACTACGCATAGGGTTTCGACCTATGACGCACGCCACCGACGCCCCGGCAGCGACACCACCGCCGGGCGCACCTTCGATGATCTCGCTCAAATCCGTCGACAAGCACTTCGGTGATCTGCACGTACTCAAGGACATCAACCTCGAAGTGCCGGCCGGCCAGGTCGTCATCGTCGTGGGTCCGTCCGGATCAGGAAAGTCGACGCTGTGCCGGACGATCAACCGGTTGGAGCCGATCGATTCCGGTGCCATCGAGGTCGACGGCGATCTACTCCCCGCCGAGGGCAAGGCCCTCGCTGCACTGCGTGCGGACGTGGGCATGGTGTTCCAGTCGTTCAACCTGTTCGCACACAAGACCATTCTGCAGAACGTCATGCTGGCACCGATGAAGGTGAGAAAGCTCAAGAAGGACGAGGCCGAGAAGAGCGCACTGGCTCTACTCGAACGCGTCGGCATCGCCAACCAGGCCGACAAGTACCCGGCTCAGCTGTCGGGTGGTCAGCAGCAGCGCGTGGCCATTGCCCGCTCACTCGCCATGAACCCCAAAGTGATGCTCTTCGACGAGCCGACCTCGGCCCTGGATCCGGAGATGGTCAACGAGGTTCTCGACGTCATGACCTCGCTGGCCAAGGAGGGCATGACCATGCTCGTCGTCACCCACGAGATGGGTTTCGCCCGCAAGGCAGGCGACCGAGTGATCTTCATGGCCGACGGTGCCGTCGTCGAGGACACCGATCCCGAAACCTTCTTCAAGTCCCCGAAGTCCGAACGCGCCAAGGACTTCCTCGGCAAGATCCTCGGTCACTGATCAGATTCACCGCTCATCCCCGTACGTACGACCTATCCGAAGGACATTCACTGTGAGAATCACCCGACCGCTTCGCCTCGGTGTCGCCCTCGCCGCTCTCGCCATCGTCGCTACCGCCTGCGGCGGCGGCGAGGAGGCCCGCACCATCTCGAGCAGCGTCGAAAGCGGCAAGCTCACCGTCGGCATCAAGTTCGACCAGCCGGGCCTCGGCCTCCGTAATCCGGACGGCTCGTTCAGCGGCTTCGACGTCGAGGTGGCCAAGTACGTCGCAGGCAAGCTCGGTGTCGACGAGGCGAACATCGAATTCAAGGAATCCCCGTCCGCGCAGCGCGAGACGCTGATCCAGAACGGTGAGGTCGACTACATCGTCGCCACCTATTCCATCACCGACACCCGCAAGGAGAAGGTCGGCTTCGCCGGGCCGTACTTCGTGGCAGGTCAGTCGCTCCTGGTGAAGCAGGACAACACCGACATCACCGGTGCCGATTCTCTCGAGGGCAAGAAGCTGTGCTCCGTCACCGGTTCCACCCCGGCACAGAACATCGCCGACGAGTACCCGGGAGTCCAGCTTCAGCCGTTCGACACCTACTCCGCGTGCGTCGAAGCACTGCGTAACGGCACTGTGGACGCCGTCACCACCGACGACATCATCCTCGCCGGTTACGCCGCTCAGTCCCCCGGTCAGTTCAAGGTGGTCGGTGAGCCCTTCACCACGGAGAACTACGGCATCGGCCTGAACAAGGACGACACCGACGGACGCAACAAGATCAACGACGCCATCGAAGAGATGGTGACCAGCGGCGCTTGGCAGCAGGCGTTCGACGAGACCGTCGGCGCGTCGGGCTACCCGCTGCCGAGCCCGCCCACCGTCGACCGCTACTGATCGACCGCTACTGATCGACCACGCCGTCGTGTCCCGCTCGTCGCGGGCGGGACACGACGGCTCGATCTCGCCGAGCCGTGAGGATCAACAAGCACCGTGAACCTATTGAGCAAGTACGGCGATCAATTGATCGACGCGTTCCTCTCGACCATTTACCTGACGTTGGCATCCCTCGTCGGTGCACTGGTCATCGGAACGATCATCGCCGCGATGCGCGTATCGCCCATTCCGATCGCGCGCGGAATTGCCGCGACGTACGTCACCATCTTTCGTAACACCCCTCTGACCCTGATCATTCTGTTCACCTCGTTCGGGCTGTACCAGACCATGGGCGTTTCTTTGGCGTCGGAGTCCTCACCGACGTCTCTCGACGACAACAACTTTCGGCTGGCAATCCTCGGTCTGAGCATCTACACGGCGTCGTTCGTGGCCGAGTCACTGCGATCGGGAATCAACACCGTCCCGGTCGGGCAGGCCGAAGCAGGCCGCTCACTGGGAATGACGTTCACCCAGAACATTTCGATCGTCGTTCTTCCTCAGGCGTTCCGCGCCGTGGTGGGCCCGCTGGGAAGCGTCGTGATCGCGTTGACGAAGAACACGACCATCGCATCGGTCATCGGCGTCGCCGAGGCGTCGTTCCTGATGAAGAACATGATCGAGAACGAGGCCGCGATCTTCGTCGTCGGCGGAATCTTCGCGCTCGGCTTCATGATCCTGACGCTCCCGACCGGGCTGCTGTTCGGCTACATCAGCAAGCGATTGGCGGTGTCATGATGAGTGATGCAGTAGCAGTTCTGTACGACGTTCCCGGACCGAAAGCGGTACTTCGATATCGCATCCTGACTGCCGTCGTCGCGGTTGTCTCGCTCGGAGTCGCGTTTCTGATCTACCGTGCCCTCGACTCCAAGGGCCAGCTCACCGCCGAAAAGTGGGATCCGTTCCTCGAATCGACAACGTGGACCACGTATCTGTTGCCCGGTATTCAGGGAACTCTGGTCGCGGCGGCATTGTCGATCGTGTTCGCACTGATTCTCGGTGCGCTCCTCGGCATCGGCCGCCTCTCGGATCACCGCGCCGTACGAATCGTCAGCGGTGCAGTCGTCGAATTGTTCCGCGCTGTCCCCGTGCTGATCCTGATGATCTTCTTGTACGCGGTGTACGCCGATTACGAGGTCTTCAAGGTCAAGTACCTGGCGTTGGCCGCCGTGGTCACCGGCCTGACTCTGTACAACGGGTCGGTGATCGCCGAGATCGTACGTGCCGGAGTCAATTCACTGCCGAAGGGTCAGCGCGAAGCCGCCTCGGCGCTGGGTATGCGCAAGAGCCAGGTCATGCTTCTGGTGCTACTCCCCCAGGCCGTCACTGCGATGCTGCCCGCCATCATCTCGCAGATGGTGGTGGCTCTGAAGGACTCGGCGCTCGGTTACGTCATCGGGTATGTCGAGGTCGTCCGCTCCGGACAACAGGTGGGCGCGTTCTACAGCAACTACCTGCCTTCGCTGATAATCGTCGCCGTCATCATGATCATCATCAACTCGGCGCTGACCAAGCTGGCCACCGTGGTCGAGCGGCGTCTCAGGTCGCGAAAGCGTAAGGGCGGCACCGCCGCTGTGGTACCGGCACTCGACGGCGGTCAAGCGGCCTGAGGTTCGCGCCGTTCAGCTGCGCACGGCAGTATGGCCCGCAACACCGATGGTGTTGCGGGCCATACTGTTTCTCGACTGCCCGGACTCGGGGTGGACGATCACATCGAATCTGGGCCGTCGAAGTCTTCCGTGTCGGCTCCTGCGCGGTCGAGTTGTTCTTTGACCACGGCGAATGCCATTCCCTGCGAGTAGCCGCGGCGGGCCAGCATCCCGACCAATTTGCGCACTACTTTGTCGCGTTCGGCTCGTGCGTCGGGTCCGTCCGGATCCGGCAGATGCAGCGTTCGGAATCGTTTGCGTACCAACTCTGCAGCACGCTGCCGCTCGTCTTCGGAATCGATCAGATCCAGGGCGTTCACGGCCAACTCGTTGCTGACGCCTTTGTTCCGCAGCTCCATGCTCAGAGCGCGCTTGCCCTTACCGGAGTACTTGTGCCGGGATTGAACCCACTGCTGCGCAAACGACTCGTCGTCGACGAGTTTCGCCTTCTCGAGTCGGTCGAGCACTGCGGTGGAAACCTCGTGGGTGAAACCCTTCTTGAACAAGCTCGCTTCGAGTTCGTGTCTGCTGCGTGCCCGGTCGGTCAGCAGCCGAAGGCAGACATCTTTCGCCTGCGCTTCGGTGCCGCCGCCGTTGTCTCGCTGCTGCACAGCGAACCCAGGTTAGAAGTCGACCGGAGCAGCTGCGGGCTCCTCAGCGGTGACATCCGCACCGATCTGCAGCTTTTCCATGATCTTCTTCTCGATTTCGTCACGCACATCGGGATTCTCGAGCATGAACTTACGAGCGTTCTCCTTGCCCTGCCCGAGCTGATCGCCGTCGTAGGTGAACCACGAGCCCGACTTCCGGATGAACCCGTGCTCGACGCCCATGTCGATCAACGAGCCTTCGCGGCTGATGCCCTTGCCGTAGATGATGTCGAACTCGGCCTGCTTGAAGGGCGGCGCGACCTTGTTCTTGACAACCTTGACACGGGTGCGGTTACCGATGGCTTCGGTTCCGTCCTTCAGCGTCTCGATCCGACGGATGTCGAGACGTACCGAGGCATAGAACTTCAGTGCCTTACCACCGGTGGTGGTTTCGGGGGAACCGAACATGACGCCGATCTTCTCGCGCAGCTGGTTGATGAAGATCACGGTGGTGCCGGAGTTGCTCATGGCACCGGTGATCTTGCGCAGCGCCTGACTCATCAGACGAGCCTGCAGACCCACGTGACTGTCACCCATCTCGCCTTCGATCTCGGCGCGCGGTACCAGTGCCGCCACAGAGTCGACGACCAGGATGTCGAGGGCACCGGAGCGGATCAGCATGTCGGCGATTTCCAGGGCCTGCTCACCGGTGTCGGGCTGCGAGACCAACAGTGCATCGGTGTCGACACCGAGCTTCTTCGCGTAGTCGGGATCGAGCGCGTGCTCGGCGTCGATGAACGCTGCGATTCCGCCGGCACGCTGAGCGCTGGCCACCGCGTGCAGAGCGACGGTGGTCTTACCCGAGGACTCCGGACCGTAGACCTCGATGACTCGGCCGCGGGGCAGACCACCGATGCCGAGTGCCACGTCGAGCGCGATCGATCCCGTGGGGATGACGGCGATGGGCTGACGGACCTCGTCGCCGAGGCGCATCACCGAACCCTTGCCGAAATTCTTGTCGATCTGCGCGAGTGCGAGATCGAGCGCTTTGTCGCGGTCGTATGCAGCCATCGTGAGCTCCCTGTGTCGTTTCGTTCAGCTGTGTCTGTCGATCAGCTTGTTGGCGGTAACGCTAGAACGGGGTACCGACAAGAAGTTCTTCGAGACCGGCCAGCAACCGTTGACATCAGCATAGGCGAACACGTGTTCGAGTCAACTACCACAGCTTTCGACACGCCGAGCAGATGCGGTGGAGCTACCAGCGTTCCTTGGGCACATCGAACTCGTAGCAGATCGACCGCCACACTTCCCGCGGGTCGACACCGTCTTCGATGGCCTGCGCGCCCGTGCGTCCGATACCGGACAACACATGATCGGCGAGCAGGGAATTGCCTCGAACGGAGCCGAACTCCTCGGTGAGCAGTTCACGAAATTCGGTCAGACGCACATCGATCAGCCTAACGCCCGCCCTCGGACTCCCTACCGGCGAGCACCTCGCGGCAGACCGAGACAGGATCTTCGACGTGATGCGCGCCTGCGGCCGCCGAGGTCGCTGCCGCCGCATGACGAGGGTCGGACAGCACGGCGGACACGGCGTCGGCAATTGCACCTGCGGTGGCGGGGCGCACCAGTACGGCACTCCCCTGCCGAGCGGCCCGGTTCGCCAGCTCCCATTGATCGCCGCCGCCCGGCACGGTGACCACTGGAACTCCGTGAATGAGCGCCTTGGCCAACATGCCGTGACCACCTCCGCACACCACGACATCGGCGCGGCGCAGCAATTCGTCCTGGCGGCCGAGCCCGGCATTCGCCCAAGTCGGCACGTGGTCGGGGCCCCCGTCGAGCACCGAGGCCACTACCCGGACGCCTGCGCCGTCCAACCCCTTCAGCGCCATCTCCAGCATTCCCTCGGTCCCGGTGAACGCCGTCGACGGGGCCACCATCACCAGCGGCGTATCGCCGGCGGGGACGTCGAGCAACTCGTCGGTGGGCTCCCACAGCAGAGGGCCCACCACATGGGCGTCCCTGGGCCAGTCGGGCCTCGGCACTTCGAGTGCGGGAATGGTGGCGATGAGCCGAGCGGCCGGCCCGGGATCGCGCGCGGGTAGTCCGATGCCCACTCGGGCGTCGGCGCGCTGTTGCTGCCCGCGGGCGATAGAGCGCGCCGTCAACGCGCGCATCACCGTATCGCGAAGACGACCCCGAACACCGCGTCCGGGCGCGAGCCCACTTCCGATGGGCGGCAACCCCTTCGATGGCGAATACAGCGGGTGGGGCGAGAGTTCGACCCAGGGAATTCCCAGTTGCTCGGCAGCCATTCCGCCTCCGGCGGTGAGAATATCGGAGACCACCAGATCCACGTTTTCGCGTTCGAGATCCGGCAACAGTTCTGTCGCGACGAAGGCTGCGCGCGAATGAATTCGCTGCCCGGCATCGAGATCGTCGTCCTCCGGTCGCGGCAGCAGGCCACCCAGTGGCAGCGTGCGAATACCGGCCGCTCTGGCGTCGCCGACCCACCGGCTTCCGGTGAACAGGACCGGATCGTCACCCGCCCGCTCGAACAACAGCGACAAGGCGATAGCGGGAAACGCATGTCCTGGGTCCGGGCCGGCCACCACTGCTACTCGCACGCGCCCAGCGTGCCACATCGCCGCGCTGGACGATCACCGATCGTGCCGGGCAGCGGTGCCGACGGTCAGGCTTTGTCGGGACGAAGGTAGGCGTCGACGGCGTCCGCCATCTGACGTACCACCTCGCCACCCGGTACCCGTTCGGACACCATCTCGGCGGACTGGACGGCAGATTGGACCATGAGCAGGACGAGCGTTGCCAGGGTATTCGGATCCCCGTCACGGATCGACGAATCACGTTGTCCGGCTTCGACAAGACGCGCCACCGCATCGATGATCAACGATTGGCTGGTACCGAGGCGGTGCAGAATGTAGGTCGCGAGCACATCCGAGTCCGACCGCAGAATCTTGACGAACAACGGATGTTGCCTTATTCGATCTCCCGCCTGAACCACAGCAGAGACGATTTGCTCACGACCGGACGCGGTGGCGTCGAAGTCCGGGATCAGGGCAGCGATCTCACGAGTGAGCAGGCTCGACACCACCGCTCGGGTATCGGCCCACCGCCGGTACACCGTGGGCCTGCTGACTTTGGCGCGGCGTGCTATTTCGGCGAGGGTCGTGCGCTTGACCCCTCGTTCGAGGATGCACGAGCGCGCGGCGTCGAGAACGGTGTCTTCCACCGACTTGTCGGGTGCAGCCGCCGGGGCGAGTTCGATCGAGGCGGGAGTCGACACCTGCTGCTCGATCACAGATCACCTTTCGCACAACGGCCGGAAGTTAGATACTTCACTCGGAAACATTTCGTGTCGTTACTATACCTCACAGTAACAGCGACACCATGTTGCACAACCGCCCACAGCCCGTCCGGCCGTCTCCTTCGGCGACATGCCCGCGTGTCGATCACGCCGCCGACCTGCACAGGAACCGTCGCCCCTGGCAAACTGATCGAGTGACCGACGAATTCGAGTTTTCGTGACGCGATCGGTGACCGTTCTGACCAATCCGACGGCCGGGGGTGGTCGAGCCGTTCACGCATCGCGGCGCGCCGTGACGCATCTACGCGAGCGTCGACTGAGCGTTACGACGATCGAGGGCCGCACCGCGGGTGAATCGCTGGAGTTGCTGAAGAAGGCCGTCGGGAGCGGAACGGATGCCGTCGTTGCCGTGGGGGGCGACGGGCTCGTCAATCTCGCGCTGCAGGTGATCGCCGGAACCGGTACCCCACTCGGCCTGATTCCTGCGGGCACCGGCAACGACTTGGCTCGGGCGCTCGGCATCCCCCTCGACGATGTCACTCGCGCAGCGGATCTCGTTGTCGACGGCGTCGTCAGGTCGATAGATCTCGGTCGGGTCGGGACGCGCTGGTTCGGCACGGTCCTGTCGAGCGGCTTCGATTCATTGGTCACCGAGCGCGCCGGTCGGCTGCGCTGGCTCGGCGGTCCACTGCGGTACAACGCGGCCATGGTACTGCAGTTGGCCGCCCTCGAAACGCTCTCGTACACAATAGAATTGGATGATGTCGAGCTACACCTGGATGCCGTACTCGTCGCTGTCGGAAACAGCAGCAGCTACGGCGGTGGCATGGCCATCTGCCCGACCGCGCGCGTGGACGACGGCCTGTTCGACATCACCGTCGTGCGGGATGTGAGTCGAACGCGACTGCTCGCGCTGTCGCCGACCCTGTATCGAGGTGCCCACGTCGACCTTCCGGAGGTCGAGGTCTACAGGGCCCGGAACGTGACCGTGCACTGCGACGGCATGGTGGCCTACGCAGACGGCGAACGCGTCGCGGACCTGCCCGTCACGATCGAATGCGTGCCACGCGCGTTGCGAGTGTTCGTCGAAGCGGGTTCCCCACTGCGCACGTAACGCGGGCAGCAGTCAGTATTTCAGCGACGAACGGTCGTGACCGGAGGAGATGGCTTTGTACAGCCACACCAGCCCGAAGACGATCGCCCCGGCCACGACCAACCAGAACAAGCCCTTGATGATGCTGCCCAGCAAGGCAAGTGCGATCCAGACGAGAACGATGAATCCGAGAATCTTCCAGAACATGAACGGCTCCTACCGTATGACGCGCACCGGGTCGTATCGCGTTATGTCGATACTGGCAGCCGACCACGGCGAACACATCGGGGTGAACCCTGATCTTCTCACCGGTGTCGTGACCGGATTTCGTCGAGTTCGGTGAGCGCGTCGGCCCACCCTTGCAGTCGATCGGTGGCAGACAACAATTCTCGGCGATGCGAGTCCACCACGTTCTTCGACGTGGACCCGGCCGGTCCGGTCATCCGGGCTGCAGCGGCGACGAGATCCTCGTACTGATTCACTCCGGCAGCGAGATCGCTTGCCGCAGCCTCGATTCCGGGCCGTAGATGCGTGCGTGTCGATGCGCTTGCCGCTCCCGCACGTTCGAGGGCCGCAATGTCGACGGCAACACCGTCCAAGCCCCGCACCGCGTCCGAGGCAACGCCGATCATCTCTTCGACGTCCTCTGCGGCGATGGTGCCCGATCGCGCCAGAATTCCGAGGAGCTCGAACAGACTCTGCTCTGCGCCCGCCAATCGTGACATCGGCTCGAATGCGGCGGATCCACGCTGCGGTAACGAACGCCTGCCGGGCACTCCCACCGGAACCGGTTGACCTCGTAGTCGCCGCAAACGACCGAATGCGAACACCGCAGGCACAGCCAAGAGCGCGGCAGAACCACCGCCGACGAACAGAGTCCATTCCGGAGCCGACAACGCAGCTATTCCCGCAGTACTCACCGCAGTGGTCGTCGACGCGGCCCCGAATCTGATACTTCGCCGGCGAGCCCGTCGAATCTTCTTCAGGTGCTTGACACGTGGGTCCTTGCGACGACCGGCGGCATCGAGCAATGAGGTTCCGGCGGCCCGCGCTGTCTCGGCCAGCGACCGGACCACCGCTCCGGATTCGGCGACGGCGGCTGTCACCGCCTCCCTGTCCAGCGAAACGGCCGGCCGCTTACGCGACCGGCCGGGTTCGTGATTCTTGTTGCTCATGTGTCGGAACTACTGTCTACTCGAACGAACTTCGCGTTCGGTCGATCACGCCTGGGCTGGAGGCTCGGGCGTTGTGTCCGGAGCTTTGGCGATCGACGGCTTGGCGGCGGAATTACCCGTGGGCAGCGAGTCCCCGGCCATGGAAGCGCGGATCTGCTCGAGCCGGCTGTGACCGGCCATCTGCACAGATGCCTGCTGAACTTCGAGCATGCGTCCGGACACGGAATTCTGAGCGAGCTCGGCGGAACCGAGCGCGTCTGCATATCGACGCTCGATCTTGTCGCGCACCGCATCGAGACTCGGAGTGTTTCCCGGTGCCGACAACGTGCTGTCCATCGAGCGCAGCGACTCGCTGACCTTCTCCTGCATCTTCGCCTGCTCGAGCTGGCTGAGCAGTTTCGTGCGCTCGGCGACCTTGGACTGCAGGGCCATGGCATTCTGCTCGACGGCCTTCTTGGCCTGTGTGGCGGCCTGCAGAGACTGGTCGTGCAGGACCTTGAGATCCTCGACGCTCTGCTCGGCGGTCACGAGCTGAGCCGCGAACGCCTCGGCCGCGTTGGTGTACTGCGTGGCCTTCTCGACGTCACCTGCAGTAGCAGCCTGATCGGCCAGCGTGACGGCCTGACGCGCGTTGGCGTTGAGCTTCTCGACCTCGTCCAACTGCCTGCTGAGCTTCATTTCGAGCTGACGCTGATTGCCGATGACGGACGCGGCCTGCTGAGACAGCGCCTGGTGCTGCCGCTGCGCATCTTCGATCGCCTGCTGAATCTGAACCTTGGGGTCGGCCTTCTCGTCGATCTTGGAATTGAAGAGGGCCATCATGTATTTCCAGGCCTTGACGAAAGGATTAGCCATGGGGTGGTCCTGCCTCCATCTGTTGCGCCGCGGTGGCCGCGTGCGGGTCGGCTGCTGTCGCAGTGACCGAAATGAACTTGTCAGTGCAGTGAAGTACGGGTGACTCGGTGGGGCCGGCAGCCGACATCGGCTACTCGATCGATCTTAGGCGGCGGCAAGAGCTCTGGCAGCAGGTGCCGGGATCACGACCCGCGTATCACCGTCGATGCGGGTGGCCACAGCCGATTCCTCGGAACGCACAGCAGCAGTGGATGCATCCGACAGCGTGACGCTCACGTCGCTCATCACATCGGACAGAGGCACGGCCAGGGCATCGCAGATCGCAGCGAGAAGTTCGCTCGACGCTTCCTTCCGGCCACGTTCCACCTCGGAGAGGTAGCCGAGGCTCACGCGCGCGGTGTTGGAGACTTCACGCAGGGTGCGGCTCTGTGCGACGCGAGTACGCCGCAAACTGTCGCCGAGTGCTTCACGCAATAGCAGCGCCATCTCGCTCCTCCTCGTTGGTGCTGATGCCGACGACCGTGCCGTCGAGACGACCACGTTCGTATCGTTCGCTCGAAGCCGTCGTAGGGTCAACGTCCCAGCCGGTCCGATTGGTTCCCGACCCTATATGTCCGTCGCCTCCGACACGCGCCGAAGGGGCTCCGACACGGCTGTCAGAACTGTAACTTCCCGCATCGCTTCGTGGACGCCCGTCGAATGCACTCACACCGAGGACACACCCCGGCGCAGCCGAATCGCCTGAACCACGTAGTCCATACCGGTGTACACGGTCAGCAGAACCGCCAGAGCCATCAGCGCCATCGCCACCGGATCGACTGCGCTGGGCAGCGGACACAGGTACACGCCGATCGCGAAGGTCTGAACCAGCGTCTTGACCTTGCCGCCACGACCGGCCGGAATGACCCCGTGCCGAATGACGGCGAAACGAACCGCGGTGATGCCTATCTCGCGTACCCCGATGATCGCCGTCACCCACCAGGACAGATCACCCAATATCGACAGTCCGACAAGGGCAGCGCCGATCAGCGCCTTGTCGGCGATGGGGTCGGCCATCTTCCCGAAATCGGTGACGAGTCCGTACTTGCGGGCGAGTTGGCCGTCGATCCGGTCCGTGATGGCCGCTGCGGCGAAGATCGCCGTCGCCGCCAACCGCCACGAGGTGTCCTGACCGTCACCGACGAAGAGCGCCGCAAGGAAAACGGGCACCAGAGCGATGCGCAGCACGGTCAGCACATTGGCGATGTTGAGCAGCGGGACGGCGTCCGATCCTCCGGGTGCAGCGTTGCCGTGCGGCAGCCCTGCACTGCGCGAAGCACCGCCGGGCGGGACACCGCGGCCCGGCACGGTCGGCCCGGTCACGAAGACCCTCTTCGGTCGCGGACCGGGCATTCGATGGCATGTCGGCGTTTGCGCAGCACCGACCCGTCGAGACGGGGACACTGCTCGCTGAACGACACACGGAAAGTTTATCGGTTGCATCGGTGACTACTGTTCACCACATGACTTCTGGGCCGAATCGGGCGAGTCGCGACACCGCCGATCCCGAATCCGACGAGTATTCCGACACCGTGGACGGCAAGTCCGTCGGCGACGCCACCCTGGTCGTGCGTCGAGCCCGAACCTCCGACATTCCCGAGATCAAGCGGCTGATCGACATCTACGCGGGTCGAATCCTGCTCGAGAAGAACCTGGTGACGCTGTACGAGGCAGTGCAGGAATTCTGGATTGCCGAACGCGCCGGTGAGGTCATCGGATGCGGAGCACTGCACGTGCTCTGGGCGGACCTGGGTGAGGTACGCACGGTGGCGGTCGACCCCGCAGCCAAGGGGCACGGAGCCGGTCATCTGATCGTTGCCAAACTCATCGAGGTGGCACGCGAGCTGGCGCTGCAGAAGGTGTTCGTGTTGACCTTCGAGGTGGACTTCTTCGCCCGGCACGGGTTCTCCGAGATCGAGGGAACGCCCGTCACTGCCGAGGTCTACGCGGAAATGTGCCGGTCCTACGACACCGGCGTCGCAGAGTTCCTCGACCTGAGCTACGTCAAGCCGAACACGTTGGGCAACACGCGCATGCTGCTTTCGCTCTGACAGAATTCTCCGGACACCCCTCGAATCCGGAAGTGAGCTCCATGCCCCTGATCGCCGTCACTTACACGTACTCCCCCACGACCACCGAGGGCCGCGACACCCATCGCGCGGCACACCGGGCGTGGCTGGCCGACTTGTTGGAGAAGAAGACTCTCGTCTCCAGTGGGCGGTTCGCCGACGACAGCGGCGCTCTGCTGCTCGTCGAGGGCACCGACGCTGCATCCGTGGAATCATTGTTCGCGCAGGATCCGTTCGCCGTCGAAAACCTCATCGAGTCGGCCGACTTCCACGAATGGACACCGGTCATGGGCGCGTTCACGGCCTGAGCCCGCCCGTCCACCCGTTCCCGTGAATGGACCATTGCACCGCCCAGACGGCTGTGCAATGGTCCATTCACGCAGGTGCAGGGCCCGTCAGAACTCCTCGGACGCCGGCTGCTCGTCCGGGTCCCCGCCCTTGATGGACCACAGCAATCCGTCGAGTTCGTCGGGCTTGACGAGTACCTCGCGGGCTTTCGATCCCTCGCTCGGACCCACGACGCCGCGGTTCTCCATGAGGTCCATCAGTCGTCCTGCCTTGGCGAATCCGACGCGTAGCTTGCGTTGGAGCATCGACGTCGAGCCGAACTGGCTGGTGACGACCAGCTCGACGGCCTGCAGCAGCACGTCGAGGTCGTCGCCTATGTCGGGATCGACGTCCTTCTTGTCCGAGACCTTCGCGGCGGTGACGGTGTCGTTGTACTCGGGCTCGGCCTGGTTCTTGGCGAAGTCGACAACGGCCGAGATTTCCTCGTCGGTGATGAACGCACCCTGCAGACGCGTCGGCTTGCCCGCACCCATCGGCAGGAAGAGCGCGTCGCCCATGCCGATCAGTTTTTCGGCTCCGGGCTGATCGAGGATGACTCGTGAGTCGGTCAACGACGACGTCGCGAACGCCAGACGCGAGGGCACGTTGGTCTTGATCAGACCGGTGACGACGTCGACGGACGGACGCTGCGTGGCGAGCACCAGGTGGATACCTGCCGCGCGCGCCTTCTGGGTGATGCGCACGATCGCTTCCTCGACGTCGCGAGGAGCCGTCATCATCAGGTCCGCAAGCTCGTCCACGATGGCGAGGATGTAGGGATACGGCCGGTAGACGCGCTCGCTGCCCAACGGCGCGGTGATCTCGCCGGACCGCACCTTCTTGTTGAAGTCGTCGATGTGCCGGACCTTGTTGATCTGCATGTCCTGGTAGCGCTGCTCCATCTCCTCGACGAGCCAGGCCAGGGCCGCGGCAGCCTTCTTCGGCTGCGTGATGATCGGCGTGATGAGGTGTGGGATGCCCTCGTACGGCGTCAACTCGACCATCTTCGGGTCGATCAGAATCATCCGGACCTCGTCGGGTGTCGCACGTGCCAGCAGCGACACGAGCATCGAGTTCACGAAGCTCGATTTACCGGAACCGGTGGATCCCGCCACCAGCAGGTGCGGCATCTTCGCGAGGTTGGCGCTGACGAAGTCGCCCTCGATGTCCTTGCCGAGGCCGATCACCAGAGGGTGGTGATCCTTGCGTGTCGACGGGGCGGTCAGCACGTCGGCCAGGCGGACCATCTCGCGATCCGAGTTCGGCACCTCGATACCGACGGCGGACTTGCCGGGGATCGGGGCGAGCAATCGCACGTTGTCGGTCGCGACCGCGTAGGCGATGTTGCGAGCCAGCGCAGTGATCTTCTCGACCTTGACGCCCGGTCCGAGCTCCACCTCGTAGCGGGTGACCGTCGGTCCGCGAGTGAATCCGGTGACCGCGGCGTCGATCTTGAACTGTTCGAGTACCTCGGAGATGGCCTCGATCATGGCGTCGTTCGCCTGGCTGCGCGTCTTGGGCGGATCGCCGTCGATGAGCAGTGACAGCGACGGCAGTGTGTAGTCGCCGTCGACGACGCGATCGACGACGATCTTGTCGTCGTCGGCAGCCGGCTTGGGTTCGGCGGCCTTGACGATCGGCTTGGGCTTCGGCCGCGGGGGCGCGGCAGGCTCGGGTACCGGGACCGGGGCGGCCGCGGCAGGCGTCATGACCTCGGTGGGGGCCTCCGGTGCCGGTGCAGGCGTCTTGCGTGCGCGTGTTGGCTTGACGACCGGGATGTACTCCTCGGTCGGGTAGTTGTCGTACGGGTCGGTGGTGCCGTGCACCGGGTATCCGTCGGCGTCGAAGTTCGAGTCGTAGTCTCCGTAGCCCTCGTCACCGAATTCCGAACCGAAATCGGCCGGGTCGTACTCGTCGTATTCGTCGCCTCGACTGTCGGTACCGAACAGTGCCCGCATTCGGTCCGGTACGTCTCGTACCGTGGTGCCGGTGAGCAGCAGCACGCCGAACAGGCCGGCGAGCAGCAGCAACGGTACGGCGAGCCACACCGTCAGGCCGTCGGCGATGGGTCCGCCGGCGACGTAGCCGACGAAGCCCGCTCCCTCTGACCGACCGGTGGCGTCGGTCGGTGACCCCGCCGCCATGTGCCAGAGCCCGAGAATGGGCAAGCCCAGCAGTATCGAACCCAGAACCAGGCGTGGTCTGACGTCCGGGCGAGGCTCCGAACGCATCAGCACGACGGCGATCGCGACCCCCAGCACGGGCGCGACGTATCCGGCATCGCCGATGACGGCACGGATCGCTACCTCGATCCACTCACCGACCGGCCCGCCGGCACTGAACCACACACTTGCGGCGACGACGACACTGACGGCGATCAGCCCGAGGGCGATTCCGTCACGACGGTGTCCGTGCTCGATGTCCGCAGCCTTGCTGACGGTGCGTGTCGTGGCACCGACACCTCGGGCCGCCATCGACCACGTGGACGCGATTCCGCGACCGATCGCGTCGAGCGCACCGCGGGACTTCTTCTTCGCGGGGGGTCGCCGCGACGCCGCACCTCTCGCGGGTCCCTTGCCGCGAGACGATGCGCTTGCCCGGGTGGTCGCCGGGTTGCGCGGTGCGGTGGGCTTCTTCGGTGTCGTGACGGTTCGAGCCGTGCGGCCGGTACCGGACTTACGAGAGGTACTGGACGCGCGCGAGGATCCGGACCCGCTGGATCCGGCCCTGGCGGTGGAGGTGCTGGTCTTTCCTGCCATGCCCCCAGGCTAGTCGCAACAGCCCCGTCGAAACCATCCGCAACACCAGTAACAACGACGGGATGTGTGTCAGAAACTCAGGTCGAGCGCCTTCACGGCAGCGACATCGTCCGCCGAGCCTTCGTACACGACTTCCACCTGGTCCCGACCGAACGCATAGAGAAGCAGTTCGGAGGGCTCCCCCACCACCGTCACACCCGGGCCCGAGCCACCCTTGAAGGTGGCCTGACGGCCGTCCGGAGTGCGAACATGCACCGGAACCGGTGCCGAGCGGTGCCCTGCTCGTCCGATCAACCGCACCTGGGGCCACAGTCGGGACTCGACCGCGCTGGGCAGAACCCGTCGGGTCCACTTTCCTTCCGCGCGGCGCAGATCCTCGTGATGCACGAACATCTCACCGAGGTTGATCAGCGGATCCAGCAGGGCGAACGGCGACCACATCGGCGGCCCGGTCCGAACGTCCTCGACCACCGTCGCGAACGGTCGATTCGCAACGGAACGCTGGACCCGCTCCGTGTATCCGGACAACGGACCGAGAAAGATACCCGGCGACGCATCGAGCCGCCGTTCGCGAACGACGAGGTGCGCGGCCAGATCGGCAGCAGTCCAGTAACCGCACAGCGTCGGCGCGTCGGGACCGACGTCGATAAGAGTACGAACAAGCTGGGAACGTTCATCCTGGGCAAGGCTCACGCGCTCCAGGCTACGGCCAGACGGAACCAGCGGCATCCTGCCGCGGGATCCCATCCTTCGTCTGGGTAACCTCCCAACAGTGCCGGTATCGGAAATTCTCGTCATCCTGCTCGCCGGCCTCGGGGCCGGCGCGATCAACGCCGTCGTCGGTTCGGGCACGTTGATCACGTTCCCCACCCTGGTCGCGTTCGGCTATCCCCCGGTGGTCGCCACGATGTCCAACGCCATCGGGCTGGTGGCCGGAAGCGTCTCGGGCACGTGGGGGTATCGCCGAGAACTTCGCGGGCAATGGCATCGGCTGCGCTGGCAGCTTCCTGCCTCTTTCTTCGGCGCACTCGGCGGTGCCTGGCTGCTGCTGCATCTGCCCGAAAAAGTGTTCGCCTCGGTTGTTCCGGTGTTGCTCATCGGGGCGTTGATTCTCGTTGTCGCACAACCGAAGATCCAGGCCTGGGCCAAACGTCGGTCCGAGGCGGCCGGTAAGGCGGCCGGCCACATCGGTCGCGGCCGAATGGCGCTGGTCACCGTAGGCACTCTGCTGGTCGGCATCTACGGCGGCTATTTCACTGCAGCACAAGGAATCCTGCTCATCGGAGTGATGGGCGCGCTGCTCCCCGAAACGATGCAGCGCATGAACGCTGCCAAGAACTTGCTCTCGCTGGTGGTGAATATCGTTGCAGCAGCTGCTTTCACGATTTTTCGCTTCGACGACATCAGCTGGCAGGCCGCCGGTCTGATCGCGGTCGGCTCCCTCATCGGCGGAGCTGTGGGAGCACGCTACGGCCGCCGGCTGTCGCCGGCGGCCCTGCGCGGTGCCATCGTCGTCCTCGGCCTCATCGGCCTCTGGCGACTGCTCGTCTGAACTCTAGGACTGCGGTTGCGGCTTGACCGCGATGATCGTCGGAACGATCATCGGCTTACGCCGGTACTTGTCCGCTACCCACCGGCCCACGACGCGGCGAACAGCCTGAGCGATCCGATGGGTGTCGGACACTCCGTCCGATGCCAGCCGCTGCAGCTCGGCCTCCACCAGCTGGCCGGCCTCCTTGAGGGCCGCCGGGTCGTCGGAGAAGCCGCGGCCGGACACCTCGGGTGCAGTCACTGCGCGGCCGGTGGCCGAATCGACGGCAACGCTGATCGCGATGAAGCCGCCCTCGCCGAGCACCAAACGATCCGACAACGTCGAATCTCCGACATCACCGACCGACAAGCCGTCCACGTAGACGTGACCGACCGGGACCTGCCCGACGATCTCGGCGAGCCCGTCGACCATGTCGACCACCACGCCGTCCTCGGCGAGCACAATCCGGTCCTCGGCCACACCGGTGGCCTTTGCCAGCGCCGCGTTGGCCCGCAGGTGACGCCACTCGCCGTGTACCGGCATGGCGTTGGTCGGCCGCACTGCGTTGTAGAGGTACAGCAATTCGCCTGCCGATGCGTGACCGGAGACGTGCACCTTCGCGTTCTGCTGCGTCACGACGGTCGCGCCACGCTTCGCGAGGCCGTTGACCACTGCGAACACGGAGTTCTCGTTGCCCGGAATCAGTGACGACGCCAATACGACGAGATCGTTGGCCTTGACGTTGATCTGGCGGTGCTCGCCGCGAGCCATGCGCGAGAGCGCCGACAGCGGTTCGCCCTGCGAGCCGGTGGAGATGAGCACCAACCGGTCGTCCGGGAGCGTCGCGGCGGTATCGACATTGACCTCGAGGCCGTCGGGTACCCGCAGGTAGCCCAGATCCTGGGCGATCTGCATGTTGCGCACCATGGAACGCCCGACGAACGCCACCCGGCGGTTGTACCGCTCGGCCACGTCGATGACCTGCTGGATGCGGTGCACGTGACTGGCGAACGACGCGACGATGACGCGCTGCTTCGCCTTGCCGATGACGGTGTCGAGCACTCCGCCGATTTCCCGTTCCGGGGTGACGAATCCGGGCACCTCGGCATTGGTGGAGTCGACCAGAAACAGGTCGACGCCCTCGTCACCGAGTCGTGAGAAACCGGCCAGGTCGGTCAGGCGACCGTCGAGGGGTAGCTGGTCGAGCTTGATGTCTCCCGTGTGCAGTACGAGGCCGGCATCGGTCCTGATGGCGATGGCCAGAGCGTCGGGGATCGAGTGATTCACCGCGAAGTACTCACAGTCGAACGGGCCGTGCTGCGTGTGCTGGCCCTCGATCACCTCGACGAGGTTCGGCCGCAGCCGGTGCTCACGGCACTTGGCCGCGACCAGCGCGAGGGTGAACTTCGATCCGACGACGGGCAGGTCGGGACGCAGCCGAAGCAAGAACGGGACTGCGCCGATGTGGTCCTCGTGACCGTGAGTCAGTACCACCGCCTCGACGTCGGCCATGCGGTTCTCGATGTGCCTGAAGTCGGGCAGGATCAGGTCGACGCCCGGCTGCTGGTCCTCGGGGAACAGGACGCCACAGTCGATGATCAGCATCTTGCCCTGATGCTCGAAGACGGTCATGTTGCGACCGATTTCACCGATTCCGCCGAGCGCGACCACTCGTAGGCCCTTGAACGGAGCCTTCGGCGGTGTGCCGAGACGCTCGGTCGGGTCGAACTCGCGACGCTTGTCGGGACGCTGCGTCCGAGCGGAATTCTGCACCATCGGCTTGCCCTGGCGGGCACCCGAAGGTTGGCCCTGCTTGGCAGCGGGACGCTCGGACGGCGGTCCGGCGTTTCGGGTTGCGCGTCCGCGCGATCTGTTAGGTCGTGTCATACAAGAACTCCTGCCGCCCGCAGCTCGGCTGCGAGCAATTCGATGTGATCGATGCTCGGTGGCACCTGGGGAAGTCGTGGTTCGCCGACATCGAGTCCGATGAGGCGCAGGCCTGCCTTCGATGCGCTGACGCCACCGAGGCGTGCCACCGAACGGATGACCGGGATGAGGCTGACGTTGATCGCTTGGGCGCGGGCGATGTCACCCATCATGAAAGCAGTGTGCAGTTCGCGCAGACGGGCCGGAACGAGGTGCCCGATGACACTGACGAACCCGGTGGCACCGACCGAGAGCCAGGGCAGGTTCAGCGGGTCGTCTCCGGAGTAGAACTGCAGACCGGTCGATGCGATCAGTTCGGCACCGGCGTTGAGATCGCCCTTGGCATCCTTGACGGCAAGGATGCGGGGGTGCTCGGCGAGCCGACGAAGCGTTTCGGTCTCGATGGGGACGACCGATCGAGGCGGAATGTCGTAGAGCATCACTGGCAGATCGGTGGCGTTGGCGACCGCAGTGAAGTGGGCGTAGAGGCCCGCTTGCGGTGGCCTGGAGTAGTACGGGGTGACCACGAGCAGGCCGTGCGCACCGGCGCGAGCGGCATCACGGGCCAGTTCGACACTGTGCGCGGTGTCGTTGCTTCCGGCTCCGGCGATGATCCGAGCCCGATGTCCGACGGCCGCGATCACGGCGCGCAACAGCTCGAGCTTCTCGTTCTCGGTGGTGGTGGGCGACTCACCCGTCGTCCCGGCCAGCACCAGCCCGTCGTTTCCCTGTTCGACGAGATGATGCGCGAGCCGAACGCCTGCGTCGATATCCAACTTACCGTCGGCCGTGAACGGGGTCACCATTGCGGTGAGCACCGTACCGAACACAGGCGCAACGGAAGGAGCGGCGTCACCGTAGGTCATGGCAGCAGATTACCCGGTGCTTTACCCACTCCCACGCAGCGGGACTCCCCGCTGACACCGGTGGTCCGCGCCGGTCCGTTCGAGACGCGAACGCGGTTGCTAGACCTCGGTGACGAAGGGGCTGCGTGCGACTTCCGTTCCGTCCGGCAGGGTCGTGATCTCGAAGTCGCCGAACACGTCGGGTGCCACGTCCACGAGCTTACGCAGACATTCGACGGCGACGCGGCGAATTTCGACGTCCGCGTGCTCCGAGGCCCGCATCGACACGAAATGCCGCCAAGCGCGATAGTTTCCACTCACCACCACACGCGTCTCGGTGGCGTTGGGCAGAACCGAACGTGCAGCCTGCCGTGCCTGCTTGCCCCGCAAGGCAGCGTTGGTGACGGACTCCAGCTTGCCGTCGAGGGCAGCGAGCAACTCGCTGTACGCCGCTCGACTCGCCTCCGTCGCCGATGCGAACAGGGCCTCGAGCTCGGGATCGCCCTCCACGGCCGGAGGAAGCACCACGTTGGCATCGTGCTCGGGCACGAAGCGCTGCGACAACTGCGAGTACGAGAAATGCCGATGCCGAATCAGCTCGTGCGTGCACGAGCGTGAGATCCCGGTGATGTAGAAGCTCACGCTCGCGTGCTCGAGCACCGACAGGTGTCCGACGTCGAGCAGATGCCGCAGGTACGAAGCATTGGTCGCAGTCCGTGGGTTCGGTTTCGACCAACTCTGATAACACGCTCTGCCTGCGAATTCCACCAGCGCCTGCCCACCGTCGGCGTCGGTCTCCCACGGGATGTCGGCGGGTGGGACGAACTCGGTACGGGCAACCAACTGCACGTTCAGCGCGACTGTTCGAGGCGCAGCTCGACCTCTTGTTTCTGACGACACCGCCCAACCCTAAACGGCGGCGACCACACCCTGCCTTGCACGACGTCACCACTGACGTCTCTACGACGTCGACATGACATCACCCCACACCTTGACTGACGTCGATTATGACGTCACACTGGCGTCATGGAACTGAGCCAGTACACCGACACTCTGCGCACCGATTTGATGGCCGCGGCGGCGTTGGGTGACGAGCACACCCGGCATACAGCCGAGGCCCTCGGGAAGACCGCGGAAGCGTCGGCGCGGTTGATGCTGCTGACAGCCCTGTCGGACTTCGCGGCCGAGGTGTCGAACGAACTGGACGATCGAACCGTGGTCGTCCGCCTGGACGGTGGACAGGCACATGCAGACGTTCGACGCAACGATGCGGAATCGCACCCCGACGGCGATCCGAAAGAGCCTGTGGCCGAAGAGTATCCGACCATGGACGACGTATCCGGCGAGGTGCGACGCGTCACGCTCCGACTCGTCGAGCAGATCAAGGAACGAGCCGAGGATGCCGCGAACAACAGCGGGGTGTCTTTGAACTCGTGGCTCTCCCAAGCCGTTCAGGGCGCGCTACGAGATCAGATGCGCAAGGACCGCGGCTGGAACAACTGAGCCTCTCCCCCAATTTTTTCTCTTCTCCTACTTCTTCTCTCTCCACTGTCGCTCGAACGGCAGCCGCCACGCATGGGGAGCGATGAGCTGATGGATGGCGTTGGGGCCCCACGACCCCGGTGAATACAGGCGAACCGGCGGCGGATCGGCCAACAGAGGTTCCGAGACCTGCCACAGTCGTTCGATACCCTCGGCAGTGGTGAAGAGCGTGTGGTCGCCGTACATGGCGTCGAGGATCAACCGCTCGTAGGCCTCGAGCACGTCGCCGGCGCGTTCGGTTTCGTGAGTGGCGAACTGCATGCTCAGCTTGTCCAAGCGCATCCCGGGCCCGGGCCGCTTGCCGTAGAACGACAGCGACACCTTGGATGCGTCCGCCAGGTCGAAGGTGAGGTGGTCGGGGCCTTGCGCTCCGACGCCCGAGCCTGCCGGGAACATGCTTTTCGGTGGCTCACGGAACGCGATGGAGATGATGCGCTGCCCCTCGGCGAGGCGCTTGCCGCTGCGCAAGTAGAAGGGCACACCGGCCCAGCGCCAGTTGTCTATCTCGCATTTGAGAGCGACGAACGTGTCGGTGTCGGAATCGGGGGCGACGCCTTCCTCCGAGCGGTAGCCCGTATATTGTCCGCGCACAACATTTTTCGGGTCCAGTGGGACCATCGATCGAAACACCTTGTTCTTCTCTTCACCGATCGCACGCGGTTCGAGTGCCGTCGGCGGTTCCATCGCCATGAACGCCAGTACCTGGAACAGGTGAGTGACGACCATGTCCTTGTACGCACCGGTGGACTCGTAGAACCCGGCCCGACCATCGAGGGCCAGTTTCTCCGGGATGTCGATCTGGACGCGATCGATGAAGTTGCGGTTCCAGATCGGCTCGAACAGTCCGTTGGCGAACCGGAAAGCCAGAATGTTCTGCGCCGGTTCCTTGCCGAGAAAATGATCGATTCGAAAGATCTGTTCTTCGTCGAACGTCTCGTGCACGCGAGCGTTCAGGTCGATTGCGCTCTGCAGATCGGTTCCGAACGGCTTTTCCATGATGATGCGCGATCGCTTGACCAGATCTGCAGAGGCGAGCGTATCCACCACTGCCAGTGCGGCTCTCGGCGGAACCGACAGGTAGTGCAACCGCCTGGCGTTGCCTCCGAGTTCGATCTCGGCCTCGGCGACCGCTGCACCCAGCGCCGCCGGCCCGGCTTTCTGCGAGACGTACGTCAGGCGCGACGCGAACTGTCGCCACTGTTCGTCGCCGACTTTACGGCTGGAGTACGCATTGATCGACTCGCGAGCGAGGGTGCGGAATTCGTCGGTGGACATTTCCTCGAGTGAGGTACCCACGACACGGATGTTCGGTGCCAGCTCGGACAACGCCAAGTGCATCATCCCGGAGAGCAATTTTCGTTTGGCCAGATCTCCCGTCGCCCCGAACAGGACGACGACCTGGGGTGGGAGTTCGGTGTCGGTGCCTGTCGGAAAAGTGGTCATGCTCGAAAATACTGACATCGATCCGGATCGACCGCACGCCGGATCACGTCATCGCAGCGCAGCGACCAGATCACCTCGGGTACCGACCACCACGCGTTCGAGTTCGAGCCACTCCGCCATCTCGTGCAGGACGTCTCGCAACCGGGGTGCGATGTCGCGTGCATCGCGGTCGCCTTCGACGTACGCCGCGATGACGTGCAGTTCCGAGCTCGCCCGTTCGGCCTTGAGATCGACGCGTGCCACGAGATGTCCGTCGAGCAGGAAGGGAAAGACGTAGTAGCCGTGAATTCGCTTGTGCTGCGGGGTGTATATCTCGATGCGGTAGTGGAAATCGAAGATTCTCTCCACGCGCGGCCGGTAGAAAATCATCGGATCGAACGGGCACAGCAGGGTTGCGACGGTGGCAGCCCTCGGCGTTCTGGCGTCACGGTGCAGGTAGGCCGGTGCGTTCCATCCTCGAACGGCCACCTGCTCGAGTACACCGTCGTCGACGAGGTCGGTGATGGCGGCCTTTGCCTGCCGATGCGAGAGGCGGAAATAATCTCGCAGGTCCGGCTCGGTGCCGATTCCCAGTGCCCGCGAAGACTTTTCGATCAGTGCACGCACTGCGTCGGGCTCGTCGATGTCGATCCCCAGAATATCGGCGGGGATCACCCGTTCGGTGAGCTCGTATCGGCGAACGAATCCCGACCTGGCCGGGACGGTGACCGTCCCGGCCGCGAACAGCTGTTCGCAGACGACCTTGACATCACTGCGATCCCACCACGGACCCTTGCGGCCAGGCCGCTCCACGCTGAGATGTTTCTCGATCTCCCCCGCGCTGGACGGTCCGACATGATCGATGACGGCGAGTACGTCCTCAGCCAGCGTCGGTTCGCGGTCGAGGATTCGCGCTGCACCGCCCCACCGGCCGTGTCGATACAGCTCCATCCGCCACCGCATCAACGGCCAATCCTCCACCGGCAGTAGAGCTGCTTCGTGGGCCCAGTACTCCACCAGAGACCGGGGACGGCGAACGGTGTCGGTCCACGCGGCCTCGTCGATCAAGGTCCGGTCGTATGGTCCGACCCGGCTGAACACCGGCGCGTAGTGCGCCCGCACGACAACCGAGACCGAATCGATCTGCAGCAGACCCGTCGTACGCACGGCCGACCGCACCGCCGCGCGGCCGGCCGGGCCGCTCCGGCTACGACGCGACGCCAGACCTTGTGCGGCCAATGCGGTGCGCCGCGCCATGGCCGCGCTCATCTCCTGCATGCGTCGACCTTGCCATGGCCCACCGACACAGATCAGCTCGAGAACAGATTCTTGGCCTTCAGGACCAGTTCGTAGAGTCCGTAGGCGAACGGTACGGACACCCAGAGCCACGCCACGGTCATGGCAACACGCATCTGTCCGTTGTTCATCGCTTTCCTCCTGTTGCGGACTCGTTCTCGTCGGCTCGAACGTCGTTCTCTCGGGTTTCGGGCTCGTGGAATTTCGATGCGACCGGCCGAATGGCCTCGTTGGCGAGGAACCCGACGACGAGCAGCCCGATCATCACGTAGAACGCCGGCAAGTAGCGACCGGTGGTGTTCGCCTCTCCCGCATCGGCGATGGCGTTCACGATCAACGGCCCGAGCACTCCGGCCACGGACCAGGCAGTGAGCAGTCGCCCGTGGATGGCACCCACTTGGTACGTGCCGAACAGATCCTTCAGATAAGCCGGAACGGTCGCGAACCCCGCACCGTAGAACGACAGGATGAGCAGGGCGGAGACCATGAACAGGACCTTGTTCGTGTTGGTGAACAGAGCGATGTACAGGTACAGGAGCGCGCCGACCCCGAGGTACAGACGATAGATGTTCTTACGCCCCACCACGTCCGAGACCGAGGACCAGACGAAGCGACCGATCATGTTGGTCAGAGACAGGAACGCCACGAAACCAGCGGCCGCGGCAGCCAACGACTCCGGGGACGTGGCGTCGGGAAAGAAGTCCTGGTAGATACCGGAGCCGCGTTCGAGGATGCCGATTCCGGCAGTGACGTTGAAGCACAACACCACCCACAGAAGCCAGAACTGGGGCGTCTTGACGGCGTTGGCCGCGGAGACGTTGTGGGTGGAGACCATCGCCGACGCCGCGGGAGGCGTCCAGCCCTTCGGCGTCCACCCCTCGGCCGGGACTCTGATGAGCACCACTCCCAGCGCCATGAACACTGCGTATCCGACACCCAGCGTGAGGAACGTCTTGGCGATCGAACCATCGGTGAAGCCGCCGAAGTTCACCATCAGCTGGCTGGTGAGCGGTGACGCGATGAGAGCACCGCCGCCGAATCCCATGATGGCGATCCCGGTAGCCATTCCGGGCCGGTCCGGGAACCACTTCATCAGAGTGGATACCGGCGAAATGTAGCCGATCCCGAGGCCGATGCCGCCGACGAAGCCGTAACCGAAGATCACCAGCCAGAATTGCCCCAGTGCCATCCCGAGAGCGGAGATCAGCAGACCGGAGACGAAGAACACGGTGGACACTGCCATTGCCCAACGGGGGCCGTTCTTTTCCACACGGGTGCCGAAGATTGCTGCAGACAGACCGAGCATGACAATGGCGAGCTGGAACGGTATGGCGGTGACTGTTCCGCTGAGCCCGAGCGCATCGGGCTGCGAGATGGCGTTCTTGAACACGCTCCACGCGTAAGCGGACCCGATGGCCAGATGGATGGACAGGGCGGCGGGCGGAATCAGCCATCGACTCCACTGGGGTGAAGCCACGATTGCGGCGCGGTCGAGTATGGGGAGGGTCATCGAAATCCCTACGAATCGGCGTCGGTTGAATTTTGAACTGGCTCTCGCAGTACAACACGAAAAAGTGTGAGCGCGCTGACACCCAGCACAATTTCTTCGCAGCGCTCACCTTCCTCGTAAGTCTTCGCCGCGTATCCTCGCGCCAGTGGATATCGAACGTTGGCGGAGCAGACTGCCGGTGAAGCGCGCGTCCGACGGCGAGGTGATCGGGTGGACGGTTGCCCACGCCTCGAGCGAAAACGCTGGGCGCGACGACTACGACGACGACTACCTCGTCGACGCCGTCAACCCGGTGGGAATCACTGTTGCACAGGCTGTTCCTCTCGAGAACGCGATCGCCGCCCTGGAGGAACGCGGACTGGCGTCACTGTCGTTGCCGCACTGGACCAAAGCTCCGCTGCCGTTGCAGCCCGAGACCGATCTGCTGACGCCGCAGGACGATTGGCAGTGGCGTCGGGTGTTGATGACTCAGCTCGACGACAACCGCGTGTGGATCAGACCCGCGTATCCGAGTTGGCCGGAACGACTGCTCGAGATTCCGTTGTCGATCCCGGCCGACGATGTGCTGCGATCCCACTCCCCTGTCGAGTCGGACTGAGTCAGTAGCTTTTCAGTACGGACCTCAGCGTTTCGGCCAGCTGCGTCAACCCGGGTTCCTCCACGGGCAGGTGACCACACCCGTCGAGCATCACGACCTCGGTGTCTGCCCGGATACGTTGCAGGAATCGGATACTGACCTGCGGCGGCGTCCATCGGTCCTCGGCGGGATGGGTCAGCAAGACCGATGGGCCGTCGTACTTTTCGGGCCGGGTGTGCGCGTAACCGAAGAAGTCGGCGAGAAAGCCGACGGGTACCCGCACCCCTCCACCCTTGGGGTCGCCGGCGCACAGGTTCGACAGTTCGAGATTCAGACTCATGTTCGCCATGTCGGCCATCCACCTGACGGGGACACGAACCCGACCGGCCACCGACGACACCGCCCGCAGCAGCTGAGGTGCGGGTCCGCCGAGAATCTCGAACCGTGCCGCCGCCCGTCGGGCGATCGGATCGGCGGGGTCGAGCAGACACGTCGCGATTACCCTGTCCACCAACTTCGTTCGGTGTGCGACCTCGTACGCGAGCATGCCGCCCATGCTTGCACCGAACAGAATCAACGGGCGGTCGTCGATTGCCTTCTCCGCGACGACGAGGTCGCAGAGAAGATCGATCCAGTCTCCGTAACGCACTGCCGATGGATCAGGGACGACGGTGTCTCCGTACAAGGGCAGGTCGGGACACAGCAGCTCGAATCCCTCACGGGCTGCAATCGCGGCGTACGGCCACAGCAGACCCGAGTAGCCGCCCGCTCCGTGCAGGGCCATCACCCGGACCTTCGACTCGGGCCTGACCGCGCGCGCTACATGAACAGTCGTCTCGCGCCACGTCCAGTAGGTCGACTCCGGCGGATGAACCGTCGCGGATCGGCGGTACTCGGCCGGCAGGAACCGCGCGTAATCGACGTTTTTCACGCGGTTATGGTAGCCGTCAGTCGGACAGACCGGCCGCGATCGTCCCGCCGAGTTCGTAGCATCGCTCCCGCGACTGTCTGCCGCTATCGACAAGGTGGGCGGTCTCGGCAACCTTGTCCAATCCCCAACCCGCCGCGATGCTTTCGATTGCCCGTCCGGCACCGGCGGTATCACTGTTTCCGTACACCCATGAACCGTAGGGCTTTCCGGACACCGCATCGAGGCTCGGGTAGTAGACGGTGTCGAAGAAGTGCTTCAATGCGCCACTCATGTATCCGAAATTCGCCGGTGTTCCGAAGAGAAAGCCATCGGCGGCAAGCACATCGGGAACCGTCGCGCCGAGCGCGGGCACACTGCGCAACTCCACACCGCTGATCTCCGGGTCACGGGCACCCGCGAGGACCGATTCGAGCAGTTCCCGCATCGGCGGGCTCGGTGTGTGATGAACGACCAGCAGAGTGCGCGCCATGTCCGTCAGCTCTCGGCACGTTCCAGAGCCACAGCGCGTTTCATCGTCTCGCGAGCCCGCCCGCGATCACCCGCGTAGTCGTAGGCGCGCGCCAACCGGTACGAATTTCGCCAGTTGTCGGGGTCCTTTTCCCATTCGGCCTTGACCTGCTGAAAGAGTTCGTCGGCCGAGTCTCGTTCGATGCGCCCCGACGGCCTCCTCGGCAGATCGTCGACGTCGAGTTCGAGACCTTCTTCCCGGATACGCGACGCGAGCCGCTGATGGTCGAATCCTGCTTTGAGCGTCGCCCACACGATCCACAGCCCGACGATCGGCAGCAGGATGACCCCGATCCCCAGGGCGATACTGGCTACCCCACCGTTCTGGATCAGAGTCACTCCGCGCTGGCCGAGCAGAAAGAAGTAGAAGCCGAGGATCAGCACCATCACCGCGATGATGGCGACGACTTTGGTCGCTTTGTTCACCGTCGATCAGCTCACAGATCCAGCAGCGGGTCGAGGCCGACGGTCAGCCCCGGTCGGGCAGCGATCTCTCGGACTCCGAGCAGTACACCGGGCGCGAAGGACGTCCGGTCCAGCGAGTCGTGTCGGATGCTCAGCGTCTCGCCCTGTGTCCCCAGCAGAACCTCTTGATGCGCAACGAGTCCCGCCAATCGGATCGAGTGCACGCGTACGCCGTCCACGTCGGCTCCGCGAGCGCCGTCGAGCTCCGTCGTCGTCGCGTCGGGACTCTTCGGAGTGCCCGCGGCCGCCCGCGCTTCGGCGATCAGCGCGGCGGTACGGTATGCGGTCCCCGAAGGCGCATCGGCCTTGTTCGGGTGGTGCAGCTCGATCACCTCGACAGAATCGAAGAATCGGGCGGCTTGCTGAGCGAAGCGCATGGACAGCACGGCTCCGATGGCGAAGTTCGGTGCAATCAGCACACCCGTCTGCGGTGATCCGGCGAGCCACTCACGAACCTGCTCGAGCCGCTGCTCGTCGAATCCGGTCGTGCCGACGACGGCATGAATGCCGTGCTCGATCAAGAACTGCAAGTTGTCCATCACCACATCGGGATGGGTGAAGTCCACGACCACCTGTGCACCGCTGTCGACGAAGTTCGCCAGCGGATCGCCCTGGTCGACGGTTGCCACGAGCTCCAGATCGCCGGCTGCGTCGACTGCGGCACAGATCGCCTGACCGACCTTGCCGCGGGACCCCAGTACCCCTACTCGAACAGGTGCCGTTGCACTCACGTCGTTCCCACACTCGTTTCGTCGTCGTCTTGTCGTCCTACCGAAGACCGAGCCTACTTCCAGGCTCCCGAGACCGGCAGTTACGGTCGGTCGGTGAAGTCCAGCGTTCTGTTCGCCGACCGCGTCGATCTCGTCCGCGGCGGCCGCTATCTGCTCAGCGATGCGACCGTGCGGGTCGACGAGGGCGAGCACTGGGTGTTGCTCGGTGCCAACGGTGCCGGTAAGAGCACCCTGCTCAGCTTGCTGGGAGCCGTAGTCCATCCCACTCGGGGCGCGGTGCACGTACTGGGCCACCGGCTCGGCCGGGTGGACATGCGCGAATTACGCATGCACATCGGACACGTCGACCCTCGTCTGAGGATCGAGGCCCCGCTGACTCTGCTCCAGGTAGTCCTGACGGGACTGACCAACACTCCCGATCTGATCCCGAGGTGGTCGGCCACCGAGGACCAGGTCGCGCGCGCCCATCGGCTCGTCGAGTCGTTGGGGGTCGCCCACCGCGTGGACGCGTCGTGGCACACCTTGTCGCAGGGCGAGCGAGGCCGGGCACTGATCGCTCGCGCTCTCCTGCCCGATCCGGCGCTGCTGCTACTCGACGAACCCGCCACCGGCCTCGATCTCGCTGCCCGGGAGCAACTCCTGACGGCGCTGGACTCGCTACGCGCCGAACATCCCGGGCTCGCCAGCATCCTGGTCACCCACCATCTCGAAGAGATCCCCACCTCGACCACCCACGCGTTGCTGATCCGCGACGGTCGGGTGCACGCTCAGGGTCCTGTCGACGCGGTGCTGACCACGGACAACATCAGCACGTGTTTCGACCATCCGATCGACATCTCTCGCCGACGCGGACGGTGGGTGGCCACCGCAGCCCACCGCTGACGCTCAGTCGAAGACGATGACCTGACGGATGGCGTTGCCGTCGGCCAATTCGTCCATGCCCCGGTTGATCTCGTCCAACGTGATGCGCGAGGAGATCAGCTTTTCGACGGGCAGACGCCCCTCGCGCCACATCTGGGCGTACGTCGGAATGTCGCGCGCCGGGACGGCCGAGCCGAGGTAACTACCGATGATCGTGCGCGCCTCGGCTACCAGACCGAGAGGTGAGATCGACGAACGGGCGTCGGGAGCAGGCAGGCCGACGGTGATCGTCTTTCCGCCGGGAGCCGTTGCCGCGACTGCAGTCTCGAATGCACGGGCGTTGCCCGCTGCCTCGATGACGATGTCCGCCTTGATCCCCTTCTCTGCGAGGTCCGCAGGCGAATAAACCTGTGTTGCACCCAGATCGGTGGCGGCGACGAGCTTGTCGGGGACGCCGTCGACACCGATGACCTCACCCGCACCGATCGATACCGCGGTCAGTACGGCCGCCATGCCCACTCCGCCGAGGCCGACCACCATCACCGACTGCCCCGGCCTCGGAGTTCCGGCGTTGAGGACAGCGCCGCCGCCGGTGAGCACTGCACAACCGAGGACCGCTGCGATGTCGGCTGGGATGTCGTCGTCGACCGGTACCACCGACTTTCTACTGACCACTGCGTGTGTGGCGAAGCCGGAGACTCCGAGGTGATGCTTGATCTCGGCACCGTCTCGATGCAATTTGATGTCTCCGCCGAGCAACGTGCCTGCATTGTTCGACGCGCTTCCCACGACGCAGGGCATCTGGCCGTCGGTGGCGCACCCCGCGCAGTCACCGCAGCGCGGTAGGAACGTCATGACCACACGGGTTCCCACGGTGATGTCGTCGACGCCCGGGCCCACTTCCTCGACGCGTCCCGCGGCCTCGTGGCCCAGCAGCATCGGGACCGGACGAACGCGGTTGCCGTCGACCACCGACAGATCCGAGTGGCACAGTCCGGCAGCTTCGATCCGGACGAGCAGTTCCCCGTCGCCCGGCGAGCCCAGTTCGAGATCGGAAACGGTGATGGGATGCGAGTCCGCGAAGGGACGAGATCGGCCGATTTCTTCGAGTACAGCGCCGCGAATCTTCATCCCGCCAGACTATGCGGCTGCGCCGCATGTGCGTGGAACTTCGTAGCCCACTACGAAGTTCCACTCACATGGGCCGCAGGCCCTCACAGCGGCAAGCGGGGCCTGAGCAGGTGCGCAACCAGCGCCGTCCAGCCGGTTTGGTGTGTCGCTCCGAGTCCCTCGCCGGTGTCGCCGTCGAAGTATTCGTTGAAGGTCGGGTGCTCACTCCACAGTGGATCCGAACTCGACTCGATCCGCCGACCGTCGGCAGGCCGCTTGCCGTCGACCGGACGGAACAGTCCGGCCAGGCCGTTGTCGATCAAGTCTGCGGCATCGGTCAGAGTGCGGTGATTACCCGAGCCGGTGGGGATTTCGATGGTGAACGAGTCGCCGTAGTAGCGCCCGTAGGCGCGCAGCTTGTCCGCCAACAGCACGTTGACCGGGAACCACACCGGCCCTCGCCAATTGGAGTTGCCCCCGAACATTCCGGTGCGCGACTCCCCCGGCTCGTACTCGATGGACAGGCTACGACCGTCGACGTCGAACGTGACCGGCTCGCGATACGAGGCCGACAACGAGCGAATACCGAACTGCGACAGGAACTCTTCCGAGTCGAACATGCGGGAGAGAATCCGCTTGAGACGTTCGGGCTGCACGAGGGTGAGCAGAAGGCGCACCTCGTTGCCTTCTCGACGCGCCAGCAGCGGTGAGACCATTTCCGGCCGACGGTGCTGGACCCACCGCAGCCGCGCCGCGAGGTCCGGGCACTCCGCTTCGACCCAGGGCGGGATTTCCGTGGCCCCGAGAATGGGAAGCAGACCGACCATGGATCGCACTCGCATCGGTACCGCGTCGCCCTCGGGTTGGACGAGGACGTCGTAGAAGAAACCGTCCTCCTCGTGCCACAGCGAGATGTGCTGCGAACCGAACGAGTTGACAGCCTTTGCGATCGAAAGGAAATGCGAGAAGAACTTGGTCGCGACGTCGTCCCAGGCGCTGTCGTGTCGCGCGAGCTCGAGTGCGATCTTGAACATCTGCTGGCAGTAGAACGCCATCCAACTCGTGGCGTCGGACTGTTCCAGACGGAAACCGGGAGGCAGCGGAGCGGAGCGATTGAACAATCCGATGTTGTCCATGCCGAGGAAACCGCCCTCGAAGATGTTCGACCCCTCGGAATCCTTGCGATTGACCCACCACGCGAAGTTGAGCAGCAACTTGGTGAACACCCGGACCAGGAACTCGCGATCCCGATAGCCGTCGATCCGATAGACGTGCCAGGCCGCCCACGCGTGCACCGGAGGGTTGACGTCGCCGAACTCCCATTCGTAGGCCGGCAGTTGGCCGTTGGGGTGCATGGCCCATTCCCGGCACATCAGGACCAATTGCTCCTTCGCGAAGTCCGGGTCCACATGTGCGAGAGGAATAGCGTGAAAGGCCAAGTCCCAGGCGGCGAACCACGGATATTCCCACTCGTCGGGCATCGAGATCACATCGGCCAGTGCGAGGTGGCGCCAATGGGCGTTACGGCCCCCGGGGTCCTGTCGCGACTGCGGAGCCGGGGCACCTACGTTGTCGCCCTCGACCCATTGCTCGACGTCGTAGCGGTAGAGCTGCTTGGTCCACAACAGCCCCGCATATGCCCGCCGCGCCACGTGCCGATCGGCATCGGTGAGGTCCGCACCGATGACTGCGCCGTAGAACTCGTCCGCCTCCGCACGACGGTCACCGGTGACCGCGTCGAACCCCGCACCGAACGTCTGCTCGTCCGGCCGATGGGGCGACAAACGCAGTCGTACCGATTCGGTTGCGCCCGGGGCGATGTCGTCGAATCGATACCAGAATGCTGCCTTCGTTCCGGTCTGATCCGGGTTCACCGCGCCCAGTTCGCCGCCCACTACGCGTCGACCGATGCCGTCCTTGGGGTACTTCGACAGGTTGTCCTGGCCCCACAAGGACTCGGCATTGGTTTCGTTGTCGCAGAACAACATTGCCGGTGATCCTTCGGCACTGAGGTAATACCGACCGAGGAAACCGTGATCGGCGGAGACGGCCTCGAGACCGCCGGCCAGAAGTTCCGGTCGGGTCAGCTGGGTGAGCGATCCGCCACGATCGTCGCGCCCCCACGACCAGGTGTTGCGCAGCCACAGTTGCGGCAGCAGATCCACCGATGCTGCCTCGGGTCCGTGATTGGTGATGGAGATCGTGATGCAGATGTCGTCGGGCGACGCTTTCGCATACGTGACCTGAACGTCGAAGAAGCGGTTCTCGTCCAGAATCCCGGTATCGGCCAATTCGTATTCGCGGTCGTCTCGGCCGCGTCCGGCACTCTCCTCGCGCAGGTGCGCGTACGGGTACTCCGCATGCGGGTAGCGGTAGAGCCATTGCATCCAGCTGTGCGTCGGAGTGCCGTCGATCGCCCAGAAGTACTCCTTGACGTCCTCGCCGTGATTACCCTCCTCGTTGGCCAACCCGAAGAGTCGTTCCTTCAGAATCGGATCCTTTCGATTCCACAGCGCGAACGCAAAATTCAGGAAACCGAACCGATCGCAGATTCCGCCGATTCCGTCCTCACCCCAGCGGTAGGCACGCTTGTGTGCCTGATCGAAGGGGAACGACGCCCACGCGTTTCCGTCCTCGGAGTAGTCCTCGCGCACCGTGCCCCATTGCCGTCCCGCCAGATACGGGCCCCACTGACGCCACGGCCCACTGACCCCAGGAGATTCCGCCAACCGGTTGTGTTCGACGGTGGACGGGGTGGGAACGCTCACGGGATTGGTGGTCACGGCACACAGTCTGGTGCTTCCCGGTCAGCGATGCACGCCGACATTGGCGGCGAGGTACCCCACTCGGCGTTGCACCGCGGCGATCTCTCGGATGCCGTCGGTGAGCAGACTGCGCTCGAGAGGTGACAGATCGGCCATGATCAGCACATCGCCAGGGCGATGGCCTGCCGTCATCTGATCGATCTGGTGCGACAGGCGCAGCCGCTGAAGCAGCGCGAACACCTCGGTCAACGTGGTGACGTCCCGCTCGGAGAGCATCCCGTTACCCGACGCGGCCGCCAGACGCGCCGGTGTAGAGGCCGAGGCCATTCCGACCGACAGTCCACCCCACCGAGCGAGATTGACGATGGGAGTCAACGCATGGGCCTTGAGGTCGAACGTACCGCCGCGCCGAGCCAGCACGTCTCGCAGCGAACGAAGCCTGGCCCGTCCGGCGAGGGCGTCCCGAAGTTGCAGCCGCAGGGCATCGGGGTTGTCCACCAGCAGTCTGCGATAGGCCTCGGGAACGGTGTTCAACTCCCGCGGGCCCCACACCACCCTGCCGTCGATCATCAGAGAGGACATGATCAGCCCGGAGTCCCCCGCCGGATTGCCACGTTCTCCGAAGGGGTTGCTGAGCCAGTGGGCCGCTGCTCGTTCCCACTGTCCTGCAGACCGTGCGAATCGCGGCGAACTCGCCAGTGCGCCATTGCTGTCCGACGGGAGCCCCGCACCGTCCAGGCCGGCATGTACCCGTCCGGCCAGATCCATCAAGGCTTCGTCGCGGGTTCTCGGAACCGAACTCGGATCCCCGCGCCCGCGGGGATCCGCAGTTGCGTCTGCCCACGTCAGCGCGCTGTCGACGTCGGAAGACGGCATGGCCTCGCGACGTGCCACACTCCCGAGAGTGATCCACGCGAAGTGGTTGCGCGGGACCTCCGGCTGCGCCGACCACTCGATGTCGACGGCCCGGCGCACGAGGCTGTCGACGACGACGGAGAGAATCGCGCTGATCGCCACGGCATCGGTTCCACCTCGAAACAGATCCACCGCCAAGCGGGGCACGAGCTTTCCCGCCTCGGCGAGTTCAGTAGGAGTCGATGCCGCTGCCACGGCTCGTCGAACCACGAAGCTGCGACGCGTGGACGCGGCGTGCAGGTCGGAATCCTCGACGACGCCCAGGACCTCACCGCGACTCGACACCACCGGCATGTGCCGAAGGCCCAGTTCCAGCATGTCCATCAGCACGGTGCCGGCCAGGCGGTCTGCGGTCACAGTTTCGACGGGAGCCGTCATCACCTTCTCGATCGGAGTGTCGACACCGATCCCGGCCGCCACCACACGAATTCGAAGGTCGCGATCGGTGAAGATACCGTGACGCGCGCCCCGGAGTGGAACCAGTACGTACGAGCTGCCCTGCTCGGTCATGCGCCGGACGGCGTCTCGAACCGTCGTTCCGACGGGTGTGAATACCGCGGGTGCAGAAACCAATTCACCTACCGTCCGGCCGGCACTACCTTCCGTCGGCCGACGGTAGGCAGAGGAAGAGTTGACGGCGTCCGCCAGGAACGCCAGGCCGGTGGGTGTAGCGAACAGCGGTGTGATCAGCGCACCGGGCAGCTGAACTACGACACTGGGTTCGATTGCCCGCGCACAGGACTCGACGGTTCCACTCGAGAGCAGTGACATGAATCCGAAGACCCCGCCCGGACCTACGGTGTCGATCGGCACCTCGGCGGGAGAAGCGCCCTCCGGGTGCACAATCACCACCCGGCCGGACCGCACTACCCACACAGTGTCGGCTGTATCGGCAACAGGTGTTGCATTCGGTCCCACAACCCATGCCCCAGAGCCATATTCGCGCTCGACGGCCGCGTCGGCGATGTCGGTCAGTACTGCGGGTGACGCGCCCTGGAACGGTGGGTGTGCGCCCAGAAAGTCAGCGAGCTCCGATCTATCCGCCACGGATCAGGTCGGCGCATTTCTCCGCCATGGTCATGACCGTGATGTTCGGATTGACGTACGGCAGCTTCGGCATCGCCGACGCGTCGACCACGCGCAATCGCGAGATACCCTTGACTCGCAGCTCTGGGTCGAGCACCGCGAGCGCGTCGTTCACCGAACCCATCCGCGCGGTGCCGGCAGGGTGATACACCGTGTTGTGCGTTTTGTGCACGTAGTCGAGCAGATCATCGTCTGTGACGGCATCGGGCCCGGGTGCGAGTTCGCGTTCGATCCAGTCCGCGAGTGGACCGTCTGCGGCAATCGTACGAGCGAGCTTCAGACCGGCGAGCATCACCGCGTCGTCGTGACCGTCGGGGTCGGTGAAGTACCGAGGGTCCACTTTTGCTCGATCGCGAAAGTCCCTGCTGCGCAGTCGAACTGTTCCGCGCGATCGCCCCTGCGTGACGTTGGGAGTCAAGCAGAATCCATTGTCGGTCGTCGGGTAACCCCACCGAAGAGTGTTCATGTCGAATGGCACGCTGCCGTAGTGCATCATGATGTCCGGGTAGTTCAACGACGAGTCGGTCTGCGCGAACACACCGATTTCCCACCACTGCGAGGACGTGGTGACCATGGGCTTGCTCGCTTCCCAGAACACCAGCCCTTCGACATGGTCGTCGAGGTTCTCGCCGACGCCGGGCGAGTCGACTCGCACGGTGATCCCCATCTCGCGCAGCTGGGCTGCCGGTCCGATTCCGGAGAGCATCAACAGCTTCGGTGTGTCGATCGCCCCGGCGGTGACGATCACCTCGCGACGCGCGGACACCGTGTCGTAGCCGGTCAGGTCGGGGCGTTGGTACCGCACACCCGTCGCGGTCAATGACTCGTCGATCAGAATCTCGCTGATCCAGCAGTCGGTCCGTACTTCCAGATTCGGCCGCGACCCGATGATCGGGTGCAGGTAGGCATGCGACGTCGACATTCGTGAGCCGTCTTCGCCGGCATTGATCTGGAACCAACCCGCACCGTTCAACACGGGCGTTCCGCGGTTGAACTCGACGGTGGGGAGCCCAGCTCGCGACGCCGACTCGAGCACTGCCGCGCCGCACGGATCGTTCGGGGGTACATCACGAATGCGCACCGGTCCGGCCTGTCCACGGCCGGTGTCGTTGTTCTCCACCCGAGCAACGAGCGGAAGGATGCTCGACGCGTTCCATCCGGTCGCACCCGCTGCTGCCCAGTCGTCGAGAGTTTCGGCGGGTGGGTGGAAGGCGATGCACGAGTTGTGCGACGAGCACCCCCCGAGAACTTTCGCACGAGCGTGACGCATGAAGCTGTTGCCGCGTTCCTGCGGTTCGACGGGGTAGTCCCAGTCGTATCCGGAATCGAGCAGGTGCATCCACTCGGTCAGTTCGAGAATTGCTTTGTCGCCGACGTCGGTGGGACCTGCCTCGACGAGGCAGACGCTGACAGAAGGATCCTCGCTCAGCCGCGCGGCCAGGACGCACCCCGCCGTGCCACCTCCCGCGACGACGTAATCGAACTGGGTGTCTGTCACTGCACGCTCCTTCTAGTTGCCCGTGGACGCATGTGATTTCAGAGTGCCGATGTGCTTGCGTCCCTTCACTGCGTACCACAGCAGTCCTACGCCCAGGATGCCGCCGATGTAGACGAACGCACCGAAGGTGTTGTACCAGGGGGTTCCGTACACGGCCTCGCGCGGCCAGGCGAGGTTCATCGCCATCCCTGCGCCCCACACCACTGCCGCAATGTTGACGGGCAGGCCGAACCTGCCCATTGTGAAGTAACCACCGGGCTTCAGATCCTTCGGCGGCCACTCACCCTTGATCCGCTTGACCAGGAGTGGTCCGGTGACCATCAGATACGCGAGGTAGATCATGATGATCGCGATCGACGTGAGGACCGTGAAGATCTGGGGCTGACCGATATTGACGACGAGAATGACGATGGCCAGCACGCCGATGGTCACCGCGGGCACCACCGGGGTCTGGGTCTTGGGGTTCACCTTGGCCAGGCTCTCGCCGAAGGGCAACGCGTTGTCTCGCGCCATGGCGAACGTGAGCCGGATCGCCGCGGTGTGTACTGCCAACGAGCAGACGAACACGGCGATGACGATGCAGATGAGGAAGACAGTGCCCAGCGGTCCCCACATCACCGATTCGACGATGGACTGCAGGCTGCCGTCGGGGCTGCCGAGGGAAGGATCGTTCAGGTCCGGCGCGGCCATGACGGCGAACACCAGGATGGCCCCGCCGATGACGAACGAGGCGAGGATGGCGCGAAAGATCGCTTTGGGTGCAGTACGCCGAGGTTCGACGGTTTCCTCCCCGAGCGAGCTCGCGGTGTCGAATCCGTACATGACGTAACCCGACGCCAGCGACGCAACCAGGAAGGCACCGAGGTAGCCGCCGCTCTCACCGGCACCGTAGCCGTTGGAGGAGAAGAACACCTCGGGCCCCCGAGTGATGTTGGCCGCGAGCAGGATCGCGATGAGGACGGCCGCGATGAGTTCGATGAACACACCCGCACTGTTGATCATCGCCATCAGTCGAACGCCCAGCGCGTTGATCGTGGTGGTGATGGCGATCAGAATTGCACCGAGCAGCACTGCGTTCGCAGCGAAGTCAGTGGCACCCGAGCCGTCACCGATGATCTGAAATCCGCTCCAGATACGTGGCAAATTGAGCTGCAGAGCGAGGGCAACGGCGGCCAATGTCACGATCGATGCCGTGAGCATCAACCAGCCCGCCGACCAACCGACGATCCTGCGGCCCAACAGCTTCGCCCAGTTGTACACCGAGCCCGCAACCGGATACTTCGCGGCCAACTCCATGAAACACAGTGCCACGCAGAGCTGACCGACGAAGACTGCAGGCCACGACCACAGGTACGCCGGCCCGGCGGTGCCGAAACCGAAGTAGAACAGCTGGAACGTGCCGGTGAGAATCGAGATGTAACTGACGCCCGCGGCGAAGCTGGCGAATTTGCCGAGACTGCGGTCCAGCGATTCCTTGTAGCCGAAATCGTCCATACCGCTCGAGTTGTCGTTCATGAGCGCCATTGTGGCCCTTCCCATCGTACTTATCGGGTTCCGAACCACCCTGCCGCCGCAGGAGAGGTGTTGTGCCAAATGTGTTTCGCTTCTTGATATTCGGACATTCCGGACGGACCCAGTTCGCGTCCGTTACCGGACTGCTTGAAGCCGCCCCATTCCGCAGCCGCGGTGTAGACCCCGAAATCGTTGAGCCACACCGTGCCATGGCGCAGCCCGCGCACCATTCTTTCACCTCGCGCGGCGTCGGATGTCCGAACACCTGCGGCGAGACCGTAATTCGTATCGTTACCCAACAGGAGCGCTTCGGCCTCGGTTCCGAACCGCTCCACAGTGAGTATGGGCCCGAACGTCTCGTCTTGCACGATATTCATCGACCGATCGCAATGATCGAAGATGGTGGGCAGGAAATAACTACCTTTGTCCAGGGACGGATCGTCCGGCTTGGTACCTCCTATGACCAAGGTGGCACCCTCGTCGATACCCATCGCCACGAAGCCTTCGATCTTCTCGCGCTGCGCCTGCGACACCAACGGTCCGGTCTCACTCGACGGGTCCGTTCCCGGCCCGATCACGATGGATTTCGCGCGTTCGGCGACGGCCGCAACGAAGCGATCGGCGACCGAGTCCTCGACGATGAGACGCGTACCGGCCGAGCACACCTGGCCCGAATGCAGGAACACTCCGGTCAAGACGTTGTCCACCGAATCCGCGAAGGACTGCTCGTCGGCCACCGCATCGGCGAACACGATGTGCGGATTCTTTCCGCCGAGTTCCACCGCCACTTTCGTGACGTTCTCCGCGGCGGCGGCGAGAATGTGCCTGCCGGTGGCAAGTCCACCGGTGAAGGAGATGAAGTCGACGTCGCGGTTCCTGGTGAGCGCATCCCCCAGCGTCGCGCCACTGCCCTGCAGCAGGTTGACCACTCCGGCAGGCACTCCTGCTTCCTCCACCAGTTTGGTGAACGCAATGGTGCTCAACGGCGTTACCTCGCTCGGTTTGAGCACCATGGTGCACCCGGCAGCCAGGGCGGGGGCGATCTTCCACGAGATCTGCAGCAGCGGGTAGTTCCAGGGCGCGATCATCACGCAGACCCCGATCGGCTCGTGCACCACTCGGCTCAGAATTTCCGGGCGATCGACATCGATCGATCGATCTGCCTGCACCACGGCAAGATCGGCATAGAACCGGAATACCGAGGTCACATCGTCGATGTCGATCTCGCTCTCGCCCAATGTCTTTCCGGTATCGAGAGTCTCGATCCGTGCAAGGTCGGCTTTGTCCCGTTGCAGCAGATCGGCAATGCGATTGAGTAGATCACGCCGCTCGGCCACAGTCACTGCGCGCCAGGGGCCGTCGTCGAACGCAGCCCGAGCCGCAGCAACCGCAGCCAGAGCATCGTCGGGTGTCGCCTCGTCCACGACGGCCACGACGCTGCCGTCGGACGGGTCGATGATCTCTCGGGTACCGCCGTCACCGGATCCTTGCCATTGCCCGTCGATGTACAACGACGGTCGCAGTGAAGCGGGATCGAATTCTGCGTCGGAGTGGGTCACTCGACACCTTCTTCCTATGGGGGTCGGGTCGTGTGTCTACGGTATGCCTCAACGGCCGGTGACTCCATCGATCTGTTCCCGAACGATGTCGGCGTGCCCATTGTGCCGTGCGTATTCGCCGACCATATGGATGTACACCATCCGCAACGACATCGGTTCGCCTCGCGATCGAACCACGTCGTCGAACGAATATCGGGAAGCAACCTCGTCCGACGCAGCGCACTCGACTGCGAATCCGGCGAAGTCCGCCTCCGCCGAAGACGCACAGGCACCGAGAAAGTCGGAATCCTTGCCGAGCGCCGGGTCGAACATCGGATCGAACGTCATCGAGGCCAACCGCTCTCGAAACCAGATCCGTTCCACTTTCGTGAGGTGCCGAACGAGACCCGCCAACGACAGCGACGACGACGCGAAAGGTCGCCGGGCGAGCTGTTCGGCATCGGCACCGGCACAGATGTTGAGCAGCGTGGCGCGATGCCAGCGCAGCATCCCTTCGAGAATGGGCCTGTCGGCACCGACGAGCGGACCGTCCACGGGATCGGGCGTGGGCGCAGTCCAAGTCTTGCAACGGTCGGTCATACAGCGATTGTCGAACATGCATCGGCAACTCGCAGGGCTCGAGTGGAGCCTGCACTACGACCAGCGCGAATCTGGAATAGCAGGCCGACAACGACCCATTCGGACAATTCACACTACGGTGGGATTCATGACGATCGAAGATGTGGGCGGCAGACGAACGGTGACGGCGGACGAGCTTCTTCTGTTGGTGGGTGATCATCTCCTCATCGAGGAGGGTGTAGCAACCGGGTTCATCGAAAGCGCGGGTCAGGTTGCCGAGAACGTGGCGGTGACGGTCACCGACGGCGTCGACGGAACCACCACGACCGAGCGAGTATTCCTGCCCGAGGCCGAGGTGACCATCGAACCGGCCGATCGCGGACGCGCCCCCGTCACCCTGTGACCGGATACCGCGTTATCGAAAGCGCATCCGTGTAACTGGGGAAAACGCCGGCGCAACAGTTGATCCGACGCGCACGCTGGGCTCGACCTCGACGCTCTCGAGACCATCGGGATACCGCGCACCTACCGACGCATCCACCCGCGCAGCACCGATGCCGCACCGGCGTCGAACATCACCCGACGATCCTCGTCGTCGGACATCGCGGGTATCGACAGCTCGAGCGATACCAAACCGTGCACGATCGCCCAGAACGAATGACTGATCACGTCCACCGATGCGCCGCTCATCGTGCCTGTTTCGACTGCGTTCGCCACCGCCGCACGAAGCGGGTCCATCGCGGCGGCCGCGAGGTGCGCCTGATCGGATACGTCGACCGAACCGAGCACTCCGCCGAACATCACCGCATAGAGGTGTGGGTTGGCCATGGCCCAGCGGCGGTACGCCCAGGCGAGTTCGCGCAGATCGACCTCGGGATCACCGGTGACCGGAACGCTGCGTTGGGCGTCACCGAAACTCGAGAACGACGCGGCGAACAGAGCCACCAGCAGCTCCGCCCGGCCGCCGAACAACGAGTAGATGGCCGTAGTCGAGGTGCCCTGCGCTGCGGCGAGTTTACGCAAGGACAACGAGTCGACGCCATGTTGCGCAACGGTTTCCGCCGCTGCCTCGAGTAGTCGGGTGCGGAGCTCCGCATCGTGAATTCTGGGTCTTGCCACTTGCGAAACCTATCACAACAGTGTTTTATAACAGTGTCACATCAAGCGTTCGACCCCCGAACAGACGGGAACACGTCATGCAACCCATCATCGACGGCCGTACCACGGTCGAATCCGACCGCGACACCGTCACGGTCTTCCTCATCGGAATGCGCATCAACAACCCCCTCGCCGTTCGCTCCTGGCTTCCCGCGGTGCGCGCGATGCCGCGGATGCTCAGCCATCTCGAGCAGGATCCCACCTCAGGACTGCTCGGCTACCACTCGTGGTTGGGCCGCACCACCATGCTCGTCAGCTACTGGCGCAACGCGGAAGACCTGACGCGATTCGCCTCCGATCCCGACGCACCGCATGCCCCCGCCTGGCGTGCCTTCAACCGATCGGTCGCTGCGACCGGCCATGTCGGCGTATGGCACGAAACCTATACCGCGACAGCCCAGGACAGTGAAGCGATCTACGTCAACATGCCGACATTCGGCCTCGCGGGAGCCATCGGTGGAATCCCCGTCGGCACCGGCTCGCACACGTGGAAGCAACGAATGAAGTCAGCGAAGTAGTCGTACGAACTAGAGAAAGTTCCCGGCTCGCGCGGCGATGTCGAGAACGGGCTGAGGAAAGACTCCCAGTCCCACGGTGACGAGCACCGACACCCCGATCGCGCACGCCACCGGTGCAGTCGGACGCACCACCGTGGCGGTCCGTTCGCTGGGTTCGGTGAAGAACATCAGCACGATCACGCGCACGTAGAAGAACGCTGCAATCGCACTGCACACCACTCCGACCACGACCAGTGCGGCTCCCCCCGCACCCGAGGCTGCGCTGAACACCGCGAACTTGCCGATGAACCCACTGGTGAGCGGGATCCCGGCGAAGGACAGCAAGAACAAGCCGAATACTGCGGCAACGAGCGGTGAGCGTCGACCGATACCCGCCCATCGCTCGAGGTCGCCCACCTCACCGCGTTCGTCTCGGGCCAGACCGATGACGGCAAATCCGCCCAGCGTGCTGAAGGCGTAAGCCAGCAAGTAGAACATCGTGGCCGAGACACCCGAACTGCCCACATCATCTGAATGCCCCAGGGCGGTGACTCCGGTGAGGATGAACCCGGTGTGCGCCACGGACGAGTAGGCAAGCATGCGCTTGACGTCGGTCTGCGTGACCGCGACAACGGAACCGAGCACCATCGTCGCGATGGCGACGGCCCACAGCATCGGACGCCAACTTGAGTCGAGACCGGGTAGCGACATCCCGAAGATGCGCAGAATCGCACCGAAGGCCGCCACCTTTGTCACGGTGGCCATCAGAGCCGTCACCGGCGTGGGGGCACCCTGGTAGACGTCGGGAATCCACGAATGGAAAGGCACGGCACCGACTTTGAACAGCAGACCCACTGCGAGCAATGCGGTTCCGATCAGCGCGAGTGATCTGCCTTGACCGTCTGCCGTGATGGCGTCGGCGATTCCGTCCAACCGGACCGTCCCGGCGTAGCCGTACAGAAAGGCGACCCCGAACAGGAAGAACGCAGACGAGAACGCGCCCAACAGAAAGTATTTCAGCGCGGCTTCCTGGGACAGTAGCCGACGTCGCCGGGCAAGACCGCACAGCAGATACAGCGGCAACGACAACACTTCCAGGGCGACGAACATCGTCAGCAGATCCGTGGACGCCGGAAACAGCAGCATGCCGCCGATCGCGAACATCGCCAGTGGAAAGACCTCGGTCTGGGCGACGCCTGCATCGATGGCCTGCTTCTCTGCCACGCTGCCCGGAGTGGTCGAGGCCTGCGGAGTGAACGAGTCGATTCGGCGCTCGGCCCCGGCCCCGGTGACGGCGACGGTGCGCTCCGCCAACAGTGCGATGGCCGGGATTGCCACGAGCACAATGGTTCCCTGCAAGAACAGAGTCAGTCCGTCGACGGCCACGGCCCCGTTCATCGCGGCTGCCTCGGTGCCGGCCAGGCCGAGTACTGCTGCGAGAGCCGCCACCAGCCCTGCCAGGGCCAGACCCACGTGGGTTGCGCGACGAGCGCGCAGCGGTACGAACGCCTCGACGAGAACCCCGAGAACGGCGACACCGAAGACGATCAACATGGGCGCCAGCAGACCGTACTGCACTTCGGGAGTGGTCATCGTTGACCTCCTGCACTGTCGACGATCGTGGATTGCACTGCCGGAGTGATGACGTCGAGTGCCGGTTTCGGGTACACCCCGAACACGATCAGCAGCGCGAGCAACGGAACCACCACGATCAACTCCCGGGGAACGAGATCGGAGATCTTCTCGTTGCCCTCTCGGACCGGTCCCGTCATCACCCGCTGGTAGAGCCAGAGGATGTAGATCGCCGACAGAACGAGCGCGCCGGTGGCTACGATCGAGGCGACTCCGTAGCGACCGAATGTGCCGATCAGCACAAGGAATTCGCTGACGAACGGGGCAAGACCAGGTAGCGAGAGCGTGGCCAGACCAGAGAGCAGAAAGGTTCCGGCGAGCACCGGCGCGACCTTCTGCACGCCACCGTAATCGGCGATGGCCCGCGAACCACGACGGGACACGAGAAAGCCTGCGATCAAGAACAATGCGGCGGTGGAGATTCCATGGTTGACCATGTACAGCGTGGCACCGGCCTGACTCTGACCGGTCATCGCGAAGATGCCGAGGATGATGAACCCGAAGTGCGAAATCGAGGTGTAGGCAATGAGTCTCATCATGTCGGTCTGACCGATCGCCAGTATCGCGCCGTACACGATGCCGATCACCGCGAGCGTGATGATCCACGGGGCGAACGTCTGCGACGAACCGGGAAAGAGCTCGAGGCAGAAGCGCAGCATCGCGAACGTACCGACCTTGTCCACCACCGACATCATAAGCACCGCCGTCGCGGGGGTCGACTGCACTGCGGCGTCGGGTAACCACGTATGGAACGGCCACAGGGGCGCCTTGATCGCGAACGCGAGCATGAAACCGAGGAACAACGCGTCGATCACCACCGAATCCACGCCGAGCCCGCCCGATGCCGCCGCGTCCGCGATTGCGCGCAGATCGAACGTGCCGCCGTCGAACGGACCGTCGGGCCTGGCCGTGACGACGTACAACCCGATGACGGCAGCCAGCATCACCAGGCCACCGAACAGGTTGTACAGCAGGAACTTCACTGCGGCGCGCGTGCGTTCGGTTCCGCCGAAGCCACCGATGAGGAAGTACATCGGGATCAGCATCGCCTCGAAGAAGATGTAGAACAGCAGTACGTCCAAGGCGAGGAACGAGACGATCACCATGGACTCGACCACCAGGATCAACGCCATGTAGGTGTGCGAGACCCTGCGCGATCCGTAGTTCGCCACGCGGCTGCCGTCGTTCCAGCCCGCAACGAGGAGCAGTGGTGTCAGGACGGTGGTGAGCAACACCAGCACGAGACCGATTCCGTCGAGTCCGAGCGTGTAGCGCGCACCGAATGCCGCTATCCAGGAATGGTCTTGGAGGAATTGGTATCGATCGCCACCGGAGTCGAACGCGACCGCGAGTACCACCGACACCGCGAGTGTGCCGGTGGCGAAACCCACGGCGACACCACGCGCGATCGTCGGACGATCGGCCGGCACCAGGGCGACGACAATCGCGCCGAGAATCGGGAGAACCCACAGGACGGTCAACCAGGGCAGTGTCACAGGACCACCACCATCAGCACGACGAGAACGGCCCCGGCGAACATCGCCAACGCATAGGACCGTACGAAACCGGTCTGCAGCCGCCTCGATCGACTCGACACTCCCCCGATCGATCTCCCCACCCCGTCCACGACCGCGTCGATACCCACCTTGTCGGCGAATACCATTGTGTTCGTGAGCTTTTGACCGGGTCGCATGAATACTGGCTCGTTGAAGGCGTCGCCGTACAGGTCAGCGCGTGCGGCTCTGGTCAGCACCGATACGTCCTCGGGTGGAGTCGAAGGAACGTCGCGAGCGATGTACTTCCGGTACGCGACGCCGGCACCCACGAGTACCACTCCCAGAACTGCGACCGTGACGACCCAGGCAGGTATCGCGTGTTCCTCGTGCGCCGATCCCACCACCGGTTCCAGCCACGTCTCGAGGCGTCCACCCACCGCGAGGAAGGCTCCCGATGCCACCGAGCCGACGGCCAACAGAATCATGGGTGTCGTCATCGTCGCCGACGCCTCGTGCGGATGTGCCTGCGCTGCCCACCGTTTCGGGCCGAAGAACGTCATCAGCATCACCCGAGTCATGTAGAAGGCCGTCAGTCCCGCACCGAGCAACGTCACGCAGCCGAGCACCACACCTGTCGCTCCCCCCGCCGCGAACGCGATCTCGATGATCGGATCCTTGGCGAAGAAACCGGAGAACGGCGGAACTCCGATGATGGCGAGGTAGCCGAGACCGAACGTGACGAACGTGACCGGCATCGCGGCACGGAGCCCGCCGAACCGTCGCATGTCGGTCTCGTCGTTCATCGCGTGCATCACCGAGCCGGCACCCAGGAACAAGCCTGCCTTGAAGAACCCGTGCGAGAGCAACAACACGATGGCGAAGGCATAGCCGGACGGGCCGAGTCCGGCCGCGAGCACCATGTACCCGATCTGACTCATCGTCGAAGCCGCGAGCGCCTTCTTGATGTCGTCCTTCGCACAACCGATCACGGCACCGAACAGCAACGTCACCGCGCCGACCGTGACGGTCGCCGCACGGGCGGCCGGCGACGCCTCGAACACCGGTCCGGAGCGGACGATGAGATACACCCCGGCGGTGACCATCGTCGCCGCATGAATCAGTGCGGAGACCGGAGTCGGGCCCTCCATCGCGTCGCCGAGCCACGACTGCAGCGGCACCTGCGCCGACTTTCCGCAGGCCGCCAGCAGCAACATCAGCGCCATCGCGGTGGCCACCGATTCACCGGCATCCCCGATTCCGGCGAACACCACGTCGTATTGCACCGATCCGAAGTTCACGAACATGATCATCAGAGCGATCGCCAGGCCGATATCGCCGACGCGGTTGACCACGAACGCTTTTCGGGCAGCCGTCGCTGCCGATGGCTTGTGTTGCCAGAATCCGATGAGCAAGTACGACGCCAGACCGACACCCTCCCACCCCAGATAGAGGCCGAGGAAATTGTCTGCCAGCACCAGCAGCAGCATGGCTGCGAGAAACAGATTGAGGTACGCGAAGAAGCGTCGCCGCTCTGCGTCATGGCTCATGTAACCGATCGAGTACACGTGAATGAGTGATCCGACTCCGGTGATCAACAGGACGAAACAGATCGAGAGTTGATCGGCACGCATACCGAAGTCGACCTGCAATTCGTCGACGGGCACCCAGCGGAACAGCGTGTGAGTGAGTGTTCTGTCCGACTCGTCCCGTCCGAGCATCGACGAGAACACCAGCGCCGCAACGACGAACGACGACACCGCGGCGGCCGTCGCGAGAAGGTGGCCCCACGAGTTGCAGCGCCGGCCACCGAGCAGCAGGACGGCTGCACCGAACGCCGGCAGAGCCGGGAGAAGCCACAGGATCGACATCGTTTCTGCTCCCCCGTCAGTTCTTCATCAGATTGTTCTCGTCCATCGAGATCGAGCGACGAGAACGGAAGATGGCCATGATGATCGCCAGGCCAACCACCACCTCGGCTGCAGCGACCACCATGGTGAAGAACGCGAACAACTGGCCGTCGAGATTGCCGTGCATGCGAGAGAACGTGACGAACGCGAGATTGACTGCGTTGAGCATCAATTCGATGCACATGAACACGATGATCGCGTTGCGCCTGACGATGACGCCCGCTGCGCCGATCGTGAACAGCAGAACCGACAGGTAGAGGTAATTTTCTGGATTCATCGCGCGTCACCCCCGTCCACCTTGTATTCGATGCCTCGATCGGCGAACAGTGCGTTGACGGACGAGTCCGACTCGCTTCCGTCCGGGAGCAGAGCCCGTCGATCGACGCCGTTGTGACGAGCGAACACACCGGGGCTCGGCAACGGCGTCACCCTGGAGCCGTCACGGAACCGGTCCTGCGACATCTCCCGCTGACCCTTCACCGGTCCCAGGGCCTCTCGGTGCGCCAGAATCATCGCCCCGATGGTGGCCGTGATCAACAGCGCGCCGGTCAGCTCGAACGCCCAGACGTACTCGACGAAGATCAGCTCGGCCAGGCCTTCGACGTTTCCGGTGGAGTCGGCCGCGTCGAGTCCGGCGAAATCGAGTCGCCCGGCGCGGGCCGAGTCGCGCAGCAGCACCCCGATGATCAACAGCCCGAAGCCGATTCCGATGACGACGGCCGCGATACGGTGCCCGCGCAGTGTCTCGGTCAACGACTCCGAGGTGTCGACCCCGACGAGCATCAGGACGAACAGAAACAGCATCATGACCGCGCCGGTGTAGACGACGATCTGCACGACACCGAGAAACAGGGCCCCTTGGGCCATGTAGAAGGTAGCGAGAACCACCATGGTGGCCGCGAGGAACAGTGCCGAGTAGACGGCCTTCGTGCTCATCACCACACCCAGTGCACCGATGACCGCAACGACACCGAGGGTCCAGAACTGCACGGCCTCGCCGGTGGAGGTTGCCTCGAGCGCGAGCTGAACGGTGGCAGTCATCGAACCGGACCTCGATCGGTGTCGGCCTCGCTCTCGGCACCGGTGACGGCACCGCGGTAGTAGTCCTCTGCCGAACGCCCCGGTGCCATCGCGTGCGGCGGCGGCACCATGTCCGGCTCCAGCGGTGCCAGCAGCGAATCCTTCTCGTAGATCAGGTCGGCTCTGTTGTCACCGGCCAGTTCGTATTCGTTGGTCATCGTCAGAGCCCGTGTGGGACAGGCTTCCACACACAATCCGCAGCCGATGCACCGAAGATAGTTGATCTGGTAGACCCCGCCGTATCGCTCGCCCGGCGAAAACCGTTCGGTCTCGGTGTTGTCGGCACCTTCGACATAGATCGCGTCGGCCGGGCAGGCCCACGCGCAGAGTTCGCAACCGATGCACTTTTCGAGCCCGTCGGCGTACCTGTTGAGCTGATGGCGGCCGTGATAGCGCACCTCGGTCGGCTTCTTCTCCTCCGGATACAGCTCGGTTTCGGGCTTTTTGAACATGGTGGCGAAGGTGACACCGAAACCTGCTATGGGACCGAGGAATTCAGGCATCGGCGTTCTCCTTCTGGGACGCGGCCACGGTGGACCGTGCGCCGGCGTGCCGGCTCGCGATGTTCGTGCCCTGCTTCGGAATGGGGGGTACGGGAAACCCGCCCGCCGCAGCGTCGAACGGTGCGACGGGTGCAGCAGGCGGCAGGTTTCGTGTGCGCGCGCGGCGGCGCAGTAAGAGCAGCAGCGAACCCAGGACGGCGACTGCAAAGATCGTCGACACCACGAACGTGACCAGAGGTACGTCGTATCGGCCGGCCCCCAGTACCCGCACCGTCGCGATCACCATCACCCAGATCAGAGCGACGGGAATGAGGATCTTCCAGCCGAAGTTCATGAACTGGTCGTAACGCAACCGCGGCAACGTCGACCGCAACCAGATGAAGACGAACAGGAACACCCACACCTTGGCGACGAACCACAGCACCGGCCACCACCCGGAATTGGCACCGCTCCACAGGCTCAACGGAATCGGAGCCCGCCAGCCACCCAGGAACAACGTGGTCGCCAGCGCGGACACCGTGACCATGTTGATGTACTCGGCAAGCATGAACATCGCGAAACGCAAGGAGGAGTACTCGGTGTGGAACCCTCCCACCAACTCCCCCTCGGCCTCGGGCAAGTCGAACGGCGCGCGGTTGGTTTCACCCACCATGGCCGTCACGTACACCAGGAACGACGGCAACAACAAGAACACATACCAGGTGTTCTGTTGCGCAGCAACGATTCCGGACGTCGACATGGTGCCCGCGTACAGGAACACCGCAGCGAACGAAAGCCCCATCGCTACCTCGTAGGAAATGACCTGAGCCGTCGAACGCAGTGCGCCCAGCAACGGATACGTCGAACTCGACGCCCAACCGGCCAGGACGATCCCGTACACACCCACCGAGGTGACCGCGAGGATGTACAGAACCCCCACCGGCAGGTCGGTCATCTGCAGCGGAGTCGTAGTGCCGAATACCGACACCTCGGGACCGAACGGAATCACCGCGAAGGCCATGAAGGCAGGGACCACCGAAATGATAGGAGCCAGAATGTAAATCGGCTTGTCGACGCCGGTCGGAGTGATGCCCTCTTTCAGAGCGAGCTTGATCCCGTCCATCAAAGACTGCAGCAGTCCCCACGGACCCACCCGATTGGGCCCGACACGCATCTGCATCCACGCCATGATCTTGCGTTCGGCGTAAATGGCCACGAGCGGTGTGAGCACCAGAAAAACGAAGACCGCCAGGGCCTTGCCGACCACCAACCACCACGGGTCGGTACCGAACATCGACAGATCGGTAGGCGCAGCGACAATCACGATGCACCACCCTCGGGTCGCTCCGCAGGCTCCACTCCTGCACCCTCGGGTCGCTCCGCAGGCTCCACTCCTGCACCCTCGGGTCGCTCCGCAGGCTGATCCCTGCAAATCCTCACCACCGCACCCGACTCCGCGCCGAGTGAGCGGTACACCGAAGACCCCGGTGAGTTCATCGGCACCCACACCACGTTGTCGGGTAGATCGGTGACTTTCAGCGCCAAGGTGATCGAGCCCTGGTCCGTCTCGACCCTGACCAGGTCGCCGGGTGCCGCCTCGATGCTCGACGCCGTCGTCTCGGACAGCCTGATCACGGGTGCCCTGCCGGTCTGCGCGAGGTTGTCTTCGCCGTCCTGCATCCGTCCCGAATCGATGAGCATTCTCCAGGTGGCCAATATTGCCTGGCCGGTGGAGAGCGTCGGCGTATCTCGCCGTGGTGCCACTCGGGCCACAGGAATCCTTGATCCGCTCCACGCTCCCAGCCGTGCCAACTCGCCGCGCGCCGCAGCCGCGTCGGGTAGCGACAGATCGACTCCCATCTGCGCGGCAATGGCGTCGAGAACGCGTTGGTCGGGTAATACCGCGCCGGCACCGAGTGCCGTGTCGAACGCGCGCGGCCTGCCCTCCCAGTCGACGAAGGTTCCGGGCTTGTCGACCACCGGTGCCACCGGAAACACCACGTCGGCCCGGTCTGTGACAGCGCTGTGGCGCAGTTCCAGGCTGACCACGAATGCCGATCGGTCCACCGCGTCGAGCGCGCCCTGCGGATCGGGCAGATCGTCCGGGTCGATCCCTGCGGTGATCAGGGCGCGGTCAGGCCCGGCATCCGCCAGTATCGCCGCGGTATCTCGGCCCGCGTCCGTAGGCAGTTCTGTCACTCCCCACACGGCTGCCACCTCGGCGCGGGCGGCGGCGTCGGAGACGGGCCGCCCGCCCGGCAGCAGATTCGGCAACGTGCCTGCGTCGAGGGCACCGCGCTCTCCTGCCCGTCGCGGAATCCATGCCAGGTTCGCTCCGGTGTCGTCGGCCAACTTCGCCACTGCGGACAGTGCACCGGGAACGGAACCGAGCCGCTCGCCCACGAGCACGATCGCTCCCGGGCTTCGGAGAAGCTGGGCGATCGATTCGGTACCGCGGTCACCGACGTGCAGTGCGTCGAGCCACTGTGGTTCCTCGCCGGGAATCGACTGCAGGAGCACCCCCTCGAGCTTGCGCAGACCGCGGCTGGCCCAGGGTGCGATCGACGCCACGACCATGCCGCGGGTCCGGCGCGCCTTGCGTAACCTGAGGAACACCAGCGGTGACTCTTCTTCCGGCTCGAACCCCACCATCAACACCACAGGAGCGTTTTCGAGATCCGAGTAGGTCACCCCCAGCCCCGTCGCCGCGACACGACCGGCCAGGAACTCCGCTTCCTCGGCGCTGTGAGCACGGTTGCGGAAGTCGATGTCGTTGGTGTGCAGCACTGTTCGCGCGAACTTGGCGTATGCGTAGGAGTCTTCGACGGTCGATCTTCCGCCCACGAGTACCGCAGCGTTCCCGACCGACGCAGCCAATCCCGTTGCCGCCGCCGCCAATGCAGCCGACCAGGACGTCTCGACCAGAGCCCCCGATTCGTCTCTGATCATCGGTGCGCCGATGCGGTCCGGCTCGCCGGCGTACTTGAATGCCCACCGGCCCTTGTCGCAGTTCCACTCTTCGTTGACCTGGGGATCGTCGCCAGCCAACCGGCGAAGGACCTTGCCACGACGATGATCCGTGCGTTGCGCACAGCCTCCCGCGCAGTGTTCGCACACGCTCGGCGAGGACGTCAGATCGTACGGGCGCGCCCGGAACCGATACTCGGTGTTCGTCAGTGCACCCACGGGGCAGATCTGGACGGTGTTCCCCGAGAAGTAGGAGTCGAACGGCTCGGTGCCGAAGATGCCGACCTGTTGCACGGCACCGCGTTCGAGCAGCTCGATGGATGGATCACCGGCGACCTGCGCCGCGAAGCGAGTACATCGAGCGCACAGGACACAGCGTTCGCGATCGAGCAGAACCTCGGCCGACAACGGAATCGGTTTGGGATACGTACGTTTGGTCTCGGTGAACCTGGATTCGGTGCGGCCCGCGGCCATCGCCTGATTCTGCAGTGGACACTCACCGCCCTTGTCGCACACCGGGCAATCGAGAGGATGATTGATCAGCAGCAATTCCATGACGCCACGCTGCGCTTTGCCCGCGACCTCCGACGTCACCTGAGTGCGCACGATCATGCCCTCGGCCACCGTCGTCGTACAGGACGCCAACGGCTTACGCTGCCCCTCCACGTCGACGAGACATTGGCGGCAGGCGCCCACCGGATCGAGCAGCGGATGATCGCAGAACCGCGGAATCTGTACGCCCATCAACTCCGCCGCGCGAATCACCAACGTGCCCTTGGGAACACTGATCTCGTGGTCATCGATGGTCAGTGTCACCATCTCTACTGGGGCGACCGACACCTCAGGGGATGCAGGAGTGGAGCCCGCGGAACGACCCGGGGATGCAGGAGTGGAGCCTGCGGAACGACCCGGGGATGCAGGAGTGGAGCCCGCGGAACGACCCGGGGATGCAGGAGTGGAGCCTGCGGAACGACCATGTGCCGCTGCAGTCATGACGTCAGCTCCTCTGCCATCAGGGTCGATCGGTGTGGATCGAAGGGGCATCCCTGCTCGGTGACGTGCCGGATGTATTCGTCGCGGAAGTACTTCAGCGAGGAATAGATCGGGCTGGCGGCACCGTCTCCCAGTGCGCAGAAGGACTTTCCGGCGATGCCGTCGGCGATGTCGAGCAGGGTGGTCAGGTCGGCTTCGGTGCCGGTTCCACCGTCGAGGCGGCGCAGGATCTGCACCAACCAGTACGTGCCTTCCCGGCACGGTGTGCACTTGCCACAGGATTCGTGTGCGTAGAACTCGGTCCAGCGCAGCACTGCTCGCACCACGCAGGTCGTCTCGTCGAATATTTGCAAGGCCTTGGTGCCCAGCATCGATCCGGCAGCACCGACGCCCTCGTAATCGAGTGGGACATCGAGATGTTCGGTGGTGAACATCGGGGTGGACGAGCCACCCGGCGTCCAGAATTTCAGTTCGTGCCCCGGCCTGACCCCGCCTGCGTATCCGAGCAATTCACGCAGCGTGATCCCCAACGGTGCCTCGTACTGGCCTGGACGGCAGACGTGGCCCGAGATGGAGTACAGCGTGAAGCCGGGCGACTTCTCGCTACCCATCGATCGGAACCAGTCGATTCCCTTGCGCAGGATCACTGGGACGCTGGCAATCGATTCGACGTTGTTCACCACCGTCGGGCGCGCGTAGAGGCCCGCCACTGCGGGGAACGGTGGCCGCAGCCGAGGCTGTCCGCGCCGACCTTCCAACGAGTCGAGGAGGGCTGTTTCCTCGCCGCAGATGTACGCTCCGGCTCCGGCGTGGATCACCAACTCCAAGTCGAATTGCGTTCCGAGAACACCCTTTCCCAAGTAGCCCGCCGCGTAGGCCTCGGCGACCGCAGACTGCAGCCTGCGTAACACCGGCACCACTTCACCTCGGACGTACACGAAGGCGTGTGATGCGCGAATTGCGTACGCGGCGATGACTATTCCCTCGATCAGCGTGTGCGGGCTCGCCATCAGCAGGGGCATGTCCTTACAGGTACCCGGCTCGGACTCGTCGGCATTGACCACCAGATAGTGCTCTTTGCCGTCGTTCTGCGGGATGAAGCTCCACTTCGTTCCGGTCGGGAATCCCGCGCCACCACGGCCACGCAATCCGGATTCCTTGACGAAGGCGATGAGGTCGTCGGGGTCCATCGCGAGAGCCTTCTCGAGCCCGCGGTATCCGTCGTGGCTGCGGTAGACGTCGAGCGTCCAGGAATCCTTCTCGTCCCAGAACTCACTCAACACCGGCGTCAGGGGCATGTCACTCCCCCTTCGTCGGTGGATCGGTCTCGGTGGTGTTCGGTTGTGGTGGCACGGTCGCCGAGGGTGCCGGTGCAGGCTTGTCTCGCACCGTCTCCGGTGCGGCCGCGGCTCCGACGTCGGTGTGATCGTCGTCCGGTCGTGCTCCGGCCTCGGGTGCCGACATCGCATGTTCGCGCGCGTATCGAAGACCGGCCAGGGTGGCGTCGCCCGCACTACCGATCGCGTCGAGTGCTGCGGGCCGATCGTCGGAAAATCCTGCGAGGATCCGCTCGGTCTCGCGAAACGTGCACAGTGGTGCGCCACGCGTCGGAGTGACCTGGGTACCGGATCGAAGTGCATCGACCAGATCCCTCGCAGAAGACGGGGTGCTGTTGTCGAAGAACTCCCAATTGACCATCATCACCGGGGCGTAATCGCATGCGGCATTGCACTCGATGTGTTCCAGCGTGATCGTGCCGTCGGAGGTGGTACCTCCGTGCTCGACGTCCAGGTGATCACGCAGCGCGTCCATGATGGCGTCGCCGCCCATGACAGCACACAGCGTGTTGGTGCACACGCCGACGCGGTACGTCCCGGTGGGTTCGCGTCGATACATCGAGTAGAAGGTCGCGACTGCAGTCACCTCCGCCCCGGTGAGTTCGAGTACCTCCGAGCAGAATTCGATTCCAGCGGGCGTGAGGCAGCCGTCCTCGGCTTGCACGAGATGGAGCAGCGGCAGCAGGGCCGATCTGGCCTGCGGATAGCGCGCGACGACGATATCGGCGTCGGCGTGCAGCCGGGCGAGCACCTCGGCGGGATACGACGTTCGTGCACCCGGCCTGGCCAGTTGCACCGGTTCGTCCGGCCGGGCTCCGAGTTGAATCAGAACCGGTTCCGACTGGGGCTGCGCGGTCATCGGTCCACCCCACCCATCACCGGGTCGATACTGGCGACCGCGGCGATGACGTCGGAGATCATTCCGCCCTCGCACATTGCCGCCACCGCTTGCAGGTTGGTGAAGGACGGATCTCTGAAATGCACTCGGTACGGCCTGGTTCCACCGTCGCTGACGATGTGTACTCCGAGCTCCCCTCGCGGCGACTCCACCGAGGACAACACCTGGCCGGCCGGGACCCGCATGCCCTCGGTCACCAGTTTGAAGTGGTGAATCAGCGATTCCATCGAGGTGTCCATGATGGTCCGCACATGCTCCTGAGAGTTGCCCAGGCCATCGGGTCCCGAGACCAGCTCGGCCGGCCACGCGATCTTCTTGTCGTCGATGACGACCGGGCCGGGACGGAGGCGGTCGAGGGCCTGTTCGACGATCTTGAGCGATTCCTTCATCTCTTCGACGCGAATCAGATATCGCCCGTAGCAGTCGCATCCGGTGTCGGTCACCACGTCGAACTCGTAGTTCTCGTACCCGCAGTACGGATCGGACCGTCGCAGATCGTACGGCAAGCCCGTCGAACGCAGCACCGGACCGGTGACGCCCAGCGCCATACATCCGGTGAGATCGAGATAACCTACGTTCTCGGTTCTGGCTTTCCAGATCGGATTGTCGTTGAGCATGAGTTCGAGGTCGCGCAGGCGTCCCGGCAGCACGCGCAGGAGCTCACGTACTCTGCCGACCGCGTCCTCGGGTAGGTCCTGCGACAGTCCCCCCGGCCGGATGTAGGCGTGATTCATCCGGAGCCCGGTGATGGCCTCGAAAACGTCGAGGATCAGCTCGCGCTCACGGAACCCGAACAACATCGCGGTGACCGCTCCCAATTCCATTCCGCCCGTGGCCAATGCGACGAGATGCGACGAGATGCGATTCAGCTCCATCAGCATCACCCGGATCACCGTGGCGCGCTCGGGAATGTCGTCGGTTATACCCAGTAGCTTCTCCACGCCGAGGCAATATGCGGTTTCGTTGAAGAACGGCGACAAGTAGTCCATGCGGGTGACGAACGTGACGCCCTGGGTCCAGTTTCGGTACTCGAGATTCTTCTCGATTCCCGTGTGCAGATAGCCGATCCCGCAACGAGCCTCGGTAACGGTCTCGCCCTCGATTTCGAGAATCAACCGCAGCACGCCGTGGGTCGACGGGTGCTGCGGGCCCATGTTGACCACGATCCGCTCGGTACTCGATCCGCGGGCCAACTCGACGACGTCGTCCCAGTCCTGTCCGGAGACCGCGTAGATGGTTTCGTCCGTTGCACTCATCAGTTGTACGACCTGCGCTCGTTGGGAGGCGCGACGCGAGCGCCCTTGTACTCGATGGGAATTCCACCCAACGGATAGTCCTTGCGTTGTGGGTGACCGACCCAGTCGTCGGGCATCTCGATCCGCGTCAATGCAGGATGACCGTCGAAGACGATGCCGAAGAAGTCGTAGACCTCGCGCTCGTGCCAGTCGTTGGTGGGATACACCCCGCACAGCGACGGACTGTGTGGATCGTCGTCGGGGACGGCAACTTCGAGTCGGAGCCGACGGCCGTGCGTGATGGAGACCAGATGGTAAACAACGTGCAGCTCCCGGCCGACCAGGTCCGGATAGTGCACCCCCGATGCGCCGGTACACAATTCGAATCGCAATTCTTCGTCGTCCCGTAGCGCCTGGGCGACGGCAGGCACGTACTCCCGCACCAGATGCAGCGTCAGTTCGCCGCGATGAACCACCACCCGTTCGACGGCGGCGTCGATCGTAGCGACGGGGTTCGAAGCCAGAAGGACGGTTGCCAACCGATCGACGAGGGCATCGAAATAACCGCCGTAGGGCCGCGTCGCCGTGTCCTCGGCGGCCGCCGGCGGCACCAATCGGCCGTAGCCCGACGTGTCGCCACTACCGCGAACACCGAACATCCCGCGTGGCCGCTGAGACATTTCACCTGGCGGCTGAGACATTTCACCTGGCGGCTGCGACATTTCACCTGGCGGCTGCGACATTGCACCCGGCCGTTGCGCCGTCATCGGAGCAGACCCTTCAGATCGATCGTCGGGGTGGACGAGAGTGCGGCCGCCTCGGCGGCCGCTCGCACATGTTCGCGGTTCACACCCAGCGGCATCTGCTGAATCTTCTTGTGCAACTCCAAGATTGCGTTGAGCAGCATCTCGGGCCGAGGCGGGCACCCGGGCAAATAGATGTCGACGGGCACGATGTGGTCCACTCCCTGGACCACCGCGTAGTTGTTGAACATTCCGCCCGAGGATGCACAGACACCCATGGCGAGAACCCATTTCGGTTCTGCCATCTGGTCGTAGACCTGCCTCAACACCGGAGCCATCTTCTGGCTGACGCGACCGGCCACGATCATCAGATCTGCCTGCCGAGGGGACGCGCGAAACGCTTCCATTCCGAATCGCGCCAGATCGAAACGGCCGGACGTGGTGGCCATCATTTCGATGGCACAACATGCGAGCCCGAAGGTGGCGGGCCACAGCGAGCCCTTACGTGCGTACCCGGCCAACCCCTCGACGGTGGTCAGCAGGAATCCGCTGGGTAGCTTCTCTTCGAGTCCCATCGATCACGCTCTTTCGCTTCCGCAGAATGAGAACAGTGCATCGTGCCGTCGTCGTATCCGAGATCGTGCGGTCAGTCCCAACCGAGCCCGCCTCGCCGCCACTCGTACACGTAGGCCACCGACACGTTCACGACGAACAACGCCATCGCGACGAGCCCGAACGCACCGAGTACATCGAGGTGGACGGCCCAGGGATAAAGGAAGACGATCTCGATGTCGAAAATGATGAACAGCATCGCGGTGAGATAGAACTTCACCGGAAATCGTTGTCCCGTAGGCGCATGCATCGTGGGTTCGATTCCACATTCGTACGCGTCGAACTTTGCTCGGTTGTATCGGGCGGGTCCCACCATCGTGCCGACCATCACCGAGAAGACTGCGAACGCGACTGCGACGGCACCCAGGACGAGAATCGGAACGTAGGCGTTCATTCGGGCATCCGCTCCCTCGATCGACGACCGCGCCGCCGCGAAAGTAAATGCGACGGCCGTACCAATGTGACCTGAACCACACAGTATGGCTTCGGTGCAGATCTCGCGGGATTTCGAGCAGTCCAGTTTCGTAAACCGTTGACTCCCATGGCGCGCTCGTCCCCACACCATGCTCACAGGTGTGCGACGCATCACCGGGTCGGCGCATGCGCTCCTCGTCGCAGGTGACGACCAACCACCGAACATTCACCGTTGCCCGAGCACGGGCCACGGCCACCACGAAGGAGAAACGATGAAGTCGATTTCGATCTCGGCGCTCGCCGCCGAGGGACTGGGAACTGCCCTGCTCGTGGTATTCGGGGTCGGCACCGCCGTCATCGCGGGCGACACCGTCGGAACCCCGGGCATCGCCCTGGCGTTCGGGCTCACACTGCTTGCCCTCGTCTACGCGATCGGGCCGATCTCGGGATGCCACATCAACCCGGCCGTGACGATCGGAGCCCTGATAGCTCGCGCCATCACCCCGATCAAGGCTTTGTTCTACATCGCCGCCCAGGCCGTCGGTGCAGTGATCGGCGCGCTGATCGTACTGTTCGTCGCGTCAGGCCGTCCCGGATACGACATGCCGTCGGACGGTCTGGGCACCAACGGATTCGGCAGCGCCTCGCCGGGAGAGTACGGATTGGCGTCGGTCGCGGTGTTCGAGACGATCGCGACCGGCCTGCTCGTCCTCGTCGTACTCGCCACCACGGCCCCCACCGTTCACCCGGTCGTGGCGGCCGGCATCCCGATCGGCCTGACCCTGACCGTGGTTCACCTGCTGGGCATCGGAATCGATTCGACCTCGGTCAACCCTGCTCGGTCCCTCGGCCCCGCCCTCGTCGCCAGCGGCCCTGCCCTGTCACAACTGTGGGTGTTCGTGGTGTTCCCCGTGCTCGGAGCTGTTGTCGCCGGCTCGATCCACCGGTTCGTGCTGATGGTGCCCGCATCGGAGAAAACGGTCTGATCTACCGCGATCGAGAGACCCTGGCACCGACGCGACCCGAGTGCTGCCTCAACAGATCGACCACCGCGCGCCCCAGCCGGATCGGATCCACCGGGTGGGGTACTGCAGCCTCGGCGCGCGACCAGTCGGCCAACCACCGGTCGTCGGGGCGTCCGATGAGTACCAGCACCGGCGGGCAGTCGTCGATCTCGTCCTTGAGCTGCTTCGCCAGACCCAGTCCGCCGACGGGCGAGGACTCACCGTCCAGGATCGCCACATCGATTCCACCCGCGTCCAGGTGCTCGATGACCACGGCCGCGGTGGCAACCTCGACGAAGTCGACGACGCCGAGCGCCGGATCCGGTCGAGTCCCCACGGCGGACTTCACCTGGGCTCTGGTCTCCGCATTACTGCTGTACACCAGCACACGCACCTGACCTGCCGAACTTGCTCCCGCTGTGGCGTCGGACACACCGCGATGGTAGCGCGGCTCCGCAGTGGACCGGGCCCGAACGCACGTCGCAGAGGTACTTTCGGGTCGTCGACGTCGCGCGACGGCAGTTCAGGAGATGGTGACGACCACGGCGGCCGGTTCATCGGTGCTGTGCACCGCGAAGTCCGGACGGTCGGACGCCACTGCGACGAAGGATTGCGAGACTCCACCAGGATCGGCCAGGAAGTCGACTGCCACCACGGCGGAGTCCGGGTCGTTGCGAATGCGATCCGGCCCGGCGTACGGAACGACGGTGGCGTCCGTTTCGGTCGAGGTACCGGCGATGTCGACCTGGAGTACGGCTCGCCCGGGCAGCGCGACCGGCTCACTCGTTCCGTATCGTACGGCCTCGTCGACGTAGCGCACCGTGTACGACACCGACCCGTTGCCGGCCAGTCGATACTCGACGGAGGAGGCTCCCAACACCACGTCAGTCACCGCCACGGGTGTGCCCGACGGGTGACGAACTCCCTCCAGCGACAGTTCCGGCACGAGCGGCGGCACCGTTTCGGTGGGGGCAGTCGGTGCGGTGAACGGGTCGCCGACCACAAGCGAGCCGATGGCCGTCTCGAAGTTCGGTGACGGTGACGCATCGGGCACCGGACGATTTGCCCCACCGGCGGAGCAACCGACGAGCAGCACAGCAGCGAGCAGTGGTGCTACGACCGACCCGGCCGCAACAGGCTTGCGATACCCCTCGCTCATCGACTCACCGTACAGATGAAACCGATCGGTTCGATAGTGTCGATCGGCCGCAGTTCGGTCACGGTCACACCTACCGCAAATCCTGCTAGCGTCGTCGGGCATGGAGCCCACGAGCTATTCGTCCGGTGAACGCGTGTTCGGACCTCCCAACGGGACGTTCGACGCGGATTGGGCGGCCACCGCGCTGCGGTCCAACCGACCGGAATTGGACCACCCGACCTCGGTGCGACTGGTCGAGCGGGCCTGGGAGTTGCTTCGATCGTCGAATCTTCGCGGCGAGCCGCTCGCTACGGCTCTGGATCTCGAGCCCGGCCTCGCCTCGGCGGTCGCGGCCGTGGCAACGGAGACGGCGGAGCTCTACCTCGACCGACGGTAGGTCTATCTGTCGACCACCTCGGTCGCCAACCTCGCATTGCGGCGCCCGTAGGCGAAGTAGATCAACAGACCGAGGGCCAACCAGACCAGGAACCGAATCCACGTCTCCACCACCAGGTTGGCCATCAGGTAGACGCACGAGAGCCCGGACAGAACCGGCACGACGGGAGAGAGCGGAACCCTAAAGGGCCGCTCGAGATCCGGCTTGGTCCGACGCAGGATCGGCACTGCAGCCGAGACCAGCAAAAACGCGAAGAGGGCTCCGATGCTGACCATCTCGGCCAGCTCCTTCAGCGGTACCAGTGCCCCCAGCAACGCCACGAACACCACGACGCCGACGGTCAACCGGGTCGGAGTCCCGAAACGGGGAGACACCTTCGCAACCGACTTGGGCAGCAAACCGTCTCGGCCCATCGCGAAGCCGATTCGGCTGATGGTCACCAACTCGACCAGAATGACCGACGTCAGACCCGCGACGGCCGCTATCGAGACCAGAACACCCGCCCAGCCTGCACCCACAGAGTCGAACGCCTTGGCAATGGGTGCGCTGTCGTCGAGCTCGGTGTATTTCACCATGCCGGTCACGACGAACGCGACCATCATGTACAGCAAGGTGCATGCCACGAGCGTGCCGATCAGTGCACGAGGCAGATCGTGGGCGGGCCGCTCGGCTTCCTCACTGAGATTGGCAACGGCCTCGAATCCTGTGTAGGCGAAGAACACGACCGCTGCAGCGGTGACGACGCCGGCAAATCCGAACGCCGAGGGTGCAATTCCGGCCACGGCCTGCATCAGGGGCTGATCGAGCGTCGAGCCACCGGCCTCGGCGGGCACGGACTCGGGCACGAACGGAACCAGGTTCGACTTCTGGACGAAGAACAGGCCGGCGATCACGATGAACACCGAGATGGCGACCTTGATCAGGACCAGCACGTTGGTCACTCGCGCCGACTCCTTGACTCCCACAGCGGCAATGACGCCCAGCAGCGCGACGATGGCAACAGCCCCCACGTTCACCGGCGCCTCCTCCGTGAACAAGCTGGGTGGCAGAGAAAAAAGATCCGCGAGGTAGCCGGACCAGCTTCGAGCGACAACGGCAGCACCCAAGGCGAATTCGAGGATCAAATCCCATCCGATGATCCACGCGAACAGCTCCCCCAGGGTGGCGTACGCGTACGTGTAGGCACTGCCCGCCGTCGGCACGGCCGATGCAAGTTCCGCATAACACAGCGCGGCAAGCAAACTCACGACACCGGCGATGACGAAGGAGATCACGACCGCCGGACCGGCATTTTCTTTGGCCTGCACACCGGTGAGCGTGAATATGCCCGTTCCGATGACGATGCCGACTCCGAAACCGACCAGATCGCGTAACCCGAGCTGCTTGCGCAGACTGCCGGACCCCTCGTCGTCGACGTCGCTCTCGATCTCGTCTACGGACTTCGTGCGAAACATTCCCATTTCCCGACGCTAAGCCATCCACTCATCCCGCGCCGGAGGAAAGATGGTGTTTGTTTTCGCGGTTGTCGGTTATCCGGACAAATCGGAAACGATTGCGTCGCAACCGCCCTCGGGACCGAGCGACACTAGTTCCGTCCCAAAAACTGTTCGGTGACGAATCCGGCCAGCAGTACTGCGGTCCCGCCGATCTCGCCGACGATCAGAGCGAGCATGAACAGGTGAGTCCCCGGAACGGGATGGACGAACTGATTCTCGGTGTCTCGCCGGATCCCGTGCACGGTGTAGCCGGCGATCGCGGCAACGAAGAACACCAACACCACCACCGCTGCGGTCAGGTCGACCGCCGTCGGCCATGCGCTGTACTGCGCGAGAGCCGCCAGGACGAGCGCAGCGAAGGAATACATCAACGCTGCCCGATGCGCAATGTCGACGTATCGGTGCGCGGTTCCGTCGCTCGACGTGGACATCTGGTGGTATTTGAGCACTCCGAGCGCCAACGCCCACATCAGCAACACACCCGACGCGAGCACGATCACTTTCGTATCGATCTCCAACTGCATCCGCGCCTCCCCAGGTTCCGCTCTCCGGGCCGAACGTAGCACCGGAGGCAATGTTGGTTACGGTTCCGCAATGCCGATCGACTCCGCTCACACTCAGAACGACTGCGCATTGCGCTTCGAGTGGGGTCTGTCCGCGATCGACGCTGTGGTCGCCGGTGCCGATATCGCCGTCGTCGTGGACGTCCTGTCGTTCACGACCACCCTGACGGTGGCCATGGACGCCGGAATCGATGTCGTACCCAGCCGATGGCGCGACGACCGAGCCACCCACCTGGCCGAGCAACACGACGCAGTTCTCGCAGTCGGCCGTTCGGTTGCCACGCCGGGCGACGTCAGCTTGTGCCCTGCCACCGTGCGCGCCGCCGCACCGCCACCGAGACGACTCGTGTTGCCGTCGCCGAACGGTTCCACCATCGCCCACGCGCTCGCCGCCCGGGTAGACACGTGCGTGGGCGCATCGCTCCGCAACGCCGCCGCGATCGGGCAGTGGGTCGTCGACGAGCACCCCCACAGCGTGATTGCCGTCATAGCCGCCGGTGAGAGATGGCCCGATTCGTCGTTGCGGCCCGCAGTGGAGGACCTGTGGGGAGCCGGAGCCGTACTGGCACCGCTCCTGGAGTCCGGCCTCTTCGATCCGTCCCCCGAGGCGGTGGTCGCCGCGGCCGCATGGCACTCGGCCCGGGCGGATATAGCTACCGAGCTGCGGCGATGCGGTTCGGGGCGGGAGCTCATCGCGTTGGGCCACCCCGAGGACGTCGACATCGCGGCCGAGGTCGGCTCGAGTTCCTGCGTGCCGATACTGCGCGGGGACACCTTCGTCGAGCACCGACGCCCATAGCCACACCCGGCCGGAAAAGCCGCACCGACGCGGCCGATCGTGTCCGAAATTTTGATCGGAACACGGAATCACGGATCATACGGTGGTGAGTACGGAACGAGTCGCCCCGAAGACCACCGTCGTTGTACCGACGTACAACGAACGAGAGAACCTCCCCAAGCTGGTCGAGCTGCTGGCCGGACTGAAGGTCGAGGGGCTCGGTGTCCTGGTGGTCGACGACAATTCCCCCGACGGAACCGGCGACATCGCCGACAAACTCGCCATCGACGGCCCCCTCGAGGTCTCCGTTCTGCACCGCACCGAGAAGAACGGTCTGGGCCGCGCATACGTGGCCGGCATGACACGGGCCCTCGACGAGGGAGCCGACATCGTGATCCAGATGGACGCCGATCTGTCGCACCCTACCGAGGTGATTCCGGCGATGATCGACAAGCTGCGGAACACCGACGCCGCGGTCGTGCTCGGTTCGCGCTACGTCCCCGGCGGTTCGGTCGCCGCGGACTGGCCGTGGCACCGCAAGGCGCTGTCGGCGTGGGCCAACTTCTACGTGAACACAATTCTCCGTCTCGGAGTCAAGGACGCCACCGCCGGCTTCAAGGCATGGCATGCCCGCACGCTCCGCACGATCGACGTTGCGTCGGTGGAGAGCAACGGGTACGCATTCCAGGTCGAGATGAACTACCGCACCGTCAAGCACGGGCTCACTCTCGCCGAAGTCCCCATCACGTTCGAGGAGCGCAGCGAAGGCGAGTCGAAGATGAGCCTCGCCGTTCAGCTCGAGTCGGCTCTGGTTCCGTGGAAGTTGTTGCTGGGCAAGAAGAAGCTCTGAACACACCACACCACATCTCGACATCGGCCCACGGTGCTCATGACGCCGCCTTGACGTCGGCGGCGTACACATCGACGTATTCCTGACCCGACAGGTCGGCCAGCGATGCCATGACCTGATCCGTGACAGCACGGATGATGACCCGATTGGATTGGCCCCCGGCGTATCTGGAGAAGTCCATCGGTTCGCCGACGACCAGACGCACCTTCGCCGGTCTCCACATCCGCGAACCCACAGGATTGAACCCGAGCGTTCCGTGGACGACCACCGGCACGACGGGAGCACCGGTCTCTATCGCGACCCGCGCCATGCCGGTTTTGCCCTTGTACAGTCTGCCGTCGGGTGACCGAGTACCTTCCGGATAGACCGCCCAGATGTCACCCTGTCGCAGAACACTTTTCGCGGCTTCGAGCGCCGGTTCCGAGGCGGCGGAGCCGCGTCGATCGACAGGGACCTGGCCAGTCGCGGAATAGAACCACCGGAGCGCCGCCCCCTTGACACCTCTACCGGTGAAGTACTCGCTCTTCGCGATGAACGTGACCCGACGTCGAACCAGAAGAACGAGAAAAAAGGAATCGACGACGGTCAGGTGATTTCCGGCGACGATGACCGGACCGGACGTCGGAAGATTGTCCAGGCCGACCACCGATGGGCGTCCGAGAACGCGAAGAATCGGCCCGATGAGCACGTATTTGAACAACAGGTACCACATGGTTCGACCCCTTCGGCTGGACAACGTCGATGCCGAGAGTAGACAATGTCTACGTGGCGGACAACCTCAGGACTCGATTGGTGGACGCAGGCGTGCGATTGCTCGACCGTGACGGGCAGGACGGGCTGACCATCAGAGCGGTGACCCGAGAGGCGGGGGTGTCGCACGGTGCCCCACGGCGATACTTCCCGACGCTGAATGCTCTCGCCGCAGCCGTGGCCAGGGTCGGGCTCGTCGATCTCGGTGAACGAGCGACATCGGCAGCTCGGCAGTCGGATTCACCCCTGACTGCTCTCGACGCTGTTGCCGAGGCCTACGTACAGTTCGCGGTGGAGCGACCGGCGATGTTCGCGCTGATTTTTCGGCACGACCTGCTCGGGGGTTCCGGCGAGAAGCTCGGCGACACCTCACGCCCGCTGTTCGATACGTTGATCGAGACGGTCGGTGCGGTCGTTCCGGAGAATCCACAGTTCGTAGCCCTGCGACTGTGGACCTCCGTGCACGGGATCGCGGCGCTGCACTCCACGCGGGCGCTCGAGCCCATAGGCGGCACGCCGATGGTGACGTCCCTGATCCGCCGCGCAGTGCGCGACGCGATCGGGAACGTCAGCGAATCAGAGACTTGACCGACGCGGGCAACTGCCGGACCGACTTGTACGGCCCGACCACGGCGGCACCGAAGGGCCGATCGAGCAACACCGCCGCGACCTCACGCACCTCGTCGTTCCCGACACGATCGATACGCGCCAGGGTGTCGGTGATGTCTCGGTGATTGCCGTAGTTCAGTTCGCTGCGACCGATACGGTTCATCCGAGAACCCGAATCCTCCAGTCCCAGCACCAATCCGCCGCGTAACGAGCCCTTGGCGCGAGCGCATTCGGCATCGGTGATGCCCTCGGCCGCAACCTTGGCGAGCACCTCGCGAATCACCGTGGTGACCTCGCCCAGGTTCTCCGGCTGACATCCGGCATACACCGAGAACGCACCGCTGTCGGCGAACGTATCCACCGACGAGTACACCGAGTAAGCCAGTCCGCGTTCTTCCCTGATCTCCTGGAACAGGCGAGAACTGAGCCCACCGCCGACAGCCGAATTGAGCACCGACAGAGCCCAGCGATGTCCTTCGTGACGTCCGAACGCCCGTACGCCCAGGCACAGATGTGCCTGTTCGCTGTCCCGGGTGGTCAGGCTCAGTGTCGGATTCTCTCGTAAACGTGCTGTGCCGCTCCGCCTTTCGGCCGGCCGCAGGCCCTTTTCCAGATGACCCGCGAAGGCGCGACGTACCAACGACACGATCTGCTTGTGATCGACGTTGCCTGCGACTGCGACGACCATCCGTTGCGGCGTATAGCGGCGAACATGGAACGAGTGCAGTTGGGAACGGGTCATCGATTCGATGGATTCGACAGATCCGATGATCGGACGCCCGATCGGATGATCACCGAACATCGCTTCCAGGAAGGCATCTCCCAGGAGATCCTCGGGATCGTCGTCGCGCATGGAGATCTCTTCGAGTACGACCTGCCGCTCGACGTCCACGTCTGCCGACCGGCACCGACCGCGAAGCACCACATCGCTGACGAGATCGATCGCGAGCGCGACGTCCTCGTCGAGCACGTGCGCGTAGAAGCAGGTGCTCTCCTTGGAGGTGAACGCGTTCAGCTCTCCCCCGACACCGTCCATCACCTGGGCGATCTCGAGCGCACTGCGCGTCGGAGTCGACTTGAACAGCAGATGTTCGAGGAAGTGCGCGGCACCGGCCACGCTGGGTTGCTCGTCGCGCGAGCCGACACCGACCCACACACCCACCGAGGCCGAGCGAACGCCGGGAACGAACTCGGTGACGACCCGAAGCCCGCCGGGCAGAGTCGTGCGTCGAACGCCCGTATCGGTGCCGGTGGTCTCTGGAACGGCCGAACGGTACGTCCCGAGGGGACGTACCGTTCGACTCGCTTGCTTCTTACTCAGCGCTGACCTCGGCGGGTGCCTCGGGAGCGTCGGCGGGAGCAGCCGCGTTGTCGTCTTCGACGGGAACGAGGCTGATCTTGCCGCGATTGTCGATATCGGCGATCTCGACGCGCAACTTCGATCCGACGCTCACGACGTCCTCGACCTTGTTGATGCGCTTGCCGTTACCGAGCTTCGAGATGTGCACCAGTCCGTCGCGGCCCGGGAGCAGCGAGACGAATGCACCGAAAGCCGTTGTCTTGACGACGGTTCCGAGGAATCGCTCGCCGACCTTCGGCAGCTGCGGGTTGGCGATGGCGTTGATCATGTCGATCGCGGCCTGTGCGGACGGGCCGTCCGCTGCACCGACGTAGACAGTGCCGTCATCTTCGATCGAGATGTTGGCACCGGTCTGCTCGGTGATGGAGTTGATCATCTTGCCCTTGGGCCCGATGACCTCGCCGATCTTGTCGACCGGCACCTTGATCGCGGTGACGCGAGGTGCGTACGGGCTCATCTCGTCCGGGGTGTCGATGGCCTCGGCCATGACCTCGAGGATCGTCGTGCGAGCATTCTTGGCCTGCGACAGCGCGCCGGCGAGCACCTTGGAGGGGATGCCGTCGAGCTTGGTGTCGAGCTGCAGGGCGGTGACGAAGTCCTTGGTTCCGGCGACCTTGAAGTCCATGTCGCCGAACGCGTCCTCGGCACCGAGGATGTCGGTGAGGGCGACGTAGCGAGTCTCGCCGTCGACCTCGTCGGACACGAGGCCCATGGCGATACCGGCAACCGGGGCACGCAGTGGCACACCGGCATTGAGCAGCGACAGAGTAGATGCGCAGACCGAGCCCATCGAGGTCGAGCCGTTGGAGCTCAATGCCTCGGAGACCTGGCGGATGGCGTACGGAAACTCTGCCTGGCTGGGCAACACCGGCAGGAGAGCACGCTCGGCGAGCGCTCCGTGGCCGATTTCGCGACGCTTCGGCGAACCGACGCGGCCCGTCTCACCGGTGGAGTACGGCGGGAAGTTGTAATGGTGCATGTAGCGCTTGGACGTCTCGGGCCCCAGCGAATCGACCTGCTGCGCCATCTTGACCATGTCGAGGGTGGTGACGCCCAGGATCTGGGTCTCTCCGCGCTCGAACAGGGCCGATCCGTGGGTACGCGGGATGATCGCGACCTCGGCGGACAGCGACCGGATGTCGGTGATGCCGCGGCCGTCGATACGGAAGTGATCGGTGAGGATGCGCTGGCGAACCGACTTCTTGGTCAGTGCGCGGAACGCGGCACCGATCTCCTTCTCGCGGCCGGCGAAGCTGTCTCCGACCGACGTGAGGACCTGAGCCTTGACCTCGTCGAGCTTGCTCTCGCGCTCGGCCTTGCCGGCAATGGTCAGTGCCTCGTTCAGCGGGATCTTCGCGGCGTTCTCGACGGCTTCGAAGACGTCCGACTGGTACGCCGGGAAGACCGGGTAGTCGCCGGTCGGCTTGGCGGCCTTGGACGCGAGCTCCTGCTGCGCGGTGCACAGGGCTGCGATGAAGGGCTTCGAGGCCTCGAGGCCCTCGGCGACAACCGCCTCGTTGGGTGCGGTAGCGCCACCCTCGATGAGCTCGATGACGTTCTCGGTGGCCTCGGCCTCGACCATCATGATCGCGACGTCTGCGTCGGCACCGGAGCCGGAGACGATGCGGCCCGCGACGACCATGTTGAACACGGCCTTCTCGAGCTGCTCGTTGGTCGGGAACGCAACCCACTGCTTGTCGATCAGCGCGACGCGGACGCCGCCGATCGGACCGGAGAACGGCAGGCCGGCGATTTGGGTCGATGCCGACGCGGCGTTGATCGCGACGACGTCGTAGAGGTCGGCGGGGTTGAGGCTCAGGACCGTGATGACGACCTGGATCTCGTTGCGCAGGCCGTCGACGAAGGTGGGGCGCAGCGGCCGGTCGATCAGGCGGCAGGTCAGGATCGCGTCGGTGGACGGGCGTCCCTCACGACGGAAGAACGATCCGGGGATGCGGCCCGCGGCGTACATGCGCTCTTCGACGTCGACCGTCAGGGGGAAGAAATCGAATCCCTCACGGGGGTGCTTACCTGCTGTCGTGGCCGACAGCAGCATGGTGTCCTCGTCGAGGTACGCGGCGACTGCGCCTGCGGCCTGCTGCGCGAGGCGACCCGTCTCGAAGCGGATGCTCCGCTTACCGAAAGAGCCGTTGTCGATGATCGCTGTTGCTTCGTAGACGCCTTCTTCGGCGTCCAATGTTGTGGTGTCCGACATGTGTTCTGTTCTCGTCCTCTCGTCTTTGCCGTGCCCGCGTGGACACACCACCAGCCCTCCTGGCTGTGGCGGCATACCTGTGCCGTCCATCTCCGAGAGTTCGTCTCGGGACGCGGCTGCGCGGAGGCGGCCATCGATCGAAGCCCTCCGGATCTCGTATCCGAAAAGCCACTACCGAAGACCGACACCACGGCGTGACAGGCATACACGGCGGTGTGCGGATACCGTGTATCCGCTGGTCGTGCTGACAATTCTGATGTTGCGGTACAAACACAGAAAGCCAACGAGGAACAGTCTAAGCACTGCCTCGTTGGCTACTGCACTATTGCTGCGAGTCGGGTGTACACCGGCGCGTCGAACCGTGCATCGGCAACATCCTCGCGTCGATCGAAATTATCGACGCAGACCCAGACGCTCGATGAGCGAACGGTAGCGAGTGACGTCTACCTTCGCGATGTACTTGAGCAGACGACGACGACGTCCGACCAGCAGCAACAGGCCGCGGCGGGAGTGGTGATCGTGCTTGTGCATCTTGAGGTGCTCGGTCAAGTCGACGATGCGCTTGGTGAGCATTGCAACCTGCGCCTCGGGCGAACCCGTGTCGGTGGGGTGCAAGCCGTACTCGCCGAGAACGGCCTTCTTCTGTTCGGTGGTCAATGCCACTGGTACTACTCCTGATCAATGACGTCCGCGTGAAAGGAAGCAACGGGCCCCGCCGTGGACGATGCGTGCACGTCCGGGCGGTATCGAAGCCGGTGCAGCCGCCGCGGACCGCAGCGAACACCGAGGAGTCAGCCTATCAGGCTGCGCTGGCGGCCAGGATCGAGCGGGCCCGGTCGGCGTCCCGGCCCATCTCCTCCACGAGAGCTTCCATGGAATCGAACTTCTCCATTCCGCGCAGTCGCTCGACGAAATCGACTGCCACGTGCTGCCCGTAGAGGTCTCCTTCACCGTCGAGCACGAACGCCTCGACGGTCCTGGTGCGTCCCGAGAACGTGGGATTCGTGCCCACCGACACCGCCGCCGGGTGCCTCTCCCCCGGAGTGACCGTCCCCATGATCGGACCCGGACCGAGCACGGTGAACCAGGCGGCATAGACCCCGTCCGCCGGTATGGCCGAGTACATCGGCGGAGCCACATTGGCTGTGGGATAGCCCATTTGACGGCCGCGCCCGTCGCCGTGCACGACGACCCCCTCGACGCGATGGGGGCGACCGAGCGCTGCAGCTGCTGCCGCGACGTCCCCGGCGTCCACGCACGACCTGATGTACGTCGAGGAGAACGTCACGGCATGCTCGGCGAGCAGGTTGACTCCGTCGACTGCGAATCCGGACCGTTCGCCGATCTTGCGCAGCATCGGCACCGTCCCGAGCGCCTTCTTCCCGTAGGTGAAGTTCTCGCCGACGACCACTTCTGCAACGTGCAGGCGTTCGATCAGGATCTCGTGCACGTATCGCTCGGGAGTGAGTTTCATCAGTTCGGGCGTGAACGGCATGACGCAGAACACGTCGATGCCCAGTTCCTCGGCCAGTTCGGCACGCCGGGTCAACGTCGTCAACTGCGCGGGGTGACTACCCGGACGGACCACTTCCATCGGGTGGGGGTCGAACGTCATGAGCACACTGGGTACGCCGCGTTCCCGAGCTGCGGCCACTGCTCTACCGATCAACTGCGCATGTCCGCGGTGAACGCCGTCGAACACACCGATCGTGAGCACACATCGGCCCCAGTCGGCAGGTACATCGTCGAGACCTCGCCATCTCTGCACACCGCGAAGCCTACGGCCCGGCGGCCGCTCGGTCATCCTCGGCCAGGCGTGTCGGGTGGGGCAGGTATGGACAAAAGGGTGTCCCCACGGTAAATATTTCGGTGTGCCTAACTTATTTCTTCGCTCCCGCGGATCTCGCGCGGGTCGAATCGTTGCGAGCTGGGCCGTGGCGGGACTGCTGGTCGCCACGTCGACCGGATGCGCTCGGACCGTCGACGACGACGAGCCGACGTCGATCGACGACGGCAGACCGTTGGTGCTGACGACGTTCACGGTGCTGGCCGACATGGCCGCCAACGTCGCGGGCGACCATCTCCGCGTGGAGTCGATCACCAAGGCCGGGGCCGAGATTCACGGATACGAGCCCACACCGGGCGACCTACGCACTGCCGAAGGTGCCGATCTGATCCTGGACAACGGGCTCGGCCTCGAGTCGTGGTTCGAGAAGTTCGTCGAGCGGGTGCCCGCGCCGCACGCGGTCGTCAGCGCACACGTGGAACCCGTCTACATCCGCGACGACGCGTATGCGGGCAAGGCCAATCCACATGCGTGGATGTCGCCGGTCGTGGCGGAGACCTACATCACCAATATCGCCGACGCGTTCGTGACGCTCGACGGTGCTCATGCCGAGGACTACCGCGCCAACGCCGCCGCATACATCACGAAGCTGCGGTCGGTCGGCGACGAACTGGAATCCGATCTGGCCCAACTTCCGGCGCAGCAACGTGCACTGGTGACGTGTGAGGGCGCGTTCGGCTATCTGGCCCGCGACTTCGACCTGCAGGAGGCGTATCTGTGGCCGGTCAATGCCGAACAGGAAGGGACACCCAAACAAGTGGTCCGCACCATCGATTTCGTTCGTGACAACGACGTGCCTGCCGTCTTCTGCGAGTCGACGGTCTCGGACAAGGCCCAGCTCCAGGTCGCCGAAGACACCGGAGCCCGCTTCGGCGGAAAGCTGTACGTCGACTCCCTCAGCGCCGCCGACGGACCCGTGCCCACCTACCTCGATCTGCTGCGTTACGACGCGCGGCTGATCGCCGACGCGTTGGTGGGCACGCGATGACCCGGCACATCTCGGGTGCGAACCGGGACGGCGCCGCGCTGACCGTCGACGCTGTCGACGTTCGGTACCGAGACGTCGTGGCACTGGTCGGCGCGAGCCTGACCCTCGCACCCGGACGCGTCTGCGGCCTGGTCGGAATGAACGGATCGGGTAAGTCGACGCTGTTCAAGGCGATCATGGGCGTCGTCAAGACCGATGCCGGTTCGATCACGGTCTTCGGGGGCGACCCCGCTCGGGCCCGCAAAGCCGGGACGGTCAGCTACGTGCCCCAGGCCGAATCGGTCGACTGGACATTCCCCATCAGCGTCCGGGACGTGGTGATGATGGGCCGTTACGGCAAACAGAACTTTCTCCGAACACCTCGTGCGGCAGACAGAGCTGCGGTGGACGCGGCCCTGAGACGGGTCGATCTCACCGAGCTCGCCGATCGACAGATCGGGCAACTCTCCGGCGGACAACGCAAACGGGCATTCGTGGCCCGCGCCATCGCTCAGGAAGCTTCCTTGTTGCTCCTCGACGAGCCGTTCGCAGGAGTGGACAAGAAGACCGAGGCGACGATCACGCGACTCCTCCGAGAACTGGCCGCTCAGGGTGCGTCCGTCCTGGTGTCCACCCACGATCTGCACGCCCTTCCGGAACTGTGCGACGAAGCGATCCTGCTGCAGCAGCGGGTCCTGATGCACGGCAGTCCCGCTGAGGTACTGCGCCCGGAGAACCTGGCACTGGCCTTCGGCATGGACCCGTCGAAGATCGACGAACTGGGCGCGAGCTCTCCAACTTCGGAAGTGAGCTGAACCGTGTACCTGATCGACTTCGTCGTCAACCCTCTCGAATACACCTTCATGCAGCGTGCGCTGTTGGTGACCGTCACCGCCTCTATCGTCTGCGCGGTGTTGAGCTGCTGGCTCGTACTCATCGGATGGTCACTGATGGGGGACGCCGTATCGCACGCGGTACTGCCCGGCGTCGCCCTGTCCTATCTGCTGGGTGCGCCGTTCGCCATCGGTGCCCTGCTGTTCGCACTCATCGCGGTCGGTGCCATCGGGGTGGTTCGCAACACCACCATCGTCAAGGAGGACGCTGCGATCGGCGTCGTGTTCACCACGTTGTTCGCCCTCGGCGTCGTCCTGATCTCCAAGTTTCCGAGCCAGATCGACCTCAACCACATCTTGTTCGGAAACCTGCTCGGGGTGTCGCAGTCGGACATGATCCAGGTGTTCGTACTCGGCGGCCTGGCGTTGGCCGTCATGGTGATCAAGCGTCGCGATTTCACTCTGTTCGCTTTCGACCGGACGCAGGCTCGCGCGGTCGGCATCAATCCGAGCGTGATCTCGGCCGCGATGTTGACGCTGCTCGCGCTGACAACCGTCGTGGCGCTACAGGCCGTCGGTGTCATCCTGGTCGTCGCCATGCTGATCACACCGGGCGCAACCGCATACCTCCTCACCCACAGCTTCGGCCGCATGCTGGTGATTGCCCCCGCCATCTCCGTGGGCTGCGCGCTGGTCGGCATCTACGCCAGCTTCTATCTCGACGTCTCCTCGGGTGGCAGCGTGGTGCTGGCCCAAGGTCTGGTGTTCGTGCTGGCGTACCTGTTCAGCCCGGCGCAAGGCATCGTCACGCGCACTCTGCGCCGCCGAGCACAGGTGACGGTGGCTCCGGCCGGGTGAGATGTCTTTTTCCATTGGATTGCCTAAGCTCGGCGACGTGGCGCAACGAAAAGACGATCCAGCTCCAGCCGACGAGGGCGTCCAGCTGTCCGCAGTTGCGCAGGACTACCTCAAGGTCATCTGGACGGCCAGCGAATGGAGTGAAGACTCCGTCAGCACCAAGATGCTCTCCGAACGAATCGGCGTGTCCGCATCCACGGTGTCCGAGGCGATTCGCAAACTCGCCGATCAGGGCATGGTGGACCACGCCCGGTACGGTGCCATCTCACTCACCGAGAAGGGCCGACTGGCGGCCATCGGCATGGTCCGTCGACACCGCCTCATCGAGACGTACCTCGTTCGCGAACTCGGGTACGGCTGGGACGAGGTCCACGACGAGGCAGAAATCCTCGAACATGCGGTATCCGATCTGATGATGGATCGGATAGACGCCAAACTCGGCCACCCCGAACGAGATCCACACGGGGACCCGATTCCGTCGGCCAACGGATCGATCGACACGCCGTCCGCAACCAGACTGAGCGAGTACCTCGACGGGCAGTCCGGACGAGTGGCTCGCATCTCCGATTCCGACCCCGCAATGCTCCGGTACTTCGATTCGGTCGGCATCGAGCTCGATCTACCGATCACCGTGGTCGAACGACGCGACTACGCCGGCACGGTGGCGATCGAACTCGCCCGACGGGGCAGCACGGAGTCCATCGATCTCGGTCACCGCGCCGCCGAAGCGATCTGGATGGTTTCGGCCACCTGAGCGGTGCAGTCCCCTCGGTCGCAGGGCCGATCCGAACGGGAAATCAGTACCCGCGCAGTGTTGCCGGCCGCACCACCATCACCGAGCTCGCCCGCTTGCCCTTTTCCTGCAGCAACGCGATGGTGTGCCCGGTGGGATCGACAGCCGCGTAGACCCCCTCGATTCCGACGGGATCGAGCCAGCGTCCCTGGCTGAGCGACTCCGCTTCGGCCGCATCGATCTGTCGGTGCGGAAATGCGGTACGCGCGGCCTCGTCTATATCGAGGCCGACAGCGGGATTCTCGGCCAATTCCTCGAGTGTCACGGCGTGGTCGAGCGTGAACGGCCCGACTCGGGTGCGGCGCAGAACCGTCAGGTGACCGCCGACGCCCAGAGCTGCGCCGAGATCCCGCGCGAGCGCGCGCACGTACGTCCCCGACGTGCAGTCCACCTCGACATCGAGGTCGACGAACCGGCCATCGGAATCGACGACATCGCGGCGAGCCGTCACGTCGAAGCGAGTGACAGTGACCTTGCGAGCGGCGAGGGTGAACTCCTCACCGGCGCGCGAGAGCTTGTGTGCTCGCTGGCCGTCGACCTTGATGGCACTGACACTGGCCGGAACCTGCTCGATGTCGCCGGTGAGGGCAGCAACCCCGGCCGCGATATCCGAGTCCGAGACATTCGTGGCCGGGACGTCGGCGAGCACCTCACCCTCGGCGTCATCTGTCGTCGTACTGCGCCCCAGTCGCACGGTGGCGGTGTACGACTTGGTCGTCAACGTCAGCAGTCCGAGCATCTTGGTCGCCCGTTCTACGCCCAGAACCAGCACCCCGGTCGCCATGGGGTCCAACGTCCCCGCATGACCGACCTTTCTGGTCTGCAACAACTTTCGGCACGACGCGACGACGTCGTGACTGGTGACGCCCGGCCCCTTGTCGACCACCAACACACCGGCACCGACGAGACCGGACGAGATCTTTCCGCGAGCACTCACGAGAGTGCATTGTGCCAGGCGCAACGAGCCGGTCTTCACATCACCGAGATCGCCGTCATCACCAAACCGTCGGACACCATCCATCGACCGTCGAAAGCCGTCAGCGGAGGTCCGGATACGGTGTCGCCCGGGACCAGCAGTTCGGATCGAAACGTTCCCGAGATGTCGTCGCCGGTGCCGGTGCGCTCGAACGTGATGTGCGCGTCCTCGAACCCCAGCCAGCGACCGGTCAGCGGCTCCCAGGCCTTGTACGTAGCCTCCTTGGCGCAGAACAACACTCGATCCCAGTGGACGTCTTCTCGGCCCGCGGCCGAGAGCCACTCGCGCTCGGCCTCGAGGCTGACCGCGTCGAGCACGCCGTCAGGGAGAGGTCCGTGCGGCTCGGCATCGATTCCCACCGAGCGAACCTGCATGGCGTAGCCCAGAACGGCACCGCGGTAACCGTCGCAGTGCGTCAACGACCCCACCACTCCCTTCGGCCACTGCGGTGCGCCGGAGGTGCCGCGCATGATCGGCGCGGGCTCCACACCGAGCTTCTGCATCGCCACCCGCGCGCAGTGTCGAGCCGAGGTGAACTCACGCTTGCGCTTGTCCACCGCCTTGGCAACCAGCGGCGCTTCGAGTGGGTGCGGCATCAATCCTGGTGGATCGGTGAACAATTCGGCCGAGACGACCCCATTGGGGAGAATCGATTCGATCACTGGCCTGCCCTCATCTTCTCGACCTCTGCCTCCATCTCGGGCGTCACCGTGAAGTGTCCGCCCCATTTGTTCAAGGTGCCCGGGGGATACTCGGGAACCGGAAGAATCTGGCGCAGAACATTGTTCGGCAGTCCACGGCGCTGCCATTCACGCGGGTAGCCCACCGAGACCTCCTCGAAGCGGACGCCGTCGTAGTAGGTGGTCCGCGGGATGTGCAGGTGTCCGTACACCGAGCAGATCGCGTTGTACCTGGTGTGCCAGTCCGCCGTCAGCGTCGACCCGCACCACAGGGCGAACTCGGGGTAGAACAACACCTCGGTCGGCTGACGCACCATCGGAAAGTGGTTGATCAACACAGTGGGAACCGTGGTGTCCAGCGCGTCGAGGCGCTCGCGGGTGGCGTCGATGCGGGCATGGCACCAGGCATCGCGCGTCGCATACGGCTGCGAGGACAACAGGAACTCGTCGGTGGCGACGACGTTCTTCTCGCGCGCGATCGCCAGCCCGTGCTCCTTGTCCCGCGCACCCTGCGGGAGGAACGTGTAGTCGTAGAGCAGGAACATCGGCACTATCGTCGCGGGTCCACCTTCGCCTTCCCAGAGCAGGTAGGGGTCCTCGGGAGTGACGACGTCGATCTCGCGGCACAGATTGACCAGGTACTCGTACCGAGCCGCTCCGTGGATCTGAACGGGGTCCTTCACCGTCGTCCACAACTCGTGATTGCCCGGGACCCAGATCACCTTCGCGAAGCGGCTGCGCAGCAGCTCGAGCGCCCATTTGATGTCGTCGGTCTTCTCCGAGACGTCTCCGGCGACGATCAGCCAATCCTCGGCTGACTCGGGATGGATGTCCTCGGTGACAGGTCGATTGCCTCGATGTCCGACATGAATGTCGCTCACTGCCCATAACTTGGCTGCCACTGATGATCCCTTCCGATGCACTCGGCCGCCGACGTCGAATCGCCACAACCGCCCGAGAACGTATCAACCTCCAATACTCCCCGGAGATTCCGCAGCGGTGCACGCGGGGTGAACCGCTGCGGTTCGCCGGACGCCTGCGAACAAAGGATCCCAGCAGTCACGACCGCAGATTCGGGTATATGGTGCCTTCCATGACGCTTTTGCGGACAGACGGACGACAGGGCATCGTGCGATGACGGCACCGCCGATCCGGGTGCGCGACGCCGCCGCATTACTCGGAGTCAGTGACGACACCGTCCGCCGGTGGATGGACAGCGGGGCCCTGCCCTCCCACGACGACGAGACGGGCCGCAAGGTCGTCGACGCGCGTGCTCTCGCGCAGTACGCCCGCGAGCACGCCGCTCCCCCGCCCGAGGTGGCATCGGGCGGAAGCTCTGCCCGGAACCGACTCGTGGGGCTGGTCACCGAGGTGGTCTCCGACGCGGTCATGAGCGAGGTCCGCATGCAGTGTGGGCCGTTCACCATCGTGTCCCTGATGAGTACGCGATCGGTCCAGGAATTGGGGCTCGAACCGGGCTCCATCACCGTCGCGGTCGTCAAGGCCACGACCGTCATTGTCGAAACCCCCTAGGACCGAAGGACGATGTCAGTGAAGAACATTCGAGCGGTTCACGGTGCTCTGGTCGCGATCGCCCTGATGCTTGCAGGGTGCGCGGCAGACCCCGCTGCCGAGGAAGCTCAACAGGACGGGAGTTCGAGCACGTTGACCGTGTTCGCAGCGGCATCACTGCGCTCGACGTTCACCGAACTCGGCACCCGCTTCGAGCAGGAACATCCCGGTACCACCGTCGATTTCAGCTTTGCGGGCTCCTCCGATCTGGCCGCGCAATTGGTCAACGGTGCACCTGCCGACGTGTTCGCCTCTGCCGATACCAAGAACATGAGCACGATCGTCGATGCCGGCCTCGTCGCCGGCGACCCGGTCGATTTTGCCTCCAACACCCTCACCATCGTCACTGCTCCGGGCAACCCGAAGGCCGTCCGGTCGTTCGCCGATCTGGCGAATCCCGATGTGCTGACGGTGATCTGCGCGCCGCAGGTGCCGTGCGGCACGGCCACGGCAGCCGTCGAGAACGCCACCGGAACCGACATCCCGGCAGTCAGCGAGGAGTCGTCCGTCACCGACGTTCTGGGCAAGGTCACCTCCGGTCAGGCCGACGCCGGACTGGTGTACGTCACCGATGCAACGGGGGCCGCTGACGCCGTCACCGCCGTGCCTTTCCCGGAATCGAGCGGGGCAGTCAACACCTATCCGATCACTGCTTTGAGCGGATCCGACAACGTGGACGCGGCCCGCGCCTTCACCGACTTCGTCGCCGGACCGGTCGGCCGTGAAGTGCTGACGCAGGCCGGTTTCGCGGCACCGTGACCGGGCACGCCGCGGGCACAGGTCCGACCGTCGGTGTGCCCGGGTGGATATTCGTCCCTGCCGCTGCCGGAGCGCTTCTCGTCGTCGCGCCGTTGGCCGCGATGTTCACCCGGATCGACTGGACGAACTTCTTCGGGCTCATCACGTCCGAGTCCGCAGTAGCAGCTCTGCAGTTGAGCCTGAAGACGGCCTCGGCGAGCACGGTGTTGTGCGTGCTCCTGGGTGTACCGATGGCAACGGTCCTCGCCCGCAGTTCATTTCGCGGTCTGTCGACACTGCGTTCTCTCGTCGTCCTCCCACTGGTGCTCCCCCCGGTGGTCGGCGGTATCGCCTTGCTCTACACGTTCGGTCGCCAGGGGCTACTGGGCGAACATCTCGATGCCTTCGGAATCCGGATCGCGTTCACCTCGACGGCCGTGGTGCTCGCCCAGGCATTCGTGTCGTTGCCCTTCCTGGTGGTCAGCGTCGAGGGGGCGCTGCGCACTGCCGGGGACCGATACGACGTGGTGGCCGCAACCTTGGGCGCACCCCCTGCCACGGTCCTGCGCCGCGTCACCCTCCCCTTGATCCTGCCCGGGTTGACGTCAGGGATCGTTCTCGCGTTCGCGCGCGCACTGGGCGAGTTCGGCGCAACGCTGACGTTCGCCGGTTCTCTCGAGGGAGTGACCAGAACCCTGCCCCTCGAAATCTATCTGCAACGCGAGTCCGACCCCGATGCGGCGATAGCCCTGTCGCTCGTCCTCGTCGTCGTCGCGGCAGTGGTGGTCCTGGCCGCTCGCGGTACTCGAACGACGGGAACACCATGAGTTCGTTGCACCTGCGCGCCACCGTCGCGGCCCGGGGCATCGATCTCGCGCTGGACGTCGCCGAAGGCGAGACGACGGCGATCCTGGGACCGAACGGCGCAGGAAAATCCACTCTGCTGCAGCTCGTCGCGGGCCTGGTGCCACCCGACGACGGAATCGTCCGCCTGGGCGAAGACGTTCTGACCGACACGACCACGAGGACGGCCGTTCCGGTGCACGCCCGCGGCATCGCGACTCTGGCACAGGAGACACTGCTGTTTCCTCATATGACCGCACGGACGAACGTCGCATTCGCACCACGTAGTTCCGGTGCCGACCGGAGGACGGCCAGGGCAGTGGCCGATCGATGGCTCGACGCAGTCGGAGCCTCTCACCTGGCCGAGCGCCGCCCGGCACAGCTGTCCGGGGGCCAAGCTCAGCGGGTTGCCATCGCCCGCGCACTCGCCGCCGATCCCCGACTCCTCCTGCTCGACGAACCGCTCGCCGCGCTCGACGTCGACACGGCTCCGGCCATCCGGAGACTGCTGCGCACCGTACTCCGAGAGAACGGTCGCACGGCACTGATCGTCACCCACGATCTGCTCGACGTCGTCGCACTCGCAGACACCGTCGCCGTCGTCGACGGTGGACGCATCGTCGAACGCGGTTCGGTCGCCGACGTTCTCACCGCCCCGCGCAGCGAGTTCGGTGCTCGCATGGCCGGGGTCAATCTGATCTCGGGCCACGCCCTCACCGTCGGCGACTCCACCGCGCTGCGCACGCCGTGGGACACCGTCGTGCACGGCTCGGGGCAACACGGTTCCGGGACGCCGGTGGTCGCAGTCTTCTCCCCCGCAGCGGTCTCGGTACACCTCACCGCGCCGCACGCAAGCCCGCGCAATGTCTTCGAGGTCGTCATCGAGGAGATGGAAGTGCAGGGCTCGGGCATCCGCGTCCGAGCTCGTCCGCACCCCGACGGCACACCGGGTATCGCGGCAGACATCACCGCCGCCGCGGTATCGGACCTCGGCCTCGAACCCGGCGGACGAGTATTCTTCGTCGTCAAGAGCCGCGAGGTGGTGCTGCATCCGGCCCTGGCGTAACAGCGATGATGCACGCGAACGCGATCAGTCTCGCAGTTGCCGATCGCTACCGGTCACGAGCCATTTACCCGACAGCACTCGACCGGCGACCGCCACCATGCGCAGGCAGACGAAGACACCCAGACCCAGCCAGATGCCCACGACACCCCAGTCGAAAATCAAGGCCGACCAGATGAACGGCAGGAACCCGACGACCGCACACGCCATCGTGGCGTTACGTAAGAACGCGGCATCGCCACTGCCCAACAGCACCCCGTCCAACGCGAACACCACACCGGCGACCGGAATGATCGCCACGAAGATCCACCAGATCGCCTGCATCTGATCGATCACCGAGACGTCGGTGGTGAACAACCCCGGGACCAGCGGCCGACCGACGGCGAAGGCCGCGGCCAGGATCACCGCGAAAACCGTCGACCATGCCGTCAACCGGCGAGCGAGCGCACGCGCATCCTCGGTCCTGCCCGCACCCAGGGCCGCTCCCACGAGTGTCTGTGCAGCGATCGCCAACGAGTCGAGCATCAACGACACCAGGTTCCACAGATGCAGCACCACCTGATTTGCCGCCACCGACGCGGCACCGAATCTCGACGCGACCGCTGCGGCAGACAGGAAGCACGCCTGGAACGCGAGACTGCGCACGATCAGATCGCGGCCGAGTACCAGCTGCGCCCGCATGACCGACCAGCGCGGGCGCAGCGGAGCACCCGACCGCCCGAGGGCACCGACGAACAGAGCGCCCGCGACGCCTTGGCCGATGACATTCGCAACGGCCGAGCCCACCAATTCGAGCCGGGGAAATCCGAGCAGGCCGTGGACGAGGAGCGGACACAACACCGCCGACACGCCGAAACCGAGCACGACGAACCGCAATGGTGTCGTCGTGTTCTGCACGCCGCGCATCCAGCCGTTCCCGGCCAGCGATATCAGAATGAACGGCACCCCCACCAGCGCCACGCGCAGCCACAGCAGTGCCTCCGCGGCAATGTCACCGCCACCGGCCAGTAGCGACACGACGGGGGCGGCGAACAACTGGACCACGAGGACGATCGCGAGACCGATCGCCACCGCCAGCCACGTCGCCTGCACCCCTTCCCCGACGGCGTCGCGCTCACGACCGGCACCGTGCATACGCGCCGCACGTGCAGTGGTTCCGTAGGACAGGAAGGTCAGCTGCGTGCTGACCTGAGCGAGGACGAGCCCCCCGATCGCGAGGCCGGCCAGAGCCAACGCGCCGAGCCGGCCGACGACCGCCGCGTCGAACAGGAGGTAGAGGGGTTCGGCGGCCAGAACTCCGAGCGATGGAAGCGACAGCCCGAGAATTCTGCGAGCCGTGACAGGGGTGGAACTCACGACGCCGACAAGGCCTCACGGAGCGCATCGATCACGTCGGGGAGGTCACCGGTCGCGGTGTAGCCCGCGGCGTTGTGATGTCCACCGCCGCCGAGCCCGGTCGCCACGGCAGATACGTCCACCTGCGTCTTGGATCTGAGCGACACCACCCAGACCGACCCGAAATCCTGCTGCTTCAACACGGCGGCCACCTCCGCCTCGGAGGTGGTCCGCACGATGTCGATGACACTCTCGATCTCCTCCGACCTCAGACCGGCCGAATCCTCGCTCCGGATGACGGCGTACACGAGCCCCCGTCCGCCCGCCGCGTCGGGCAGCAACTCGGCCGAACCCAGTACCGCCCCGAGCATCGGCAGCCAGTCGAAGGGGTGTGTGTCGAGCAGGCGACGGGCGATACGTGCACCGTCGATGCCGGTCGCGAGCAATCTCTCGGCGAGGAGATGCGAACCCGGCCGCACCCACCGGAACGACCCGGTATCGGTGACCAGACCAGCGAACAGCAGATGCGCCAGGTCCGCATCGATATCGACACCCCACCGATCCAGCAGTCGGACGATCACGGCCGTGGTGGACTCGGCGGACGCGTGGACGACGTTCAGCGTTCCGAACCGCGTGTTGCTCCGGTGATGGTCGATGACCAGGGACTCTGCCGCGGAGTCGAGCCGATCGCCGAGTGAACCGAGTCGACCTCGGCTTCCGGCGTCCACTGTGACCACCAGATCGACCGATTCGGCCACCTTCTCCGGCTCCACCAGCAGATGCCGGTTCGGTAGCTCTTCCATCGATTGGGGCAGAAACGCGGGCGCGGCGAACGCCACCTGCACCTGTGCGCCGCGACGTTCGAGTACCGAACCGATGGCCAATCCGCTGCCGATCGTGTCGGCGTCCGGTTGGACGTGGCAGAGCACGGTCACCGAGGAAGCGCGCTCGAGCATCTCGATGGCACGCGCCAGATCCTCGTCCAGCTCGAACTCCGAACCAGAACCATCGGACATCTCAGTCGGCTTCGGCTGGCTCGACGGCTTCTGCATCGCCGCGGTCCGCGGGTGTCTCCTCGCGGGGAGCCTTGTACGGGTCCGGGTCTCCGGCGGGCTTCGCGTTGGCCCGGGCTCGAGCCAACTCCTCGTCGGCCGCGCGTGCGCGTTCGAGGAGCTCCTCCATGTGCCGGGCGGTGTCGGGGACGGTGTCAGTCACGAACGTCAGCGTCGGAGTGAACCGCACACCGGTACCGGCTCCGACCTTCGAGCGAAGAACGCCCTTGGCCTTCTCCAGACCTGCCGCAGCGCCCTGCAGGTCGGGCGGAGTGTCGAGATCCTCGCCCATCACGGTGTAGTACACCGTGGCGTCGTGCAGGTCGGCCGTCACTTTCGTGTCGGTGATGGTCACGAACGCCAACCGTGGATCTTTGATCTCGTGGTCGATCGCCGTCGCAACGATAGCGGCGATTCGCTTGGACAACTTACGAGCCCTGGCCTGATCCACCACGACAATCACACTCCTCTTTCATGGCCGGACGTCACTGCAGTGCGACGTCTCGGCGATTACGCTCCAACATTCGACGAACACGTTCGACGAACTCCCCGATCTAATCCTCGGGGCCGAAAATTCTTCGGCGTACTGCCAACAGTTCCAGATCCTGACGCTGGGCGACGTGCCGCTCGCACTCGTCGAGCTTGTCGTGCAACAGGTCGACGTTCGTGCCCGCCGCCGCCACGCCCAACATCGAACGCCGAATACGTTCTCGCTCACCGGTTTCGGCGGCAGACACTCCCAGCCTCTGCAGATCGCCGAGAACCGGATCCACCATCGACCGTTTCTCGGCGAGCGAACGCACGTCCCCCAACAACACGTCCAACTCCAAAGCACCCAGATACACGCTGACGACGCCCCTTCGATCAGCTCCGACGACAAAGCCGGTGGCGGTACATATGTCGTACCACCACCGGCTCGTCCCCGGAGTGCAGTGTCACTCCCCTGGCTTCACCACCGAGCCGACGCGACCGAGAACGGAGCTGTGCAGCTCCGGACCTGTTCTAGTCGCGCGGCTTTTCACGGAGCTCGTACGCCTCGATGACATCGCCCACCTTGATGTCGGAGTACGTCACCGTCAAACCACACTCGTATCCCTCACGAACCTCGACTGCGTCGTCCTTCTCGCGGCGAAGCGAGGAGATCGTCACGGTCTCGGCCACGACCGCATTGTCGCGGAGCAGACGCGCCTTGGCGTTGCGACGGATCGTACCGGAGGTGACGAGGCAACCGGCGATGTTTCCGACCTTCGAGGAACGGAACAGCGCGCGGATCTCGGCCTGGCCCAGTGCGACCTCTTCGTAGATCGGCTTGAGCATGCCCTTGAGGGCCTTCTCGATCTCATCGATGGCCTGATAGATCACCGAGTAGTACCGAATGTCGACGCCCTCGCGGTTGGCGAGTTCGGTGGCCTTGCCCTCGGCCCGCACGTTGAAGCCGATGATGATCGCGTTGGATGCCGACGCCAGGTTGACGTTGGTCTCCGTGACGCCACCGACACCGCGGTCGATGACGCGCAACTCGACTTCGTCGTCGATCTGGATACCGAGCAAGGCCTCTTCGAGCGCCTCGACGGTTCCCGAGTTGTCACCCTTGAGGATCAGGTTGAGCTGCGAAGTCTCCTTCAGAGCTGCATCGAGATCGTCGAGGCTGATGCGCTTGCGACTCTTGGCCGCCAGAGCATTGCGCTTACGGGCATTACGGCGATCGGCGATCTGACGGGCGATCCGGTCCTCGTCGACGACCAGAAGGTTGTCGCCTGCACCGGGCACCGACGTGAAGCCGATGACCTGAACGGGCCGGGACGGCATCGCTTCGGTGACGTCCTCGCCGTGCTCGTCGACCATGCGACGGACGCGGCCGTAGGCATCGCCGGCGACGATCGAGTCACCGACGCGCAGCGTTCCGCGGGCGATGAGCACGGTGGCCACCGGACCGCGACCGCGGTCGAGGTGTGCCTCGATGGCGACACCCTGGGCATCCATGTCCGGGTTGGCGCGCAGATCGAGTGACGCATCGGCCGTCAGCAGGACCGCTTCGAGGAGGGCATCGATGTTGGTGCCCTGCTTGGCGGAGATGTCGACGAACATCGTCTCGCCGCCGTATTCCTCGGCGACCAGACCGTATTCGGTCAGCTGCTGCCGGATCTTGTCCGGGTTCGCGCCTTCCTTGTCGATCTTGTTGACCGCGACCACGATCGGCACGTCGGCCGCCTGGGCGTGGTTGATGGCTTCGACCGTCTGCGGCATGACACCGTCGTCGGCCGCGACCACGAGGATCGCAAGGTCGGTGGCCTTGGCACCACGAGCACGCATGGCCGTGAAGGCCTCGTGACCGGGGGTGTCGATGAAGGTCACCAGACGCTCGTTGCCTTCGAGTTCGGTCAGCACCTGGTACGCACCGATGTGCTGCGTGATGCCGCCGGCCTCGCCTTCGCGCACCGTGGTGTTACGAATCGAGTCGAGCAGTCGCGTCTTACCGTGATCGACGTGGCCCATGACGGTGACCACCGGGGGACGCTGCTCGAGATCTTCCTCGCCGCCGGCGTCTTCGCCGTAGGTGAGGTCGAACGAATCGAGCAGTTCGCGATCCTCGTCCTCGGGACTGACGACCTGCACGACGTAGTTCATCTCGCCGCCGAGAAGCTCCAGCGTCTCGTCGTTGACCGACTGCGTCGCGGTGACCATCTCACCGAGGTTGAACAGTGCCTGCACGAGTGCAGCGGGGTTGGCGTCGATCTTGTCTGCGAAGTCCGACAGCGATGCTCCGCGGGCGAGGCGAATGGTCTCGCCGTTGCCGCGGGGCAGCCTGACGCCACCGACTGCGGGAGCCTGCATGCTCTCGTACTCGGCGCGTTTCGCCCGCTTCGACTTGCGACCGCGGCGGACTGCTCCGCCGGGCCGACCGAATGCACCTGCTGCTGCGCCACGCTGACCGGGACGACCGCCGCCGCCGGGACGGCCACGGAAGCCACCTGCGGGAGCGCCGCCTGCCGGTGCACCACCGGGAGCGCCGGGAGCGCCACCGCCGCGGTAGCCACCGCCACCACCGCCGCCCGGACGTCCACCCGGTGCGCCGCCGGGGCGACCGGGGCGACCTGCTGCGGGGCCGGGACGTGCCGAGCGAGTCGGCATCGCACCTGGATTGGGGCGAGGAGGCATGGAGCCGGGGCTGGGCCGAGGTCCGGCCTGACCCGGTGCGGGGCGGGGGCCGCCCTGTCCGGGAGCCGGACGAGCGCCGCCTGCCGGGGTGGCCGGGCGGGGTCCACCCTGTCCGGGAGCCGGTCGGCCGCCGCCGGGGCGCGGAGCACCGGCACCGGGAGCGGGACGCGGAGCCGGCCGTTCGACCGGAGCCGAGGAGTACGGGTTGTTCCCGACGCGCGGGGCCTTCGGGCCGGGCTTGGGGCCAGGACCAGCGGGCTTGGGGGCGGCCGGAGCCGACGCAGTTGCCTCGGCCGACGCGGCCGGTGCCTGCTCGACCGGAGCAGCGGGTGCTGCGGGACGAGGGGTGGGCGCAGCCGGTGCGGGCGTGGGCGCAGCGGCCGGTGCCGACGGGGCAGCGGGAGCTACCTCTGCGGGCGACTGTGCTGCCGGAGCTTGCGCTGCGGGTGCCTGTGCTGCGGGGGCCTCGGGCTCGGCCGGGCGGGTTGCCGGCTTGGGGCCGGGACGAGGTCCACCCGGCTTTGCTGCGCCGGGCTTTGCGGCGGAATCCGACGCACGATCTGCTGCTGCGCGACCGTTGGGTGCTGCTGCACCGGACGCCGACGCGTCCGCGTTTGCGGACGGGAAGGATTCACGAAGTCGACGAGCCACGGGGGCTTCGACTGTGGATGATGCGGACTTGACGAACTCGCCTTGCTCTTTGAGCCGTGCGAGTAGTTCCTTACTGGTGACACCGAGTTCTTTTGCCAACTCGTGCACGCGGGCCTTGCCTGCCACTGCTCTCCTCACTGAGAGGCCGAGCGAGGCTTGGTGCCCGCACGACCTCGGGTTATCTCCGATGGACGTTCATCGTTGGTGCTTCACGGTGTGCTCATCAGTGCTGTTGCCTGTTCTTGTCGACGGGTGTTGCTCTTGTCGTGTTCTCGCCGTGCAGCCGTTCGTGCTCGTCGAGCACGTCCGATACTGCGGACGATTCCACATTTCCCGATATCCGAAACGCGCGACCGAAGACTCGGCGACGTTCCGCATTGTGCAGGCATTCTCGGTTGTAGTGCAACCAAGCACCACGACCGGACATCGAATGCCGGATGTCGGGGACGAGAGCGAATTCGTACGAACCAGCTTCTCGAACCACGATCCTCAACAGATCGGCGGCCGGCACTCGCTCCCTGCACCCGACACATGTACGAATCGGCCGGCTTGTCACAACCGGATTCTCGCGTTCACGTCTCCGAGCGGAGAGGTCGTTACCGAACCATCGACCACTCTACCGCTGTATTGCCTCGATCTCCGCATTCCGGCCCTAGGCGCTGGTCGTCTCGGGTGCCGCCGCATCACTGCGGATGTCGATACGCCAACCGGTCAATCGAGCGGCAAGTCGAGCGTTCTGCCCTTCCTTGCCGATCGCCAGCGACAACTGGTACTCCGGGACCACCACGCGCGCCGCGCGAGCGGCTGCGTCCACCACGGTCACAGACACAACCTTCGACGGCGACAGTGCATTCCCGACGAACGTCGCCGGGTCCTCGTCGAAGTCGATGATGTCGATCTTCTCGCCGGCCAGTTCGCTCATCACATTCCGCACGCGCTGCCCCATCGGCCCGATGCATGCACCCTTGGCGTTCAGGCCCGACACCGTCGAGGCGACCGCGATCTTCGAGCGGTGCCCCGATTCGCGCGCTACCGCCACGATGTCGACCGAACCGTCGGCGATCTCGGGCACCTCGAGCGCGAACAACTTGCGCACCAGATTGGGGTGTGTGCGCGAGAGCGTGATCTGCGGGCCGCGGTTACCCCGCGCGACTCCGACGACGTAGCACTTGATGCGCTCTCCGTGCTCGTACGTCTCCCCCGGAACCTGCTCGGCGGGCGGAAGCAGGCCGTCGGCCCCGTTCGCCTCGCTGCCGATCCGGACGATGACGGTGCCCTTGGCGTTGGCGCGCGTATCGCGCTGAATGACGCCGTTGACGATTTCACCCTCGTGGGTCGAGTACTCGCCGAAGGAGCGTTCGTGCTCCGCATCGCGCAAACGCTGAAGAATCACCTGACGAGCGGTGGTGGCAGCAATCCGGCCGAAGCCTTCCGGAGTGTCGTCCCACTCGGAGATCAGATTGCCCTCGGCGTCGAACTCCTTGGCCATCACCCGGACGGAACCGGTCTTGCGATCGACGTCGATTCGTGCGTTGGACTGATGCCCCTCGGTGTGCCGGTAGGCGGTCAACAGCGCGGTCTGGATCGTCGAGATCACCATCTCGATCGGAACGCCCTTGTCCGCCTCGATGGCGCGCAGAGCTGCAATATCGATATTCACTTGTCCGACCCTTCTTCCGGTGCTTCCACATTCACGATTTCGTCGGTGTTCGCGGGTGACGGCCTACCGCCCACCACGCCGCCCGCCAGATCCATCTCTTCTGCGGTCGGCCGCGAAAACTCTACCTGCACAACAGCTTTGACGACATCGGCCAGCGCGACCGATCGTGTCGAGAGGGCTCCCTTGTCCTTGATCACGAGGGCAACCGAGTCACCGTCGAGAAGTCCGACGCGGCCGTCGATCTTGCCGTCGGCGAGTTCGATCCGCACCTTGCGACCACGCGCGCGAAGCCAATGCCGTGGCTGCGTCAACGGGCGATCGATTCCGGGAGTGGTGACCTCGAGGGTGTACGGCGCTTCGCCGAAATCGGTCACGCCGTCGAACACGTCGGAGATCACTCGGCTCAACTCCGGTAACGCGTCGAGGTCGACGCCGTCTTCACGGTCGACCATGATGCGCACGGCACTGTGCTTGCCGGCAGCGACCACGTTCACGTCCTCGAGGTCGTAGCCCCGATCTCGAACCAGGTCGCCGAGCAGTTCGACAACCCTTTCCTGGGACGGAACAGGCATGTCGCGAACTCCTCGTGTGTAGTTGTCGGCAATGCGGCACAGGTGCGCCGGACCGCGTTTGGTGAACCTACAGACTACCGCCCCGTAGGTGGTGCTCGCGACCACGCACGGCCGAGGCCACACACGGGCACGGCGCGTGTCGCCTCGAAGGTCCGCCGCGGTCGAGGGTCTGGCACGATGTCGGGGTGCCCACGCCGACCGCCCCTCTCTCGTTGAACAGACGTGGGCTGTTCCGGCTCGCCGGTGCCGCGGTACTCACTGCGGCCACGGTGTCGACCGTCACGGCCTGCGGCGCGGAAGAAATTTCCGGACCTGCGCTCGATTCGCTGACGGCACAGTTGCGCTCCGCGCGCGCCGACGTCGCGGCTGCGTCCGCAGCGGCAACGGTCGCTCCCGATTACGCAGGAGCTCTCGGCGTGGTCGCGGCCCAGCGGACCGAACATGCGGATGCACTCGAGACCGAGATCGCCCGGGCCACCGGAGCGACCACCGACACCTCGTCGGCGACTGCCACGACGACCACCACCGAGGCCCAGTCCGCGCCGCCCCCCGATCTCGTCGCGGTGCGCGATGCGCTGACCGCCTCGGCACGCAGTGCGGCAACCGCCGCCCGCGACGAAAGCGGTTATCGCGCCGGCCTTCTCGGGTCGATCAGCGCCTCGTGCACGGTGTTCGCTCAGGTGGTACTCGCATGAGCGATCTCGGACCGGAACAACAGGGGCTCGTCGATGCACTCGTCGCCGAGTACGCAGCCGTCTTCGCCTACGGCGTGGTCGCGGCGTTCTCCAACCCGAACCGAGCGGACATGGTGGCCGCGTGCACCGCGGCGCACCGAACACGCCGGGACTCGACCATCGACGCACTCCGAGCGGCCAGCGTCACAGCGCCCCTGCCCGATCCGGCATACGCGTCACCGTTTCCGGTGACCGATGCGATCTCGGCCGCGCAGTTGGCTGCGCAGGCCGAGATCGACACGAGCGTGGCGTGGCGCTCGGCCGTCGAACGCAGTCGATCCGGAGCCACCCGCGAGATGGGCGTTCAGGCCCTGACCGAGGCTGCGATCAGGCTGGCCACATGGCAGCAGATCCTGGGTGTCATCCCGTCGTCGAAGGCCTTTCCTGGTCAGCCGTGACCACGTCGTCCGCCCGACCGACGGAACGACCCGGCATGAACAGTGCCGCAACCAATCCGATCGCCACCGCCCCTGCGCCTACGAGGAGGGCGGGTGCCAGCGCGTCGGTGTATCCGGTGGGGGTCAGCGATCCTCCGTTTCCGATGAACACCGCCGTCAGGACGGCGATTCCGAGAGCAATTCCCACTTCCCTCACGGTGGAGTTCGCACTGCTCGCCGTGGCGTGATCGTCGTCGTCCATGTCTCGCAACACTGCGGTCGCCGAGGGCGCGAAAGTCAGACCCATGCCGACTCCGGCCATCAGCAGCGCGGGAACCATCGACAGGTAGGCGGTGTCGGGTCCGAGGATCAGTGCCATCCACACCAGTGACAGCGACTGCAACGCCAGTCCGCACACCAACAAGCCGCGCAAGCCGACTCGATCGGCCAGTAGACCCGCAATGGGTGCGACCACCATAGGTGCGGCGGTCCAGGGCAATGTGCGAAGGCCCGCCTCGAACGGGCTGTAGTTCATCACTATCTGCAGGTATTGAGCAAGGAGGAACACGGCCCCGAACATGCCGAGCGAGAACGTGATTCCGATGATGTTCGCCAGCGTGAAACTGCGTGATCGGAAGAGCGTCAGCGGTAGTACCGAGAATGGGGTTCGCCACGCTCGGGAGACGAACGCGAGAAGAAGCACCGCCGAGCCGACGAAGCTCGCGAGCACGGTGCTCGATGCCCATCCGTCGTCGTTGCCGTGGACCACCGCCCACACCAGCAAGAACACCGCGCCGCCCGCGAGCACCACACCCAGCAGATCGAGAGGTTGCCTGCGTCCGGTCGACTCGGTCAGGGCGATGTACGCCAGCGGCACCGCGACGAGCGCCACCGGAACGTTGATCCAGAAGATCGCCTGCCAGGAAATACCGTCGACAACCGCACCACCGACGACAGGCCCGAGCGCGACACCGAGGCCCGAGACACCGCCCCAGATTCCGATTGCCATGGCGCGCTTGGCAACCGGAACGACAGCTGCGAGCAGAGTCAGCGACAGCGGCATGATCGCCGCGGCGCCGAGGCCCTGTATCGCCCGCGCGGCGATGAGCATTGCCGGACTCGTGGCGAGCGCGCTGGCCACGGAGGCCGCGGTGAATATCGCTATCCCGCCGAGGAACACCGCGCGCCTGCCCCAGCGATCACCCAAGGTCGCTGCGGTGAGCATGAATGTCGCGAAGCTCAGCGTGTAGGCGTTGAGGAACCACTGCAGCTGTCCCACCGACGCATTCAGATCCTGTTGGATCACCGGCAGCGCGCTGGTCATCACCAGATTGTCGAGGGTCGCCATGAACATGGGCAGGGATGCGGCGACGATTCCCAGCCACACGGGAATCGACCGAGCGGCGGGGTGCACTGCAGGCGGAGAGGCTGTAGCGGTCATGACGAACGTCCCGTCTCAAGCTTGTAAGCATCAAATGATTACTTACGACCCGACCGTAAGTTATCGACTGATAACCTGTCAACATGTCCGACACTTCCACGCCCAGGCCCAGAGCAACCCGGATGGACGCGGCCGACCGTCGAGAACTCGTCCTCGACGCCGCGACACGAGCGTTCGCACGCGGGGGCTTTGCCGGAACGAGCACCGATGCGGTGGCGAAGGAAGCGGGCGTCTCGCAGCCGTACGTGGTCCGCATGTTCGGAACCAAAGTCGAACTGTTTCGGCTGGTCTTCCAACGCTCCATCGACGGCATCATGACGGCATTCGACGCTGTCCTGGCTTCGGGGCCTCTGGACCCGTCGGACGACGAGACCTGGGCCGACCTGGGCAGTGCCTACGCCGATCTGGTGGCCGATCGCGACCTCTTGATGGTCATGATGCACGGGTTCGGTGCAGGGTCGGTACCCGAGATCGGCCGCCAGGCACGAGAAGGAATGGGCGCGATCTACAACCAGATCCGCAGCGGAACCGGGTGTTCGGAAGATCAGGCTCGGCAGTTCATCGCGCACGGAATGCTGCTCAACGTCTTGTTGTCGATGCAGGCACCGGAGCATCCGGAGGACAGCGACGGACTGCACGAGATGACGATGTGCGCGTTCGGAACCAAGCTCGTCCCAGCCGATTCCGGACAGCTCTGAAGCCTAGGGACGCATCTCGTACCGACCGTCGTACGTGACGACGTCGTTCCAGACCGTCTCGAATCTTGTTGCGTCCACCACCGGCTTGCGTACGGCGTCCAGCGCCCATTTCTGCTGCGCATCGGTCGACGACGGCTTTCCGTACAGCGCGACGGCGTAGCCGGAGAAGTCCCTGATCTGGAAGTCGAAGATCTGGTCCAGCATGTCGGTGGAGATCTCGTCGGCCTGTTCGAGGATCAGGTGGCCGTAGACGACGAGGGAGAACAGATGTCCCACCACGAGCAGGAAGTCGAGGTCCTGTTGCTGCGACTCGTCGGGGGCGCACTCGGCGAGGAACGACGCGAACGCCTGTGCCTGCTCGTAGAAACGACCCACGTTGGGAACACCGGAATGCTTGCGATACACCGGGTTCCAATCGTGGAACCGAACCGAACTCGCGCCGCGAGCGGGGCCCTGGGCGAAGAAGAACCCGTCGTCGACGGCGTCGGTGAACCTGGTCACCTCCGCCTGATCGGTGGGCGAGAACATGTATGCCGGCATGAACTTGAGCATCAGGGCGACGTTGACATGCACCGTTCCCTCGAGTTTCGGCAGTGTTCCGATCAGTTGCGCGGCTTCACGGAAGTAGGTGTCCTTCTCGTACCCCTTGGCGGCGACGACGTCGTGCAGCAAGCGAACAGCCGTCTCGCCCTCGGATGTCACCTTGGCCTTGGTCATGGGGTTGAACAACAGGTAGCGGCGGTCGCCGGGACCCGCAGCGCGGAAGTAGTCCAGAGCACGCGCGCTGAACAGCTTCATGGCGGTCAGCCGCGAGTAGGCATCGACGAACGCACTGCGCACATGGGGGAATTCGGTGACACGGTTGCCGTACAGAATCCGATTGTTGGCGTGTGTGATCGCCTCGTAGAACGCGTGCTCGCAGATGCCGATCGAGCCGGTGCAGAGGTTGAACTTGCCGACGTTGACGGTGTTCAAGGCAGCCGAGAACGCGTCGGGTCCGGTATGCAGAATGTCCTCGCGGCGAACGGGATAGTTCTCGAGCGAGAAGGTACTGACGTACATCTGGCCGTGAACGACGCTTTCGCGCAACCGATACGCCGGATGTGAGCTGTCGGCGACGAAGAAGACGTACGACTCGGGCCCGTCGATGTCGGTGCGTCTACCGAACACCGACACCATGCCTGCCACGTTGCCGTTACCGATGTAGTACTTCTCCCCCGATGCCGTGAATTCGACGGTGTCGTCCCCCTCGGCGGCGGGCGTCAACAACATGTCGGTGGAGTAGACGTCGGCACCGTGTGCCCGCTCGGACAATCCGAATGCCATGACGCCGCCGCGGTCTAGCTCACGCGCTGCGCGGCGCTTGGCGTCGTCGTTGTCGCTCATCCAGATCGGGCCGAGGCCGAGCACCGTGACCTGCCAGGTGTACCAGTAGGCCAGGCCGTAGAACCCGAGAATTTCACTCAGTGCGGCGTTGCGGGCAGCGTCCCAACGAGCGTTGGGCGACCCGTTCGCATACTCGGCCGGCGTCGAGAACGTGGCGAACAGTTTCTGCGCTGCGACGAACTCGAGGAAGTCGGCGGGCCAGACTCCCTCGAGATCGTCGGCGAGCAGCCTGGCCTTACCGCGATCCTCGAACCAATCGATCAGTGCGCGGAGCTGACGACGAGATTCCTCGTCGAGCTCGGCGGGATCGAAAGTTGTCGGATCGAACAGCGCAAACTGAGCCACGGTGTGACCTCTCCTAGTCGTGTGACCCGAAGCTACCAGCGAGTAGACCGGCGCGTGGGGAGATCGAGCGTGGAGAGATCGGGGACGGACTGTTACGCGGGGGTGCGCACCGCGGCGACGATCTCGTCGACCGCGGAATCGATGTCGAGTTCCCGGCTCTCACCCGAGAATCGGTCCCGGATTTCGACCTTGCCATCGGCCCAACCGCGGCCGAGGACGACGACGAGCGGTACACCGATCAGTTCGGAGTCCTTGAACTTCACGCCGGGCGAGGCCTTGCGGTCGTCGAACAGAACCTCGATGCCCTGCGAATCCAGTTGCGTTGCAATGGATTCTGCGCCGGCGCGCGCGGCCTCGTCCTTGTTCGCGATCACCAGATGTACGTCGGCGGGTGCCACCTCCGACGGCCACCGAAGGCCCTTGTCGTCGTGCATCTGCTCGGCGATGACGGCCACCAGACGGGAGACACCGACGCCGTAGGACCCCTGTACGAGTCGCACGGGCTTGCCGGTCTCGCCGAGTACGTCGACCGAGAATGCATCGGTGTACTTGTAGCCCAACTGGAAGATGTGCCCGATCTCGATTCCGCGAGCGCTGACCAGCGGCCCCTGTCCGTCGGGTGACATGTCCCCGTCACGCACCTCGGCGGCCTCGATGGTGCCGTCGGGAACGAAGTCGCGGCCGGCCACGAGGTTCACCACGTGCTTGCCCTGCACATCGGCACCGGTGATCCACGATGTTCCGTTCACCACCCGTGGGTCGACGAGGTAGCGAACTCCATTGGCCTGCAGCGCACGTGGCCCGATGTATCCCTTGATCAGAAACGGGTGAGCAGCAAAGTCCGCGTCGGTCAGCAATGCGAATTCGGCAGGCTCGAGCGATGCTTCGAGGCGCTTCTCGTCCACCTCACGGTCACCGGGCAGGCCGATGGCCAGCAGCTCCCACTCGCCACCGGCGGACCGCACCTTGAGCAGGATGTTCTTGAGCGTGTCGGCACCGGTGACGGTACGACCCAGATCTGCGCCGTTCGCCCACTCGACCAGCGTCGCGATGGTGGGAGTGTTGCCCGTCTCGTGGTCGACCGCGGCAGGCTGCCCCTCGATGGCGATGGGGTCCGGTGCCGGGGTCGTGACGGCCTCGACGTTGGCCGCGTATCCCGATTCGATGCACCGAACGTAGGTGTCCTCGCCGATGTCGCTCTCGGCCAGGAATTCCTCGGACGCACTTCCGCCCATCGCGCCGGACGTCGCGGCGACGATGACGTAGCTGACCCCGAGCCTGGCGAAGATGCGCTGGTAGGCGTCCCGGTGTGCGGCGTAGGACCGCTTCAGTCCGTCCTCGTCCATGTCGAAGGAGTAGGAATCCTTCATGACGAACTCGCGTCCGCGCAGAATGCCGGCGCGAGGACGCTCCTCGTCGCGATACTTGGTCTGAATTTGGTACAGCGTGACCGGCAGGTCCTTGTAGGAGTTGTATTCGGCCTTGACCGTCAACGCGAACAACTCTTCGTGGGTCGGACCGAGCAGCATGTCGTTGCCCTTGCGATCCTGCAACCGGAACAATGCGTCCCCGTATTCGGTCCACCGGTTCGTCGTCTCGTACGGCTCACGCGGCAGCAGGGCGGGCAGCGAAATTTCCTGTGCCCCGATGGCGTTCATTTCCTCGCGCACGACGCGTTCGACCTGTCGCAGCACCCGCAGACCCAGCGGCAGCCACGAATAGACGCCCGGCGCGATACGACGAACGTAGCCGGCGCGAACCAACAGCTTGTGGCTGTCGACCTCGGCGTCGGCCGGGTCGTCGCGAAGGGTACGAAGGAACAGCTGCGAAAGACGGGTGATCACGGGTTGTCAGACTAGTCGGTGGTGCAGCGCCTGCGGATAGGCGGCCGCGAAGTGAGTAGCCTTGACCCCCGTGCTGATTCTGCTGCCTCCCTCCGAGACGAAGTCCGACGGCGGTTCCGGAGCACCCCTCGATCTGGACCGGTTGTCGTTGCCGTCCCTGCTTCCGCTCCGACGAACGCTTGCCGACGCCCTGGTCCGGCTCTCCGGCGACGTCGACGCGTCCATCACCGCTCTCGGTCTCGGTCCGACCCAGGTGGACGAGATCGAACGGAACGCTCGCCTGTTCGCCTCGCCCACCACTCCCGCCCTGCGCCGGTACACCGGAGTGCTCTACGACGCTCTCGGGGCGTCGACCTTCACCCGTGCCGGACGCGCGCGTGCCGATGCCAGGTTGTGGATCGGGTCGGCACTGTTCGGGGCCGTCCGCGCGTCCGACCCGATTCCGTCCTATCGACTCTCCGGCGGGTCGTCCATTCCGAACTTCGGGACGTTGCGAGCGCACTGGAAGCCTCGACTGTCCGAGGCCCTTCTCACCGAGGCCGAGGGAATCGTCGTCGACCTCCGGTCGGGCACCTATCAACAGCTCGGGCCCATCCCCGGGGCGATCACGGCAACGGTGCTCACCGAGAAGCCCGACGGCAGTCGTTCGGTGGTGAGCCACTTCAACAAGCATCACAAGGGATTGCTCGCACGCGCGCTGACCCTGACCACGGCCGAGCCCAAAGATGTGAAAGCTGTTGCGCGCGTGGCGTCGAAGGCGGGTCTTCGAGTCGAAGTGGCGTCGGACACCGAACTGATCGTGCTCACCGAATGAGCGCCGTTCCGGAACTGCTCAGACAGGGAGCCGACGCGTCGGTCGGCAAGAACAAGAGTCAACGCATCGCCGACGACATCGCCGACCGACTGGTCTCGATGCATGCGAACGGTCTCGGCACGCTGGCACTGACCAACATGATCGGCACGCTGTACGAGAACGGTTGGCAACCGCTGGATCTGATGCATGTGGTTCGGCGTCAGCACACGGTGGCGGTGGCGAATCTCGCTGCCGCGGCACTGCTGCACCATGCCGATCTCATCGAAGCGGACTCCCGCGCCCCGCACGATTGGGTCGATCAGATGTCGGCGATCTGCGAACAGTTCCCGACGGTCGCAGCCCGAGTCGACGCCACTCCCGACTTCCTCACGGCGTACCTCGCGGCGTCCGGTAAGTCCGACTACATCGCCGCCAGCGATCAGTGGCTCGACGTGCTCACTCTGCTCGGCCAGTGGCAAACCCTCCCCCGTTGGCCGCAATTGGGTGCCAAGCCCTCGCAATGGCCCCGCACACGCTCGTCGGTGCCGACGACCACCGGCTCGGATTCACCGAACAGCAAGATGCTGGCCAAGATTCGCGGTCTGCTCGCCAAGGCCGATGCCACCGATTTCGCGGAGGAAGCCGAGACGCTGACCGCCAAGGCACAGGAGTTGATGACGCGGTACTCGATCGACACGCTGCTGTTGGCCGAGGGTCATCTCGACGTTCGCGGTCGACGGGTGCACATCGACGGTCCGCACGCACCCGCCAAAGCCCAGCTCTTGCACGTCGCCGGTACTGCCAACCGGGTCAAGACGATCTGGGACGCGGAGTACGCCGTTGCGACGCTGGTGGGCGCGCCGGTGGACGTGGAACAGGCCGAGCTCGTCTTCACCTCGCTGCTGGTGCAGGCGACCCGAGCTCTCGGCCACTCCCCGGAAGCCAAGAAGCGAAAGAAGGCCGGCTCGGCGGCATTCGGCAAGGCGTTCCTCTACGCCTACGCCATCCGCATCGGAGATCGTCTCACCGATGCCGACGCGCATGCCCTCGACGAGGCGAGACAGGAATCGGGCGACCTGCTGCCGATTCTCGCGGCGCAGACCGTTGCCGTGGAAGCGGAGTTCGACCGGCTCTTTCCCACCGCCAAGCCGATGCGCGGCCCGCGCCTCGATGCCGAAGGATGGGACTCGGGACGAGCCGCGGCCGACCGAGCCGATCTGTCCCGCTGAAACATTCCACGAGGTTCGTCGACCGATTCGGGAACTGTTGTAGCTTCAAGTTAGTTGAGCAGGCATGAACCGCACACGCGCAGCTGCTCGACTCACCGTGCCCGTTCTGGTCGCACTGTCCGCCATCACGGCGTGCAGTACGTCGCCCTCCACCCCGGAGCCGAACGACGTCTCCGTATCCGCGCAATCGCCCGACGACCGCTCCGACAGCGTCACCGAATCACGCAACGAAAAAGCAGCGTTGACGCTCTTCGAATCTGCGTTCACGGCCGAAGAACCCTCCGCCGCCGCGTCGGTCGTGGCGGAGAACGCCGTAGATCGACCTGGACCTGCAGTGGGGCCCGAGGCGATCGTCGCCCGATTCGAGGCCACCCGGACACGGATTCCCGGTGCACGAGCCGTCGTCAAGCATGTCGCGGCCGATGGCAGATGGGTGGCAGTGCACTGGCAGGCCACCGCTGATCCGGCATCCGAGACCACCGGTGAAGCGAACATCGACCTCTTCGCCTTCGACGGCGGCAAGATCACCGAGCACTGCGCCATGACGCAATCCGTGCCGGCCACGTCGATGAGCGGCAACACCATGTTCAGTGACCTCTACCGCTACCCGACCGCGCCCACCGAGCCCACCGAAGACGAGGAAGAGCGCCGACGTATGTCGGTGACGGCTACCTACGACGCGCTCTTCCGCGAACACGACGCGTCCGTGCTCGGGACCGACTTCGCCCCGTCCTACCTGCAACACAATCCGATTGCTGGTAACGGCACCGCGGCACTGCAACAGTTCTTCGCCGGCGGCGCGCAATTCCCTGCCTCGGAATCGGTCGTCTCGCTGGCCGACGGCGATCTGGTGTGGACGTTCGCGAAAGCGCCGGGCGCAGCAGAATCCGACCCCTTCGTCGCGGGAGATATCTTCCGGTTCGACGGCGCCATCGTCGAGCACTGGGACGTGGTTCCGGAGTAGCGACCGCTGTCGGTCGATGACCGCTCGCAAGGCAAAATGGACCGGTGCCCGAGACTGTCGACGACATCGTGACCAGGACATCGGAACTACTGGCCGAGCGCGACGTGGCCGCGTTGTCGACCCTGATGGCAGGTCTGTCCACGACGAACGCGGTCAGAATGCTCGAACGGGTCGACTCGGCGCAGCGGGCGGTTCTGTTTCGACTGTTGCCCAAGGACGAGGCCGTGGTCGTGTTCGAGCGTTTCGACGCGACCATTCGCAGGGAGCTGTTCGAAAGTTTGCGTAGCGACGACGTCATCGCCCTGTTCGAGAACCTCGACCCCGACGACCGAGTGGAACTGCTCGACGAGCTGCCCTCCAACATCGCGCATCGCATGATGCTCGGCCTATCGCCCGCACAACGGGCGCTCACTGCACCGATGCTGGGCTACGACCGCGGGTCGGTCGGCCGTCGAATGAGTCCGGAGTACGTGCGCCTACGCAACGACACGACGGCAGCCGAGGCTCTCGACGCGGTACGAAGGACCGGTCCCGACGCAGAATCGGTGTACCTGCTGCCCATCACCGACGACCGTCGTACGTTGCTCGGTGTGGTGACGCTCGCCGATCTCGCGACGGCGGATTCGACCACGCCGGTCGGAGAGCTCCATTCGTCGCACCCGGTGGTGCGGGCGGACTCGTCGGCGGAGGTCGCGGCACGTCTGTGTTTCGAGCATCGCAGTCCGGCGGTGGTGGTGGTCGACTCCGAACAGCGCCTGATCGGCATCCTCACCCTCGAGCAGTCCTCTCGCATTCTCGAGGAGGCCGAGGACGAGGACGCAGCCAGGGCGGGCGGTGCGGAACCGCTGCGTCGGCCGTACCTGTCGACGCCGGTCCTGTCCATCGTTCGTTCGCGCGTGGTCTGGCTGCTCGTGTTGGCGTTGTCGGCCATCCTCACCGTGCAGGTGCTCGAGATCTTCGAGCACGCACTGGCCGCGGTGGTGACCCTTGCGCTGTTCATTCCCCTGCTCACCGGCACGGGCGGAAACACCGGTTCGCAGGCCGCGACCACGGTGACCCGCGCGCTCGCCCTGGGTGACGTCCGCCCGCGCGACATCGCCGCTGTGTTGTTTCGCGAGGTCCGCGTCGGCGCGACGATGGGAGCGATGCTCGGGACGTTGGGGTTCGTCATCGCCGGACTCGTCTACGACTGGCACCTGGGCCTGGTCATCGGCACGACGCTGCTGTCGATATGCACGCTCGCCGCGACGGTCGGCGGTGCGATGCCGCTGATCGCCAAGAAGATCGGCGTCGACCCCGCGGTGTTCTCGACGCCCTTCATCTCGACCTTCTGCGATGCGACCGGCCTGATCGTCTACTTCCTCATCGCCAAGGCCGTCCTGGGAGTCTGATCGGCCCCGCTCGTCAGCCCTTCTGGGCGTCCTCCTGCGCGGCCTGCGCCTGGGCCACCTGCTGCGGGGTGAAGCGGATGAACAGTGCGGCGACGCCGGCGATCACGGCGCAGACTGCGCAACAGAACAGCGCGAACATGTACCCGGAGCTCAGTGCGTCGAGCTGACTGTCGTTCATCAGAGTCGCCGGCCCGGATATGCCGCCGAGGGACAGTGTCCGCGACGTGACCAGTGCCCCGATGACGGCGAGCGCCAGAGGACCGCCGAGGGTCTGGGCGACCAGCGAGATTGCCGTCAGCGGACCGATTTCGGTGGGGCTCACACCCGCGATGGCGCACAGCGGCAGCGGCACGACCGTCAGACCGACGCCGAAGCCGATCCCGATCACCGGAAAGAACAACCCCGGGAAGTACGCCGAATCCGCGTTCATCGTTGTCACGGACACCAGCAGCCAGCCGACCATGATGACCGCACCACACAGAATGAGCCAGCGCGGAGCAATCCGAGTCACCAGTTGCGACGCGAGGAACGCCGCGGCACCGAGACCGAAAGCGAACGGCACGAACGCCAGGCCGGCGTGCAGCGGGCTGTAGCCCAGAATGTCCTGCACGAACAACGCCACATACGCCGCGAGACAGAACATGACCCCGCCCGCGAAGAAGATCGCGACGAAGGTCGCCACTCGATCGCGACTGACGAACAACGAGAACGGCAGCAGCGGGTTCTCGGCCCGTCGCTCGACCAACAGGAACAATCCGAGGAACAGCAGTCCGGCGATCAACGACACGATGACGATCGGGCTCGACCAGCCCAGCTCGGTACCCTCGCTCAGCGCGAGGACCACACCCGTGCAGCCCAGGGTCGCCAGGATCGCACCCGGCACGTCCAGGGCGAGCTTCGCCCCGACGGTCTCTTGCAGCGACACAACGGCGAGCACGACGATGACGATGCCGATCGGTACGTTGATCAGGAAGATCCAACGCCACGACACCTCGGTCAGAGCGCCGCCGATGATGAGCCCGGCAATGGACCCGACGCCGGTCATGGCCGCGTAGATGGCAATGGCCTGGTTACGCACCGGGCCCGGAGCGAACGTCGTGGCCACCAGCGCGAATGCCGTGGGCGACGCCACCGCGGCACCGACCCCCTGCAGTGCCCTCGCCGCAACGAGCGTGGCTTCGTTGACAGCAAGTCCGCACAGCAACGAGGCGATCGTGAACAGGACGACGCCGGAGAGAAACATCTTCTTTCGCCCGAAGGCGTCGCCGAGCCTGCCGCCGAGCAACATCAGCCCACCGAATGCCAGCGCGTAGGAGGTCAACACCCAGTTGCGCCCGGCGTCGGACAGACCCAGATCGGCCTGCAGCGGAGCCAGGGCCAGGTTGGCGACGGTGCCGTCGAGAACCACCATCAGTTGCAGCCCGCTCAGGACGATGATCGCCATCCCGAACGCTCGAGTCGTCACCGGATACTTGATCTCGGTGGCGGAGGTGTTGGACATCGATGACTCAGGCACGAGCGTTCACGTTACCGGCGTTTACAGAGAACCCGGCCACGGTGCCGATGACGACGATCGCCGGCGGCCTGATCTCGGCCTCGCGGACCGCGTCGGCGACGGTGCTCAACGTGGCCCGAACTTCACGTTGGGTGCGCATGGTGCCCTCCTGAACGACGATGACGGGGGTATCCGACGGGCGGCCGCCCGCCACGAGTACATCGGCGAACAGCCCGATGCGCTCGACGGCCATCAGCAACACGACTGTGCCCTTGAGCTTGGCCAACGCGTCCCAGTCGACCAGAGAATCGGGATGATCGGGGGCCACGTGACCACTCACGACGACGAATTCGTGGGTGACGGCGCGATGCGTCACCGGGATTCCCGCCGAGGACGGTACCGAGATCGCGCTGGTGATGCCCGGTACCACCGTGACCGGGATGCCCTCGGCGGCCAGCGCTTCGAGCTCCTCGTAGCCCCGACCGAAGACGTACGGGTCACCGCCCTTGAGCCGGACCACGAACTTGCCGGCCTTGGCACCGTCGATCAGCGCCTGGTTGATGGCTTCCTGCGCCATCGCGCGGCCGTACGGAATCTTCGAGGCGTCGATGACCTCGACGTGTGGTCCGAGTTCGGCGAGCAACTCGGGTGGAGCCAGCCGATCGGCCACCACGACGTCCGCGTACGCCAGCAGTCTGCGGCCCCGGACGGTGATCAGATCGGGATCGCCCGGTCCGCCGCCCACCAGCGCGACTCCGGTCAGCGGCGCGTGCGCCGAGTCGGCCACGACTCCGGACTGCAGCGCTTCGACGACGGCATTGCGCACGGCGGCCGATCTGCGATGTTCGCCGCCTGCCAGCACTCCCAGCGTGAGGCCGTCCCATTCGGCCGACGCCGGAGTGACGGCTGTGCCGTCCTTGGCTATGTCGGCTCGGACACAGAAAATCTTGGACGCGGTCGCCTCGGCGACGATAGCGATATTGGTCTCGGCCTCGTCGGTGCAGGCGATGGCGTACCAGGCGTCGGCCAGATCGCCGTGGCGGTAATCGCGCAATTCGAGCGTCACCTGCCCTGCTGTCGCCATTGCCTCCACGGCCGGGGTGGCCTCGCGGGTGACCACGTGGACCACTGCTCCGGACGAGATCAACAGTGGTAGTCGACGCTGCGCGACGGTGCCGCCACCGACCACGACGACGCGCCGCCCTTCGAGATTCAGGCCGACCAGATAGGGAGAGTCAGTCGCGTTCACGAGAGGAAACGCTACCGCGCGCGTTGGACTCGCTTCTCGTCCCATACGGGCTCGGCTGCTTCGTAAACCTGCCCGGTGGCACCGAACACCAGGAATCGGTCGAAACTGCGGGCGAACCACCGGTCGTGTGTCACCGCGATCACGGTCCCCTCGAATGCCGCGATGGCGTCTTCGAGCGCGTCGGCCGACATCAGGTCGAGGTTGTCGGTCGGCTCGTCGAGCAGCAGCAGCGTGGCACCGGAGAGTTCGAGCAGAAGAATCTGCACGCGTGCCTGCTGCCCGCCCGACAGATTGTCGTAGGACTGTTCGGCCGCGCGGGCCAGACCGTATCGATCCAACGCTCGGCCCGCGGCCTCACGGCCCATGCCGTCCCGGTGCTCGTTGCCCATGTGGAGAATCTCGAGCAGCGTGTTGCCGGCGAGATCCGGACGCGTGTGCGTCTGCGCGAAAAGACCGGGCCGTACCCGGGCCCCGAGTACCGCTGTCCCGGTGTGCGGAACGGGTGCGAGTGCGAGTTCCTGGACCGGTTCGTGCTCCTTCTCGGGATCGGTGCCGCCGTTGGCGAGAAGACGCAGGAAGTGCGATTTGCCCGAGCCGTTGGAACCCAATACCGCCACGCGATCGCCGTACCAGATCTCGGTGTCGAACGGTTTCATCAGGCCGGTCAGTTCCAGGGCCGTGCACACGAGCGCACGCTTGGCCGTTCGACCACCGCGCAACCGGACGGTGACGTGCTGCTTGAGCGGTACGGCCTCGGGCGGTCCGGCCTCCTCGAACTTGGCCAGTCGCGTCTGCGATGCGTGGTAGCGGGCGGCGACGCCGTCGTTGAACTTCGCCTTCTCGCGCAGCCGCAACACCAGCGCGCGCAGTTTGACCAATTCCTCGTCCCACCGCCTGCGCAGTTCGTCGAGTCGCGCGTTCCGGTCTTCCCGCGCTGCGTGGTACGTCGCGAACCCACCGCCGTGCACCCACGCGGTGGCCCCGCTCACCCCCGGCTCGAGGGTCACGATCCGATTGGCGGCGTTGGCGATGAGCTCCCTGTCGTGGCTGATGAACAGGACGGACTTGTCGGAGTCGCGAATCGTTGCCTCCAGCCAACGTTTGCCGGGCACGTCGAGATAGTTGTCCGGCTCGTCGAGCAGCAGCAGATCATCGGTGCCGGCGAACAGTGACTCGAGCACGAGCCGCTTCTGCTCACCGCCACTGAGCGTCGAGGCGGCGCGCCATTTCGCCCGGTCGAACGGCATACCGAGCGCAGCCATGGTCACCTTGTCCCAGAACGGTTCCAGGTCGTAGCCGCCCACGTCGCCCCAATCGGACAGGGCCTGCGCGTACTTCATCTGGGTTTTCTCGTCGTCGATCTCGATCATCGTGTTCTCGGCGGCGTCGAGGGCAGTGGCCGCAGACCGCACGGACGGGGACGCAACCGACAGCAACAAGTCACGCACGGTCGAGTCGTCTCGCAACTGCCCGACGAACTGCCGCATCACCCCGAGCGAACCGGAGCTCGACACCGCGCCCTCGTCGGGAGCCTCGTCGCCCGCAACGATGCGCGTCAACGTCGTCTTACCGGTTCCGTTGGGCCCGATCAGTGCGGTCTTGGCACCGTCTCCCACTCGGAAGCCGACGCCGTTGAGCAGCTGCCGTCCATCGGGCAGGAAGTACACGATGTCGTTGAGTTCGAGATGGGCCACAACGAACCAGCCAACCCCATCGGCCCCACAATGGCCAATCGTTTTCGCCCGAGCCGGCGAGGTGCCTGGTCTAGGCGAGGGCCAGGCTGGACGTTCGTGTCAGTACCTGCTTCCCGGCATCGTCCACGTGCGCGTGGTGGACCTGAAGTCGCGCCGAGTCGCCGTGCAGGGTCAGCAGCATGACCCCGTTGTCGAACCACGGGCCTGCCTCGGCCTGCCACTCGACTCCCGACGGACCTACATGAGCGGCCCGCGCCAGCTTCGAAAGGATCCTCGCCGCCGGGCGTTTGACGGCCAGTTTGTTGACCGCGCGGATCGGCAGATTCAGCGGATTGCGGAACGGAGACATGGTCAACTGGTACGTCGCAGGCACGTCCCGCCCGCCGACACCGAAGTCGGCGTTGGCGACGTACGAGCAGTGCACGTCGCCCGAGAGCCACATGATCGACGCGGGTTTGTCGTCACCGCGCGAGAGCTCACGCGTCAGGGCTGCCATGTCGTTGAACGAGTTGGTGAATGCGGCCCAATGCTCGAGGTCGAGTCCGATTCGCATCTTTTCGGCCACCTTGGCCGACCTCGGCCCCCAGCTCCCCTGTGCCACAGCCTCGTTCCACTGTTCGAGATGATGCAGTGCCGGCAGCATCAGGTACGGCAGTGACGATCCGAACAGCAGGTGTCGGGGGGTCGTCTCGAGTGCGCGCTCGCGGACCCACGCCCATTCCTTCTCGTCGACCATTTCGCGGTTGTCGGGGTCGAGATTTCGTGAGCAGCGTGAGTCGATCATGATCAGACGGGTGTCGCCGAAATCTCGATAGAAGCTCCACCGGCCGGTCTCGGGGGCTCGATCGACACGTAACGCGAAGTCGGCCAACAGTTTCTCGCGATCCGCGTCGGTCTCGGCGGACCGAACGGCGGCATACATCTCGTCCCCCGCCAGTTCCTTCGGCGAGAGATTGCCCAGATGTTGATACACCCAGTACGACGAGTAAGCCCCGATCACGCGGTCGTTCCACCACGGCCGGGTCTCGATGTCACGACGCCAGGAGGCCGACGAATTCCAGTCGTCCCGCAGATCGTGATCATCGAGAATCATGCACGACGGGATGCTTGCCAACAGCGTCCGCACCGGCTCGAGTCCCCACGATTCCCGATAGAGCCACGAGTACTCCTCGAAGTCGCAGATCTCGTTCTCTGCGTTGGTGCCGACGGCACTGGTCGGCCCCTCTCCCGACTTCCGTCGCGCCTGCAGTCGCTCGACTATCTCGGGCGACGGGTCGTCGGCGTAGACCTGGTCACCCAGAAGCAACAGGGCCTGAGGCCACTGACCCGGATCCTGTTCGATGAGGGCCGATCCGAGCCCGGCGAGTGCATCGGCACCGATCGTCTTCAGGGACTTCTCGCTGTAGTCGTCGCCGCGCCGACACGACCCGAACGCCAGCGTGACCGGCCCCGCTGCGTCCACGGTGTGGATGCTGGCTCGCTTGCCGTCCTCCGGCCACACCCGGTGCTCGTCGACGAACACCTCGTAGCTCACCGGCGCGTTGGCGGGCAGGTCTTCGAGTGGAACGAGCGCGAAGTGGTGACCGTGCACTCCCCACGTTCGTTCCGATGCTCGGACGCCGGCATCGGTGACGACGGTGACGGTGCACGGGTGGGCCATCTCGAACCACAGGGTCGCGGTCTCGGTGCCGACATAACGAACGATCGGGCCGAGTAGAACCAGACTGTCGGAACTCATTCGACCCACAGTGCCCTCGTCGGCCCGCTTTCGCCAGTCAGTGCGGCAGATCCGCCGGTTCTTCGTCCGTCGCAGCCACCGCAACGACCACGGTGGCACCGACTGCCTTCGGTACCAGCAGCTGTCGCGCCGAGCCGGCCAACAGAGCCGACGCTTCCGCGACGCTGGCAGTACCGACTGCGTCTCGTACACGGTCCGACCCGGATTCGGTGACGACTGCCGAGAGTTCCGCCGCCGAGAACGTCGCACCTCGAACGCCCATTCTCGACGCGATCGCTGCCACGAGTTCTGCTTTTCGGTCGATCGATGCGATGCTCACCACCGACCAGTTCTCGTCGAACACATCGGCGATCGCCTGCTGTACCTCGTCGGGTCCGACTCCGGCTCGGGCACCGATTCCGATGACGACACGACGCCTCACACGCACGCGTAATCGTGTGCGGCAGAGACGAATCGAGTGATGGACTCGGGGTTTCCCGCCGCGTGTGTGTGCAGATACGACGCGTGAACACCATCCTGCACGAAACCCTCGCGTGCGGCGGTTCTGCCGTCGACCCCCTGCTTGTGCCAACCCCACGCCGCCGGTGCGCTCTCTCGAACATCCACCAGTTTCGTTCGGTGGAATTCGTGGCCGGTGACGCGACTACCCGCGTCGAACAGCGTCGACGATTCGAGGGCGACGGCGTCGCGGTACCCGAGGGTGAGCGTGTTCCCGAATTCCGCGTCGACGTCGACTACCCCGGCCATGGCATGGCCGTCCAACCTCCGTGCGAGATAGAGCAACCCGGCACATTCGGCATGTATCGGCAATCCGCGGGCCGCCGCTGCCCTGATATCGGCGAGGAGCACTTGGTTCGCCGCGAGGGCGGCGGCATGCTCTTCCGGGAACCCGCCGGGAAGTACCACTCCTGCTGTGCCCGAGGGTAATCCGTCGCGCAGCGGATCGAAGACCGCAACATCTGCGCCGGCGGCCCGGAGCAGTTCGACGTGCTCGGTGTAGCCGAAGGTGAACGCCGGGCCGCCGGCGACAGCGATCACCGGCGCGCCACCGGACGGTCGAACCTCGAGCGCGGGGTTCCAGGCCGGGACAGTCACCGACGAACGCGCCAGAGCCTCGACCGCCTCGATGTCCACGAACTGTGTGACCAATGCACTCATCGCGTCGACCGCATCGGTAGCGGCACCGCCGTGCTCCACCGCGGTGATCAACCCCAGATGCCGTGACGGAACGACCAATTCACTCATCCTCGGCAGGGAGCCCAGGACCGGAACACCCACTCGTTCGCAGGCCTGACGGAGCACCTGTTCGTGCCGATCACTGCCGACGCGGTTGAGAATCACACCGCCGATCCGCACACTCGAGTCGAAGGTGGAGAATCCGTGCAGCACGGCGGCGAGGGATTGACTGTGCCCGCGTGCGTCGACCACGAGCACCACCGGCGCGCCGAGCATCGCTGCTACTCGCGCGGTCGACCCCTCGGCGGACGCCTCCCCCGGACCGGTCATGTCGATCTTGCCGTCGAACAGGCCCATGACGCCTTCGACCACCGCGATGTCGCAGCCGCTGCTGCCGTGCAGAAACAGTGGTCCGATGCGGTCGGCACCCACCATGACGGCGTCGAGATTTCGACCGGGCAGACCCGCGGCGAGCGAGTGATAGCCGGGATCGATGTAGTCCGGGCCTACCTTGAACGGAGCGACCCGACGGCCGGCACCGCGCAGGGCACCCATCAGTCCGGTGGCGACCGTCGTCTTTCCGCTGCCCGACGCGGGTGCCGCGATCACCACAGCCGGACACGACCGGTTCACCATTCGATGCCCCGCTGCCCTTTTCGACCCGCATCCATCGGGTGCTTGACCTTGGTCATCTCGGTGACGAGGTCGGCGGCCGCGATCAACTCCGGCGGAGCGTCGCGGCCGGTGATGACGACGTGTTGGTTGCCCGGCCGATGTGTCAGCACCTCGACCACCTCCGCTACGTCGACCCAGCCCCACTTGAGTGGATAGGTGAATTCGTCCAACACGTAGAAGCGATGGGATTGCTGCTCGATCCGCCGTGCGATTTCACGCCAGCCCTCGGCGGCGGCGTCGGCGTGGTCGACCTCGCTGCCCTTCTTGCGAGTCCACGACCACCCCTCGCCCATCTTGTGCCATTCGACAGCGCCGCCGATTCCGGTGCTCTCGTGCGCGTCGCCCAGAGCACGAAATGCCGCTTCCTCGCCCACCTTCCACTTCGCGCTCTTGACGAACTGGAAGACGCCGACATCGAAACCCTGGTTCCAGGCCCGCAAGGCCATTCCGAACGCAGCGGTCGATTTCCCTTTGCCGGGACCGGTGTGCACGGCGAGCACCGCCAGATTGCGGCGCTGACGTGTCGTGAGGCCGTCCTCCGGAACGGTTCCCGGAGCAGGTACTCCCTGTGGCATCGCGTATCCCCCTACGCCGCTGCGCGAACGACGGCAGTGACCTGCTCGGCCGACAGGTCCGCGAGCGCCACGTATCCGCCTCCGAGACAGCCGGCGAAGTCCGCGGCCAGTCCCAGGCGCACCATGCCCGATTCACAGTCGACGACGACCGACGCGATCTTGTCCGCAGCGATGCGACCGGCGGCGATTCGCGCCCGACCGACGGGATCGGTGCCGCCCGTGGCACGCCCATCCGTCAGTGCGACCACCAACGCGCGCCGCAGCGGGTCTCGAACCTTCTCGCGCAGCACCAACTCTCGTGCGGTCAGGAATCCCTGCGCCAACGGAGACTTGCCCCCGGTCTTCATCTTTCGCAGCCGCGTCACAGCGACATCGACCGAGGACGTCGGCGGCAGTACTGTCTCGGCCTCGGTGCCGCGCACGGTGATGACCGCGACCTTGTCGCGCCGTTGATAGGCGTCACGGAGCAGAGAGAGCACCGCACCCGTCACCGCCGACAGTCGGTCTCGCGCAGCCATGGATCCCGACGCGTCGACGACGAAGACGATGAGGTTGCCCTCGCGTCCCTCCTTGACTGCTCCGCGCAGATCCTCGGGCGCCAGTCGCAGCCGCCCGGCCGTGCGCCCGCGCACCACCTGCTGCTCCGCTGCCGCGAACAACGTACCGATCAGATGCAGACCCCGGCCCGGTTCGACGGTGGGACGAACCGACCGTCCGTACGAGGACCTCGACCGCGAGCGCCTACCCGGAGCACCTTCACCGACACCCGGGAGTTCGATGAGCCGCGCCTTGAACTGCGCGCCCGGCGTTCCCGCCTGCCGATCGCTGCCGGCACCGGTCGGGGCCTTCTCCTGGCTGTCGGCCGGTTCCTGCGGGGCGTCGGATTCCGTGTTCGACGGCGCTTCGGAGTTCTCCGCTGCGTCGGGCCGGGGCGCTCCGCCGTCACCGTCGGGATCCGGCTCCTGCTCGGGATCGGGTTGCTGCTCGGCCTGTTCGGCGGCGTCGCGCATGGCGTCGTCGAGCTGCTTGTCGTCTATACCGGGCTCGTCGAAGGGGTCGCGTCGACGCCTGTGCGGTAGCGCCAGTTCGGCCGCGACGCGCACGTCCTCCTCGGTCACCTCGCTCGCGCCTCGCCACGCAGCGTGGGCGGAGGCAGTACGCGCGACCACCAGGTCGGCGCGCATACCGTCGACGTCGAACGATGCGCACAGCGCAGCGATTCTCCGAAGTTCCTTGTCGCTCAACACCACATCGTCGAGGATCGTGCGTGCAGCCACGATCTGCGCTGCAACGGCGGCGTCCTCGTCGACGTACGCGGCCGCGAACCCGTGGGGATCACGCTCGTAGTTCATTCGCCTGCGCACGACATTCATGCGCACGTCCACATCCCGCGACGCGGTGACCTCGACCGCCAGACCGAATCGGTCCAGCAACTGTGGCCGGAGCTCTCCCTCCTCGGGATTCATTGTGCCTACGAGGACGAATTGTGCTGAGTGAGAATGCGATACGCCGTCTCGCTCGACGTGTACGCGGCCCATCGCCGCCGCGTCGAGCAGAACGTCGACGAGATGGTCATGCAGCAGGTTCACTTCGTCGACGTAGAGAACGCCGCGGTGTGCTGCTGCGAGCAGGCCGGGTTGGAATGCTCGTTCCCCATCGCGCAGTACCTTCTCGAGGTCGATGGACCCCACCACTCGGTCCTCGGTCGCTCCCACCGGAAGCTCGACCAGCTTGGCCGGGCGGGCACCGTCCTCGTCCTCGACGGCAGGCAGCAGCGTTGCGAGCGCGCGAACCACCGTCGATTTCGCAGTCCCCTTCTCTCCGCGCACCAGCACACCGCCGATACCGGGGTGCACCGCGCACAGAATCAACGACAATCGCAGCTGATCCTGACCGACGATCGCACTGAACGGATATCCCGGTTCGGGGACACTGCTCTCTCGTTGCACAACCAATTCCCTTCGTGCTCGGAGTTCCGCGCCGAGCGTTCGGTGGACGACACGAAGCCGGGCGGCGATCTGGCTGACAGGAGAACACTCCTGAACACAGTGGCGGGACCGCGCCTGGTTCTCACAGGACTTCTCCGCACTCGACTTCGAACGGAACACTACCGCCGAACGAACGAATGCCACACACGCCTGGACGTGTGTGGCATTCGTAGCTTCGGATCCGAACGGGCTGCTACGCCTCGCTCCACGCGGTGCCGCCGCCGCGACGCATAGGCGTGTGCGGAATACCGTCTTCGAGCACTTCCTCGCCGTCGGGCAGGAAGCCGTGCTTGGCGTACATGTCGACGAGGTAGCTCTGCGCGTTGATCCGGCACGGTGCCGAACCGACCTCGGCCAGTGCGGCCCGCAGGATTCGCGTGGTGTGTCCCTGTCCCCTGGCCGAGCGCTGGGTGCACAGGCGGCCGATACGGAACGCCTTCTCGCCGTCGTCGTGCTCTTCGAGCAAACGCAGAGTGCACACCACTTCACCGTCTCGTTCGAGCCAGAAGTGCCGCGTCTCGGTCAGCAGGTCACGTCCGTCCAACTCCGGATAGGCGCAGGCCTGCTCCACCACGAACACCTCGACACGCAGCTTCAACAGGTCGTACAACGTGCTGTTGGACAGGTCTAGTGCCCACGATCGTTTGAGAGCTGCTGCTTGCGTATTCATACCTTTTGCTATCACACACCCGTGGGCTGTGCGAGCTCACGCGAACTTTCCAGCTCCAGTGTCTTCGAGGTCCAGGCCCAGACTTCGTCGAACAGCGAGCTGTTCTGAGCCAGTTTGACCCCCAGGGACGGGACCATTTCCTTGAGCTTGGGCTGCCACGCGTCGTACTTGTCTCCGAAGCACCGCTGGAGCACGTCCAGCATGGCCGGTACGGCTGTCGATGCGCCGGGAGAGGCACCGAGCAGGCCTGCGATGCTGCCGTCGGCAGCGTTGACCACAGCGGTACCGAACTCGAGAACGCCGCCGCGTCCCTTCTTGCGGATCACCTGCACACGCTGACCGGCTGTGACCAGCTCCCAGTCCTTGGCAACGACGGTCGGCGCGAACTCCCGCAGAGTCTCGACCCGATCGGACTGCGACTGAGCCAACTCGCTCACCAGGTACTTCACGAGCCCGAGCTCGGTCACGCCGACGCCGAGCATCGACATCAGGTTGCCCGGCTTGACCGAGCCGGGCAGGTCGGTAATCTTGCCCTGCTTGAGGAACTTCGGTGACCAGCCCGCGTACGGTCCGAACAACAATCCCTGCTGGCCGTTGATGACACGCGTGTCGAGGTGCGGAACCGACATCGGCGGAGCTCCCACCGAGGCCTTTCCGTACACCTTGGCCGAGTGCTGCTCGATCAGCTCGGGGTTGGTGCACCGCAGCCATTCGCCGCTGACGGGGAATCCGCCGAAGCCCTTGATCTCGGCGATGCCCGACTTCTGCAGCAGGTGCAGCGCGCCGCCGCCCGCCCCGACGAACACGAACTTGGCGTTGACGGTCTTCTTGGCACCGGTGCGCTGATTCGCCACCTTGACGTCCCACGTGCCGTCGGACTGCTTGGTGATGTTGCGCACATCGTGCCCGAAGTGCACGGTGCCGCCGGCAGCGGACAGGTAGTTCAGCAGCTGCTTGGTGAGCGCACCGAAGTCGACGTCGGTGCCTTCCTGACTCCAGTTGAGCGCAACGGGATCGGAGAAGTCACGGCCACGAGCCATCAGCGGCAGTCGCGCGGTGAACTCGTCCTTGGAATCGATGTACTCCATGCCGGCGAACAGGGGGTTGCCGACGAGCGCCTCGTAGCGCGCCCGCAGGTACTTCACGTTGTCCTCGCCGTGTACGAAGCTCACGTGTGGAATCGGATTGATGAAGTTCTTGGCGTCGGAGAGGACGCCCGTCTCGATACCGTGGGCCCAGAACTGCCGCGAGACCTGGAACTGCTCGTTGACGTTGAGCGCCTTGGCGATATCGACGCTGCCGTCTTTGTTCTGCGGCGTGTAGTTGAGCTCGCAGAGCGCCGAATGCCCGGTGCCTGCGTTGTTCCACGCGTCGCTGCTCTCGGCTGCTGCAGCGTCGAGACGTTCGTAGACGTCGATCGACCAGTTCGGCTCGAGCTGACGGAGCAGCGCACCGAGGGTGGCGCTCATGATTCCGGCACCGACCAGAACGACGTCGGTCTTGATCCGCTTACCCTGCTCTTCTGTGGACACTGGAGAATCGACTTCCTTGTCTGTAAAGGTCTCGGCCGGTGGCGGTATCGGTCCGAGAACTCTTCTGTAGAGGGTTACTCACCCGATGCGGTCAGGTTACTAGCTGGGCCTACCCCATCGGACACCACGTCAACCTGCTCTCGATTGTGCTCCTCGGACGCTGTCTGCGGCGCCCACTACAGTTGTGATCTGTGACTACCTGGGTTCCCGACGTCCTCGGCGACGGCTACGAACAGACGACCATCCCACTCGGTGACGATCCGGACGGCGAGGGCCAGGTCGAGGCGACTCTGGTGCGGTATCAACCGCCGGGTGTCGCCAACTTCGACCGCGCGGTGATCTATGTCCACGGATTCACCGACTACTTCTTCCAGCGACACATCGCCGAACATTTCGCCGCCAAGGGATACGCGTTCTACGCGCTCGACCTGCGCAAATGTGGACGGTCGCGTCGAGAAGGCCAGACCGCTCACTTCGTGACCGATCTGGCGATGTACGACGCCGAGCTGAACGAGGCGCTGAGCCTGGTGCGCGCCGAGCGCGCCGAGCGCGCGGACGCCCCGGTGCTGCTGATGGCGCACTCCACCGGTGGCCTCGTGTTGCCGCTGTGGCTCAACCGTCTCAACCGTCAGGAAGGCGGCTCGTCCGGGTTGGGCCTGGCCGGCGTCGTCCTCAACAGCCCCTGGTTCGACCTGCAGGGCCCGCCGGCAATACGTAGCGTCGGCACCGCGGCGATCGACGTCATCGGCAGATTTCGGGCCAAGACGCCGGTTCCCGGGGGCGGCTTGGACACCTACGGCCTTTCCCTGGCGGCATCGGAGCAGGGCGAGTGGGATTACGACCTGGACTGGAAACCCCTCGCCGGCTTCCCCATCACCTTCGGCTGGATACGTGCGGTCCGGCACGGGCATGCCGAGCTGCACCGCGGCCTCGATATCGGAATTCCCTCGCTGATCCTTCGCTCGAAAGTGACGCATTTCTCTCGCCGCTACAGCTCGGCCGTCGACGCGGCCGATGCCGTTCTCGACGTCCGGCAGATCGCCCGTTGGGCCGGCTGCCTGGGTGATCGAACCTCGATCGTCCCCATCGAGGGCGCACGCCACGACGTCTTCCTGTCCACAGAGGGCCCACGCGCCCACGCCTTCGAGGAAATGGACGAATGGCTCGAGTGGTTGCACCGGGGAGAGAAGACCGACCACGCGTCGGGCAAGGACCACACCGAGATCGGACACATTTCATGACTGAACACTTCGACGTCGTCATCATCGGCTCCGGCTCGGGAAATTCGATCGTCGATCAGAGGTTCGACGACAAGAAGGTCGCCCTGATCGAGGAGAACTCGACGTTCGGCGGGACGTGCCTCAATGTCGGCTGCATCCCCACCAAGATGTACGTCTACGCGGCCGAGGTGGCCCGCACCGTACGAGATTCCTCCAAGTACGGCATCGATGCGCACGTCGACACGGTCCGCTGGCCGGACATCGTCGAGCGGGTCTTCGGACGCATCGACCCCATCTCCGAGGGCGGAAAGCGATACCGCGCCGAGGGCAGCCCCAACGTGACGCTGTTCGAGGGGCACGCGAGCTTCGTCGGGTCGCGCACCATCGACACCGGAACCGGCACGACCATCACCGCCGACCAGGTCGTCATCGCGGCCGGCTCACGTCCCACCGTGCCGCAATCGATCGAGGATTCCGGTGTCAGCTACCACACCAACAACGACGTCATGCGCCTACCGGCACTGCCCGAACACCTGGTCATCCTCGGATCCGGTTACATCGCAGCCGAATTCGCGCACGTCTTCTCCGCGCTCGGATCGAAGGTGTCGATCGTCGCCCGTAAGGATTCACTGCTGCGCGCGTTGGATGCCGATATAGCGAAACGATTCACCGAGCTCGCCCGGGCCAAGTGGGACGTTCACCTCGAGTCCGGTGACACGCGAGGGATTTCCGAGGGCGGACTGCACGGCGTCGAACTCTCGGACGGCACCAAGGTCCTCGGAGACGCGTTCCTCGTGGCCGTCGGCCGGCAGCCAAACGGCGACCGACTGAATCTCGGTGCTGCCGGGATCGAGCTGGACGACGAGGGCCGCATCGTGGTCGACGAATTCGGCCGCACCACAGCCGAGGGCGTCTTCGCACTCGGCGATGTGTCCTCGCCGTATCAGCTCAAGCATGTGGCCAATCAGGAAGCTCGCGTCGTCCAGTACAACCTGTTGCAGGACGCCTGGCACGGCGACACGTCAGCGTTGCGTACCTACGATCACCGATTCGTTCCCGCTGCCGTGTTCACCGACCCGCAGATCGCGGAGGTGGGTATGACCGAGGAACAGGCCCGAGACGCAGGGCTCGACATCACGGTGAAGGTCCAGAACTACGGCGACGTCGCCTTCGGCTGGGCGATGGAGGACAGCGAAGGGCTGTGCAAGATCATCGCCGAGAAGGGCACCGGCAAGATACTCGGGGCTCACATCCTCGGAGCTCAGGCCCCGACTCTCATCCAGCCGCTCATCCAGGCGATGAGCTTCGGACTGTCCGCCCAAGACATGGCCCGCGGTCAGTACTGGATCCACCCAGGACTGCCCGAGGTGGTCGAGAACGCGCTACTCGGCCTCGAACTGTAGTTTTCGGTCACCAAGGGCTGGTGCGGAGCACTATCTCCGTGGCCAGCGCAGCCGGGGCGTCGGCCGCGACGCGCTCGACACCGTCGAGCGCGACGACCCGAAAGTCCGAGTAGACGAAACGACCGCTGTTGTCGGCGGACGGACGCATCGCGGAGCTGCCGATGACCAGCGTCGTCGGCAACTCGATTGCGGGGCATTCGGCGTCACGCACGGTTCCCCGATCGTCGGCGATGGCAGGGTGGCAACGATCCACGGCAATGAGGCTGGCAAACCGGCCGAAGGTCTTTGCCGCCAGCCTCCAGGCCGATTCCGCACCGGCACCGCTCCCGACGAGGTGGACCCACGACAGCTTCAGCTCGTCCAGCAAGGCGAGAACAGCGTCGTCCCCCACTCCATCGATGTCTTCCACCGCAACGGTTTTCAGATCCGAGTTGTGCAACCGCTCGCTGACCGAGTCGTAGACATCGACCGAATCGCCGATGTCGGGCAACAGGAGCACGGCGTGCCGACTGTCCGGTCCCGCTACTCGTAAAGAAACAGACCCGCCCGCAGCACTCACATGCGTGAACTCCATGGGGACGACGGTACTGCCTCTTGCCAGAACCACGCATCGGTTCTATGGTTAGTTACATGAGTAATGAACCAGTGAGGTACCCAACCTCGACGCACCGGCGGCGGTTCTGATGGATGAGGGCAGGCCGATCTTCTTGCAGATCGCCGAGCTCGTCGAGAATTCCATCATCGACGGCTCTCTGGCCGAGGAGGAACAGGTTCCCTCCACCAACGAGCTCGCCGCGTTCCACCGCATCAATCCGGCCACAGCGGGCAAAGGGCTAGCCAAGCTCGTCGCCGACGGCGTCGTCTACAAGAAGCGAGGGATCGGAATGTTCGTCACCACAGGCGCACGGGACGCACTCCGGTTCCGTCGACGCGATCTGTTCGCCCGTCAGTACATCGACCCGCTGGTCACCGAGGCACGCAAGCTCGGAATGACCGTGGACGAACTCAAGACCATGCTCGACAACTGGGAGGCAGCGCGATGAGCATTCACGATATCGGTACGCCCGACGAACTCCGCCGCGTCGTTGCGTCGGCCACACACCTGACCAAGAAGTTCGGCTCGTTCACCGCCGTCGACGACGTGAGCTTCGAGATCGAACGCAACAAGATCTACGGCTTCCTCGGCCGTAACGGAGCAGGCAAGACCACCGTCATGCAGATGATGACCGCCCAGATGCGCGAAAGTGAGGGTCAGATCTCGATATTCGGCGAACGCCCGTGGGAGAACCCACGCGCTCTGAGTCACGTGTGCTTCGTCAAGGAAAGCCAGAAGTATCCCGACGATCTGAAGGTCAAGAACGCCATCGCGCAGGCCTCCCACATTCTTCCGCACTGGGACAACGACTTCGCCGCCGCATTGCTGCGCGATTTCGACCTGCCGTTGGGTCGCAAGATCAAGAAGCTCTCCCGCGGAATGACGTCGGCACTCGGAATCGTCATCGGTCTTGCGTCCCGAGCCCCACTCACTTTCTTCGACGAGCCCTACCTGGGTCTGGACGCAGTCTCACGACATATGTTCTACGACCGGCTGCTGGCCGACTACGCGGAGAACCCCCGAACGGTCATTCTGTCGACGCACCTCATCGACGAGGTCAGCACTCTGATCGAGCACGTGATTCTCATCGACAAGGGAAGAATTCTTCTCGACGCCGAGTCGGACGATCTGCGGGAGAGAGCATTCGAGATCACCGGCCCGACCGAGGCTGTCGACCGGTTCGCTGCGGAGCATCGAATTCTGCACAGAACTGCTCTCGGCTCCACAGCCCGGGCGACGATAGACGGTCGGCTGAACGATCACCAGCAATCCCTCGGCATCGCGGCCGGCCTCAGCATCGAACCGATCCCGTTGCAGCAGTTGATCATCGATCGAACCACTGCCCATTCGGGCTCTTCCTACGAGTCGACCACCGCCGAGGAGGCCTTGTCATGAACCGCATATTGAACGTAGCTCGGGTCCACAACACCTCCTGGGCAACCACATTCGCGTGGCCCCTCGGAATTCTCGTCGCAGTGTTCGTGCTCACCTACGGCATCTTCTCGGTCGTCCCGGAAAGCGATTCGGATGTCAGCTTCAGCGGCGGCGTGTTCTCGGTGTATGGGTTCGCTATTGCTTTCTACGTCACGGCCATCACCCAGTGCTTCCCGTACGCGCTGAGCCTGAGCATCACGCGTCGCGAATTCCTCACAGCGACCGCACTGGTAGGGGTAGCACAATCGGTCGCCCTCGGCACGATCATCTACCTGTTGTCGGTCGTCGAAGCCGCGACCGATGGCTTCGGCCTGAAGATCCGCATGTTCGGTCTTGCCCGCTACGCCACCGACAACCCACTCCTGCAGTGGCTGACTCTGGTGATCGGGCTACTACTGATCGGGTCCATCGGGGCGTTCGTCGGAGTCGTCTATCGGCGCTTCCGCACGAACGGTCTGTTCACGCTCGGACTCGTGGGCCTCGTCGTCTTCGGAGGCGGCGCGATCGTGATCACGTGGCAGAACTGGTGGCCCGACGTCGGGACGTTCTTCACCGATACCCCACGCGTGTTGCTGCTGGTGGTCGTTCCGCTCGTGATCACCGGGATTTTCTCGACCGTCAGTTGGATGGGCCTGCTCAAAGCATCTGCGTGACTATCTTTCTCGTCGAGCCGTCGACGCCGTTCTCTATCAGACCGAGAACGGCGTCGACGTCGATGTTGCTTTCCACCAGGTCCGCCAGCAGATCCAACTGCTGTTCTCGTAGGGCCGCAACCGACGTGTCGGACGCAACCTCGAATCCTGAGCGACCCGCCTTCCCTGCCACCCAGGCGAGAAACGATCGACGGAAATCATCGGATTCGAGGAGTCCGTGCCAGTGAGTTCCCGCGACACCGCCACGCACACTGCCCTCGTCGACGCCCCCCGCGGACGTCAGCAGGGCATCGTCGTCGTTCCGCATCACTCGTCCATGGTGAATTTCGTACCCCTGCACGGGATCCGAGCCGAATGCGGCGGAAAGACCACTCACCTGCATCAGTACCTTCTCGGCCGCGAATTCGATGTCGAGATCGAGCAGTCCCAGTCCCTCGACCGTTCCGACGCCTGACTCCACGGAATCAGAGATGGTTCGGCCCAACATCTGGTAACCGCCGCAAATGCCGAGAACCGGCCTCCCCTCAGCGGCGCGCTCGGAAAGGGCACGAGCAAGACCGGTGCGCCGCAACCATTCCAGATCCGACACCGTGGACTTGCTGCCGGGGACGACCACCAAATCCGCGTCCTCGAGCCGAGAAGGCTCGGTGACCCAGTGCACCGATACTCCGGGCTCGCACGCCAGCGCCTCGACATCGGTCGTGTTGGAAATTCTCGGCAAACGCACCGCCGCCACTCGTAGCCACTGGGATCCGATGGGAGGACGCGGCCTGCCCACCGGAGCATCGGGAACCGTGCCGAGGGAGTCTTCCGCGTCCATCCACAATCCGTCGGCGAACGGAACGACTCCGTACGTCGGTCGCCCGGTCAACGCCCGCAACTGGTCGAGTCCTGGCGCCAACAGAGCCGGATCACCCCGAAACTTGTTGATCACGAACCCCGCAACGAGAGCCTGATCCGCCGGAGACAACACCGCCACCGTCCCGAACAGGTGCGCCAGCACTCCCCCGCGGTCGATGTCGCCCACCACGATCACCGGCAGCGACGCCGCCCGCGCCAATCCCATGTTGGCCAGATCGGTCGCGCGCAGATTGATCTCGGCCGGTGAACCGGCACCCTCGCAGATGACCACGTCGAATTCGGCACGTAGCGCGGACAATTCGTCGGCGACCACATGCCGGAGCGCCTGCCGATGTTCGATGTAGTTGCTCGCACTCACCTGGGCCACCGCACGCCCGCGCACCACCAACTGCGACGTTCGATCAGTTCCGGGCTTGAGCAACACCGGATTGAACCGCACGCTGGGCTCGAGGCCACACGCTGCCGCCTGCATCGCCTGAGCCCGGCCGATCTCGCCGCCGTCCAACGTGACGACCGAATTGTTCGACATGTTCTGCGCCTTGAACGGGGCCACCCGAACACCCCGCCGCGCCAACATCCGGCACAGGCCGGCGACCAGCACGCTCTTGCCCGCATCCGAGGTGGTCCCGGCGACCAACAGAGCGCCTTTCACGGCAGTGTCGGATTCTTGTCCACTCCGCAGGCTCCGCTCACGGCAGTATCAGATTTCTATTCACTCCGCAGGCTCCGCTCACGGCAGTGTCAGGATCTCGCAACCCGTCTCGGTCACCACGAGCGTGTGCTCGAACTGAGCCGTCCACTTTCGGTCGTGTGTGACCACGGTCCAGCCGTCGTCCCACATCTCGGCGTTGATCGTGCCCAGATTGATCATCGGTTCGATGGTGAACGTCATGCCCGGCTCGATGATGGTCTCCACCGACGGCTGGTCGTAGTGCAGCACGACGAGGCCGTTGTGGAACGTCGTGCCGATGCCGTGGCCGGTGAAGTCCTCCACCACGCCGTAGCCGAACCGGTGGGCATAGGACTCGATCACTCGCCCGACCACGTTCAGTGCGCGCCCCGGCTTGACCGCCTTGATGGCACGCATCGTTGCTTCGTGGGTCCGCTCGACGAGCAGGCGCGCCTCCTCGGACACGTCACCTGCCAGGAACGTCGCGTTGGTGTCGCCGTGCACACCGTCGATGTACGCGGTGACGTCGATGTTGACGATGTCGCCGTCCTCGATCACCGTCGAATCGGGGATTCCGTGGCAGATGACCTCGTTCAGCGAGGTGCAGCACGATTTCGGAAAACCCTTGTAGCCCAACGTGGACGGGTAAGCGCCGTGGTCGACCATGTACTCGTGTGCAATACGGTCGAGCTCGTCGGTGGTCACTCCCGGTGCCACGGCCCGGCCCGCTTCCTGCAGAGCGCGAGCCGCGATCTTCGACGCCACGCGCATCTTCTCGATGACCTCGGGCGTCTGCACCCACGGCTCGCTGCCTTCGTTCACGGTCGACTTCCACGCGTATTCGGGTCGCTCGATCGACTTGGGCACGGAGAGGACGGGCGAGACGACGCCTGGCACGAGTGGCTGACGGGGCTTGCTCTCGGCAGTGACAGACATGCCGTCCAGAGTAGTCGCCGCAACCGTGTCCAGAAGAACCAGCGCTGCTGGTCGAGGCCACCGAATCCGCAACCGCGCGACGGGATATGATCTGGGTCACGTTCGACGTCGACTCACCCGAACCGAGGAAGGAAGCGTCGTGGTCCATTCCAGTCTGTTGCGCCCCCGGGACGGCGACGCCCTCCGCGCCGAACTACGCCAGGTCGCCGCAACGTCCGCCGTGCCCGTCGTGTTCGGGGGGGAAGTGTCCTCGGAAACACTGCACCTCAGCGAATTTCACGGCACCCGCACGCGTGGACTGGACGGGCTCGCCATCCCGCCCAGATCCGGTCTCGGTGGCCGAGTCATGGAGCAACGTCGGCCCGCGGCCGTCAGTGACTACGGCGCGTCGATGTCGATCACCCACCACTTCGACCGGCCGGTCCTCGGAGAGGGCCTCAAGTCGATCCTGGCGGTGCCGGTCGTCGTCGCCGGAGCAGCCCGCATGGTGATGTACGCAGCAGTGCGAGAACGCGGGCCCCTCGGCGATCGGGTCGGCGACATCATGACCGCCGCAGCCCGGCGCCTCGGCCAGGAGATCGCCATCCGCGACGAGGTAGACCGCCGGGTGCGTCTCATGGACAGTGCGCGGGCCACGTCGGACGGGCACCTCTCGTGGACGGCCGAGGTGCGCACTGTGCACGACGAGCTGGCCGACCTCGCTCAGTCGATCGGAGACGCGGCGGTCCGGCGCAGACTGGACGCGGTCACCGCCCGACTGGCAGCAACGCTCGGTCGCACGGCACACCAGGACAGCGACACAGGCACCTCACAGGCACTGACGCCACGCGAGATCGACGTCATCTCGCAGGTCGCGCTCGGTTGCACCAACGTCGAAGTCGCGGCACGGCTGTCGATCGGTGCCGAGACGGTCAAGTCCTATCTCCGCAGCGTCATGCGGAAGACCGACTCGCATACTCGATACGAAGCGGTTCTCGCGTGTCGTCGACTCGGGCTGCTGTCGGGCTGAACCCGGCCCACCGGCGCGGCGATCAGTACCCCGGCGGAAGCTGCTCGAACATCTCCCGGGTGACGGCGACCGCATTGTCCGAGCTGCCGCCGCGTACCACCAGGGTCGCGAAAGCGATGTCGCCTCGGTAACCGACGAACCACGAGTGCGATCCGCCCTCGACCTCGGCTTCCCCGGTCTTGCCGTACACCTCGCCCTGGTCGGCGATGCGTTCTGCTGTGCCGCTGGTGACCACCGAACGCATCATGCCGCGTAACCCGTCGACCATGGCAGGTTCGATCGGTGGATGATCGCCGGTGATGGCGGTCTCCCGTCCGACCAGAAGATTGGGAACCGGTGTGGAGCCGTGGGCAACCGTGGCGGCGGCCAGTGCCATCCCGAAGGTCGAGACGACCACCTTGCCCTGGCCGAATCCGTCCTCGGTGCGCTGGACGAGTTCGTCCGCGGGTGGAACCGAACCCGAGTCGGTCGGCAATCCCACGACGTCGTAGTCCGGACCGACGCCGAACTGGGACGCGGCCACGGTCAACGCGTCGGGCGACATCTCGCTCGCCAGCTTCGCGAAGGAGGTGTTGCACGATCGGGTGAACGCGGTGCTCATGGTCACGTCACCGAGGGCGAACTCGTTGTAGTTGGGGACACTTCGTTCGCCGATCTCGATACGACCGGGGCACGGAACGGTGCTCCCCGGGGTCGCGAGTCCACTGGAAATCGCCGCCCCCGCGGTGATGATCTTGAACGTCGAACCTGGTGGGTAGAGGCCGGCCGACGCGACCGGTCCGTCCCGATCGGCAGCCGGATTCTGCGCCACCGCGAGGATGGCCCCGGTGGACGGCTGGATGACCACCGTCATGGCCTGCTCGGCCCTGGCGTTCACTGCTCGTTGGGCCGCGACCTGGATATTTCGATCGAGGCTGATCGAGAAGGACGGTGCAGGCTCGGGCGGGGTGTCGGTGAGGACGTCGATGTCGACGCCGTTGCGGTTGCTGGTCACCACGCTCCAGCCGGCCTTACCGTCGACGTCGTCGATGACGGCCTTTTTGACCTGGCCCACCAGGTCCGGCGCGAAGGTGGGGTCGGTGGATACGAGATCCGATTCGTCGGACGCCGTGACTCCTGGGATCTCGGTGAGCGCCGCCGAGATGGGTTCGAAGTCGCTGTCCCTCAGCAGCGCCACCGGGTAGTCGCCGTCGATCGAAGTCGCCGACTCGACGATCGACTGCGCCGTGATCGACGCGTCGAACGGTGACAGCAGTGTCGACAACGCCGTCGCCGAGGCCACGACGTTGTTCGCGTTCGACGCGTCGAACTTGATTCGATGTACGACCCCGGGTACCAGGACGTCGGTGCCGGAGCGCTCGTTGACGCGAGCGCGTGGTGCAGCCGTCGAGCGTAAGGCCATGGTCTGCGTGTCGCCGAGCTTCGGGTGGATGTCCGAGGCGGTCCATCGCACCACCCACTCGCCCGCACTCCGGCCCATGTTGAGCTGGCCGTCGTACGTCCACACCCGATCCTTGGGCAGCTGCCAACGATAGGTGTAGCCGACCGTGGCGGTGTCGCCGTCGACTCGAACCGACGTCGTCTCGGCGTCGAGGGCCTCTGCTTGCAGATTGGTCCACGCCTCGCTCAATGCGGTGGCGGCGGCGTCCGGCTTGTCGGTGTCGGCGGCGGCCGCGGGGATGTCGTTGGCCTCGAACGCCGCGAGGAATGCCTGAGCTGCGGGCTCCGGACCGTCGGGCTTGGGCGTACACCCGGTGAGGCAGGCACCGACGACGGCACCGATCACGGTCGCCACGCCCAGCCGTCCGCGCATCCGGGTCGCATCACGTGATCTCATTGCGCCCCATCGTAATACGGCCGGTGCGTCGATCACGGCAGCGAATCGCTTTTCGGGACAAGCCGATCGAGCGACTGTTCTCAGTCCAACAGCACCGTGGTGAACGTCGCCACTTGCGTCAAACCGATTTTTGCGTAGGCCCGGCGCGCGACGTAGTTGAAGCTGTTGACGTACAGACTCGCTGTACGGCCCTGGCGGACGACCGAGTTCACCACGGTCGCAGTTCCGGCCGCACCCAGGCCGTGCCCGCGTCGATCCGGGTGCACCCACACTCCCTGAATCTGTCCGACGGTCCCGGACTGCGAACCGATTTCGGCCTTGAACACCACGCGGCCGTCCTCGAATCTGGCCCAGGCACGTCGCGCTGCAATGAGACTGGCGATCCGACGTCGGTATCCCCTACCGCCGTCGTTCAGTCGCGGGTCGACCCCGACCTCTTCGATGAACATGGCAACGGCCGCGGTCAGGTACACGTCCAACTCGTCGGGTCGAACGAGTCGAACGAGAGGATCAGGCGAGATGGACGAGGGTACCGACGTGGCCAACAACGGCTGCTCACCGCGTACCTCTCGCGCCGGACCCCAATCCGTCTCGAGCATTTCCCACAACGGAAGCGTCAACTCCGCTCTGCCGACCAGGGACGAGCACAAACGCGGCCCACGGCACGCACGGTCCGCGAAGGAACGAAGATCGTCGCTGGAACCGAGCAACGGAACCAGATTCGCACCGTAGAAGCACAGCGACTCGTCCGGACCGCCTCTGCTCCACATCTCGCCGTGGAACGACCTCGGATCGAGGCCCGATTCCTGAACACGCGCGGCAACCATGCAGGTTGCAACGGGGTCGGCGTCGAGCACCCGCAGTACGTGCGCGACGTCCCGATTACCGAGAGGCTTCGCACCGAGGAGCTTGAGCACCTACCGACCTCCTGACCCACCTACCGCGTACGCACCGACTCTGGAACGAATCATTCCAGACAATGTGTTCCCTCGGTGGCAGAGCGGCAAACCGGACGCCGAACAGGTGTACCTGCTCAGCTGACGGTGACCACCGGCGCGCCACCACTGGCGATCTCGTCCTTCTCGAACTCCTCGGCGATGCGCATGGCTTCCTCGATCAACGTTTCCACGATCTGTGCTTCGGGGACCGTCTTGATGACCTTGCCCTTGACGAAGATCTGGCCCTTGCCGTTGCCCGACGCGACACCGAGGTCGGCGTCGCGGGCCTCACCCGGCCCGTTCACGACGCAACCCATGACCGCGACGCGGAGCGGGATCTCCATGCCTTCGAGTCCCGCGGTCACCTCGTCGGCGAGGGTGTAGACGTCGACCTGTGCGCGCCCACACGACGGGCAGGAGACGATTTCGAGTTTGCGCGGGCGCAGATTGAAGGACTGCAAGATCTGGTTTCCCACCTTGATCTCCTCCGCCGGCGGTGCCGACAGGGAAACGCGGATGGTGTCGCCGATGCCCTTGGACAGCAACGCTCCGAATGCCACAGCGGACTTGATGGTCCCCTGGAAAGCCGGTCCCGCTTCGGTCACGCCGAGGTGCAACGGGTAATCGCACTGCGCCGCCAACTGCTCGTATGCAGCAACCATGATGACGGGGTCGTTGTGCTTGACCGAGATCTTGATGTTGCCGAAACCGTGCTCCTCGAACAGGCCTGCTTCCCACAACGCGGACTCGACGAGCGCCTCGGGTGTCGCCTTGCCGTACTTCTTCATCAGCCGCGGGTCGAGGGAGCCGGCGTTCACACCGATGCGGATCGGAATGTTCGCGTCACCGGCCGCCTTGGCGACCTCCTTGACTCGCCCGTCGAACTCCTTGATGTTTCCGGGATTGACGCGCACCGCGGCACACCCGGCGTCGATGGCCGCGAAGATGTACTTCGGCTGGAAGTGGATATCGGCGATGACCGGAATCTGACTCTTCTTCGCAATGATCGACAACGCGTCGGCGTCGTCCTGTGTGGGGCACGCAACACGAACGATGTCGCAACCCGACGCCGTCAGCTCTGCAATCTGCTGCAGGGTGGCGTTGATGTCGTGGGTCTTGGTGGTGCACATCGATTGCACCGAGATGGGGCTTTCGCTTCCGACACCCACCGACCCGACCTGGAGCTGCCTGGTCTTTCGACGTGGCGCGAGCACGGGCACCGGCGGTGCGGGCATTCCCAATCCGACTGACACGGACACAGTGGCCTTCTTTCCTAGCTACGACTGTCGAGTGTATCTAGAACAACTGAATGGGGTTCACGATGTCCGCCGTGAGCGTCAACAAGGAGAACCCGATGAAAACGATGATGACCACGTAGGTGACGGGCATGAGCTTCATGTAGTCCACCGGTGCCCCGTCGGGCAGGCCGCGACGGTTGCGGAAGATGTTGCGAATGCGCTCGTAGATCGTCACGGCGATGTGGCCACCGTCCAACGGCAGCAACGGCACGATGTTGAACACACCGAGGAAGAAGTTGAGCGACGCCAGCAGGCCGATGAACGTGGCCCAGTTGTCGTTCTCGATCGCCTGACCGCCGATGACGCTGGCCCCGACGACACTCATCGGTGTGTCCAGCCCTCGTTCACCACCGAAGATCGAATCCCACAGCGCCTCCACCTTGCTCGGTAACTGAACCAACGCTTTACCGGTCTGCACGAAGATGTCCCCGGTGAAAACGAAGGTCTCGGGCACCGCTTCGATCGGGTTGTATCGAATGTTCGGCGGAGGGCCGCCGGTGACGCCGATTGCCCCGACCGTCGTCGATGTCTTCGTGCCGGAGTCGGGATCGACCACGTAACGCTGAGCTTGCTCCACGGGAACCGTGATCGTCTGCGTGACGCCGTCTCGATCCACGGTCAAGTCCACCGGAGCGGTTGCGGCCTGGATAGCGAGAACCACCTCGGACCAGACTTCCGCGGGCGAACCGTTCACCGCGGTGATCACGTCGCCTCGTTGCAAACCAGCGACGGCGGCGGGCCCACTACCCGCACATTCGGCCAGATCGCCGTCTTCGGTCTGCGTCGGCGCGACACACACGACCCCTTGAACCGTCGTCGTCGGGGTGTCTCTGTCGGGCGTTCCCCACCCGAGAACCAGTGTGTAGATCAGCACGATGCCGAGCACGAAGTTCATCGCGATGCCGCCGACCATGACGACGATCCGCTTCCACGTTTTCTGGCGGTACATCGCGCGCTCGACCTCGTCGGGCGCGAGCTCGTCGATCGCGGTCATGCCGGCGATGTCGCAGAACCCGCCTGCCGGAATGGCTTTGAGACCGTACTCGGTCTCGCCGCGACGGAAGGAGAAGATCTTCGGGCCGAACCCGATGTAGTAGCGGCGAACCTTCATGCCGAGCGCTTTCGCAGTCCACATGTGTCCCGCCTCGTGCAGTGCGATCGACACACCGATGCCGACGGCGAACAGCACGACACCCAAAGCGAACACCATGTGTCAGAGGCCTTTCGGTTTCAGTAGTTCACGGGCGTGTGCCCGGGCCCAGGAGTCCGCCGCGAGGACGTCGTCGACGTCCCGGGGAGCCGTCGACCAGTCCTGCCCGCCGTCGCCCAGTACCGCGCGCACCGTCTCGACGATCTGCGGGAATTCGATCCTGTCGGCCAGGAACGCCTCCGCGGCAATTTCGTTGGATGCGTTGTACACAGCAGTCATGCACCCGCCCATGATCCCGGCCTCGCGCGCCAGCTGCACCGCCGGAAAAATTCGGTCGTCGAGTGGCTCGAAGTCCCAGGAGAATGCGGTTGTGAAGTCGAGTGCACGGGCGACGTCGGGCACTCGATCGGGCCAGCCGAGGGCCAGCCCGATCGGCAACTTCATGTCCGGTGGACTGGCCTGAGCGATGGTCGAACCATCGACGAACGTCACCATCGAGTGCACGATGGACTGCCGGTGCACGGTGACGTCGATCTTCTCGTAGGGCACACCGAACAGCAGGTGCGCCTCGATCAGTTCCAGACCTTTGTTGACCAGCGTCGCCGAGTTCAAAGTGTTCATCGGCCCCATCGACCACGTGGGATGCGCGGCGGCCTGCTCCGGGGTGACCGACTTCAGTTCGGTCTCGCTCCACCCTCTGAACGGACCACCCGATGCAGTGAGAACCAGTCGATCCACCTCGCCGCGCGTACCGCTGCGCAGGCACTGGGCGAGCGCGGAGTGCTCGGAGTCTACCGGCACGATCTGACCGGGCGCTGCGGCGGCGAGAACCAGCTCGCCTCCGGCGACCAGGGATTCCTTATTGGCCAATGCCAGGCGCGCGCCGCTGTTCAGCGCGGCCAGGGTCGGTTCGAGGCCGAGAGAACCCACGAGGGCATTGAGCACGACGTCCGCCGGAGTCGACTCGACCAGCTCGGTCACTGCTCGCGGACCACTCAGCACTCCGGGGAAATCGAGCTCGGCGGCGGCCTCGGGCTGGGCGACGGCTACCCGTCGGACACCGGTCTCGGCGATCTGGCGACGGAGCAGTTCGATGTTTCCGCCGCCCGCTGCCAGCCCGACCACGACGAAGCGGTCCGGGTTGGCGGCGATGACATCGAGCGCCTGGGTTCCGATCGAGCCGGTACTTCCCAGCAACAGCACACGTATCGGCTCGGGGCGATCCGAGTTGGTCGTTCGCTCACGATGGTCTGGCACCGGTCCATTGTTGCCTACCGAGGCTGAGAAACCCCTATGTGCCGACGCAGGCTGGCACGCTGGGGTGCATGGACTTCTCGAAGTACCGCTCGGCATCGTTCAATTACGGCGATGTGGGGGCCACCGCCGGCCCGCTGCCCACCGGATACCACCACGTCTCGATGTCGAGGGTCGTGGGATCGGGACTGAACGACTTCGTGGCGGCGGCCGATGCGGTGATGCGATGGGACATGCACCGAGGAGCAGGACTGAAGGTCCGATCCGAGGCCGAGACCGCCGTGCCCGACTCGGTGGTCGTTCTCACACTCGGGCCGGTTCGCATTCCGTGTCGTGTGGTCTACGTCATCGACGAGGCCAACCGTCAGGGTTTCGCATACGGCACATTGGACGGGCATCCCGAGTCCGGCGAGGAACTCTTCTACGTCGAATACTCCCCCGCCGACGGTGCCGTCACCGCCCACATATCGGCGTTCTCGCGTCCCGGTCGCTGGTACACCAAGCTCGGCGGCCCGGTGGGCAGGCGCGTCCAGGCAGCAGTCACCGACCGCTATCTGAGCGCGCTGGCATCGGCGTGCCGACAGGCCGACTGACTCAGGCCTCGGGCGGATGCACAGCTCGCCAGTGTTCGGCGATGTCGATTCTCTTCGCGACCCAGACCTTGTCGTGCGACTGCACGTGATCGAGGAAACGCTCCAGTGCGGCCATGCGAGCCGGCCTGCCCACCAGCCGGCAGTGGAGTCCGACCGAAAGCATCTTGGGACTCCCGCTAGCGCCCTCGGCGTAGAGAACGTCGAACGCGTCGCGTAGGTGGGCGTAGAACTCGTCGCCCGTCGAAAATCCTCCCGGCGATGCGAAACGCATGTCGTTGGTGTCCAGGGTGTACGGCACCACCAGGTGATCGACGACACCGCCGTCTCGGGGCACCTTCTCCCAGTACGGCAGATCGTCCGCATAGGAGTCGGAGTCGTACACGAAGCCGCCGAGCTCCACCACGAGCGATCGGGTGTTCGGAGAGTCGCGCCCGGTGTACCACCCCAGTGGCGCAGACCCCGTCAGCTCGCGCAGGATGGTCACGGCCTCCGCCATGTGCTCGCGTTCGACGTTCGCGTCGATCTGCTGATACGACAACCACCGCAGGCCGTGACACGCGATCTCGTGGTCCAACTCCAGCAGTGCCGCAACCACTTCCGGGTTCCGCTCCATTGCCTTGGCGACCGCGAACACCGTCAGCGGTAATCCACGCTTCTCGAATGCGCGCAGCACGCGCCACACTCCGGCTCTGGATCCGTACTCGTACAGCGATTCCATGCTCATGTGTCGATTCGGAAACGCCTGCGCGCCGATCATTTCCGACAGGAACGTCTCGGACTTCGTATCGCCGTCGAGAACGTTGTTCTCGGCACCCTCCTCGTAATTGAGAACGAACTGGACGGCGATGTTCGCCTCACCCGGCCACTGCGCGAGCGGCGGCGTGCGGCCGTATCCGACCATGTCGCGGGGATAGCTCAGCGGGGACCGACTCGGACGATGGGGAAGGCGCTCGGAGGTCACCGCCGCAGTCTCTCATTCGAGCCCACACCCGCGCTGGGTGAGCGACGCAACCCTGATCACTACGACGTGCGGTCGTATGTCAATATTGTTCCGACATAGCGTCTCGCACCGTTCGTGCCGAGACCCACGTGAACGCATCACCCGAGAGGATCGACCGGTGGCAAATACCGAACTGGAATCCGCTTCGTACGACCCGGTCGTCGACACCCGCAACGAGGTGCCCGAGGTGCCGTCCGCCGCATGGGGATGGAGCGGCGAGTCGAACAAGGCGATGCGCGTCGCAGCCATCGTCGTTGCCGCGTTCCTGCTCTTCATGATCATCGGAAATCACCACGGCAAGGTCGAGGACCTGTGGTTGGTCGGATTCGCGGTTGCACTGGTCGGACTCGTCGTGCGCGACGTCATCGTCCGCCGCAAGCCCCGCTAGCGGCTCAGTTCTCGGCGGCGAGCTGACCGCACGCCGCCGCGATCTCCTGACCACGGGTATCGCGCACGGTGCACGACACGCCCTGCGCGATGACCCGTCGAACGAACTCCCGCTCCACCGGCTTCGGGCTGGCATCCCACTCGCTGCCCGGAGTCGGGTTCAGCGGAATCAAGTTCACGTGCACCCGCGACCCCAACGCCTTGTGCAGCTTTTTGCCCAACATGTCGGCTCGCCACGGCTGATCGTTGACGTCGCGGATCATCGCGTACTCGATCGAGACGCGTCGACCGGTCTGGTCGGCGTAGTACCGGGCTGCGGAGAGAACCTCCGCCACCGACCAACGATTGTTGACCGGGACCAGCGTGTCGCGAAGCTCGTCGTCCGGCGTGTGCAGCGACACGGCCAAGGTCACCGACAGACCCTCGTCGGCCAGCTTTCGAATGGCCGGAGCAAGGCCGACCGTCGACACGGTGACCGACCGCTGCGACAGTCCCAGCCCGTCGGGGGCGGGTGAGACGATCTTGCGCACTGCCGCGACGACGCGCTTGTAGTTGGCCAGTGGCTCGCCCATCCCCATGAACACGACGTTCGACAGACGACCCTCACCGCCGGGGACGACGCCGTCGCGCATGTCCGCAGCCGCCGAACGGACCTGATCGACGATCTCGGCCGTCGACAGGTTCCGCGTCAGACCTGCCTGACCGGTGGCACAGAACGGACATGCCATTCCGCATCCGGCCTGACTGGAGATACACAGGGTCGCTCGATCCGGATACCGCATCAGAACACTCTCGAGCAGAGTCCCGTCGTTGGCCTTCCACAAAGTCTTTCGAGTGTCACCGTCGTCACAAGCCAAGTGCTTGATCGGCGTGAGCAAGGTGGGAAAGAGATCGGCACCGACTTTCTCCCGTGCCTCGGCCGGCAGATCGGTCATTTTGGTGGTGTCGGCCTCGAGCCGCGCGTAGTAGTGCCGCGCAAGTTGGTCGGCCCGGAATGCCGGTAGACCGAGCGCCTTCACCGCCTCACGCAGGCCCTCTTTGTCCAGGTCGGCGAGGTGACGCGACGGCATACCCCGACGCGGAGCTGTGAAGACCAGCGGAAGATTCGGCCTCTTCTGCTCGGTCGCGCCATCCGTTGCTGCTGCGGAATCACTCATGGTCGACCCCCGCGTCGTTCCTGCTGACTCAACTCCATACTCACCATTGTCCACCCGTTCTGCTCACAGTCCTATTCGCGACGGTTTTCGACGGTGCCCCGACGGGTATCGAGGGCGGGACCGATTGCGCGTGCATTCGGACCACGCGTGCGAAAGGATCATCGACATGGCCACCAGAGCAGACGACAGCAACGAGGCACCGTTCGACACATCGGCATCGAGCAAGCCGGGGTTCGGCGAATCGGTGGGCCCGTCGGGCGAACTCGCCCCGATCACGACCCCGGATTCGGACGGCCATTCCGCACCGGACCCGGAGTACGTTCCGGAACCGCAGCACACGCCCAAAGACGTAGCCCACACTCGCACGGCCGCGCTCTGGACCGGATTGGTGGTCGGGGCCGTCGTCCTCGTAATTCTCCTGGTGTTCATCGTGCAGAACCTCGACTCGGTCACCGTGCAGATCTTCGCCTGGCAGCTGGATCTACCCCTGGGAATCAGCATGCTGCTGGCCGCGATCGCGGGTGCGCTGGTGATGGCAATGGCCGGCGGCGCTCGAATCCTGCAGGTCCGGCGCGCAGCGAAGAAGAACCAGCGTCACGGTTCGTGAACACTATGTACAGAAGCTGGCACCGCCGCACTGAATCGATAAGGTTGGCGGTGCCCGACTTCACTCGAGGAGCATGACGTGACTACTTTCATGGAGACACCGGTGGCATCCGGCGTTGCACCCGACCGCGCACGATCGTGGCTGTTGGTTCCGGCCACCAAGCCCGAGACTTTCGACGCTGCCGTCGCGTCCGGTGTCGACGCAGTCATTCTCGACATCGAGGACGCAGTCGCTCCGGCGAAGAAGCCTGCTGCTCGCGAGACCGTCGTGCGCTGGCTCAGCGAGGGCAACTCGGCCTGGGTGCGCGTCAACGACGCGACGACCCCGTACTGGGCCGACGATCTCGCCGCCCTGTCCGGGCTGCCCGGCCTGGTGGGGGTCATGCTCGCGAAGACCGAGAGCGGCGGTCAGGTCGAGGCGACAGCTGCCCGCCTCGCCGACGGCACCCCGATCCTTGCGTTGGTCGAATCGGCAGCAGGCCTCGAGGCCGCCACCGAAATCGCGCGCGCCGACTCGACATTCCGACTCGCCTTCGGCAGTGGCGACTTCCGACGCGACACGGGCATGAGCGACGACCCGCTGGCCATGGCTTACCCACGCTCCCGCCTGGTCGTCTCCTCACGGGTCGCGCGACTGCCCGGACCCATCGACGGTCCGACACTCACCGCGAACGACAGCATTCTCGGGCGCGATGCAGCCCTGACGCTGTCGATGGGTATGGCCGGCAAACTCTGCATGCACACCGACCAGGTGGCCATCGTCAATCGCGAACTGGCCCCCTCTCCGACCGACGTGTCCTGGGCTCACGATGTCATCGACGCTCTCGGTGCCGACGGTGCTCACGTCAAGGACGGCAGCGATCTGCCTCGCCTGGCAAAGGCCCTCAAGATCAACGAACTGGCTCAGATCTTCGGAATCTCCGCGACGTCCTGATCGCACTGCGCCGAGGCAGGCTCAGCTCGACTCGATGCCGGTCGGCTTGTATCGGACGTGGACGCGATAGCGCACATTCAGGGTGAGGCCGTCGACTTGCCGTGTCGCAGCGCGCGCTATCCGCGGCGAGAACTCGATTGCCAGCACGTCGCGCAAGACCTGGCGGTCGGGGAACACCCACCTGGTGTCGACGCGTCGTAGCTGGAATCCCTGCGCGTCGAAGAACGCCTCGACGGCCGTCGGATCGTAGTGCGGAAGATCCGCACGCATCCAGTCCCCGTACGGAGACGCCGTCGCGTCGAGGTCCACGACCACCAACGCTCCTCCGGGCCGCAGCACTCGCATCGCCTCGCCTATGCCCGGGCCGCAGCCGGGGCCGAAGAAGTACGCGGTTCGCGCGTGGACGAGATCGACCGAACCTGTGTCGATGGGCAGCGCGTCCGCTCTACCCACACGCACCTCGACGTTCGCAAGTGACTCGACGCGTGTGCGGGCGGCGGTCACCAACGGGTCGTGCGGTTCCACTCCGATGACGCACCGCGCGTCCGCAGCGAACATCGGAAGATGGAAACCGCTACCGCAGCCCACATCCACGACGTTCTCGGCCGTCCAGTCGACGATCGATCGAATGGTCGCGAACAGAGCACCGTCGACGTCCTGGGCCCTGTTTTCCGCCTCGTACAAGTGCGGCCAGTGCCAGATGTTGGGACTGGGAATCACCCCGCCGCGATCACCGCTCATGGTCCGGCGGAGTCGTATCAGAGCAGCACGGTGAAGACGAGCCAGGCGACGAACGCAGAGGGCAACAACGAGTCGAGTCTGTCCATGATGCCGCCGTGACCGGGCAGCAACGAGCCCATGTCCTTGATTCGGAGGTCGCGCTTGACCTGCGATTCGATGAGGTCGCCCAAGGTTCCCGTCACGACCAGCACGACTCCCAGGAGGACACCGATCATCGAGTTGGCCTCGAGAATCAGGGTCACCGTCAGCAGGCAACCGATGACGCAGAAGATGAGTGATCCGACGAGCCCTTCCCAGGACTTCTTCGGGCTGATGGCCGGTGCCATCGGGTGCTTACCGAACAGCACACCCGCGATGTAACCACCGACATCCGAGCACACGACGCCGATGACGAAGACCAGGATGCGGCCTGCACCGTTGTCCTGCAGGACCATCAGAACGGCGAACGAGGCCAACAGTGGTAGCCAACACGCAACCAGAACGGTGACGGAGAGTTCTTCGAGATAGTTCTTGGGAGCAGCGCCGAAGCCTTGTCGAAGCAACAGCCACACCATGCAGACCACGACGGTGCCCACAGCGGCGGTGAGTACGCCGACGGCACCGAACGGCCAGCCCAGCCAGATCATGGCCTGGCCACCGAGGATCAACGGAATACGCGGAACGAGAACACCGCCCTCGCGGAGCCGCTTGGACACCTCGTATGTCGCGACGGCCAACGCCACGGCCACGACGCCGATCCATACCAGCGGCACGAACACGAGCACGAGTATCAACCCGACACCCAAACTGCCGCCGACGCCGATCGCGGCAGGCAGATTTCGACCGGCCTTGCCGGCGGACTTCGTGGCGGCGACCCCGGACGAGCCAGCGGGCGTGCCGCTGCCCTCCTGCCGTTCCGGTCCCACCACTGCCGTCAACTCCTCGAGATTCATCGTCGTTCCACCGTGTTACGCAACTATCGAAGGAGGTCAGACCTCCATCAATTCACCCTCTTTGCGCTTGACGAGTTCGTCGACGGAGGCGGTGTACTTGGCGGTGGTCTTGTCGAGTTCGTTCTCGGCGCGCACGACGTCGTCCTCGCCTGCCTCGCCGTCCTTCTGGATGCGCTTGAGCTCTTCCATCGTCTTGCGGCGCACGTTGCGAATGGACACCTTGGCGTCCTCGCCCTTGCCCTTGGCCTGCTTGACGAACTCGCGGCGTCGTTCCTCGGTCAGCTGTGGCACGCCGATACGAATCAGGTTGCCGTCGTTGGTGGGGTTGACGCCGAGGTCGGAATTGCGGATAGCGGTTTCGATCGGCCCGAGCTGACTCGACTCGTACGGCTTGATCACCACCAATCGCGCCTCCGGCACGCTGATGCTGGCCAGCTGGGTGATCGGCGTCGGGGCACCGTAGTACTCGATGACGATGCGCGAGAACATTCCCGGGTTGGCCCGCCCGGTGCGGATCGAGGACAGATCGTCACGGGCAACCGATACTGCCTTTTCCATCTTCTCTTCGGCGTCGAAGAGAGCTTCGTCAATCACGATCTGTCCTCCATCGTCTTCGTTCTCGGTTCGTTCGCGGTCGTGTCGGCGGCATTCACGACGTGACCAGCGTGCCGATGTTCTCGCCCGATACGGCGCGAGCAATGTTTCCTTGGATCAGCAAATTGAACACCAACATCGGCATCTGATTGTCCATGCAGAGACTGAAGGCAGTCGCGTCGGCAACTTTGAGGCCTCGCTCGATGGCTTCGCGGTGGGTGATCGTGTCGAACATCGTCGCGTCGGGATCGAGCCGTGGATCGGCCGAGTAGACACCGTCGACGGCCTTGGCCATCAACAGCACCTCGGCACCGATCTCGAGCGCCCGCTGCGCCGCTGTGGTATCCGTCGAGAAGTACGGCATGCCCATACCTGCTCCGAAGATGACGACACGACCTTTCTCGAGGTGCCGTCGCGCGCGCAGCGGCAGGTACGGCTCGGCCACCTGGCCCATCGTGATCGCGGTCTGGACTCTGGTGGCAACACCCTGCTTTTCCAGAAAGTCCTGCAGCGCAAGACAGTTCATGACCGTGCCGAGCATGCCCATGTAGTCCGAGCGAGATCGGTCCATCCCCCGCTGCTGCAATTCGGCACCGCGGAAGAAGTTTCCGCCACCGATCACGACGGCGACCTGAACTCCGGTGGCCACCACCTCGGCGATCTGCTCGGCAACGTTGTTCACGACATCCGGATCGAGCCCCACCTGGCCACCACCGAACATCTCCCCACCCAGTTTGAGCATCACGCGTCGGAACCCGGGACGGTCAGGGGCCGGATCGGTCATAGCTCTCCTCGGTACTCGTCGAACACTACGGTTTACTCACCGATCATCCTGCCCTATCGGCACCCGATCGGTGGACACGGCTCCAACCTGCCTCGCGCACGAACGATGCCGTCCACTCGATGAAATCGAATGAACGGCATCGTCTCGATCGGATCGAGCGCAGACTAGCTGGCGCCGACCTCGAATCGCGAGAAACGGGTGATGGTCACGCCGGCCTCGTCGAGGATGGCCTTGACGGTCTTGTTGCCGTCCTGAACCGACTTCTGCTCGGTGAGAACGACGTCCTTGAAGAATCCGTTGACGCGACCTTCGACGATCTTCGGCAGAGCCTGTTCCGGCTTGCCCTCTTCGCGCGCGGTTTCTTCTGCGATCCGACGCTCGGCGGCGACCAGATCCTCGGGAACCTCGTCACGGGAGACGTACTTGGCCTTGAGCGCTGCGATCTGCATCGCGGCAGCGCGCGCAGCATCGCCGGCGGCGTCGCCGTCACCGGTGTACTCGACCAGCACGCCGACGGCAGGCGGCAGGTCCGCGCTGCGCTTGTGCAGGTAGGTCGCGGTGTTGCCGTCGTAGGACACGACGCGGCGAATTTCGAGCTTTTCGCCGATCTTGGCCGACAACTCGTTCAGAGCCGTCTCGACGGTCTTGCCGTTGAGGTCGAGTCCCTTCAGAGCGTCGACATCAGCAGGCTTGCCTGCTGCAGCCGTCGCCGCGACGGACGCAGCGAACGTCTGGAACTCGTCGTTCTTGGCCACGAAGTCGGTCTCGGAGTTGATCTCCACGAGCACTCCGCCCTCGGCGACGACGAGGCCTTCGGCGGTGTTGCGCTCGGCGCGCTTGCCGACGTCCTTGGCACCCTTGATACGCAGGTACTCGACGGCCTTGTCGTAATCGCCGTCGTTCTCGGCGAGTGCGTTCTTGCAGTCCATCATTCCGGAGCCGGTGAGCTCGCGGAGCCGCTTGACGTCGGCGGCAGTGTAGTTCGCCATCGTGGGCGAGCCTCCTCAAAAGTCTGAATACGGGCGTTGACGAAAGTGCTGTTCTCGAAGCGTGATCGACTGGCTCGCTGAGGAGCCGGACCGATCACAACCCTGACATACCGAAGCGGCCCCGGCCCACCCGTGAGGGTGAACCGGGACCGAATTCGATCAAGCCTGAGCGGCCGGTGCTTCTTCTGCTGCCGGTGCTTCTTCTGCTGCCGGGGCGTCGGCGGCCGGCGCGTCGGCTGCGGGAGCCTCTGCTGCCGGGGCGTCAGCGGCCGGGGACGCCTGTGCGAGCTGCTCGAGCTCCCACTCTGCGAGGGGCTCGCCTGCGCCGACCTCGGGCTTGGCGTCGGTTGCGGTGTTCTGGCCTGCACGGGCCTGCACACCTTCGGCCACTGCGGATGCGACGACCTTGGTCAGCAGCGCAGCGGAACGGATCGCGTCGTCGTTACCCGGGATCGGGTAGTCGACCACGTCGGGATCGCAGTTGGTGTCCAGGATCGCGATGACCGGGATCTTCAGCTTGCGCGCTTCGCCGACGGCGATGTGCTCCTTGTTGGTGTCGACGATCCAGATGGCCGACGGAACCTTGGCCATGTCGCGGATGCCGCCGAGGGTGCGATCGAGCTTGGTCATCTCACGCGTGAGCATGAGGATTTCCTTCTTGGTGCGTCCCTCGAAGCCACCGGTCTGCTCCATTGCCTCGAGCTCCTTGAGGCGGACCAGGCGCTTGTGCACGGTCTGGAAGTTGGTGAGCATGCCACCGAGCCAGCGCTGGTTCACGTAGGGCATGCCCACGCGAGTTGCTTCAGCGGCGATGGACTCCTGTGCCTGCTTCTTGGTTCCGACGAACAGAACGGTGCCGCCGTGGGCGACCGTCTCCTTGACGAACTCGTATGCCTTGTCGATGAAGGTCAGAGTCTGCTGCAAGTCGATGATGTAGATGCCGTTGCGGTCGGTGAAGATGAATCGCTTCATCTTCGGGTTCCAGCGACGGGTTTGGTGTCCGAAGTGTGTGCCGCTGTCGAGCAGCTGCTTCATTGTTACTACAGCCATGGCTGAATAACTCTCTTTCATGGTTCGGTTGACGCAGAGTGTCGGTGACCTCTGCCCTGGCGACCGCCGAAGTTGTCGGACCTGAACCACAGGGGGACCAGGACCGCCGACAACCGGTTCTCGTATCGTGAATTCTGCCGAGGCAGTCGATGCGATGACGCGGACGCGCGAAGTCGACCCGTGCACGCACAGGCCGCAACAAGGAGTGTAGACCTGCGGCGGCCCCCGTCATAACCAGGCCCGACTGTCAAGAGATTCCGGTGCCTGTGGACGAACGTTTCGGTTGTCCACAATCGGTACCGGGCCGGGTTTTCCAGCGCCTCCACGAGCCATCGTCGACGAGTGAACACTCTTCGTACCGGTGGCATTGCCTGCGTTCTCGCCGCGATTGCGTTGACCACGCTGATCACGCCGGCCGCGGCGGCCGAATCGGAGTCCTTCGCGTGGCCGGTTCGGCCGCACCCTCGCGTCGTGACACCGTTCGACCGACCGGAACACGATTGGCTTCCCGGCCATCGCGGGGTAGACCTCGCCGCGGCGGTCGGCACCGCGGTCCTGGCCGTCGCCGACGGCACGGTCGTATTCGCGGGCATCGTGGCCGGAAAGCCGGTGGTGTCGGTGGACCATCCGGGCGGACTTCGATCGACGTACGAACCCGTGACGGCGGCGGTCCGGGCCGGAGCACGCGTACGCCGCGGCGAAGTCCTGGGTTCGCTGACGTCGGGACACGACGGCTGCGCGGCGACGTGCCTGCATTGGGGCATCAAGCGGGGCCGCGAATACCTCGATCCGACGGCCCTGGTGCGTGCCCGTCCGATCAGATTGAAACCCGTGCAGGAGCCGGATCGATGACGCTCAGCGTGGTGGGCCGGAGTGTCGACCGGACGCGGCAGGAAAGTCGTCCGCGACCATGGCCGCGAGCTCGACGAAGGCGCTCCTGGTCTGGGGACGCAGCTTCTCGAGGTCGACCACGGCACCCTCGGCAAGGTGCTCGTCGAAAGGAACCACCAACACGGCGCGGCAGCGTTCCAGGAAGTGCTGCTGCAGCAAGTTCATGTCGACTGCGGACGAACCCGGTCTGACCGAACTGATCACCACGACCGTGCGCTCGACCAGATGGCCGTATCCGTGCAGTTCCAGCCAGTCCAGGGTGGCAGCTGCACTGCGGGCCCCGTCGACGGCCGGCGAACTGACCAGGACCAGCGCATTGGCCAGCTGCAGCACCCCGTTCATCGCCGAGTGCATGATGCCGGTTCCGCAGTCGGTGAGGATCAGGTTGTAATAGACCTGCAGCATGTCGATGACTGCGCGGTAGTCCTCTTCGCCGAACATCTCCGACGCCGACGGATCGCGCTCACCGGCCAACACTTCCAGTCGACTCGGTGCCTGCGAGGTATGCGCGCGAATGTCGGAATACCGGCGAATGTTCGGGGCGGCAGCCAACAGGTCGCGAACGGTCGACGCGGTCTGACGCGGTACCCGCTCTCCGAGTGTCCCGAAATCGGGGTTCGCATCCACGGCAACGACGCAATCTCCGCGCAGCGACGCGAAGGTCGACCCCAGACCCAGAGTGGTCGTCGTTTTGCCGACGCCGCCCTTGAGCGACAGGAAGGCGATGCGGTAGTCCCCCAGCACCGGCTGGCGGATGCGATCGACCTGGTTGCGGTAGCGCTCCTCGGCCGTCGACTCGCCGGGGTTGATGACGCCACCGGTCAACCGGTGCACACCGCGACGCCACCCCGACGACGAGGTGCGTTTGGGTCGTTTCAGCAGCGAATCGGCAGCGAGGTCCTGACTGCTCGGCCGGTACGGGTTCGGGGCACCGGCCCACGGCTGCGGAGCCCAGGGTGCCGGCTGTGCTTGGTACCGATCGTCCCCGACGGGCGGAACGGGCGGCATCTGCGCCTCGGGATAGGCGGCCGACGGGCCCGGTCGAAGCGGCACGGGCGGGTTGTACCGCGGGGGCACGGGAGGTCGCTGCGCAGAATCGGGCGTCTGCCACGGTGGGGGCTGCCGGGGCGTGGAGCGTGGAGTGGACATCGGTTCCGACGGTACGGATCCGGCGGCATCGTCACCCCGGCCGTCGACTGCACTGCCGGGTCGTGCCCCGTTCACCGGCGCACTGTGGCCATGCGTCGACCACGGCTCCGATTTACCTTGCGGTCGGTCGCGGTCCACGGTCCCCCGTATTCGGTGTAGTCGATCCTGGGCAGACGCTACCAAACGATGCGCCGCCCAGCTCGACGCTCACGCTCTGGGATGCGCCTGATCGTGCACCGCCCGCAACCGTTCGACGGATACGTGAGTGTAGATCTGCGTCGTGGCAAGAGATGCATGTCCGAGCAGTTCTTGCACCACCCGAAGATCTGCACCTCCTTCCAGCAGATGCGTGGCTGCCGTATGGCGCAGGCCGTGCGGTCCCAGGCTGGGGCCACCGGGGACAGTCTCGAGCACAGCATGCACCGCCGACCTGGCCTGTCGCTGGTCGAGTCGTCCACCCCGACGCCCGAGCAGCAGGGCCGATCCGGATCGATCGACGGACAGGGCTGGCCTGCCGCTGGTGAGCCAGGCGTCGAGTGCCTGCGCGGCCGGAAGACCGTAGGGTGCCGAACGTTCCTTGTTGCCCTTGCCCACCACCCGAACGACTCGCCGATCGGTGTCCACGTCGTCGACATCGAGACCGCACAGCTCCCCCACGCGGATCCCGGTCGCATACAACAGTTCGACTACGAGTCTGTCGCGCAGCGCTATCGGATCGAGTTCGGCGGCACCCGATTCGGCAGCATCCAACGCTCGCGTCGCTTGATCGTGACGCAGCACTCCAGGCAGGGTGCGATGACTCGACGGCGACGCGAGACGTTGGGCAGGCCCGACCTTCACAGCCCCGACCCGTTCGAGCCACGCCCCGAACGTTCGCACCGACGAGGTGCGCCTGGCCATCGATGTCCGAGCGGCACCGGCCGCCGAGTACCCCGCCAACCACGAGCGCACGACACGCAGATCCAGATCGGCGATCGTCGCGCCCGGTGAGGACGCGGCCAGGTGCGCCAGTAACGAACGCGCGTCGGCAACGTAGGCCCGGATGGTGTGCTCCGACCGCTCCCGGCCGAGGCGAAGGTGCTCGGCGAACTCCTCGACGTGCACCTCCAGGTGCGGCGGCAGCGAATCGGTCATCGGCTCAGCTTGGGTGCTGACGTCTCGCGCGACAACCGGACACGCCGTCGGGCAGACATCGGTGCGCGATCAGGCGTCGACGCCCGCCTCCGCCTGTGCCAACTCACGCTTCCAGGCCCGGAAGGTCTCTTCGGTCCGCCCCCGACGCCAGTAGCCCGAGATCGACGCCCACTCGGCACCGACTCCGCGTTCCTTGCGGATGTACGGACGGAGGTTGTGCATGACGGCCTGCGCCTCACCGTGAACGAACACCTGCGCCTGCCCGGGTAGCCATTCGGTGTTCTTGACGGCCTCGATCAGCGGTGCGTTGTCTCCGGCCAGGTCGTCACCGACCTCGTTCGAGGACGCGCCCCGGTGCACCCAGGTGACGTCGACGACTGCGAGAGTCTCCATGTAGATCTCGTCGTGACGATCGCCGACCTCGATGAACACCTTGGCGATGGCGTCTTCCGGGAGGGCCTCGACTGCAGCCGAGATGGCCGGGATCGCCGATTCGTCTCCTGCCAACAGGTGCCAATCGGCATCGGGGCGAGGCGCGTATGCCCCCGACGGCCCGAAGAACGACATCTCGTCGCCTGGCTTCGCCCGTGTCGCCCACGGTCCGGCGACGCCCTCGTCGCCGTGCACCACGAAGTCGATGGCGATTTCCCGCGCGTCGGTGTCGACGGATCGAACGGTGTAGGTCCGCATGATCGGTTTGTCCTCGGTTCCGAAGAACAGTTTGACGTACGCGTCGGTGCGGTCGATGGCGTCGAACTCGTCGAAGCCCGGACCACCCAGATACACCCGGTGCATGTGCGGGGTCAGCGCTTCCGTGCGCACTACGGTCAACGTGGTTTTCTTACGCGGCACTACAGACCCCTCTTCGAGCGAACGACGCCGATGCTCACTGCACCGACTAAGCATTACCTAACACCCTACCTTCACCGGGTTGGTCAGGGGCCGCCACCTCAGCCGCGCACCACCCGGGCCCACCCGGTCTCGTCGTTGCTCACGAACCCGTCCATCTCCATGACCGGTAGCGCGGCGCGGACCTTCGACAGAGGGACTCCGGAACTCTCCGACAGTTCACGGGTGGACAGTGCTCCCGTGGCCGGCAGCGCGTCGTAGATCAACAGTGCGGTCTCGGACAGCGCGTCGATTTCCCGGAACAGATCGGGTCGGGCTTCCTCCGGCGAGCCGAGCGCCCCGGCCTCGGCCACCACATCGTGCGAGCTCGACACCAGAACGGCCTCACCCTCACGAATCATGCGATGGCATCCCTTCGACGTCGGAGAAGTGACGGGCCCCGGCACCGCAAGAACGGGGCGTCCCAGTTTCGCCGCCCACGCCGCGGTGTTGCGCGCCCCGCTTCGCCATCCTGCCTCCACGACCACCACCGCCGATCCGAGTGCCGCCACCAACCGGTTGCGCGCCAGGAACCGGTGCTTGGCCGGAGTCGTTCCCGGTGCGTACTCAGTGAGAACCACACCGCTCGAGGCGATCTGACGCAACAATCGGGAGTGACCCGCCGGGTATGCCCGGTCGACGCCGCAGGCGAGCACCGCCATCGTCGTCCCCTCCACTCCGAGCGCCGCACGGTGCGCTGCCGCATCGATACCGAAAGCAGCACCCGATACGACCGTCCAGCCGTCCAGCGCCAGATCGGCGGAGATCTCGGCAGTGACGTGGTCGCCGTACGGACTCGACGCTCGGGTTCCGACTATCGACACCGATCGTTCGGTGTCTGCACCGACAGAGCGGTTTCCCAACGCCCACAACGCGATCGGCGGCGATGTATCGACACCCCCGGTGAGGCCGGACCCATCGAAACCGAGAAAACGCCACGCAGGCCACTCGTCGTCGTCAGGGGTGATCAGCCGTCCACCGAGAGCGGAGATATGGTCCAGATCTGCTGCTGCAGTGTCGATATGAGACCGTGCTGCCAGTCGCTCACCCAAGTGTCCGGCGCGTACGGCTGCGGCGGTGGCCTCGGGGCCGTGGGCAGCGGCGTGGTCCGTCACCGTGCGATGCGGACCCTGTGCCACCCGAGACAGATACGCCCACGCCAGCCGACGTTCGTCGTAGGTCATGCCACTCCCCTGTCTCGAAAATCCAGTGCGGCACCGACCTCGTCGGCACCGTGCCCGGTGCCGCCGGCAAGATCGTTCAGAGTCCACGCCACCCGTATCGCCCGATCGGCGCCTCGCGCGGTCAGCGAACCGTTGCGCAACGCCCGCTCGATCGGTGTCAGCGTCGATCGAGCGAGCCGAAACCGTTGGCGCAGTGCCGGTCCGGGGACTTCCGCATTGGTCCTCCAACCGAACTCGAGCCAACGATGAGCGGCAGCATCTCTCGCTCCCGTCACCCGTGCGCGGATGTCGGCCGTTCCTTCACCGACGTCGTCGACCAACGCCCCGGTCGCGACGCCCATCATTTGGATCCGGAGATCGACCCGGTCGAGGAGCGGTCCGGACAGCTTTCCGAGATACTTGCGGCGAGCAGTGGGCGCGCACACGCAGTCGGCCTGCCGCGCCGGTGCGCACGGACACGGATTGGCCGCCAGGACGAGTTGGAATCTCGCCGGGTACCGGGCCACCCCGTCTCGACGCGCAATCCGAATTTCACCGTCTTCGAGTGGGGTTCGCAGAGCTTCGAGTACCCGGATACTCATCTCGGCGCATTCGTCGAGAAACAGAACCCCGCGATGCGCGCGACTGACTGCGCCGGGCTTGGCCATTCCGGTACCTCCGCCGACCAACGCACTCACCGACGTCGAATGGTGTGGCGCGATGAACGGCGGCGACGTGATCAGCGGCCGCGCGCTCGTCAGCAGCCCCGCCACCGAATGGATCGCGGTCACCTCCAGCGCCTCGGACTCGGTGAGCGGCGGGAGTATCCCCGGAAGACGTTGCGCCAGCATCGTTTTGCCGATTCCCGGCGGACCGGTCAACATGATGTGATGCGCGCCGGCCGCAGCGACCTCCAACGCCCATCGGGCATCCGCCTGACCGGCAACGTCACTGAGATCCGGGTAACTCTCCTGATGCCAGTCGGTCGGGGTGGGCGATTCCAGCGTCTGCTCACCACGAAGCCACGCAACGACATCCCCCAGACAATCGGCACCCAACACCTCGATACCGTCCACCAGACCCGCTTCGGGCAGACACCGACTCGGCACCACCACTCGCTGCCACCCCGCAGCCTTGACCGCGAGCACGCCGGGTAGAACGCCGCGGACCGCACGCAACCTGCCGTCCAGAGCCAACTCACCCAGGAATACCGTCTCCGACAGACTTCCCCGCGGAATGGCCTTGGCGGCGTCGAGGACCGACAATGCCAGCGCGAGGTCGTACACGGAGCCACCCTTGGGCAACGTCGCCGGAGACAACGCAAGAATCACTCGACTGTCCGGCCAGGTACCACCCGAATTCTTCACTGCGGCCTTGACCCGATCACGCGATTCGTTCAGCGCGGTATCGGGCAGTCCCACCAGATGGGTGCCCGGAAGACCCTGACCGATATCGGCTTCGATCTCCACCAAAACCCCGTCGACGCCGTTGACCGCCACCGAATGAGCTCGACCCAGGGGCATCAGAATGCCGCCCTGACGTGAGTGAGAACAGGATCGTCACCGCGACCGATCACGATGGCGATCACGTCGAATCGGATATGGACCCACGGCCCTCCGCGAAGCGAAAGCCACTGCAACGCCAATCCTCTGATCCGAGTCTGCTTGGTGTAGGTCACCGCTTCCGCCGGCGTTCCGTAACCGATTCCCGAACGCGTTTTCACTTCGACGAACACCACCGTCTCGCCCTCGCGCGCAATGATGTCGAGCTCCCCCGAACGATGCCGCCAATTCCGCTCGATCACCTCCAGGCCGATGTGCTCGAGATGGCGCGCCGCAAGTTCCTCACCGCGCGCCCCGAGTTCTTGATTGGTCGGCATGTCGAATTCCTCCACTCTGCGGCCGCACAGCACGGCCGGATCCGGTCGTCATGACAGTCACACGACCGAAAGGAGGTGATTCCGAGAAAGTGCAGGTGCCGCATTGCCCTGTGGACAAGCGCAATCCTGTGGAGAGAACCGTTGAATCGCAGGGCCGAAACACCTGTTTTGTCGTACCTGTGTGCCTACCGCGTTCATGCCCTGTCGGTCGCTCGACAAATGGTTCGAACATGCGAAAGCTCCGTCCGGATTACTGCACGGACGGAGCTGAAGCACGGAATCGGAAATCGAATTCGGTGACCGACCTCCCGCTGACCGAAGACAGCGGGCACATCAACGCTGGGACGCGGTCAGTGCGCAGCCTCGTAGGCGGCCTGAACTTCCTGGCTGATCCGACCTCGGGCGCTGACCTCGTGGCCGTTCTCGCGAGCCCATGCTCTGATGTCCTGCAGGTCGACCTTTCCTCGAGCCGGGGCAGGCGCGGCACCGGTCTTGCGGGGGCGGCGACCGGAAATCTTCTCGGCATGCTCGATCCAGAATGCCAACTGCTCGTGCAGTTCGTTCGCGTGCTTGAGATTCAAGTCGATCCGGTACTGGTTTCCACCGATACCGAATTCGATCGACTCCCCCTGGCCTTCTTTGATTACCGAACCGTCGACATCGTCGATCATCTGGACAAGCGTCTTGCGTGCCATCTCGTACCTCTTACACGTCTGGGGGAATGTGGTATTTCAAGTTCTACCACCGATTATCGGACCGAGGCAAAGACCTAACGATGTTCTCTGCCGCGTGGAGTCGAAAACATTCGATACGAAAAGTTCGTGAATACCGGAAACGTCGTGCACTCTTGAATCGAATTGTGATGTTGGACAACATAATTCAGCGTACAGATTTCAATGATTCTGCCGAGTTCGACGCAACCCGGCAACGGATCCCTGTCCGAAACAGAACACGCGGAATTATTCGGTCGGTTGTCCAGCTTTTCGCTGAACGATGCACTTCGGAAGACTCCCCACACGGGGAATCCGCCGAGCGGAACCGTCCAAGTGCGCCCGAGGCACCGGGCACACCGGCCGATCCGCTCACACGGTCCGACTATTCGGGAAGACGCAGATCCGGTTTGTCCAACTCTTCGATGTTGACGTCCTTGAACGTGATCACCCGGACATGCTTGACGAAACGAGCCGGTCGGTACATGTCCCATACCCACGAGTCCGACATCCGCAATTCGAAGTAGATCTCACCGTCGGCATTGTGCGGAATGAGTTCGACGGAGTTCGCGAGATAGAACCGACGCTCGGTTTCGACGACATAGTTGAACTGTCCGACGATGTCCCGATACTCGCGGTACAGCGAGAGCTCCATCTCGGTTTCGTACTTTTCGAGATCTTCGGCACTCATCGGTCTCTTTCATCCTCCAGTCGGGCGTGAAATTCAATCATGGCGCACCGTCGTCGGCGCAGTCCATTCGCCCCAGTGCGTCGACCTCGCTGCGCGAGCGACCGGCTGCCGCGGCCGCCACGTTGGCATACGACATTCGATGCTCCCGACTCGGGCCGAGTGCGGTCATCGCGGTCGAATGAGCACGCGTGCTGTAACCCTTGTGCACGGCGAATCCGTAACCGGGAATGTCGGTGTCCATCTGCACCATCAACCGGTCCCTGGACACCTTGGCCAGCACACTGGCTGCAGCGATGCAGGCAGCTGTGGCGTCCCCTCCGATGACGGGTAGAGACGGCACCGGAAGCCCGGGAACCCGAAAGCCGTCGGTGAGGACATACCCGGGAGTGAGGCCCAGGCCCGCCACCGCACGGCGCATTCCCTCGATGTTCGCCACGTGTACCCCGATTCGGTCGACCTCGGCCGCGTCGACGAACACCACGCTCCATGCCAGTGCCAATTTCTGGATCCGGGGGAAGAGCTCCTCCCGGCGACGCTCGGTCAGCTTCTTGGAATCGTCGAGGTCCGCGAGGGCAGTGTGCGCCCGAGAGCCCAGGATGCATGCCGCGACCGTCAACGGCCCCGCGCAGGCTCCCCTGCCTGCTTCGTCGACACCCGCAACCGGACCGAGCCCGTTGCGTTCGAGTGCCGATTCCATGGTCCGCAGCCCCGCCGCCCTCCTGATGATCGGCCGCGGCGGCCACGACGAGCGGCTCAGAGATGCGCGCGCACGGGGCGCGGGACGAGGACGTGCCGTCATCGACCCTGAATGTCCGGCGAGTCCAGGAGGCCGGTTCGGGACGGCGGTAGAGCGATGAAGACGGCTTTGCCTATCACGTTGTCCAGCGGAACGGTCCCGGTGAACTCGTCGGTGACGTGGTAACGCGAATCTCGCGAATTGCTGCGATTGTCGCCCATGACCCAGATGTTGCCCTCGGGGACCGTGACAGGGTCGAAGCACCGGCCCGATTTCAATTCGGTGTCGCACGTCATCGTGTCCGGAACGAACGGGAAATCCATCTGTATGTACGGCTCGTCCAACGGCTTTCCGTCCACGAGCACTCGCCCCTGAGCATCACAGCACTCGACAGTCTGGCCACCGGTGGCGATGACCCGCTTGACGAGATCGTTCTCGTCGGGCGCGACCACACCGATGAGCGACCCGACCTCCTGTGCACCACGGATCACTGCATTGCCCGAGCGCTGAGACACGAACTCGTCGTTCCAGGAATCGGGGCCGCGGAACACGACGATGTCGCCGGGCTTCGGATCGCCGAATCGATAGCCGATCTTCTCCACGACGATGCGGTCCCCGGTACAGCCGGCACAGCCGTGCAGGGTCGGTTCCATCGATTCGGACGGGATCAGGTAGACCCGCGCGACGAACGTCTGAAGCAGGAAACTCAGCACGAGAGCTACCAGAATGAGGATGGGAAGTTCGCGCCAGAACGACCGCTGCTTGCGATCCTTACGCTTGTTCCGGGGAGACTCGTCGTCGGGCTCGTCGATCGAACCCTGTGGGGTCGGATCTTGTGGGGACTGCGTCACCTGGACAGGTTAGCCGGAACCGTCGCACGCGGGCCGGTCGGTCTGCACCGGCGGCGATTCACCGAGCATCTGTCGTACCGGTACGGCCGAAATATCAGGGCAGAGGCTCCAACGCACCATGCCGCGTCACCGATATTCGGTGACGCGGCATGGTTGCTGCTCGAAGCGGTCGATACGACCGGGTCAGCGCTTTTCTTTGATCTTGGCGGCCTTGCCACGCAGATCGCGAAGGTAGTACAGCTTCGCGCGACGAACGTCGCCGCGAGTGAGGACCTCGAACTGCGCGATGTTGGGGCTGTGCACTGGGAAAGTGCGCTCCACACCGACGCCGAACGACACCTTACGAACGGTGAACGTCTCGCGGACGCCACCGCCCTGACGTCGAATGACGACGCCCTTGAAGATCTGAATGCGCTCTTTGGAGCCTTCGATAACCTTGACGTGCACGTTCAGCGTGTCGCCGGGGCGGAAATCGGGGATGTCGCTACGCAGCGACTGATTGTCGAGAAAGTCCAGGGTGTTCATCGGTTGTGCCATCCTTGCGTTCTGCGCTTGAGCAGAGGAACCGAGCGGCTCGCCGAGACGACGGCACGACTGGTTCGTACTCCGAGTGAGGTGTGTGCCTCGCGAGAGGCAACCCGCCTATTGTGCCAGACCGTCAGGCGTTCGAGGAAATCGCCCCGACCGAGGACTGGGCCACGGTTCCGGCCTGGGGTGCGGGCACCACGGTCCGGGCGAGCTCGTCCTCGGTGGCCTCGACCGCATGAACGATGCTGGGCTTGCCCGCGATTGCATCCTGCAGGTAGATCTTGGCCCGTATGAGCGGCCTGCGCCACTTCTTCTCACGCCGCAGCGCACGCTCCATCTTCTTCGGTCTGCTCGCATAGCGCCACCTGGCCCAGGGCGCACTCGGCCTGCTGAGCCGGATGGCGGCCAGAACAAGGATGGGCAGGACGAACAGCCCGATCAGACCTGTCCAGATCTTGCCCTTGAGCAACACGACGACGCACAGACCCAGGTTGAGCACTGCAAGCACGGCGAGTGCTCCGCGAACCCAGGGATCGGGATCGGCCCGGAAATCGGCGGGGCTGAGCAACTCCAACGGGTGAAATCCCAGTAACAGCAACCCGGTGAAGGCAACGGCCGCGAATACCGCATCGACGGACGTTCGGCCCTGTTCCGACCAATAGACGTCGCGGAGGTAGAAGATGAGCGCGAATTCGTCGAGCACGAGGGCAGCGCCGCTTCCGAAGATCGCCGCCAGCACGGCGCCGATGGTTTGCGACCCGTCCACGTACACCGCGATGAGCCCGATCCCCGCCAACAGCATCAGCACGATTCCGAACACGACATGGTGGATGTGCTGGCCGCCGGGGGTGATGTTGCCCGGCCACCACTTCACGTCTGCGCGAATCATTCTGACGCTGAGGCGAATCAGCAGAAATCCCACGAGCAGGCCGAGCAGGAAGCAGAGCAGCGGAAGGCGGCCGTGCTCGACGACACCGTGCTCCAACCACCTCACGCGCTCCACGTCCTTCCCGCCGCACGCCCGAAACAACGGCTATGGCCCGAGTCAGCCTATTCTCGTTCGTCGCCGCCAGGGTCGGCATCGACCGGGAAAGTCCGAGCGCTACTTCCCGAAGCCCGCTTTACGTAACGCGTCGGCCATGGAACCTGCCGCAGGCGTCGCTGCGGGGCCACCTCCGCGTCGATCGCGCTGCGGCCGGTTGCCCTGACCGCCGTTGCCCTTGTTCGAGGAGGTACCGCGAGAGCGGTCACCCTGCTGCCCACGAGGTGCATCCTTGCCGCCGCTCGCTCCGGGCTCGTCGTCCAACCGCAGACTCAGACCGATGCGCTGACGTGGGATGTCGACCTCCATCACCTTGACCCGCACCACATCGCCGGATTTGACGACCTCACGCGGGTCCTTGACGAAGTTGTGCGACATCGCAGAGACGTGAACGAGACCGTCCTGATGCACGCCGACGTCGACGAAAGCACCGAACGCCGCCACGTTGGTCACGACACCTTCGAGCGTCATCCCCGGCTTCAGGTCGGCGACCTTCTCGATACCGGCTGCGAAAGTAGCGGTCTTGAACTCCGGACGCGGGTCGCGTCCAGGCTTCTCCAGCTCGGAGATGATGTCGGTGACAGTGGGCAGCCCGAATCGTTCGTCGACGAATTCCGCGGGATCGAGGCGGCGCAGGAGTGCGGTGTTGCCGACCACCTCGCGCACGCCCACGCCTGCCTTGCCGACGATGCGGCGCACGACGGGATAGGCCTCCGGGTGCACGCTGGAGCGGTCGAGTGGATCCTCTCCCCCGGAGATGCGCAGGAACCCGGCGCACTGCTCGAAAGCCTTGGGACCCAAGCGCGGCACGTCCTTGAGGGTGCTGCGGCTGGCGAACGGACCGTTCTGGTCGCGGTGCGCCACGATGCTCTCGGCGAGCGAACCGGCAATACCGGAGACCCTCGACAGCAAGGGCACCGACGCTGTGTTGACGTCGACACCCACCGCGTTCACCGCATCCTCGACCACGGCCCCGAGAGAACGGGCGAGCAGTGTCTCGGAGATGTCGTGCTGATACTGGCCGACGCCGATGGACTTCGGATCGATCTTGACCAGCTCGGCCAACGGATCCTGCAGCCTGCGAGCGATCGAGACCGCGCCGCGGATGGAGACGTCGAGTTCGGGCAGCTCACTCGAGGCGTACGCCGACGCCGAGTAGACCGAGGCACCCGCCTCGGACACCACCACCTTGGTCAAGTTCGCCGCCGGGAACTTTGCTATCAATTCTGCTGCCAGAGAATCGGTTTCGCGGGACGCCGTACCGTTTCCGATGGCGATGAGCTCCACCTTGTGCTTGGCTGCGAGCCCGGCGAGTGTGGCCACCGCCTGGTCCCACTTGCCCTGCGGCTTGTGGGGGTAGATCGTGTCGTAATCGACGACCTTGCCGGTGGCGTCGACGATCGCCACCTTGGTTCCGGTACGAAAGCCCGGGTCGAGTCCCATCGTGGTGCGGTTTCCTGCGGGTGCGGCCAACAAGAGGTCCTTGAGGTTGCTCGCGAACACGTCCACGGCGTCCTTCTCGGCCGACTGGCGCAGTCTCATGCGCGTATCGAGTGAGACTGTGACCAGCATCTTGGTGCGCCACGCCCATCTAACGGTATCGAGCAGCCACTTGTCGGCCGGACGGCCGCGATCTGCGATTCCGAACTTGGTTGCGATCCGCCCCTCGTAGACACTGGGCACACCGGGAGTCGGCTCGTCCCGCTCGGGTTCGAACCCGAGGGACAGAATTTCTTCCTTCTCGCCGCGTAGCGTCGCGAGGATGCGATGCGAGGGCAGGCTCGTGAACGGTTCGGAGAACTCGAAGTAGTCCGAGAATTTCGCGCCTTCCTCCTCCTTGCCCTTGCGCACGGTGGCGACCAGCTTGCCGGAGGTCCACATCAGTTCACGCAGCTCACCCACAAGGTCGGCGTCCTCGGCGAAACGCTCGACGAGAATCGCTCGCGCCCCGTCGAGCTGCTCCTGATCGAACTGCGCCGGGTCAGTGGACGGATCGGTGAACAGTGCGTCTGCGACGGGTTCGTGGCCTGCTTCGCGCGCGATCTGTGCCTTCGTCCGACGCTTGGGCTTGAACGGCAGGTAGATGTCCTCGACGCGGGCCTTGGTCTCCGCCAGCATCAGCGACTGTTCGAGCGCGTCGTCGAGTTTGCCCTGCGAACGAATCGATTCGATCACGGCATCTCGCCGCTCGTCGAGTTCCCTCAGGTATCGAAGTCGCTCGTCGAGTTGGCGCAATTGCGCGTCGTCGAGTGTGCCGGTGACCTCCTTGCGGTAGCGCGCGATGAACGGGACCGTGGACCCGCCGTCGAGGAGTTCTACAGCGGCACGAACCTGTTCTTCGCGAACATCGAGTTCTTCGGCTATGCGCTTGTTCACAGATTTCAGAGCAGTGGTCACGGCGATGGACCCTACCGCTAGTGTGGGACAGGTCGGTCAGCGGTTCTATGTGCGGGAGAGATCTGTAGATGGTCAGGGGGGCGCGGTTGCTGACCGCCACCTGCGCCGCAGTGTTGTCCCTGAGCGCGTGCTCCGTACCGCCGGATGATCAGGCCGGCGATCCCGGTGGCAGAGATTCGGCCGAGACATCGGCATCACCGTTCCCGGATATCGAGAAGGTCGACGGCGTGGCCTTGCAAGCTCGAATTCCGATGGCGGTGGAATCGGCGGGAGCCCGCGGTGCCGATGTGAACTTCGCGTTGCTGGATCGAGAGACCGGTTCCTACTACAGCAGCGATGCCGACGAGCCGATCGAAACGGCGTCGGTCTCCAAGCTCTTCATTGCCGACGAGGTGATGTTCGAGGCGCAGTCGCAGAACCGCCCCGTCTCCGCCGACGAGCTGGCCACGATGACCAGCATGCTCGAGTTCTCCGACGACAATGCCGCCTACACGCTCTGGTATCGATACGGTTCGTCCGAGATCGTCCGCGCAGTCGCAGCGCGATATGCCCTGAGGAACACCGACGCTCCCAGCGACGACCAGTGGTACAACACGGAAACGACTCCCAGCGACCTGGTCGGCTACTACGCCGGGCTGTTGAACGGCAGCGGCGGCCTGACCACCGCGTCGACCGACGTCATCATCGGAATGCTGCGACGCTCGGCCCCCGTAGCTGCCGACGGCTACAAGCAACACTTCGGGATCGTCGACGGCTTACCGGGCGAGACCGTGCATGCAGTCAAGCAGGGCTGGATGTGCTGCGTGTCCGATCGGTGGGTCCATCTGTCGACGGGAACCATCGGCGCGGACAATCGATACATACTGGCCCTGTCGTCTCGTGAAGACATCTTCTACGCCGACGACATGGAAAGTTACCCGGACACAGCCGTCGTCGACGTGAGCGACGACGCCAGCGCACTGCACGCGCGAGACACTCTGACCGGCTTCGTGTCGATGTTGTTCCCCGACGGCAGAATCAGCTGAAAACGTCAGTCCGCCAGTAGATCCGGGCGTCGGTCCGCTGTTCTGCGCAGAGATTGTTCTCGACGCCAGGCGGCGATCTTCGCGTGGTCGCCGGACAACAGAATCTCGGGGACGTCGAGTTCTCGCCATCGGGCCGGCCGGGTGTAACTCGGACCTTCCAGCAGTCCATCGGAGAACGAATCCTCTTGGTGCGACTGCTGATTGCCGAGTACGCCCGGCATCAATCTGACGACGGCCTCGGCCATGACCAGTACGGCAGCCTCGCCGCCGATGAGAACGTAGTCTCCGATGCTGACTTCCTCGACCCGAACGCGGCGTGCAGCGTCGTCGAACACGCGTTGATCGATGCCCTCGTAGCGACCGCAGGCGAACACGAGATGCCGTTCGGTGGACCATCTTTCGGCAGTGCGTTGCGTGAACGGCACGCCTGCGGGAGTGGGGACGACGAGGAGTGACTCGTCGGTCAGTACCTGGTCGAGTGCGTCACCCCAGACGGTCGGCTTCATGACCATTCCCGGCCCGCCGCCGTACGGGGAATCGTCGACGGCCTTGTGCACGTCGTGGGTCCAGGAGCGCAGGTCGTGAACGTCCACCGATACCAGCCCGCGATCGATTGCCTTACCGAGCAGAGCAGTACGCAGTGGGGCGAGGTATTCCGGGAAGATGGTGACGACGTCGAGGCGCACGAACTACTCCGGATCCAGCAAGCCCTCGGGCGGATCGATCTCGATTGTCTTGTCTGCCAACGACACAGAGGTCACGATGGCCGAAACGAAGGGTACGAGAATCTCGGAACGACCGGATTGCTCATCGGCAGGGGGCGTGATGGACAGCAGTTCGCCTGCTGCCGAGTGCAGGACCTCGCGGACGGTACCGACGACCGAACCGTCGGTGAGTACCACGGTGAGGCCTTCGAGTTCGTGATCGTAGAACTCGTCCGGATCGTCGGACGGCGGGAGATCGGTCGATTCGACGACAAAGAGGATTCCGCGCAGTTCGTCCGCTGCGGTCTTGTCGTCGATGCCGTTCAGACGCAGCAGAAGCCGCCCGGAGTGTTCCCGGACGGCGTCCACCGTGTGTGTCACGGGCTGTGCATTCGATCGTGGCTTGCGGCCACGCAGGACAGTGCCGACGGCAAATCTGTCGTCGGGGTCGTCCGTGCGGACCTCGACAACCACTTCACCTTTGATGCCGTGCGACTTGGCGACACGACCGATGACCAGCTCCATGATGGGTTACGTGACCTATTGGTCCGTGTCGACGACGTCGACGCGGATGCCGCGACCACCGATTCCGGAGACGAGAGTGCGCAGCGCCGTAGCGGTGCGACCACCGCGTCCGATGACCTTGCCCAGGTCGTCGGGGTGCACGTGAACTTCCACGGTGCGACCACGACGGCCGGTGATCATCTCGACGCGAACGTCATCGGGATTGGCGACGATGCCGCGAACGAGATGTTCGACGGCATCGGCGACAACGGCACTCACTTCTCAGCAGCCTCGGCGGCCGGCGCGTCTGCCGTCTCGGTTGCTGCAGCGTCGGTGGTCTCCGCGGCAGCGGAATCGTCCGACTTCGGTGCCTTCTTCTTCTTGGCGGTGGTGGCCTCGCCCTGGGGCTCGGAATCCGCCTGCGCCAGCGCAGCGTTGAAGAGGTCGAGCTTCGACGGCTTGGGCTCGGCGACGCGGAGGGTGCCCTCGGTGCCCGGCAGGCCCTTGAACTTCTGCCAGTCGCCGGTGATCTTCAGCAATGCCTCGACGGGCTCGGTCGGCTGCGCGCCGACGCCCAGCCAGTACTGCGCCCGCTCGGAGTTGATCTCGATGACGCTGGGGTCCTGCTTGGGCTCGTACGTCCCGATGGTCTCGATTGCACGGCCGTTACGGCGGGTGCGGGCGTCGGAAATGACGACGCGGTAATGCGGGGTGCGGATCTTGCCGATACGCATGAGCTTGATCTTGACGGCCATGTTCTGGTGAAGCCTTTCGAGGAGTGGTCACTGCGCAATTCAGCGGTTCACACGGCATGCGAACCCGGTTTTGCGTTGGAGTTGTCGTGACCGCCGCGCGGTACGTAACCGGAGACGGGCGAACAGCGGTCCATTCTGCCAGACGACCACCCGATACCCTCAATCGCCCGGTCAGGCCAGCAGGATCACCAAGGCCGGAAAGGTGTTGTTGACGGAATGAGCCGTGGTCGACGCAACGATCGAGCCACTTCTCATTCTCGCGATGCCGATGGCGAGTCCTCCCCACAGCAGGACGACGAAGCGCCACCATTCTCGGTGCCAGATCGCGAACATCACCGCCGTGATCACCAGTACCACCCAGCGGTTGCCCAGCCACGCCATCGGCATGGGTCGAGTGCGTTTTTCGAGAGCTCCCCACAACATGCCGCGGAACATCGTTTCTTCGCAGATCGGTGCGCCGATCCAAATCCACACGGCGAAAACGACTTTCCACCCCACGCCGATGTCTGTCACACCGCCCAGCGGTGCCTGATCCTGGAAATCGATACGTGAGAGCAACACGAGTGCGAGCAGTACTCCACCGACTAGGGCAACTCCGCCCCAGGCCAGACCCGATCGGATATGACCGACGAGTTCGTGAACGGACCGCGGGAGGCCGAAGTCGACGACGGGGCCGTTGCCCCTCGACATCGTGACCGCCACCGCCAGTCCTGCGGCGAGCACGCTCGGAATCATGATGCCCACGACGAACAGCGGCGAGGACTCCGAGGACACGATCAGGCCCAGGAGTAGGAACCCGGCAAGATTGAGGCCGAGCACGAGGGCGGCGGCCGGCAGTCCCCACCGTTGGCCGGGTCTACGCTCCTCGGCCGCCGATTCGGCACGCCAGTAGGTCTCGGACAATCCCGAGCCCTGCTGTTGCACGTGATTCATCGGTGCCATTCCCGCCCAGCTGGGCCGGCCCACATCGAATTGCCCCGCGCCTCCTGGTGTGCGGCCGACCTGGTCGGCACCGAATCGGTCCGGACCCTGCCGCGGATCAACCATCGCCGTACCCCGATCCACTCGCGGCGCGTCCGCGACGATCGGTCACGCGGCCGCGCAGAATCACCAGCTCGGGGTTGGACAGCACGTCCGCGCCCCCGCGCGGGTCGTCGGAATACACGACGAGGTCGGCCGGCGCACCGTGCTCGAGCCCGCCTCGTCCCAGCCACGACCGGGCGTCCCAGCAAGCAGCACCGAGCGCGTCGGTCGGTGACAGTCCGACGCGTCCGAGAGCGTCCACCTCGTCGGCGATTCGGCCGTGCGCGATGGATCCGCCGGCGTCGGTTCCGGCGAAGATCGGGATACCTGCGTCGTGGGCTCGGCCGACGGTATCGCCGACTCGAGCATGCAACGCTCGCATGTGTCGGGCGTAGACCGGGTAGCGGGTGGCCGAGTCCGCGATGCCCGGAAAGGTCTCGATGTTGATCAACGTCGGCACCAACGCGGTCCCGTGCTGGACCATCATCTCGACGGTCTCGTCGGTCAGGCCGGTGCCGTGTTCGATGCAGTCGATGCCTGCCGCGATCAGTCCGGGGAGCGCGTCTTCGCCGAAGACGTGAGCGGTGACGCGTGCCCCTTCCGCATGGGCCGCGGCAATGGCGTCGACGAGGATCGCGTCGTTCCAGAGGGGCCGGAGGTCTCCCACCGAGCGGTCGATCCAGTCACCGACGAGCTTGACCCACCCGTCGCCGAATCGCGCTTGTTGCGCGACCGCCTCGGGAAGTTGTGATTCGTCCTCGATGTCGATCGCCAGGCCAGGGATGTATCGCTTCGGGGAGGCGATGTGGCGACCCGCCCTGATGATGCGCGGGAGGTCGTCGTAGTCGTCCAACGGCCGTGTGTCGACCGGGGATCCCGCGTCGCGCAGCAGCAGAGCCCCGACGCCCCGTTCGGTCTCGGCCTGCGCAATCGACCCAGCCAGGTCGGTGTGTCCTCCGCCGTACTCGATGCCGACGTGACAGTGCGCGTCGACGAGTCCGGGCAGAATCCAGCCGCCGTCGTGGATGAAGTCGGCGTCGGCTATGGGCTCGGTGGACAGGACGCCGCCGTCGATCCACAGGTCGATCGGGGACTCGTCCGGCAGCCCGCGTCCCCGCACCCGCAACGCCGACACCGCAGGCCCGCTTACTTCTTCGGCAACTTCAGCTGCGAGAGGTCGATACCCTCGAGCCCCGGCGGCAATTGATCGAGGCCCTTGGGCATCGACGACAGGTCGGGCATTCCGGCAGGCATTCCGCCCGGCATTCCGGGGAACCCACCGCGGATCTTCGGCTGTGTGGGTCCGCGAGCACCCTTCTTGCCCTTCTTGCCCTTCTTGTTGTTGCGCACCTGCTTCCGCGCACCCGGCATGCCCATCCGACCGGCCATCGCCGACATCATCTTGCGTGCCTCGAAGAACCGATCGACCAGTTGGTTGACGTCGGAGACCTTCACGCCCGAGCCGTTCGCGATCCGCAGTCGTCGGGAGGCATTGATGATTTTCGGATCGGTGCGCTCCTGCGGTGTCATGCCGCGAATGATCGCCTGCACCCGGTCCAGTTGCTTCTCGTCGACATTGGCCAGTTCTTTCATCTGGCCCGCGCCGGGAAGCATTCCCAACAGATTTCCGATGGGGCCCATCTTGCGAACGGCCATCATCTGCTCGAGGAAGTCGTCGAGCGTGAGCTGACCCGAGCCGATCTTGTTGGCTGTGGCCTCGGCCTGCTCGGCGTCGAAGTGCTGCTCGGCCTGCTCGATGAGGCTGAGCACGTCGCCCATCCCGAGAATGCGACTGGCCATACGGTCGGGGTGGAAAACGTCGAAATCTTCGAGCTTCTCGCCGGTCGACGCGAACATGATGGGCTGCCCGGTCACCTCGCGCACGCTCAGTGCTGCGCCGCCACGAGCATCGCCGTCGAGCTTGGTGAGCACGACGCCGGTGAAGCCGACTCCGTCGCGGAACGCTTCGGCAGTGCTGACGGCATCCTGGCCGACCATGGCGTCGAGAACGAACAAGGTTTCGTCGGGCTCCACGGCATCGCGAATCCCGGCGGCCTGGCGCATCAGCTCGGTGTCGATACCGAGGCGGCCTGCGGTGTCGACGATGACCACGTCGTACTGCTTGCTGCGGGCCTCGGCCACTCCGGCGCGGGCCACCTCCACCGGGTCGGCGGCCGACACGCCGAGCGCGTTCTCGCCACCGCCGATGGACGTGCCCGGGTGCGGGGCGAACACTGCCGCACCTGCCCGTTCGCCGACGATCTGGAGCTGACTGACGGCACCGGGGCGTTGCAGGTCGCAGGCGACGAGAAGCGGGGTGTGGCCCTGGCCCTTGAGCCACTTGGCCAGCTTGCCCGCCAACGTCGTCTTACCGGAACCCTGCAGACCGGCCAACATGATGACGGTGGGCGGGTTCTTGGCGAACACCAGTCTGCGTGTTTCGCCGCCGAGGATGCCGACCAGTTCCTCGTTGACGATCTTGACGACCTGCTGAGCGGGATTGAGTGCGCCCGATACTTCGGCACCCTTGGCGCGAACCTTGATGCGGTTGATGAATTCCCGCACGACGGGCAACGCCACGTCCGCCTCGAGCAGTGCCAGTCGGATCTCGCGGGCGGTGGCATCGATATCCGCACCGGACAGTCGACCTTTGCCACGCAGGTCCTTGAGAGTCCCGGTCAACCTGTCGGAAAGGGATTCGAACACCGATTGCACTCCTGAGCTAGCCGATCACCGAAAAAGAGCCGAGTCCGGCACTGTCACCAGACCGAGTCCGGCGTTGTCACCAGACTAACGCCAGCCCACCTTATCCTCGCTCAGGGCGTCGGGCAGTGAGTCCGCTCGGTGCGGTGCGACCGGTCAGGCCTTGCTTGCCGAATCGCTCCACGTCACAGCCACGCCGCGGGTGGAGAGCCACTGTGCGGGATCGACTTTGACGCCGGCGGGATCGTGAACCTCGAAATGCAGGTGCGGGCCGGTCGACTGACCGCGATTGCCCACTGTTGCGATCTGTTCTCCGGCTGTGACCCGCTGGCCGGGCTGCACCGAGAAGTCGTTGACGTGTCCGTAGATGGTCTCGGTGCCGTCGTCGTGCAGAACCTTGACCCAGAGTCCGAAACCGGACGCCGGTCCCGCATCGGACACCGTGCCGTCGGCGGCAGCGTAGATGGGCGTGCCGATCGGGGCGGCGATGTCCAGTCCGCTGTGCTGAGTACCCCACCGCGAACCGAAGTTCGACGTCAACACTCCGGCGACGGGCTGGACCGTCGCCTTCTTCAACGAACGCAAACTCTCGAGCGGCGACGCCGGCCCGGCACCCGTTCCGCCGAGTCCGACGTCGTCGAGCCACTGCTGAGCCGCAGCGTCGACCTCGGGGCCGAGGGCAGCGAGCGGTCCCGGAGTCGGTTCCTGTGTCGAGGCGTCCGACGGGACTGCCTGAAGATCGGCCTGTGGGGCCGGAGCCAGGTCCGGTGCAGCCTGCGGCGGCGCACCGAAAGGTGGCGCGAACTGCGGCAACTCGAACTGCGGTGGCACGAACTGGGGCAGCTCGAACCCGGCAGGTAGCAAACCCGCCGGGACGGCGAACGGGAATCCGGCCGCGGGCGGTGCCGGGACGGGTGCCGCGCCTGCGGTGCCCGCGCCCATGGTTGTCGCGCCGACGACGATGGCGCCGGTTGCGGCGACGATGGTGGCCGCACGCCTGCCGGTGTCCTGAACTTCCTCCGCGGCGCGATGCTTGCCACCGGGCGCACCCGATGCCGTCTCGGCCGGTACGTAGATGTTCGACCGTCGGTGTGATCCCACAGTGCGCGCCTCTCGAAATGTCAGAATTGGAGCCTGCAGGAACGACGAGACGTTCGAGCAGCGGAGCCGCCAGTTCGGCCCGAAGGGCCTGATGCGTCAGGTGACGAACATAACAAATCGGTCTCGGGGGTAAACCCATCGGTCGGAAGTTCGTGAAATGTCACCACGGCATGTCGGTTCTCGACGAACTTCCGACCGACGGTCAGGTGCCCTCCGGCTTTTCCGGGGGTTTGGGCGGTTCCGGCGACGGCACGACGGCGAGGAGCGCGCGTTCGAGATCCTCACGCACCGCCCGACTGTCCGCGCCGGCCAAGTCGATACAGAAGGAATCGACAACGGAACTACCCAGCGTCGATACCCGCGCCCAACGAATGTCGAATCCCTGCTGCTCGATTGCGCTCGCCAATCGACACAGCAGTCCGAGGCGGTCCTCGGCTCGCAGTTCGAGCACGACCTGACCCGGTTCGTTGTCGTCGAACCACAGCACCCGAGGCGGAGCCTGGGCGTAGAGGACCGGCACCGCCGAATCCTCACCGTCCTCGTCCACGGTCTCGACGCGGGCGTCTCGTTCCTTGGCATCGAGCACGGCGACGAGGTCGAGCTCGCCCGCCTGCGCCCGGATGATCTCCTGCCGGATCAACCCCGCCTGCGGCGGAGCACCGAACAATGGCGCGACATCGAACGAGTTGATCGCCGAACCCTCGTGACTGCCGAGCGAGGCCGAGAGCACCCGCAAGGAATGCAGTGCCAGCACTCCGGCCGCGTCGGACAGCAGTCCTGGAGTATCGGGTGCAACCACGGTCACGACGAAGGTGTGCAGACCGTCGGTGGGCGTGATGTCGACGTGCACTCCCCCGCGCGAGGCCAACTCGATGTGCGCTGGGTCGAGCGGATCCGGCGACGGAAGAGTCTCTCCCGCCATCACCAGCCGACAACGACGCACGAGCTCACGGATCAACGACGCCTTCCAGTCCCCCCACACTCCGGGTCCGGTAGCGAGAGAGTCCGCCTCGGCGAGTGCATGCAGAAGCTCCAGCAGAACGGTGTCCGCGCCGAGCGCATCCACGACGGTCTGCACGGTTGCCGGGTCGTCCAGATCCCGACGGGTGGCAGTCTCCGGCAGCAGGAGGTGATAGCGGACCATCGCTGTCAGCAGGGCCACGTCGGAGGGCCACAGACCGAGACGGTTACCGATCTGAACTGCAAGATCGGCACCGACGACGCTGTGGTCGCCGCCGCGCCCCTTTCCGATGTCGTGGACGAGCGCGCCGAGCACCAGCAGATCGGGACGAGCGACCCGTGTGGTCAATGCACTTGCGTACGCGGCAGTTTCGACCAGGTGTCGGTCCACCGTCCAGGTGTGCACCGCATCTCGAGGCGGGAGATCTCGAACCGCCCCCCATTCCGGAATCAGCCTGCCCCACAATCCGGTTCGGTCGAGCGCCTCGATGGCCGCGATGGCCTTGCGGCCGGATCCCAGCAGCACCAACAGATCGTTGAGTGCTTCCTTGGGCCACGGCTCACGGAGTTCGGGGGCGCTGTCGGACAGTCGATTGAGCGTGGAAGCAGACATCGGCATGCCGGTCTGAGCCGACGCTGCCGCAACCCGCATGATCAGACCCGGATCCTTGTTCGGTCGTGCGTCGCGTGCGAGCACCACCTCACCCGCGTGCTCGACGACTCCCTCGTCCAGCGGACGGCGAACGGGTACGCGGCGTAGACGCGAAAGACCGCGTCGTGGAAGCGAATTGCCGGCGGTACGCAAACCCACATCGACGGAGTAGCTGATGGTGCGTGCCGAATCGCTGAGCACACGTGCGAGATCGAACCGATCGCCGATGCGAAGCGCAGCACCGATCTCGTCGGCGTCTTGCGCACGCAACTGATCTCGGGCACGACCGGCCACCCGGTGCAGTTCGGTACGCACGTCGAGAAGTCGCCCGTGCGCGAATGCCAAACCGCCGCCTGGAGATTCGGGTCCCAACCCGGGCATGCCATCGGTCAACTGAGCAATCGAGAGGGCGTCCAGCAGTTGCACGTCGCGCAGCCCGCCGCGGCCGCTCTTGAGGTCGGGTTCGGCACGGTGAGCGATTTCGCCGCTTCGTGCCCAGCGCCCCTGAGTCTGGCCGATCAGCTCGTCGAAGCGACCGCGAATTCCGGTGCGCCACTGCCGACGTATGCCGCCGATCAACAGGTTGCTCAATTCCACGTCACCGGCGATGTGGCGTGCTTCGAGCATGCCGAGTGCTGCGGTCATGTCCGCCGCGGCAACCTGCAGGGCCTGCGGCACCGTCCGCACGCTGTGATCGAGCTTGATGTGGGCGTCCCACAACGGATACCAGAGCTTGTCGGCGACGTCGGCCACGATGCGGGGGTCGAGATCGTCGTGCAACAGAATCAGGTCCAGGTCGGAGTACGGCAGCAGTTCGCGACGCGCCAGACCTCCTACTGCCACTATCGCGAAACCGGAATCCGGCTTCACGCCCAGTTCTGCGCCCTTGGTGGTCAGCCAGAACTCGTGGAGATCGACGAGCGCCTGCCTGAGCGAGGGCGCATCGAGTCGGCGGTTGCGGGTGCCGCCGTCGAGCAGTTGCTTTCTGGCTCGAGCGAGATCCGCAGCTGCATCGCTCGTGCCCTTCGATGCGGAGCCCGTAGAGACCGAAGGCCCCGGTTCTGACGCGCGTGCGCCAGAACCGGGGCCCCCGGACCGAGACCCTGTGGGGTCAGAGCGCATCGGCGCCACGTTCTCCGGTACGGACTCGGATGACCGAATCCACCGGGGAAACCCACACTTTGCCGTCACCGATCTTGCCGGTGCGGGCTGCTTCGACGATGACCTCGACGACTTTTTCCACTGCGGCGTCGTCGACGACTACCTCGACACGCACCTTCGGAACGAAATCGACCGAGTACTCCGCACCTCGGTAGACCTCGGTGTGGCCCTTCTGGCGGCCGTAGCCCTGAACCTCACTGACGGTCATTCCGAGCACGCCGGCCTGTTCCAGCCCCGTCTTGACGTCCTCCAGGGTGAACGGTTTGACGATTGCCGTGATCAGCTTCATTTTTGCTTCCCTTCACAAGACCTCGAGTGCCCGTTGTCGTACGGTGCAGCGTTCATCTCTATCTCTACCTTGTCAGGCGAAATCATATGCAGTCTCGGCGTGCTCGGCCTCGTCGATGCCGTTCGCCTCTTCCTCGTCCGTCACGCGCCAGCCCAGCGGCTTCAGAGCGAAGGCGATGACCGCGGTCACGATTGCGGTGAAGACCAATGCGAACAACGCGATGACGATCTGCACGACGAGCTGCTTGTAGTCACCACCGTAGAACAGGCCGGTCTCGGATCCGAGGAAGCCGATTCCGATGGTGCCCCACAGGCCTGCGACCAGGTGGACGCCGACAACGTCGAGCGAGTCGTCGTAGCCGAACTTGAACTTCAGTCCGACGGCGAGAGCGGACAGCACGCCGGCGATGACGCCGAGGATCATGGCTCCGACCGGGGTGAGCGCGCCGGCGGCCGGGGTGATGGCAACCAGTCCTGCGACGATGCCCGATGCGGCACCGAGGCTGGTTGCGTGTCCGTCGCGGATGCGCTCGGTGATCAGCCAGCCCGCGATGGCCGCAGCGGTGGCTGCGGTGGTGTTGACCCAGGCCACACCGGCGATACCGTCGGCGGCGAATGCCGAACCGGCGTTGAATCCGAACCAGCCGAACCACAGCAGCGCTGCGCCGAGCATGACGAACGGGAGGTTGTGCGGACGGTAGGCGACCTTGCCGAATCCGGCTCGCTTGCCGATGATGATCGCCAGGATCAGGCCGGCGATACCGGCGTTGATGTGCACGACGGTTCCACCGGCGAAGTCGATCGGTGCGACGTTGGCGACGGTGTCACCGTCGTCGTTGACCATCGTTCCGAAAATCTTTGCAGCCAAGCCCTTCTCGGAACCAGAGAGCAGTCCGCCGCCCCACACCATGTGGGCCAGCGGGAAGTACGCGAGGGTGACCCAGATTCCTGCGAAGGCGAGCCAGGTGCCGTACTTGACTCGGCCGGCGATCGAGCCGCTGATCAGGGCGACCGTGATGATGGCGAACGTGACCTGGAACGCCACGTCGATGACGTTGGCGTAACCCCACGCGCCGGCGATGTAGTTGCCGTCCGCGTCGGTGATCGAATCCTTGAGTCCGAAGAACTCGAACGGGTTGGCGAAGACACCGCCGATGTCCTGGGTGCCGTAGGACATCGACCATCCCCACAGGAAATAGATGATCGAGACGACGGCCATGGCTCCGAACGACATCATCATCATGTTCAACACGGACTTCGACTGCGACATACCGCCGTAGAAGAACGCCAAGCCCGGCGTCATCAGCAGTACCAGCGATGCTGCGATCAGCATCCACGCGGCGTTGCCGGAGTTGGCCAACATATCCTCGGGACTCACGTACACCCTCCATTCTCCTGCACACCGGTTGGCGCGCCGTTACGCAAGAAGAGTGGTTTCACGAAGTTTCATCCGTGACACTCGGGTGTTTCGGGCATGTGAACGCATGACCGAATTCTGTTGCTAAAAGGTTTCGTGCTGGCGTTTGTGCTTTTCACCCGGTTCTCGGGTCACCCGCGGAGGTCGATCAACCGAGCAATGCGTCGACGAATGCCCCCGGTTCGAACGGAGCCAGATCGTCGGCACCTTCACCGAGACCGACGAGCTTGACGGGTACCCCCAGTTCCCGCTGTACCTGAAAAACGATGCCGCCCTTCGCGGTTCCGTCGAGCTTGGTCAACACGACACCGGTGATGTCCACGATCTCGGCGAAGACGCGCGCCTGAGTCAGTCCGTTCTGGCCGACCGTCGCGTCCAGAACGAGCAGCACGTCGTCGACGTGGGCCCGCTTCTCGATGACGCGCTTGACCTTGCTCAGCTCGTCCATCAGACCGGACTTCGTGTGCAGGCGACCTGCAGTGTCGACCAACACCACGTCGACTCCGTTCTCGATTCCCTTGCTCACCGCGTCGAAGGCAACGGCGGCCGGGTCGGCGGCTTCCTTGCCGCGCACCACTTCGGCACCGACTCGCTCGGCCCAGGTCTGCAGCTGATCCGCGGCAGCAGCGCGGAACGTGTCGGCCGCACCGAGGAGCACCCGCCGGCCGTCCGCAACCAGGACGCGGGCGAGTTTGCCGGTGGTGGTGGTCTTGCCGGTGCCGTTGACTCCGACGACCAACAACACCGCAGGCGCGCCGTCGTGGGGAAGCGCGCGAATCGAACGATCGAACTCCGGATGCAATTGCGCCACCAGAATTTCCCGCAACAGTGCTCGCGCATCGGCTTCGGTACGAATACTGCGAGCTGCCATCTGCTCGCGCAGCGTGCGCATGATCTCCGACGTCGTGGCCGAGCCGATGTCGGCGATCAGCAACGTGTCCTCGACCTCTTCCCAGGAGTCCTCGTCCAGGTCTCCGCCGCCGAGCAATCCGAGCAGGGACTTGCCCACCGCGGACTGGGAACGAGCCAGACGTCCACGAAGACGGTCCAACCGACCTTCGGTCGGATCGATGGTGTCCAGTCGAGGAGCAGGAGCCTCGGCGTCCGGGGCGGGTTCCAGCACCGATGGCTCGACGGGCTCGGCCGGCTCGGTCGGCACCGCAGGCTCGGCGGGCTCGACAACCGGCACCTCGGGGTCGACGACCTCCGGCTCGTCCTGAGTGGGCGTGGGTGGCACCGACGTCGGCTCGACAGGGAAGGTCTCGACAGGCTTCGGTGCAGGCGGGACGGGCTTCGGTGCAGGCGGGACGGGCTCGGCGGTCGCAGTGCCCTGGCTGAACGAGAAACCGCTGCCCGCGGTGTAGCCACCGGATCTGTCCTTGGTGGCCGCGTCCTCGATTCGGGCGGCCTCGTCCGACTTGAGGGACACTCTCCGGCGACGGGACAGAACGAACCCGACGACGAGGACGACGAGCAGGACGGCAGCGATCGCCGCGACGATGATCCACGCTTGATTACTCACGTGACCATCCTCTCAGGTGGTCACGACCGAACGCATCGGTGGTGCGTCGCCGAAATGGACTGTCCGCTGTCCGGGTCGTGTCGATAGCATCGTCGCCATGACGTGGACCACGGTGCGCGACGCCGACCAACTGACCGCCATGTTCGGCGAACCCAGCTTTCGGGCGGCCAACAAGGATCGCCGGACCCTGCATCCACTCGACGTGCAATGGCTCACGTCCTCGCCTTTCTGCCTGATGGGAACCTCGGACGCGAGCGGGCGGTGCGACGTCTCCCCCAAGGGTGATCCGCCCGGCAGCCTGGTCCACGTCATCGACGAGGCCACGATCGCACTGGCCGAACGTCCCGGTAATCGTCGGATGGACGGCTACCGCAACATTCTCGAGAATCCGTTCGTCGGCCTGAACTTCTTCGTGCCGGGTCGCGGCGACACCCTGCGTATCAACGGTCGCGCGTCGCTGGTGACCGACGCACCGTTCTTCGACGAACTACAGGTCAAGGGCCACCGACCAATCATGTGCCTCGTCGTCGACATCGAGCAGGTGTTCCACCACTGCGCCAAGGCATTCATGCGGTCCAAGTTGTGGCAGCCGGACACGTGGGATGCGGATTCCATTCCCGATGTCGCGTCCTTGACGAAAGCGTTGATTCCGCAGGCACCCGAAACGGTCGAAGAACTCCGCGAGTACTACGGGCCCTCCTACGCCGAGCAGCTCTACCCCGAGAAGTAGAGCAGCCTCACGTCGCGGAATCGGTGTCGCTGGACACCGACACGTCCGGTTCGGTGGTCTCGACGGCGGCCTCGACTGCATCGACGGCGACGCGCTCGCGATTGAGCCGCTGCGAGATGACGGTGGTGATGCCGTCGCCGCGCATACTGACGCCGTAGAGAGCGTCGGCCACTTCCATCGTCGGCTTCTGGTGCGTGATGACGATCAGCTGCGACTTCTCACGGAGTTGCTCGAACAGACCGATGAGTCGCCGCAGGTTGGTGTCGTCCAGCGCAGCTTCGACCTCGTCCATCACGTAGAACGGCGACGGTCGAGCACGGAAGATCGCCACGAGCATTGCAACGGCAGTCAGCGACTTCTCGCCGCCCGACAGCAGCGACAGGCGCTTGACCTTCTTGCCGGGCGGCCGTGCTTCCACTTCGATTCCGGTCGTGAGCATGTCCGACGGGTCGGTCAGAATCAGCCGTCCCTCGCCACCGGGGAACAGTTTGGCGAAGACACCGGTGAACTCACGCTCGACGTCCAGCCAGGCCTCGGTGAACACCTGCAGGATGCGGTCGTCCACATCTGCGACGACCCCGAGCAGATCCTTCCGTGCGGACTTGACGTCCTCGAGCTGGGTGGAGAGAAAGTTGTATCGCTCTTCCAGTGCCGCGAACTCTTCCAGAGCCAGCGGGTTCACCTTGCCGAGTGTGGCCAGATCCCGTTCGGCGCGTTTGACACGCGCCTGCTGAGTGGCGCGATCGAACGGCATCGGGGCGGGTGCCACCACCTGCTCACCGCGTTCCTTGGCCGCCTCGTACTCGGCCATTTCGAGTTCGGTCGGAGGCAGTGGGACGTCGGGGCCGTATTCCGCCACCAGATCGTCGAGCCCGATGCCGTGCTGTTCGAGAATGGTCGTCTCGAGTTGCTCGATGCGCAAGGCGGCCTGTGCGCGCGCCACCTCGTCGCGGTGCACCGCGTCGGTGATCGAGGCCAGCTGCCCCTGCAGTGCCCGAACCTGATCCTTCACCGTGTCGAGTTCGGCTGTGCGCGTTGTTCTTTCGGCCGAGAGCTCGTCGCGCCGTCGCGCGGCGGCAGCGACGACCGCCCCGAGACGAACCGCCAGTTCTTCACCCGACTCCGCCACTGCGGCAGCGACCGCGGCAGCATGACGCCGAGCCGCGCTCTCGCGTTCGGCCCTGGCTCTGGCCTCCCGCTCGGCTCGCGCCGCCCGGCGCAGCGAATCTGCCCGTCCCCGGACAGACTGCGCACGTTCCTCCGCGGTGCGCACGTTCAGCCGCGCTTCGACTTCCACGGCGCGAACCTCGGTGAGCGCGGCCGCCGCCATTTCGCGTTCCATCGTGGTGGCCGCGTCACCGCTCTCACCGTCTCCCACGAAACCGGATTGCTCGTCCTCGGCAGATCGCAGGCTGTCTTCGAGCTCGGCCAGCCGAGCGACCGCTTCCTCGCGACTCGTCTCTGCCGAGTGACGCTGCGTCGTCAACCGTGCCGACTCGGCATGAGCCGAGCGGGCCAATTGACCGAGCCTGCCCAGCTGCTCGTACACAGCTGCCATAGCGGCATCGGATTCGTTGAGAGCGGCCAGAGCCTGCTCCGCAGATTCACGTCGGTCGCGCTGTTCCGCGAGCGCACCGGAGAGCGCCGCATCGAGTTCCTCGGCCCGGCGCACGGCCGCAGCCAGCTCGACGGTCGAGGTGTCGATGGCGGATTGCACTTCGAGCGTGCTGGGCCGTCGGTCCGATCCTCCGGTCACCCACCCGGGTTCGACGACGTCGCCGTCCTTGGTCACCGCGCGCAGTCGGCCGTTGTCGGAGACGAGTCGGTGCGCGGTGTCGAGCGAGTCGACGGCGACCACGCCGTCGAGCAATGCAGTCATGGCACCGGCCAGGCGGTCCGGATAGTCGATGAGATCGAGCACCCACCTCGCGCCATCAGGAAGTTCGGGGCGCGAGAGTGGTTGCACTGCAACGGAACTGCTGTGCACGATGGCAGCGCGACCACCGTCCGCGGCGCGTAGCGCCAGGACTGCGTCGCGGGCAGCGGCGAAGGACTCGGCGTGGGCAGCGTCGGCCGCCGGTCCCATCGCGACTGCGACCGCGATCTCGTATCCCGGCTCGACCGTCAGGTGCCCGGCCAACAGTCCCGACAATCCGTCCTGTTCGTTCTCCACCAACCAGCCGGCACCGTCTTTTCGTTCGAGGCCCATCGTCAGCGCCTCGATCCTCGCTTCGAAGGACGCCACCCGCTTACCGGCGGTCCGTTCCTCGGCCTGCAATTCCGAGACACGCGCATCGGCGTGACGTAGCGCAGCCACTGCGCGCTCGTAGTGGGTGTCCAAGCTCAGTTCGCTGGCGTCGAGGGTACCGATCTGGTCCTGCACGCTCTCGAACTCGCGCTGGGCCGCCTCGCCCCGTTCACGGGCCTCGTCGATGGCCACCGACAGGCGTGCCACCTCGGCGTCGATCGATTCGACCTTGGTCCGGAAAGTATCGACCCGCCCGGACAGGCGCGCAAAGCCCTCCCTGCGATCGGCCACCGCACGCACGGCCGCCAGGTGTGCCCGTTCCGCCGCCGCAGCCGCCGACTCTCGTTCGGCCAACTGTTCGCGGGCCGCTTCGAGGGCTTCCCGCGCCATCTCCACGGCTTCGACGAGTTCCATCTCTTCTTCGGCAACCCGCTCGGCCTGTGCCTCGAGCTCGTCGGGGTCCTGCCGTCGACCTGCGCTCTGCACGGAGTCGAGGTGGCGGGCCCGCTCGTGTGCGATACGAACAGTCGCGTTGACTCGTTCGGCCAGAGCGGAAAGACGAAACCACGTCTGCCCGGCCGCTTCGGCGCTGGGCGTCAGCCGAGCCACCGCTTGCTCGTGTTCGGCTAGGGCGACGGTCCCCGCCTCGAGGGCGTCCTGCACCATCGCATACTGCTCGCGAGCCGCTTCCTCGTCCTGCGTCTGGTTGGCGAATTCTTCTCGCCTGGCCACCAAATCGTCTGCCGCCAGCCGGAGGCGAGCGTCGCGCAGGTCTGCCTGCACCGTCTGCGCTCGACGTGCGACCTCGGCCTGCCGACCCAACGGCTTGAGTTGCCGACGCAGTTCGGTCGTCAGATCGGTCAGTCGCGCGAGATTGGCCTGCATCGCGTCGAGTTTGCGGACCGCCTTTTCCTTGCGTTTGCGGTGCTTGAGAACGCCGGCAGCTTCCTCGATGAATGCTCGCCGGTCTTCCGGGCGGGATTCGAGAATCGCCGCCAATCGGCCCTGCCCGACGATCACGTGCATCTCGCGCCCGATACCGGAATCGCTCAGCAGCTCCTGGACGTCCATCAAACGGCAGGAGCTTCCGTTGATCTCGTACTCACCCGCACCATCGCGAAACATGCGGCGGGTGATCGACACCTCGGAGTAGTCGATCGGCAGCGCTCCGTCGGAGTTGTCGATCGTCAGCGTCACCTCGGCCCGACCCAGCGGCGCTCGACCCGAGGTTCCCGCGAAGATGACGTCTTCCATCTTGCCGCCGCGCAGGGCTTTGGCTCCCTGCTCGCCCATCACCCAGGTCAGAGCGTCCACGACATTCGATTTACCGGAGCCGTTCGGTCCGACGACGCAGGTGATTCCGGGCTCGAATCGAAGAGTCGTCGCCGAAGCGAAGGACTTGAAGCCCTTGAGCGTCAGACTCTTCAGATACATAGCGTCCGTACCTTACCGGCCAGGTGCCCACCCGCGCGCCCAGCCTCCGGTAGTGCAGGTCAGCGCTCGACGAAACCGCTCAGATCACCGCGGGCCGACCCCCAACTCTCGACGACGAGCGTCACCGTGCCGGGGGTTCCACCGCCGCGTAGCAGTTCGAGAAGCGCGTCGAGACGATCGCGCGGTCCCTCGGCGATCACCAGCACCCGTCCGTCGGCGTGGTTGGTCGCATGACCGACGAGACCGAGTTCGAGAGCACGCGATCGAGTCCACCACCGAAACCCGACGCCCTGCACCAGGCCGTGCACCCACGCCGTCAGACGTTCGTCGTTCATGCCGGGCTCAACTCTCGGACGGATCCGTCGAAACTCGTTGCGTACAACGCAGTCGGGTCGAATCCCACCCCGCCGAATGCGACCGCGGATGTCAGCGGCACACCTGTAGCCACGACACACGACGCCCCCGACGCCGGATCGATGCGAACAACTCGTCCCGCGAGATTCTGTGCGAGATAGACCATTCCGTCGATACCCACGGTCAGGTCGTCCGACATGGTGAAGGGTCCGAATCCGTCGAGGCGAATGCGTGAGACCGGACCTGACGGATCCTGCTCGTCGAGGACGTGCACGACGGGCTCCACATCGAATGTGTTGGCCACGTACATCTTCCCGCGTGCAATGGCAATCCCGTTGGCGGACCCCAGATCGGTACGAGTTCTCGACACCGTACCGGCGGGTGCCACGGACGACAGTCCGGGAGCAGCGCCCAGATTGCGAGTGACGAAGAAAGTGCCGTCGGCCGATTCGGCCAGTCCGTTGGGCATCGTCAGGCCCGACGCGTACGTCGAGCGATCGCCGGTATCGAGATCGAGCGCGTCGATCGTTCCGGTCGAGGAATCGAAAAGTCCTGCGGCTGCGCTGTTTCCGGTGGTGAAGTACAGGGTGTCTCCGTCCCGCACCAAGCCGCCGGGTGACTCGACGCCCGACACCAGAGTGCCCCGGTCTCCGTTCGGCGCGACGCTACGTAGAGCACCCGGTCCGATCGGCGACGTCTCGGACACGATCATCGAGCCGCGGCCGTCGAACTCCAGATTTTCGAGCATCCCGAGCCCCGACGCCACTGTGCGGACAGACCACGGAATGCACGCACTCGACGCCTGTGCAACCGGGGCCGCGGCGATCGACGCGCCGCAGAGCAACACAGCGGTGAGGATCGCCCGAGACTTCATCAGGCGTCCACGTCGATGTCCAGGTTGATCGTGGTACCGGCCTTCAAGGTCCGCCCGACCGTGCACACCTTGTCGATGGCACGCTCGACGACGGTCAGCAGACGCTGCTGCGCCTCGGGGTCCATCGCACTGAGGTCGACTCGAAGGATCTCGTTCAACTCGGGATAGAGCTCGTTTTCGCGGTCGGCGGTCCCCGACACCTCGACGGTGGCGGAGTAGTCGTCACCGAGTCGACGAGAGAGCGGGACGTCGGAGCTCATGCCCGTGCACGCCGCGAGGGCGATCTTGAGCAGCTCCCCCGGAGTGAAAACACCTTCGACCGAATCGGACCCGATGAGCACCTCGGCTCCCCGCGAACTGCGACCGGTGTATCGACGTGTGCCTGTGCGCTCGACCCAGAGGTTGGTCGGCGTGCTTTGTTCTGCCATGACCGAAATACTAGGCGGGCCGGTCAGGAGTGGAGCCTGCGGAATGACCTTCCGTAGTCAGGAGTGGAGCCTGCGGAATGACCTTCCGTAGTCAGGAGTGGAGCCTGCGGAATGACCTTGTGCAGTCAGGTCCGGAGGTGTCGCGGCCGCGGCTGACAGGTGGGACAACTGAACGACGAGCGGTTCATGAATTTCTCGCGCCGGATCGGTGCGCCGCACCTCGAACAGGGCAGTCCTTCCTGCCCGTAGGCATCGAGCGACCTGTCGAAGTAGCCGGACTGCCCGTTGACGTTGACGTAGAGCGCATCGAAGGATGTTCCGCCTTGCGCGAGGGCCTCCCCCATGACCGCGTGGACACCGGCCAGCAGACGCCGAAGCGCGGGACGCGTCACTGTTTCTGCAATTCGGTTGCCGTGGATCTTCGCGCGCCACAACGCTTCGTCTGCGTATATGTTGCCGACACCGGACAGCACGGTCTGGTCGAGCAGTGCCCGCTTGATCTCGGTGTGCTTGCCGCGCAACACGTTCACCACCGATTCGGCATCGAACAGTGGGTCGATGGGATCGCGGGCGATGTGCGCGACCGGTTCGGGTACCTGGGTTCCGTTCACCGTCACGATCGGAGCGAGTGCCCAACCGCCGAAGGTCCGTTGGTCGACGAAGCGGAGGTCGGTACCGTCGTCCAGTCGAGCTCGGATTCTCAGGTGCTTCTCGTCCGGAGCAGTGGGAGGTTGCACGAGCATCTGCCCGCTCATACCCAGGTGCACGACGGTCGCGAAATCGCCGGGTTCCATCACCAGCCACAGATACTTGCCACGCCGCTGGGCCGAGGCGATGCGCTGGCCCCGCAATTGGCCGATCAGATCGAGGCCGCCGAGGTCGTGTCGCCGCACGGCGCGAGGGTGCAGTACCTCCACCGAGCGCACCGTCTTGCCGACCACGTGGGATTCCAGGCCGAGCCGGACCACCTCGACCTCAGGCAGTTCGGGCATCAGGAAGAGTCGGATGAGGAGTCGGCAACGACGGGAGTCTCGTTGTCCGACAACGAGTTCCATGCCGTGCTGGCAGCCTTCTGCTCGGCTTCCTTCTTCGACCGGCCCACGCCGACGCCGCGCGGGAATCCGCCGACGAGCACAGTGGCCGTGAATTCTTTGTCGTGATCGGGTCCGGTGGACGAGATCTCGTACGCGGGGACACCCAGTGCACGTTCCGCGGTCAACTCCTGCAGGCTGGTCTTCCAATCCAGACCCGCACCGAGCTTGGGAGCCCGATCGAGCAGGCCTGCGAACAGCGTCAGAACCACGGTGCGGGCAACATCGATTCCGTGTTGCAGGTGGATGGCACCCAGTAAGGACTCCATGCCGTCGGCCAAGATGCTGGGCTTGTCGCGCCCGCCGGTCTGCTCTTCGCCCTTACCCAGCAACAGATGACGGCCGAGGCCGCCTTCGCCGAGTTCACGAGCCACCTCGGCGAGCGCATGCATGTTGACCACGCTCGCTCTGATCTTGGCCAGCTGACCTTCGGACTTGGTGGGGTGCACCGCGTAGAGGTGCTCGGTGACCGCCAAGCCGAGCACGGAGTCACCCAGGAACTCGAGCCGTTCGTTGGTCGGCAGACCACCGTGCTCGTAGGCGAACGATCGGTGCGTCAGAGCCAGCGTCAACAAGGGTTCGGACAGAGAAACACCGATAGCGGCGAGGAGCGACTCTCGGTCGTCCCCGCCGCTGACGGCAGTGGAGCTATTGTTCTGTGGCCCGCCGTTGTGTCGGTCCACTACTTCGTTTGTCACCTGAGCGGGAATCAGACCGCTGCGACGACCTGGCGGCCCTTGTAGGTACCGCACGAAGGGCACGCGATGTGGGGCAGCGTCTTCTCGCCGCAACCACGGTTGGGGCACGTCACGAGGGTGGGCGCAGTGGTTTTCCACTGTGCACGACGCGACCTCGTGTTGGAACGCGACATTTTGCGCTTCGGGACAGCCACTTACTTCTCCTCGGCTTCGTTGTTCACAAGTTCTGTGCTCGGTTCTGGATCCACGCCAAATTTGGCTGCAAGTCCAGCCCAGCGAGGATCAATTGTATCGTGACTGTGGCCGGATTCAGCAATCGCCAGGCGAACGCCGCATTCTGGGCACAATCCCTCGCACTCGTCACTGCAGACCGGGTGGAGTGGAAGCTCCAGACCGACCGCGTCGACGATGACGGGTTCGAGGTCTATCAGGTCGTCGACGATGCGGTGAATCTCGTCCGCATCCGTCGTCTCCTCGGTGATGCTGTTCGGGTAAGCGAACAGCTCGGTCAAGTAGACGTCGACATTGCCAGTGACCGGGTCGAGGCAACGCGTGCACTCACCGGCCGTGGCAGCTCGCACGGAGCCGGTGACGAGAACGCCCTCGGATACCGCCTGCAACTGCAGATCGAGCGAGACCGGGACACCGGCTTCGATGGCGATGGCATCGAGGCCGATTCGGGAAGGAGCCGGAACCGTCCGCTCGATGGTCTTCGTCGACCCGGGTCGACGACCGAGGTTGAGAATGTCCAGAACGAATCCTGCGTCCAGTTCGGGACGCGTCGTTCTCTTGGGCGGGGGCACGGCTGATCTTCCTTACTGTCGGTGTGCCTACTGTCAGTAAGCAACCACACAACGATACGCATCTGCGCATACGTGAGCAAATCGTGACGGGTCAGTGCCGACTACGACGCCCCTGGTCTGCACTTCCGTAGGAGGTGTCACCGTACGGTTCGCTGCCGTAGTCCGGGACCCCCGAGCCGGTGCGCAGCTGCTGCCGACCGCGACCCACCGACCGAATGGTGCCGCTGAGGAACTCCTCGAACTCTGCAAGCTTGGTATCGACGTACACGTCGCACTCGCTGCGCATCCGATCGGATTCGGCATGCGCGCTGTCGATCACCCGAGCCGACTCGGCATGGGCCGCCTGAACGACCTCCGTCTCCGAGACGAGCCGGTTCTGTTCGGCGGTGCCGTCGGCGACCGACCGCTCGTACGACGCCGTACCGGACTCGATCATCCGATCGGCCTCGGTTCGAGCGCGAACGGTCAGCGCCTCGTACTCACGCTGGCCTTCGAGAACCGTTCGCTCGGCTTCGGCTTCGGCGTCGGCCACGAGCTGGTCGGCATGTGCCGACGCTTCGGACACCATGCGATCGGCCTGGGCTTTGGCGTCGGCGAGAATGCGGTCCGCCGAGTCGCGTGCGTTCTCCACCGTGTCCTGAGCTTCGACGTTCGCACTGGTGACGGTCTTCTCCGCCGTCGCCCGCGCGTCACCCACCAGCTTGTCGCGATGGTCCAGAACGTCCTGCGCGTCGTCGAGCTCGCCGGGGATGGCGTCTCGGACGTCGTCGAGCAGTTCCAGGACATCGCCGCGAGGGACGACGCACCCGGCAGTCATCGGAACGCCGCGCGCCTCCTCGACAATGGCGACGAGCTCGTCGAGCGCCTCGAATACGCGGTACACCGGTTACCCCAATCGTCGAATCTGCCACCGTGAACGCATCTGCTCCGCAGACGACACCCACAGCTCTTCGCTGCTCAGTCTGCCCGCCGAAACGCCGGTCTGCGCTATACCCACCCGGTGTGTCGCCCTTTCGAACTACTGCGCCATCGAACTACTGGGCGGCACGCTCGGCGATACGCGACATCAACCGGTCCTGCACGAACGGCGGCAACATACCGGTGACGTCTCCCCCGAACGTGGCCACCTCCTTGACCAACGAGCTCGACAGAAAACTGTGCGCCGGATTCGCAGGGAGAAACACCGTGTCCACTCCGGTCAGCGTCCGGTTCATCTGCGCCATCTGCAACTCGTAATCGAAGTCGACAGCACTACGAAGACCTTTCACGATCGCCGAAAAGCCCTCTTGCCGTGCGTAATCGACCAGCAGGCCGTACCACGAACCGACCCGAACATTGGGCAGATGCTCCGTCGCGACCTCGAGCATCTCTATCCGCTCCTCGACAGTGAACATGCCCTTCTTGCTCTTGTTCACCATCACCGTCACCACCACCTCGTCGAAGGCGGCCGCCGCGCGCTCGAAAATATCCAGGTGGCCGACGGTCACCGGGTCGAAGGATCCAGGACACAGTGCGCCAGTCATGCCCGCGAACCTATCAGCTCGGCCAGGCCATTCCGCAGGCTCCACTCCTGACCCAACCGGTCATTCCGCAGGCTCCACTCCTGACCACTTCGGTCATTCCGCAGGCTCCACTCCTGACCCAACCGGTCATTCCGCAGGCTCCACTCCTGACCAAACCGGTCATTCCGCAGGCTCCACTCCTGACCGGATTGCGATCTCGATTCGGCTCTCGCCGTACTTCTTCGACTTCTCCGGCACGAGCCCGGTCGGCCATACGGTCTCCGGCGAACGCGACGACCGTTCCAGCACGACCACCGCATCGGCCGAGAGCCATCCCCCGCTCACGAGCCGCTCGAGGAGGCCGGCCACGGCGGTGTCGGTCACGGCGTACGGCGGATCTGCCAACACCAGGTCGTAGGCCGTGTCGGCGGCACCGGCAAGAACCGAGGCCACCGGCGCGCACCTGACCGAAGCCCCGGTCAGGCCGACCGACTCGACGTTCTTCCGTACTACCGCGGCCGCCCGCGCGTCGGACTCGACCAGCACCGCCGAGGCGGCCCCACGTGAGAGTGCTTCGAGTCCGAGCGCACCCGACCCTGCGAACAGATCCAACACCGCGGCCCCGTCGAGTTCCATCCGACTCTCGAGCGCGCTGAACAACGCCTCTCGAACCCGCTCCGACGTGGGCCGGGTACCTTGACCGGGGACCGCCAGTCGGCGACCCCCGGCAACGCCCGCGACGATCCGGGTCATTCGCTCCCGGCCTCTTCGCCCGTCGACCCCCCACCGATGACGACGAGCAGATCGCCGCCCTCCACCTGCTGAACGCCCGAAATCGCCAGACGAGTGACCGAGCCGCCCCGCGGCGCGGTGATCGCTGCCTCCATCTTCATCGCCTCGATCGTGGCGATGGTGTCGCCGGCCGAGATCTTCTGACCCTCCTCGACCGCCAGGGTGACCACCCCGGCGAACGGAGCCGGAATGTGTCCGGAGTTGGAGCGGTCTGCCTTCTCGACGGTGGGTGCTTCGCTCGCGATGGACCGATCGCGCACCGACACCGGACGTAGCTGCCCGTTGAGGATGCACATGACGGTGCGCATACCGCGTTCGTCCGGGTCGGAGATCGCTTCGAGTCCGATGAGCAGTTCGACGCCCTTCTCGAGCGTCACTCGATGCTCGTCGCCCTGACGCAGACCGTAGAAGAACTGGTTGGCCGACAACCGGGTCGTGTCGCCGTACTTCTCGCGATGAGCCTCGAGTTCTGCCGTCGGGCCAGGGAAGAGCAACCGATTGAGAGTGGTTCGGCGTTGCGCCGACGTCCCGTCGAGGTTCTTTTCGTCCTCGTCGGTCAACGGCGTCACCGGCTTGCCCGCACCTCGGCCTTCGAGCGCCTTGGTGCGCAGCGGCTCGGGCCAGCCGCCGGCGGGTGTTCCCAGATCGCCGCGTAGGAACCCGACAACGGAATCGGGAATGTCGTACCGGCTGGGGTCCTCGGCGAATTCCTCGGCGGACGCATTCGCACCGACGAGCGCAAGAGCCAGATCGCCGACCACCTTCGAGCTCGGCGTCACCTTGGTCAAACGACCCAACATACGGTCGGCCGCAGCGTAATTGGCTTCGACCGTCTCGAAGCGATCACCGAGACCGAGCGAGATCGCTTGTTGCCGTAGGTTCGACAACTGGCCGCCCGGAATCTCGTGGGTGTACACGCGACCTGTCGGTGCCGGCAGCCCGGACTCGAAGGGCGCGTACACCTTTCGTACGGCCTCCCAGTACGGCTCGAGATCGCAGACGGCCTGCAGGTCGAGACCGGTGTCGCGTTCGGTGTGCGCGGCCGCGGCGACGATCGCCGACAGTGCCGGCTGACTGGTGGTTCCCGCCATCGCGGCACAGGCACCGTCGACCGCGTCGGCTCCGGCTTCCCAGGCTGCAAGATAAGTCGCGAGCTGGCCGCCGGGAGTGTCGTGGGTGTGCACGTGGACCGGTAGGTCGAAATTGGACCGCAACGCCGTCACCAAGGTCTTGGCCGCGGGGGCCCGCAACAGACCGGCCATGTCCTTGATGGCCAACACGTGCGCACCGGCCTCGACGATCTGCTCGGCCAACTTCAGGTAGTAGTCGAGTGTGTACAGGTTCTCGTTCGGATTCGACAGGTCGCCGGTGTAGCTCAATGCCACTTCGGCGATGGCCGTACCGGTCTCGCGCACTGCGTCGATCGCCGGGCGCATCTGATCGACGTTGTTGAGCGCGTCGAAGATACGGAAGATGTCGATCCCGGTGTCGGTGGCCTCGGCAACGAAGCTACGGGTGACCTTCTCCGGGTACGGGGTGTACCCGACGGTGTTCCTGCCGCGCAGCAACATCTGAATCGCGATGTTGGGCACGGCTTCTCGTAGGCTCGCCAACCGCTCCCATGGATCCTCGTGCAGGAAGCGCAACGCCACGTCGTACGTTGCCCCTCCCCAGGCCTCGATCGAGAGCAACTCCGGCGTCGTTCGCGCCACGTACGGCGCTACGCCGAGCAGACCACTGGTGCGCACTCGCGTTGCCAACAACGATTGGTGGGCGTCACGGAACGTGGTGTCGGTGACACCGAGCGCCTTCTGATTGCGCAGATCCCGGGCGAACCCCTCCGGCCCGAGGGCCAGCAGCCGTTGCCGGGAGCCGTCGGGGATGGGTGCCGAGAAGTCGACCTCGGGCAGCTTGTCGTGCGGGTACACCGGCGAGGGACGTTCCCCGTGCGGTTTGTTGACCGTTACGTCGGCCAGGTAGGTGAGGATCTTGGTGCCACGGTCACCCGAGGAACGCGACGTCAGCAATTCCGGACGCTCCTCGATGAAGGAGGTGGTGACGCGTCCTGCGGTGAAATCGGGGTCGACCAGAACCGCTTGCAGGAACGGGATGTTCGTCGCAACGCCGCGAATTCTGAACTCCGCCACTGCACGTCGGGCACGCGCCACGGCAGTGTCGAAGTCGCGGCCACGACAGGTGAGCTTGACGAGCATCGAGTCGAAGTAGGCGCCGACCTCGGCACCCAACGTCGTGCCACCGTCGAGGCGCACGCCGGCACCGCCCGGGGTGCGGTAGGCAGTGATGCGGCCGACGTCGGGCCGGAATCCGTTGGCGGGATCCTCGGTGGTGATGCGGCATTGCAACGCCGCGCCGCGCAGCACGATGTTCTCCTGCTGCAATCCCAGGTCCGCCAACGTCTCGCCGGAGGCGATACGCAACTGCGACTGCACCAGGTCCACATCGGTCACCTCTTCGGTGACGGTGTGCTCCACCTGAATTCGAGGATTCATCTCGATGAAGACGTGATTGCCACGCGTATCGAGCAGGAATTCGACGGTTCCGGCGCAGGAGTAGCCGATCTGCTTGGCGAACGCCACGGCGTCGGCGCAGATCTTCTCGCGTAGTTCCTGAGGCAGGTTGGGGGCCGGTGCCAGCTCGATCACCTTCTGGTGTCGCCGTTGCACACTGCAGTCGCGCTCGAAGAGATGGACGACGTTGCCTTGGCCGTCGGCAAGAATCTGTACCTCGATGTGACGGGGGTCGATCACTGCCTGCTCGAGGAACACCGTCGGATCGCCGAAGGCCGACTCCGCTTCGCGCGCAGCAGCTTCGATGGACTCACGTAGTTGCGCAGGCTCGGCCACCCGACGCATTCCGCGACCACCGCCGCCTGCCACGGCCTTGACGAACAGCGGGAATGTCATCGATTCGGATGCCGCGACCAATTCGTCGATATCGGCGGAGGGCTCAGAGGACGCCAGCACCGGTAGCCCCGCGGCCTTGGCAGCGGCGATCGCACGCGCCTTGTTGCCGGTCAGTTCGAGGACATCGGCGGAGGGGCCGACGAACGTGATGCCCGCCTCCACACACGCTGCCGCGAGATCCGGGTTCTCGGAAAGGAATCCGTAACCGGGGTACACAGCATCGGCACCGCTGCGCTTGGCGGCGGCGACGATCTCGTCGACCGAGAGATACGCCCGAACGGGATGACCCTTCTCCCCGATCTGATAGGCCTCGTCGGCCTTCGTTCGGTGCACCGAGTTGCGATCCTCGAACGGGAACACTGCCACCGTCGAGGCACCGAGTTCATAGGACGCACGGAAGGCGCGGATAGCAATCTCGCCGCGGTTGGCAACCAAAACTTTGGAGAACATTGGCTCAACTTACCCGGCAGCAGGAGCCCCGGAGGTGTACCGATCCCACGATGCGGGAACTTTGTTCAATTCCGGCTACTGAAACGGTGCAGTGCGGACTGCGACGGTGTCACGACTTGTCGAGGTAGTCGATTCTGTCGGATCGCCACGCCGACCGCATCATCGACGCGATGCCGGGATTGTCGGCGAGAGACGGGTCCCGCGCGAACAACGACCGTGCACAATCCTGGGCGTCGGAAATGATGTCCTCGTCGTCGATGAACGAGAGCAGCCGCAGTCCGGTCACGGTGCCCGATTGCGCGGCTCCCAGCACATCGCCTTCTCGGCGGGTCGCCAGGTCCAACTTCGCGAGCTCGAACCCGTCGTTGGTGGCAGCCACAGCCTCGAGCCGAGCGAACGACCCACCGCCCGGGCTGAGCCAGCTGATCATGATGCACAGCCCCTGATGCCCGCCGCGGCCGATTCGGCCGCGCAGCTGATGGAGCTGGCTGACGCCGAAGCGGTCGGCGTCCATGATCACCATCACCGTGGCGTTGGGTACGTCCACCCCCACCTCGACCACCGTCGTGCAGACGAGCACGTCGATCTCACCCGAGTTGAATTCCGACATGGTGATGTCCTTGTCGTCGCCGGACAGTCGCCCGTGCAGCAGCCCCACCCGGAGATCGGCCATCGGTCCGGCGGAGAGCGTCTCGTAAAGGTCCACTGCGGCAGTGGTCTCCGGCCCGTCCTCCACTTTCGGCGCAGCCTTCTTCGCCGCTCCGCTCTTCTTGCCCGTGTCCGCATCCTCGCCGTCACCGATACGAGAGCAGACCACGTAGGCCTGCCGGCCCGCCGCGACCTCCTCGCGAATCCGTTGCCAGGCTCTATCCACCCATCCCGGTTTGGTTCTGGCCGGGACGACGTTGCTGACGATCGGCGATCTGCCGCGCGGAAGCTCCGCGAGTACCGACGTTTCCAGGTCCCCCAGTGTCGACATCGCGATCGTGCGCGGGATCGGCGTTGCCGTCATCACGAGCAGGTGCGGACTGGAGTTTCCACGAGCCTTGGCGCGCAGGGCATCTCGCTGCTCCACACCGAATCTGTGCTGTTCGTCCACGACGACCATCGCGAGGTCGAGAAACTCGACCCGATCCTCGATGAGCGCATGGGTGCCGATGACGATCCCGGCATCACCCGTCACAGCATCGAGCAGGGCCGACCGCTTGGCCGCAGTGGACATCGAACCCGTCAGCAGAGCCACCTTGGTGGCCAGCTCGTGCGATCCCAACTCGCCACCGGCGGCCAGCGTGCCGAGCATCGATCGAATCGATCGCGCGTGTTGGGAGGCAAGCACTTCCGTCGGTGCCAACAGTGCGCACTGGTGTCCGGCGTCGATCACCTGCAGCATGGCACGCAACGCGACGATGGTCTTGCCCGAGCCGACCTCCCCCTGCAACAGTCGCGACATCGGATGCGGACCCGACAGGTCGTTGGCGATCTCCGCAGCAACCTGGTGCTGACCGGCCGTCAACTCGAACGGCAGCCGGCGATCGAACTCCGCCGCAATTCCGTCGGTGATCGGTGGGCACCGAGCGGCTACCCGGTCGGACGCGTCGCGTCGTCGGTCCGCGAGTACCAATTGAACAGCCAATGCCTCGTCGAACTTCAATCGTTCCCGGGCGGCATCCTTGTCCGCCGCGGTATCGGGAAAGTGGACCGAGCGCAGCGCGGTGTCGATGTCGATGAGGCCACGTTCGCGGCGAACCGATTCCGGTAGCGGATCGATCACGTCGTCGAGCTGGTCGAGTACCTGCCGGACGCAGCGCATGAATGTCCAGCTCTCGACATCTTTCGCTGCGGGATATATCGGTACGAAGGCGCGGTCGAACACCGACATGTCGACGGCTCCGGACGAATCGACCGAGCCGCGCGCCAGGCCGGCCAGCGTGCCACCGCCGACGATACGACCCGCGGGGACGATGGCCCCGTCGTTGTCGTCGCCCCCGAGGATCACGTAACTGGGATGTGTGAGGTTCCACCGACGACCGAAATACTTGACCTTGCCCGAGAACATGCCTCGACGACCGGGTACTACCACGTGTTTGAGCTTGTGCGGGCTGAAGAACGTGGCTTCGATCCGCTGCCCGTCGGCCGCAAGGGTGACGGCGAGGAACTGACCGTTTCGGTTCTTCATCGAACGCAGGGTGGCCGATTCCACGGTGGCGACGATGGTGATGTGTTCACCCTCGGGGGGTTCTTTCTCACCGAGCTCGGAACCGTGCGTCATGTAGCGATGCGGGTAGTGCCGCAGCAGGTCTTCGACGGTGTGGATGCCGAACACCTCGGCCAGCGGTGCTGCAGCCGCCGCTCCGAGGACGTCGTCGAGCCGATCCACCAGCGTTGCCATAGTTCCGAGATTCCCTATTCCACTCCGAATTGCACGAGATCCCCGGGCTGGCCGCCCGGGTAGACCACCACGTCGACGCCGGGATGGGTACCCGCCATGTAGTCGGCGAGCCGATCGCCGATATCCGCGGGAGCAAGCGCCCCGAGCAGCACCGTCACCATCTCTCCGCCGGAGGCCAGAAGCTGGTCCAACAATCGACACCCGGCATCGAGTGGCCGCTCGGCAACGATCACCACTTCATGCCCAGCCAGACCGATGCAGTCACCCGGCTCGCACATGCCCACCCATGTCAGCGCGCGTTGCTGCGCGATGCGCAACAAACCCCACCTCGTTCCTGCCGCAGCCTCGGACATCGCGAATGCATCGTCGACCGCTGCTCTGGCTGCGTCGTGCACCGCGAGCGCAGCCAAACCCTGCACCATCGCCGAGCACGGCAACATCGACACGTCCTTACCGTCCGCCCTGGCCGCGGCACCGACGGCAACGAGCTCTTGAGCGGACAGCGCCCCGTTGGGCAGCACCAGTACCTCGCGGTGCTTCATGCCCACGATGGCGCGATGCAACACCGACGAATCGATGGGCTCGTCGCATCGCACCACCGTCGCACCTTCCTGTACGTAGAGGGCCGCGGCACCGTCACCGGCGACCAGGGCCAAAATATCGCGACCCACCGACATCACCTCGGGCTCGTGCTCACCGACGTTCGCGTCGACGGCGTACTCGGCCAGTCCGAAACACGAGATGCGCACTCCTCGAATACTTCCCGCCGCGATCCCACACTCGACGGCACCGCCCGGGTCGGTAGTGTGCACATGAGCGGAGTACGCCCCGGAGCCGTCTCCGGCGACCACGACCGAATCGCCGAGATCCGACAGCGCTTCACTCAGCGCTGTCGCGCGGGTGTCGTCGATGCCGTGGACGACGTAGAGAACCTCGTAGCCGAGTGGCCGGGTCTGCGAGCGAGTCGCCGCCGCGTCGCAAGCTCCTGGTGCGCTCGAAACACCGTCCTCGTTCACCCGTTCGTGGTCCTGAGGACGGCGGTAGCGCCGCCTCGGCGGGGTGCGACCGGTCACGACCTCGACCAACGCGTCGAAGATCACCGACAACCCCAGCGCCCCCGCATCCACGACGCCCGCCTCTCGCAAGGGTGCGAGCTGGTCCGTCGTGCGATCGAGAGCGCGAGCGGTGGCCTCGGCGATATCGACCACCAGCGTGGCCAGATCGACGTTCGCGTCGTGGGAAGCGGCCTCGCGGGCAGCGGCTTCGAGCACCGTGAGCATGGTGCCTTCGGCGGGGACGCTGACCGCGCCCGCCACCAGAACTCGCGCACGTCGCAACATGGCCTGTATCGACACGGTGTCGAGCGGACCGTCGGCTGCGGCCTCACCCACCGCGCGCAGGAGTTGCGAGACGATGACCCCGGAATTCCCTCGCGCACCCGATACGGCTCCCACCGCCAGCGCCCGTCCGATCGCACCCGCGCCTGCGGCCGGCCCGGCACTGCGCATGGACTCGACCGCAGCCCGGAACGTGAACATCAGGTTGGTGCCGGTATCGGAGTCCGGAATGGGGAAAACGTTGAGTGCATCGATCTCGTCACATCGAGCAGTGAGGGAATCCACACAGCGATAGGCCCACCGGCGCAGGCCCGAGGCATCGATCGATGCGAGTACGTCGACCACCTCGAGCGCCTCCCCTGCGTTCCGTCCGTACCTGCGCGCGGGCCCGACGATGCCGGCCGCGGACAGTCCCCGAAGCTTAGTCGGGCAGAATCGTCAGCGCGGCGCGCGTGAGCCGGTACACCTCGTCTGCGGTGGCGGTTTGGTGATTGGGTGGGACGCCGCTATTCTTGCAGGGTTGCCTCGAGGCGATCTTCACGCATTGCAATCCTTGCATCTGCTCGTAGTTCGTTTCGATGTCTTCGACCACATGTAACGCTCAACATCTAACAAGGAGTTCGCGACTATGGCTGCCGTCTGCGACGTATGCGCCAAGGGGCCCGGCTTCGGTAAGTCGGTCTCGCACTCGCACCGACGGACCAACCGTCGTTGGAACCCGAACATTCAGACCGTTCACGCTCAGGTTGCGCCTGGCAACTCCAAGCGCATGAACGTGTGCACCTCCTGCTTGAAGGCAGGCAAGGTGGTTCGGGGCTGATTTCGGCCCCGCTCTTCGATTTCCTCCACGGCCTCGACCGCGTGCGAGAACTGTGCCCCGCATCCACCCGGATGCGGGGCACAGTTGTCTGTCGATCTCCCTACACATTCGGGCAAACAGTAGGACGTCCGATAGAGTCCCGAACGTGACACATTCGGAGAGCGAAAATTCGAGCAAGGTCAGCATCGAGGACGGGGTGCTGCGCATTGTCGTCGCCACCGAGGCGGGCGGTTCCTCACTCGACATGGACGGTATCGCCTCGGGAACGCAGGCACTGCACGCCGTGAACACCGGTGCCACGTCGGTAGGAAGCATCCTGCTCATCGGCCGCGGGCCGAACTTCTGCGCGGGCGGCAACGTGCGGGACTTCGCCGGTGCGGCCGATCGCGGTGCCTTCGTCGGGTCCGTCGCAGACACGTTCCATGCGTTTGTTCGTGAACTCGCCGCTGTCACCGTCCCCATCGTCGCCGGTGTACACGGCTGGGCGGCCGGTGCAGGCATGAGTCTGGTGTGTCTCACCGATATCGCCATCGGCGGACCGTCGACCAAGCTTCGACCGGCATACCCCGCCATCGGCTTCACGCCGGACGGTGGCATGTCCTGGACCTTGCCCCGCATCGTCGGATCCGGCCACGCTATGGACATCCTGTTGAACGATTCGATTCTCAACGGTGAGGATGCGGTGCGCCTCGGAATCCTCAGCCGACTGGTGGGCGACGACTTCGTCGACAGCGAGGCGGAACGACTGGCCCGAACCCTCGCCGTCGGACCCACCTCGGCGTATCAGGGAATCAAGAAGCTGCTCGCAGCGTCCGACACCGCGACTCTGGCACAGCAATTGGATGCCGAGGCCGCCTCGATCTCGGCGGCCGCAGTCTCACCTGCAGGAGTGGAAGGTGTCGACGCATTCGTCGAGAAGCGTCGTCCCGACTTTTCCTGAGCCGGTCACGGCAACGTCCAGTCGATCGGTTCGTCCCCGCCCTCGACCAACAATTCGTTCGCGCGACTGAAGGGCTTGGAGCCGAAGAATCCACGTGACGCGGACAGCGGTGACGGATGGGCCGACTCGATGTACGGCACCGATCCCAGCATGGGTTTGAGCGTCGCCGCGTCACGGCCCCAGAGAATCGCCACCAGGCCAGGAGCCCGGGAATCTTCGGCTCTGGCGACAAGAGCGCGAATTGCCTGCTCCGTCACTGCTTCCCAGCCCTTCTTGCGGTGCGACGCGGCCGCGGACGGTTCGACCGTGAGCACTCGGTTGAGCAGCATCACACCCTGCTCCGCCCACGGCGTGAGATCACCGTTGCTGGGTGTCGGCAGACCGAGATCGTCCGAGTATTCCTTGAAGATGTTGCCCAGACTGCGTGGAACGGGACGCACATCGGGGGCGACCGAAAAGCTCAGCCCCACTGCATGACCCGGTGTCGGGTACGGGTCCTGACCGACGATCAGCACCCGAACCCGGTCGAACGGGTACCGAAAAGCACGCAGAACGTTCTCACCGGCCGGGAGGTAGTGCTTGCCAGCGGCGAGCTCGGCACGCAGAAAGTCGCCCATAGCAGCAACATTCGCCTCGACCGGAGCCAAGGCACGAGCCCAACCCGGATCGACGCTCTCGGCGAGCGGGCGGGCCGTCACCGGTCGATCCGACGCAGCGCGTCGCGGTAGTACGCGGCGTTCGCGGAGTACATCTGCACGTTGATGTCCACGTGTCCTTCCGGAACCTCGAAGCCCTCACGAACTTTGGCCGGCACTCCGAGCGCCATGCTGCGTTCGGGAACGACGAACTTGAACGGCACCACCGCACCCGCACCCACGATGGAGCCGGCCCCGATCCTCGAGCCGTTGAGCACTACGGACCCCGATGCGATGAGGCAGTTGTCTCCGATGATCGCACCTTCGACGTGCGCGTTGTGACCGAGAACGCAACCGGAACCGATCACGGTCGCGTCGATGGGGGTGCAGTGAATGACGGTTCCGTCCTGGATGTTGGTGCCCGCACCGATGGAGATCGTGCCGTAATCGGCTCGGAGCACCGCCGTCGGCCACACCGACGAGCCGGCCGCCAAGGTCACCGCTCCGATGACGACAGCATCGGGATGGACATAGGCGTCGGGGTGAATATCGGGTTCGCGGTCGCCGAGCGCGTAGATAGCCATCCTTGCAACTTAGCCGACTCCATCGACCCGGCCGGAGCTCACTCTCGGTCGAAGCTCGACCAACCGGATCTGCCCACGCGATGGTGCCCGGCGACGGTGACGCGACCATCGGTCGCGGTGGACGCCGGCTCGACGCGGCCGATCACGATCCACCCCGACGGAACGGTATCGAGGCCGGGGAACGTGCCGACGAGAGCATGGTCTTCGCCGCCGGTGAGAACCCACTCGAGTGGATCTGCCCCCAACAGCTCTGCGGCCGAACGGACTTCGTCGGCAATCGGAACGAGTTCGGGTTCCAGAGCCATCGATACGTCGGATGCGTCGGCGATATGACCCAGGTCTGCCGACAACCCGTCGGACACGTCGGTGAGCGCTGTCGCGCCTGCCTCGGCGGCCTCGATACCGGCACGGTACGGCGGGGCGGGCACGCGATGCGCATCGAGAACCGCGTCGTGCCCGGTGCAGTCCCCGCCCGCGAGCAGCAGAGCGAGTCCGGCCGCGGACCACCCGAGCCGCCCCGCGAACGCGATCACATCACCGACCTGCGCACCCGACCGCAATACGGGCGCCCTGCCTTGCAGGTCACCGAGCGCCGTGATCGAGATCACCAGCTGAGCCGATTGCACCACATCACCGCCGACGATCGCCGAACCGGCAACCAACGCCTCGCGCCACATGCCCTCGTTCAGACCGTCCGTCACGCTCACCGGCGTGTCCGCCGGGCAGCCGAGACCCACCAGAAATGCCGAGCACTGCCCACCCATCGCGGCTATGTCTGCGCCGTTCTGTGCGATCGCCTTTCGGCCGATCTCCACCGGAGTCGACCAATCGAGCCGAAAGTGTCTGCCGTGCACCAACATATCGGTCGTCGCGGCCACCCTGCCGTCGGATGCACTGACGACGGCAGCGTCGTCGCCGGGGCCGACGATGGTCGACGTCGGTTGCACTCGATCGGCGACGGCCCGGGCTATGACGTCGAACTCGCCGATCTGGGCCACCGTCGGTTCGGCGGCGGTGGTCCCCGAAGGGCCGGTGTCGTCGATGATGTTCCTCCCTCAGAGCGCAATTCGGACGTCGGTCTCCCGCGAAACCGGCACCGCGCCTGCGGTACCTTTAGCGGTGCCCGGGCCCGGTCCGGCGCAGCAGGTTTCGTGCTGTGAGTACGCAACCGACTCAACGTACAGTCGACTCAACTTACAGTCGATCTTCCCAGCAAGGAAAGGGACCACCGATGGTGCAAGCCTTCGTTCTCGTTCAGACCGAAGTCGGCCGTGCCACGACCGTTGCGCGGCAGATCGAGTCGGTCGACGGCGTCGTATCCGCAGAAGCTGTGGTCGGACCCTACGACGTCATCGTCAGGGCCGACGGCGCATCCGACACCGAGATCGCGGACATCGTCTCCCGAATTCAGAAGGTCGACGCCATCACACGCACCCTCACCTGTCCCGTCGCCCCGCAGTCGACCTCGGCGGTTCGGTAGCGCATGAATTCTGCCGACCACGACAACGACCACGACAACGACAGCGGCGACGACGCCGGCACCCGGTCCGAGAATGCAGCAGCGGCCGACGAGAAGCGCCACCCTGCGGTCATAGCCACCGCGATCGCCCTGCCGGTCGCGTTGGTGGTGGGAGTTCTCGTGGCCGCGATAGCGGTGAACAGCTCCCCCGCCCACGATCCGGTAGCGCTGGGACCGGTAGACGCACCCGACGCCGCGAGCGCACAGTGCTCGACCCTCCTCGATGCGCTGCCCGACGAGCTGGGCGACTACAGCCGCGCCGACCTGGCCGACCCGGCACCTGTCGGAGTCCGTGCCTGGGTATCGGCCGAGGAGAACGCCGAGCCGGTCGTGCTTCGCTGCGGACTGCCTCGACCGGTCGGATTCGATGTGGCCGCACCACTTCAGGTGATCGATGGCGTCCAGTGGTTCGAGGTGTCCGGCGAGAACGACGGCATCGACGCCAGCACATGGTTCGTCGTCGATCGCGGCACGTACATCGCTCTCACCATTCCCGGCGACTCCGGCCCGACACCTCTCCAGGATGCCTCGTCGGCAGTGTCGGCAGCACTACCTCAGCAGCCCCTCGACCCGGCACCGCTGCAGTAGCGCCGAGCTCTAGCGCAGGCCGGTACCGCGTGCGAGAGCTGTGTCGATCAGGGTGCTGATCAGTGTCGAGTAGTCGATTCCGCTCTCGGCCCACATTTTGGGGTACATCGAGATCGACGTGAATCCGGGCATCGTGTTGATCTCGTTGATCACCGGGCCGTCTTCGGTGACGAAGAAGTCGACGCGCGCCAATCCTTGGCAGTCGAGTGCGCGGAAGGCTGCTACTGCGAGTTCGCGAATGCGATCGCTGATGTCGTCGTCGAGTGCGGCAGGAATGTCGAATTCGCTGACATCGTCGAGGTACTTGGTGTCGAAGTCGTAGAAGGCGTGATCGTCGCTGTCCGCGTCGGGGAGCCGAATTTCGGCGATCGCGCTGGCGCGGACGCTGCCGTCGGGGAATTCGAGTACGCCGCATTCCACCTCGCGGCCGTGGATCATTCCTTCGACGATCACTTTGGGGTCGTGCTCGCGGGCAACGCCGATCGCCGAGTGCAGGTGATCCCACGAGGTGATGCGCGAAATTCCGATCGACGATCCGCCTCGCGCGGGCTTGACGAAGGCAGGGAGCCCGATGTGGTCGCGTTCGGCTTCGGTCAGGTCATCGGTGCCGCGTCGCAGCACGACCTGCCTGCCGATCGGTAGTCCTTCGGCTCCCAGAAGCTTCTTGGTGAACTCCTTGTCCATGCCTGCGGCACTGGCCAACACTCCGGGACCCACGTACGGAACACCGGCGAGTTCGAGCATTCCCTGCAGGGTGCCGTCCTCGCCGTAGGGCCCGTGCAGCACCGGAAACACGACGTCGACCGCAGCCAGGACCTGTCCGGCGTCACCCTCACCGAGAGCGATCAGTGCGCCCGCGCGTCCCGGATCGGTGCTCAACGCGAGTGCGGTGCCGGACTTGTCCACCGTCGGCAGTACTCGATCACGAATTGTCAGCGCATCCGGATCACTGGAGCCGAGCACCCAGGCACCGTCGGGGGTGATCCCCACCGGGACCACCTCGTAGGTATCGGGGTCCAGATTCGCGAGCACGCTACCCGCCGAGACACAGGACACCGCGTGCTCACTGCTGCGGCCACCGAAGACGACGGCAACTTTGATTCGGGGAGTACTCACGGTGACAAACCGTACCGCCGTCTCCCCTCGAACGCGGATTCGCCCTGTTCGTGCACACCTCGCGAACGTAACCTCACTCGGGCTTGATTCGACGCCCCAGTAGGTGACCCACCGCGTCCGGAACCGACATTCCCCCGTGACACACACGGTGCACGGCATCGGTCAACGGCATCTCGACGTCGTAGCTCTCGGCGAGCGCACGCACCGACGTGCAGGATTTCACGCCCTCGGCCACCTGCCCGTGCGCTGCTTCCTGCGCGCTCTCGAGGGAGCCCCCCGAACCGAGACGCTCACCGAACGTGCGGTTGCGCGAGAGCGGCGACGAGCAGGTCGCGACCAGATCTCCCACGCCGGCGAGCCCGGACAGCGTCGACGGTGTGGCACCGAGCGCGACACCGAGCCGGATGATCTCGGCCAGGCCTCGCGTCATGATCGACGCGAGGGTGTTCTCGCCGTAGCCGACTCCGCTGGCCATTCCACAAGCGAGGGCGATGACGTTCTTGCACGCACCACCGATCTCGGCACCGATGACGTCGGAGTTGGTGTATGGCCTGAAATATCCTGTCGCGCAGGCCTTCTGAATCTCAAGCGCGCGCTGCGAGTCGGAACAGGCAATGACAGTCGCGGCCGGCTGACCCTCGGCTATCGGCCGCGCCAGATTCGGCCCCGACAGGCAGGCCACCCGGCTGGGATCGGCCCCGGTCACCTGTGAGATCACCTGGCTCATGCGCATGAGCGTTCCGGTCTCTATCCCCTTGGCCAGAGACAGCAGTGTCGCGTGCGGTGCGATCGCATCCGTCCACTCCCCCAGGTTCGCGCGCAGACTCTGCGACGGCACTGCGAGCACCACGATGTCCGCACCGTCGAGAGCGGTCGCCGGATCGCTCGTGGCGCGGATCGACGACGGCAGTTCGATTCCGGGGAGGTAATCCGCGTTCTCGTGCCGTTCGCTGATCGAGGCAGCGAGTTCCTCTCGGCGCGCCCACATGGTGACGTCGGTTCCGGCATCGGCCAACACCTTGGCGAATGCGGTACCCCACGAACCGGACCCCAGTACCGCTGCTCTGCTCATGCCGCCAACCTCTCACCTGCTCGCCGATGCCCTGCCTACGCGCGCATCACCCTAACGCGCAGACCTGCCCGGGCGGTCGGAGTCGGCAGACATCGGTGACGCTGGCAGGATCGAACACCATGGGCGCACTTCGAAGCAGCGACGACGACCGCGAGGGTCGGCCGTCCGATGCGCTGCGCCGCACGGTCGGGGTCGTCATCGCGGTCAAGGATCTGACAGCAGCGAAGTCCCGTCTGGCGTCCGAGTTCTCCGGTGCCGACCGGACCCGATTGGTGCTCGCCATGTTCGTCGACACGGTCACCGCGGCCGGATCGGTGTCGGTGGTCGATTCGGTCACCGTCGTCACACCCGACCCGATCGTCGCCGACACCGCTCGAAAGATCGGAGCCCGGGTGTTGGACGAACCCATGGCCTCCGGCGCTCGAGATCCCGAAGCTCGCCTCAATGCCGCATTCTCCGCTGCCGCGGACGCGCTGCGGGTCGATCACGCACCACGCGATCGCCACGGGAACCCCGGTGTCGCCCCGGCCGATCGAGTCGACATCGTTGCGCTGCAAGCGGATCTGCCTGCGCTGCGTCCCGCCGAACTCGCGCAGGCGTATTCAACCGCAGTGTCCGGAGGCAGGTCCGTCGTGGTCGACCATCACGGAACCGGAACCGCAGCGCTGATCCTGAAAGATTCGGCCGGCGAGCTCGCGCCACTGTTCGGGTCGGATTCCGCACGGCGCCACACCTTGTCGGGGGCGCGGCCGCTCGACGGCCAGTGGCCGGGACTCCGGCTGGACGTCGACACCGTCGACGACGTGCGTCGGGCTCATCGACTCGGGGTCGGACCGGAGACGACGGCCGTACTTCGCTCACTCGGTTGGAGCGACGAGGAATCCGCAACCACCGCGTGATTCGGTGAACGTGCGAACAAGTTCGGTCATCGGAGTTTCACCGGCGGCGGGTATGGGGGATGATCGTGCTGTGAGCACAGACGACGCACAGCCAGCGACCGAAGATCCGGCGATCGAGACCGCGGAAAGCAACGGTACGGACAGCAACGGTACGGACAGCAACGGTGTAGAGCCGGTGTGGAGCGCCCCGATGGCCGCGACGATGCCGAGCATTCCCTCCGCCCTTCCTGCCGCCACTCCGGAATCGGTGGATGCCGCCATGGTGCTTCCCGAAAATCGCTATCTGAACCGGGAATTGAGCTGGCTCGATTTCAACTCCCGCGTTCTCGCGCTCGCAGAGGACTCGTCCCTGCCGCTGCTCGAGCGTGCCAAATTCCTGGCCATCTACGCGTCCAATCTGGACGAGTTCTACATGGTTCGCGTCGCAGGGCTCAAACGCCGCGACGAGACCGGCCTGTCGGTTCGATCGGCCGATGGTATGACCCCGCGCGAGCAGCTCGCGGTCATCGGGCAGCGCACTCAGGAGCTCGCTCTCAAACATGCCCGAGTACTGCTCGATTCGATCCTGCCCGAGCTGACGGCCGAGGGCATTGCGATCATCCGGTGGTCCGATCTCGACAGCGACGAGCGCGCTCGCCTGTCCGACTATTTCACCGAACAGGTCTTCCCTGTCCTCACCCCGCTGGCCGTGGACCCGGCGCACCCCTTCCCGTACATCAGCGGCCTGAGCCTGAATCTCGCTGTGACAGTCAAGGATTACTCGACGACCGGCGAGCACTTCGCCCGCGTGAAGGTACCCGACAACGTCGACCGATTCGTACGCGTCAAGCGCGGTGAGGGGAGCCATCGCATCGACGCCTTCCTGTCGATGGAGGAACTGATCTCGGCACACCTCGACGTGTTGTTCCCCGGCATGGAGGTGGTCGAGAGCCACGCGTTCCGTATCACTCGTAATGCCGACTTCGAGGTCGAGGAGGATCGCGACGAGGATCTCCTGCAGGCACTCGAACGAGAGCTGGCACGCAGGCGTTTCGGTTCCCCCGTCCGCCTCGAGATCGCCGACGACATGACCGAGCACATGCTCGAACTGTTGCTGCGCGAACTCGACGTCGATCCGGGCGACGTCATTCAGGTTCCCGGTCTGCTCGATCTGTCGTGCCTGTGGCAGGTGTACAGCGTCGACCGTCCCAATCTCAAGGACGCTCCCTTCGTCCCGGCAACGCATCCTGCGTTCGGTGAGCGCGAAACCCCGAAGAGCGTGTTCTCGACGCTTCGCGACGGCGACGTTCTGGTGCATCACCCGTACGATTCGTTCTCCACCAGCGTGCAGCGCTTCATCGAACAAGCCGCGGCCGATCCGCAGGTCCTGGCGATCAAGCAAACTCTGTACCGCACCTCGGGTGACTCACCGATCGTCAACGCACTCGTCGACGCGGCCGGGGCCGGCAAGCAGGTGGTTGCACTCGTCGAGATCAAGGCACGATTCGACGAGCAGGCGAACATCGAGTGGGCACGCAAGCTCGAAAAGGCCGGAGTGCACGTGGTCTACGGCCTCGTCGGGCTCAAGACTCATTGCAAGACGTGCCTCGTCGTCCGCCGAGAAGGATCGGTCATCCGTCGGTACTGCCACATCGGCACGGGCAACTACAACCCCAAGACGGCGCGTATCTACGAGGACGTCGGGTTGCTCACGTCGTCGCCCGAAATCGGTGCGGACCTCACCGACCTGTTCAACTCGCTCACCGGATACTCGCGAAAGTCCAAGTACCGCAATCTTCTTGTGGCCCCGTACGGCGTGCGACGCGGCATCGTCGAGCGCATCGAAGCGGAAGTCGAGCACCTGAAGGCGGGCCGCGCAGCCGGGATTCGCCTCAAGGCCAACGCACTTGTCGACGAGCAGGTGATCGACGCGTTGTACCGCGCATCGGTCGCCGGGGTCCCCGTCAAGGTAGTCGTACGCGGGATCTGTGCTCTCAAGCCGGGCGTACCGGGCCTGTCGGAGAACATCGAAGTTCGGTCCATTCTGGGCAGATTCCTGGAACACTCACGGGTTCTGCATTTCCAGGGTGCCGACGAATTCTGGATCGGCAGCGCCGACATGATGCACCGTAACCTCGACCGGCGAGTGGAAGTGATGGCCCAGGTCAAGGATCCGAAGCTGACCAAGCAACTCGGTGACATCTTCGACTCGGCCCTCGACCCCACCACCCGCTGCTGGGAACTGGGGCCGGACGGTGGCTGGGTCGCGTCGCCTGCGCAAGGCGAAAGTGTCCGAGAACATCAGGTGGAGTTGATGCGCAGCCGGAGGAATCAGGCGTCCTGATGGGCACTTCCGATGGCTCCCCCCGCGCCAACATCTTCGCGGCCGGATCGATTCTGTGGCGACGATCGCCGGAGAACGACTCGGTTGTGGAAGTAGCTCTGGTACACAGGCCGAAGTACGACGACTGGTCGTTCCCCAAGGGAAAGCTCGATCCCGGGGAGACAGCGGTCGATGCGGCTGTCCGAGAAGTCAAGGAGGAGACGGGCTTCGACTCGACACTCGGCCGGTCGCTGTCGTACGTCACCTACCCGATTCCCGGCCACCGTCGCATGAAGAAGGTGCTCTACTGGGCTGCCGAGGCGACCGGCGGAGAATTCGTCCCGAACGACGAAGTGGACGAACTCCGTTGGATCGCACCCGACAAGATCGGCGGCGAACTCTCGTATCCCATGGACCACAAGATTCTTCGACGATTCGTCGCCAAGCCGGCCGCTACGTCGACCGTGCTGCTGGTCCGGCACGGCAGTGCTGGCTCGCGGTCGCGATACAAGGGCAACGACGCCGACCGCCCCCTCGACAAGACCGGTCGACGTCAGGCCGAGGCATTGGTCTCACTGCTCGGAGCATTCGGAGGTGACTCGGTGTATGCGGCCGACCGCGTTCGGTGCGAACAGACGGTCGCGCCGTTTGCCGAATCACTGGGCGTGCAGATGGAACCGGAGCACTTGCTGTCCGAGGAAGGGTATGCCGAGGACCCGCGAAAGGGCCGCCACCGGGCTCGCGACATCGCCGAGACGATGGGTACACCCGTGATCTGCAGCCAGGGCAAGGTGATCCCCGACCTCATGCGATGGTGGGCCGACAAGGACGGCATCACGTTGCCTGCCAACAGAAATCGAAAAGGGAGCGTGTGGGTGCTCTCGCGCCACGACGGTCGGCTCGTCGCGGCCGACCACATCGCCAGCCCACTACCGAATGCGGTAACCGAGGACTGAGTTGCATCCGAGGATCCACGAATCACGAACACAGCAGAAGGCCCCGACCGAAATTTCGGTCGGGGCCTTCTGTGAGTGCGAGAACGACTCGATCGTAGGTGACCGGCGCCGTTGAAGCGCTACTTCTTTGCAGCGCGCTTCGCGGGAGCCTTCTTGGCCGGAGCCTTCTTGGCCGGAGCCTTCTTGGCAACGGTCTTCTTGGCCGCTGTCTTGGCCGGAGCCTTCTTGGCAGGGGCCGTAGTGGTTGCGGCCTTGCGTGCGGTCGTCTTGGCCGGAGCCTTCTTGGCAGCAGCCGTCGTGGTCTTACGTGCGGTGGTCTTTGCGGGAGCTGCCTTCTTGGCGGCAGTCTTTGCGGGAGCTGCCTTCTTGGCGGCAGTCTTTGCCGGAGCTGCCTTCTTGGCCGCGGCGGTGGTGGCCTTGCGGGCAGTCGTCTTCACCGCTGCCTTCTTGGCGGCGGTCTTCTTCGCTGCCGCAGTCTTCTTCGCCGGAGCTGCAGCCGAACCGCGCTTGACGGCAGGTCCGCTTGCGGGCAACTTCTGCCCACCGGCAATGACGGCCTTGAACTGCGCGCCCGGACGGAATGCCGGAACGTTGGTCGGCTTGACGCGAACGGTCTCACCGGTGCGGGGGTTACGGGCGACACGCGCCGCACGACGACGCTGCTCGAACACGCCGAAGCCTGTGATCGTGACACTTTCGCCGCGGTGGACCGCGCGCACGATGGTGTCGACGATGTTCTCGACAGCCTCTGTGGCGCTCCGCCTGTCAGACCCCAACTTCTCGGTCAGGGCGTCAATCAGCTCTGCCTTGTTCATGGATTTCCTCCGCTATATTGTGGCCCATCGTCGGACCGACTACTACAACGGTAAACCCCAAGTCGTCAAGAGTCTATGCGCCACGCCAATTTTCATTTCGGTGTCGCGGAATGCTTCAGGGCCGCAAAGCGTGTCGGACCCCCGTCCGTCACCTTTTCGAAGGCTCTTCGATCCTTGCCGGAAGGGTGAGGGGTTTGTATGAAGGCCTTGACTTTTCGTACTCCGTAATGGCCTCTACCTGGCGTAATGTCAGTCCGATGTCGTCCAGACCCTCCAGCAGACGCCACCGCGTGTAGTCGTCAATCGCGAAGCGCACCACCAAAGTTCCAGCCGTGACCGTCTTGTCGACGAGGTCCACGACGAGCTCCAGACCGGGCTGTTCTTCTAAGGCTTTCCACAGCAATTCGACGTCCGATTGCTCCACCTCGGCCGCCACCAAGCCTGCCTTGCCCATGTTTCCGCGGAAGATATCGGCGAATCTGGATGCGATGACGACCCTGAAACCGAAGTCCGACAGCGCCCAGACAGCGTGCTCGCGTGACGATCCCGTGCCGAAGTCCGGCCCGGCCACGAGAACCGATCCGCGGTCGTAGGGCGCGAGGTTCAAGATGAAGTTCGGATCGGATCGCCAGCCGGCGAACAATCCGTCCTCGAATCCGGTGCGGGTCACTCGTTTGAGATAGACCGCCGGAATGATCTGGTCGGTGTCGACATTGGACCGCCGGAGCGGAACGCCGATGCCTTTGTGTCGAGTGAAAGCTTCCATCGAAATTTCTCCTGTGAGTTCGATCGATCCGGTCGGAGGGCTCGCTGCTACGCGAGATCCGCCGGAGAGGACAGGGTTCCGCGAACTGCAGTGGCCGCCGCAACCAGAGGCGACACGAGGTGAGTGCGACCACCTTTGCCCTGACGCCCCTCGAAATTGCGGTTGGACGTGGACGCCGAACGCTCTCCCGAGGTGAGCTGATCGGGGTTCATTCCCAGACACATCGAGCAGCCGGCCTGCCGCCACTCTGCCCCTGCTGCGGTGAAGATCTCACCGAGTCCTTCCTCTTCGGCCTGCGCGCGCACCCGCATCGACCCGGGTACCACCAGCATTCGCACGCCGTCTGCGACGCGGCGGCCCTCGAGGACGGACGCCACCGCGCGCAGATCCTCGATGCGGCCGTTGGTGCAGGAGCCGACGAACACGGTGTCGACGGAGATCTCGCGGATCGGTGTCCCGGCTTCGAGACCCATGTACTGCAAGGCCTTCTGGGCCGATACGCGCTCGCCCTCATCGAGCATGGCCTCGGGATCGGGCACGGCATCTCCCAACGGAGCGCCTTGACCCGGGTTCGTCCCCCAGGTGACGAACGGGGTCAGAGTGCTCGCATCGATGTGTACCTCGTTGTCGAACACTGCATCCGGGTCGGTCGCCAGTTCGTTCCAGGCGGCCACCGCCGCATCCCACTCCGCCCCCTGGGGCGCATGTGGCCGTCCCTTCAGGTATTCGTACGTGATCTCGTCGGGTGCGATCATGCCCGCGCGCGCCCCGGCCTCGATCGACATGTTGCAGATGGTCATTCGGGCTTCCATCGACAACTTGCGGATGGCCTCACCGCGATACTCGAGCACGTATCCCTGACCGCCTCCGGTGCCGATCTTGGCGATCACCGCGAGAATCAGATCCTTGCTCGTCACGCCGGGAGCCAGTTCTCCGTCGACGGTGATGGCCATGGTCTTGAACGGTCGCAGAGACAGAGTCTGAGTAGCCATCACATGCTCGACCTCGCTGGTGCCGATTCCCATTGCGATCGAACCGAATGCGCCGTGCGTCGAGGTGTGACTGTCTCCGCACACGATCGTCATTCCCGGCTGGGTCAGACCGAGCTGGGGGCCGATGATGTGGACGATGCCCTGATCGAGATCTCCCATCGGGTACAACCGAACTCCGAATTCCTCGCAGTTGCGGCGAAGAGTGTCGACCTGGGTGCGTGAGACGAGATCGGCGATGGGCGCGAAGATGTCGGCCGTCGGGACGTTGTGGTCCTCCGTTGCGATCGTCAGGTCCGGGCGACGAAGCTCGCGGCCGGCCAATCGCAGACCGTCGAATGCCTGCGGGCTGGTGACCTCGTGCACGAGGTGCAGATCGATGTAGATCAGATCCGGTTCACGTGCACCGCCTTCACCCCCGCCGGGGACGACCACATGTTGGTCCCACACCTTCTCCGCCAGCGTCTTCGGCGCTTGCGTCACGGACGCATCGGATTTCATCGTTTCGGACATCGCTGTCGCAGACCTCGTCTTCCCTGTCGTCGCGCCGGCGGACGGGCTGGTCCACCTCGCGTGATCGTCTCGACATCATCCCCCCGCGGCACGCTGGACTTCTCGCGGTTGTGCAATCTCAGCATTCGGGAGGCTAATATCGTTCTATGAGACAGCATAGCCTGAGCGGCACCGTCGACAAATCGAGCGGTATCGGTGTCCTCGACAAGGCGATGGCCGTGTTGCACGCAGTGGCCGAGACACCCTGCACTCTCAACGACCTGTGTGCCCGCACAGCGCTACCCCGCGCTACCGCGCACCGTCTCGCGGTCGGGCTCGAAACCCACCGCCTCCTCGTGCGCGATGCCGACGGATTGTGGCGCACCGGCCCGGGACTGGGGGAATTGGCTGCCAGCGCGTCGGACGCACTGCTCGACGCCGCAGCATCGGTACTGCCTCGGCTTCGCGAAATCACCGGAGAGAGCGTGCAGATCTACCGTCGCGAGGGGACCGTACGCGTCTGTGTCGCATCCATGGAGCCCCCGACCGGCCTCCGAGATACCGTGCTCGTCGGGGCCCGGCTGCCCATGACAGCGGGCTCCGGTGCCAAAGTGCTTCTGGCGTGGGCAGATTCGCAGACCCAACGCACAGTGCTGCCGGACGCCGAATTCGGCGAACGGGTCCTGCTGGAGATCCGCAGGCGCGGATGGGCACAGAGCGCGGGTGAACGCGAGCCGGGCGTCGCGAGCGTCTCGGCTCCCGTTCGCGACAGCAACGACAGTGTCGTGGCTGCGATCTCGGTCTCCGGTCCGATCGACCGCATCGGACGCAAGCCGGGCGCGCGCTGGGCGGCAGACCTGCTCGCCGCCGCCGACGCGCTGCACAAGCGCCTCTGAGTGCCGAACCGAGGCCGATCGTGCGCACCACCGAAAAACCGGCTGAAGAGGCCGCAGAAGTGGAGTACGTTCGTCTCGAACGGCCCACCCGGCCGGTCGCCGACTGCAAGGAGTGCCCCATGTCAGAATCCGGCAGCGAAGAATTGAAGAAGAAGTTCCGCGAGGTCCTCGAACAGAAGAACAGCAGATCGCACAACTCCGTCGATCACAAGGACGGTGGCCCCAAGGTGAACAACGCCCACGGTCCGGCCGATCACCAGAAGATGTTCCGCCGCAAGAGCGTCTGACGCGAAGCGACACCACGCACGACAGAAACGACGGTCGCACCGAAACGACAGCACCCCCTCGATCCGGAGATCGAGGGGGTGCTGTCTTCGTAGCCCCGACGGGATTCGAACCCGCGCTACCGCCTTGAGAGGGCGGCGTCCTAGGCCGCTAGACGACGGGGCCAGGAACTTCACCTGCAATGTTGTATCGAACACGTGATGCTGAGGTAGCTTAACTGCCTCGGCATCAGCGGCAAAATCGCCGCTTACCTGCTCGCTGGGGTACCAGGACTCGAACCTAGAATGGCGGTACCAGAAACCGCTGTGTTGCCAATTACACCATACCCCAATGGACTTGAATCGAAATACGCATCCGATCGATGTGCACTGCGTTTCGAGCCGGGATAGAGACTATCAAAGGTGACTACCCATTCTCCAAATCGGCTGCTCAGAGCCCTGGCAACTGCCCTCGACCGTCCGTGATGCCGGGTCGAACGCCAATCGCATGAACGCAGAACCCGCGCATCGTCGGCCGCCGAGCATGCAGCAGACTTCTGTTTCGTGAGCGTTCTCGAACTTCGCAGACGCCGATGAAGGTGCTGCTCGTTCCCCAGGGCAACCGGGCCGTACTGATCCGCCTCGACGAGGACGGCTCCCCACTCGGCGGCAGTTCCCCTACCGAGGAGGTCACCGACGATCTGGTGGGCTCCGTGGCCGCTGTCGAGCGAGAGCACGCTCCCCGTTGGGTATGGGAGGACGCGAGCCACGTCTACCCGCGACTGCTCGACGGCGGGGTGAGGGTCCGGCGCTGCCACGATCTCGCCCTCGTCGGTGCCATTCTCGCGATGCGAACGGGGCGCACCACGACACCGTCCACGCCCGCAGACCTTCGACCCGGATTGTTCGACGCCGACCCGCATGCGGATCCGGTGGCAGTGCTCGCGGACTACCGCCGTCAGAGCGAGGAGATCGCCGACGATCGGGCGCTGCAGTTGTTGGCGGCCGCCGAGTCGGCCGGAGGTCTGGCCGCGGCCGAGATGACCTTCGACGGATTGCCGTTCTCGGCCGCCGCGCACCGGCGGCACCTCGACGCGGCGCTCGGCGCGAGGCCGGTCGACGGATCGACTCCCCCGGCGTTGGTGAAGCTCGAGAACGAGATCTCGTCGGCGTTCGAGCGCCGCGTGAACCCCAGTTCACCCGTGGAAGTGGTCGCCGCTTTCGCGCGCGCCGGCATCGAGCTCACATCCACTCGCGCACACGTGATCCGAGACATCGACCATCCTGCGGTGCCGCTGTTGCTTCGCCACCGAGATCTGTCGAAACTGCACAGCACCAACGGGTGGACGTGGCTGGACGCATGGGTTCGCGGAGATCGTTTCCGGCCGGTCTACGTGCCCGGGGCCGTCGTCTCCGGCCGCTGGGCGAGCCGAGGCGGCGGGGGTTTGCAGATCCCGAAGCCGCTGCGCGCCAGCGTGATCGCCGACTCCGGGTATACCTTCGTCGCCGCCGACGCCGGCCAGCTCGAGCCCCGCATACTCGCCGCGATGTCGGGTGACCCACGCATGGTCGCCGCTGCGGGCACAGCGGATCTCTACGCCCCTGTCGCGGCCGAGTCGTTCGACGGTGATCGTGCACACGCCAAGGTCGCCGTTCTCGGAGTGCTGTACGGCGCGACGTCGGGCGAGGCTCGTGCGTTGCTGACCCGCCTACGCGCCAGGTTTCCCGATGCGGTGGCAGTCGTGGAAGAGGCGGCACGGGCCGGTGAGCGCGGCGAGGTGGTCCGGTCGTGGCTGGGCCGAGCGTGCCCTCCCCCTACGCCGCAGTGGTGGTCCACCGGTGACGCCCACGCCCGTGGCCGATTCACCCGCAACTTCGTCGTGCAGGCGACCGCAGCCGAATGGGCTCTGTGTCTGTTGGCGGATCTGCGCGGACGATTGCGGTCCAGCAGAAGTGAGTTGGTGTTCTTTCAGCACGACGAAGTAGTGGTGCACTGTCCACTTGGAGACGCACCGTGGGTGTCCGAGGCCGTTGCGGCAGCGGCAGACTCGGCTACGCGTCTGATGTTCGGCGACACGGCGGTGCGCTTTCCGATGGAGACCAGGATCGACCGCTTCTACGGTGCACCGGCTGGAGAGCCGGAGTTCGGGCCGGAATCCGACTGAGCGCTCGGTGGGTCCTCGAACGTCACGTCGATGTCCTCGAACGCGGTACTGCGCTGCGCTTCTGCCTGTCCGGTGTAGGTGAGTTTGTCACCTTCGGTCAGTTCGACGTCGTCGGTGAACGGGGCCAGAAGGGCCCGCGGGAACAGCCTGTCGACCCGAACCACATTGATCTCGATGCAGATCACGATCGATACCGAGGTCACGTACAAAAAGGCCAACAGCCCGAGCACGACCGCAAAGACGCCGTTGGTCACAGTCGCACTCGCGGCGACGTACTTCACGTACACACCGCCGAACGTCTGGAGCAGCTGCCACGTCAGACCGGCTGCTATGGCTCCCGGAAGTACCTCTCCGATGGACACCGCTCGCACCGTGGCGAGCCGAAACGCAACGACGAACACCCCGACGTAGAGCAGCGTTCCGATCACGAACACGACGAGACCGGATTCCGGGCCGAAATATCCTGCGGCACTGAGCACATTGAGTGCGGTGATAGCCAGTACCGCCAGACCTACGGTGCTCAGCAAACCCAATCCCCGCACTCGGGCTCGAATGGGATCGGGCCGGAGATTCTTCGGTACGGCCCATGCGGTGTTCATCGCGTTCTGCAGCGCAACGGACACACCGAGCCCGCCGTAGAGCGAGCCGAGGATACCCACCGTCAAACCGACCGTGCCGCCACCTATCCGTTCGGGACGCCCCAATTCTTCCCCGATCGCCGGGATCTGACCGAGTGCCGAGTTCAGGATCTGTTGTTGCAGCTCGGGGTTGCCCATCAACACGATGCCCAGAATCACGGAGAACAGCAGTAGCGCAGGAAAGAGCGAAACGAATGCGTAGTACGTGATCAGCGCCGCCAGGTAACCACCCTGATCGTCGACGAACTTGTAGACCACCGCAATCGGGAATCCGAGAACCGGACGCCTGCGCTGCAGTCGATCCAGTCGGTCGGCGACGCTCATGTACGAAGGTCTCCGACCGACCACGACGGCCCGCGTCGCACCGCTGTCACGCGATGAGGGTACGTGCGGCGGTCAGACGAGCGAGAGTCCTCTCGCGGCCCAGAAGTTCCATGGACTCGTACAGCGGCGGGCTGATGTGGGAGCCGGTGACTCCCACCCGAACCGGAGCGAAGGCCTTGCGGGGCTTGAGTTCCATCTTCTCGATCAGCGCGTCCTTGAGGGCGACTTCCAGCTCGGCCGTCGACCAATCCGTCACTGCGGTCAGTGCCTCGATGGCGGCGTCGAGCACAGGTGCCGCATCTGCACCGAGATTCTTGGCCGCCGCCGCAGGATCGATCTCGAACTCCGCGTCGTCGACGAAGAGAAACTTCAACAGGCCCCACGCATCCGACAGCACGACGATGCGAGTCTGCACCAGATCGGCTGCGACAGCGAACATCTTCTCGTCGACCGGCTCGGTGAGATGCCCTTGCGCAACGAGGAATTTGCGTAGCCGTGCCGCGAAGTCGTCTGCAGCCAACATCCTGATGTGCTCGGCGTTGATCGCGTCGGCCTTCTTCTGGTCGAAGCGCGCAGGGTTGGAATTGACAGACGAGATCTCGAACGCCGCCACCATCTCGTCGAGCGAGAACACGTCGTGATCGTCGGAAATGCCCCACCCGAGAAGCGCCAGGTAGTTCAGCAGCCCCTCCGGGACGAAGCCTCGGTCGCGGTGGATGAAGAGGTTCGATTCGGGGTCACGCTTGGACAGCTTCTTGTTGCCCTGGCCCATCACGAACGGCAGATGCCCGAACTCCGGGGTGCGGTCGGCCACGCCGATTCGGATCAGTGCCTCGTACAGTGCGAGCTGTCGAGGTGTCGACGACAACAGGTCCTCGCCGCGCAGCACGTGCGTGATCTTCATGAGGGCATCGTCGACCGGATTGACCAACGTGTACAACGGAACTCCGTTACCGCGGGTCAACGCGAAGTCCGGCACGGTTCCCGCCTTGAACGTGGTCTCTCCGCGCACGAGGTCGTTCCACGTCAGATCGTGATCGGGCATGCGCAGCCGCACGACGGCTCCGCGTCCCTCGTCGAGAAATCCCTGCCGCTGTTCCGGCGTCAGGTCACGATCGAAGTTGTCGTAACCGAGCTTGGGATCACGCCCGGCGGCCTTGTGCCTCGCTTCGACTTCCTCGGGCGTGGAGAACGACTCGTAGGCTTCGCCGGCGTCGAGCAGTTGCTGTACGACAGCCACGTGCTGGTCGCGTCGCAGCGACTGACGGTAGGGCTCGTAGGGACCGCCCACCTCGGGGCCCTCGTCCCAGTCCAGACCGAGCCATCGCAGCGCATCGAGCAAGGCCGCGTAGGACTCCTCGGAATCGCGAGCGGCGTCGGTGTCCTCGATCCGAAAGACGAAAGTACCGCCGTGATGTCGCGCGAACGCCCAGTTGAACAGGGCGGTGCGGACCAGACCGACGTGCGGTGTGCCGGTGGGCGACGGGCAGAACCGAACGCGGACGTCTGCTGCTGTGGTCATCGTTGTCCTACTTCTTCGCTGCGACTGGATTGGTCAAGGTTCCGATTCCCTCGACGGTGATCGACACACTGTCTCCATCGGTGATGGGGCCGACACCCTCGGGCGTTCCGGTCAGAATGACGTCTCCGGGCAGCAGGGTCATCACTGCGGACACCCACTCGATTATCTTCGGAATGTCGTGCAGCAGAAGCGAAGTACGACTCTGCTGCTTGACGACGCCGTCGACCTCGGTCTTGATCTCGAGGTCGGAAGGATCGAGGGACGTCTCGATCCACGGCCCGAGGGGGCAGAACGTGTCGTGCCCTTTCGCCCGGGTCCATTGCCCGTCGTGCTTCTGGTGGTCGCGTGCCGAGACGTCGTTGGCGACGGTGTATCCGAGCACCACGTCGTATGCCTTGGAGGCGGGCACGTCCTTGCACGGACGACCGATCACGATGGCGAGTTCGCCCTCGTAGTGCACCTCGTTCGACGACGGCGGCAACACGATGGCCGCACCCGGTCCGATGATGGAGGTGTTCGGCTTGATGAAGATGACGGGATCCTTGGGCGCTTCACCACCCATCTCGGCGGCGTGAGCGGCGTAGTTCTTACCGATGGCGATGACCTTGCTGGCAAGGATGGGTGCGAGCAGTCGCACGTCGGCCAGTGGCCACGACCGACCCGTGAACGTCGGTGTGCCGAAAGGATGTTCGGCAATTTCCTTCGCCGTCCGGGCATCCCCCTCACCTTCGATACTCACGAATGCCACACCATCAGGACTTGCAATTCGACCGAGACGCATGTCGAAAGTCTATCGACCGCCGTTCTCCGCGCGCCGATGCCGTCCACTCCGTCGATCTTTCGCCGGTGTAATGTTCCGAACTGTATCCAGATAGCAAGATTTGATTTCCACATAGTGAGACGAAAGGCCGGAATGAGCGCCACGAAGCAGATGTCCAGTATCGGCGAGACGCGACGGTGGTTCATGCTCGTGCTGGGGATGCTCGCGCAGACTGCGGGTGCCGTCTTCATCAACGGTGCTGCATTTCTCATCCCCGCCCTGCACGACGACCGGGGACTCGGACTCGCGACCGCGGGATTCGTGGTTGCGATGCCCACCGTGGGGATCATGCTGACCCTCATCGCATGGGGCGTGCTCGTCGACCGCATCGGCGAGCGCCTCGTTCTGGTGATCGGGCTCGGTCTCACCGCAGCCGCAAGTCTCGCTGCAGTGTTCAGCACGTCCATTCCGGTGCTCGCCGCTCTACTGTTGGTCGGCGGTATGTCCGCGGCCAGCGCGAACAGCGCCAGCGGACGCGTCGTGGTGGGGTGGTTCCCGCCGCATCGCCGTGGACTGGCCATGGGCATCAGACAGATGTCGGTGCCCCTCGGCGTGGCCGTCGCGGCACTGACCATCCCGCCGATTGCACGTGACCACGGCGTCGGCGCGGCGTTGCTCGTCCCCGCCGCCGTGTGCGCTGCGAGCGCCCTGCTGAGTCTGGCTGTGGTCGACCCTCCGCGACCGAACCGCATCGATGCTGCGGCGCAGGGTCTGCTCGACAATCCGTACCGCAGCAGCAGCCAGCTGTGGCGCATTCACGCCACGTCCATCCTGTTGGTGGTGCCGCAGTACGTGGTCTGGACGTATGCGCTCGTGTGGCTGATGACAGACCGAGGGTGGACGGCCGCGGCCGCAGGTGTCCTCGTCACGGTGACCCAGATTCTCGGTGCACTGGGCCGGATGAGCGTCGGCGCGCTGTCCGACCGTGTCGGTAGCCGCATGCGGCCGCTGCGGTGGGTCGCCGTGACGGCCGCTGCCAGCATGCTCGGGCTCGGCATCGCCGATTGGTTCGACTCCCCTGCCGCCATCGTCCTGCTCGTGGTCGCGTCCGTCGCCACCGTCGCCCCCAACGGTCTTGCGTTCACCGCTGTCGCGGAAATCTCGGGACCGTATTGGAGCGGACGTGCTCTCGGGGTGCAGAACACGAGTCAGTACGTGTTCGCCTCGGCTGTACCGCCGGTGTTCGGCGCTATCGCGGCCATCAGCTTCCCCGTGGCGTTCCTGGTGTCGGCGGTCTTTCCCGCGCTGTCCGTGCCGATCGTGCCCGACGATCCGGCCCCCGAGCCCTCGGACGAGACGTCCGACGCCGGTGCAGACCGCGCCGGCTGACGTGCCGAAAGTGACATGCCCGTGATACACGACATGCCACGGTGGGCCGGCAACCCACCGTGGCATGTCGAGACGTGAGAGTTACAGGCGAGCGGCGATTCGTGCGCCGATCTCTTTCGTCGACGCGGTGGTGGTTCCTCGCTCGGCGAGATCCGCTGCGACAGCGGCCTCGACCCGTGCTGCGTTCGAAGCGTCGCCGAGGTGCGCCAGTAGCAGCGACACCGACAGGATCGCGGCTGTCGGATCGGCTTTCTGCTGACCGGCGATGTCCGGTGCGCTGCCGTGGACCGGCTCGAACATGCTGGGGTTGGTACCGGTGGCGTCGATGTTTCCGCTTGCGGCCAAACCGATTCCGCCGGTGACGGCAGCCGAGAGGTCGGTCACGATGTCGCCGAACAGATTGTCGGTGACGATGACGTCGAACCGGCCGGGATCGGTGACGAGGTGAATCATCGCGGCATCGATGTGCTGATACGCGACCTCGACGTCCGGGAAGTCTGCCGACACTGCCTCGACCGTGCGTGCCCACAGACTGCCGGCGAAGGTCAACACATTGGTCTTGTGCAACAGCGTCACGTGCTTCTTGCGGGTCAGCGCCCGCTCGAAACCGTTGCGCACCACGCGCTCCACGCCGTAACGAGTGTTGACGCTGACCTCGGTGGCCACCTCGTGCGGTGTACCGACGCGCAGCGCACCGCCGTTGCCGGTGTACGGACCCTCGGTACCCTCGCGCACGACGACGACATCGATCTGCTTGTCCCCGGCCAGCGGACCGACGACACCCGGATACAACTTGGCCGGCCGCAGGTTGATGTGGTGATCGAGCTCGAATCGCGCCCTCAGCAACAGTCCACGCTCGAGAACTCCGCTGGGCACCGACGGATCGCCGATGGCTCCCAGCAGAATCGCGTCGTGCTCACGCAGTTCTGCCAACACCGAATCCGGCAGCAACTCTCCGGTGGCGTTGTAGCGCCGCGCACCGAGGTCGTACTCGGTCTTCTCGGCTCCGGGTGCGACCACGTCGAGAACGGCAAGCGCTTCGGCGACGACCTCCGGTCCGATTCCGTCCCCGGCGATGACGGCCAGCTTCATTTCACTCCTCGTAGTTCGTGTCGGTCCGATCGGCTGCGAGCGATCAGGACAGGTCGACCAGCTCTATGGTGGACGCCCCCACAGCGGTGGCGATGCTCGCACTGAGCTCTGCCGGAACGTCCTTGTCGACGCGCAGCAGAATGGTTGCGCCGTCGCCCTCGGAGTCCTGGCTCAGCGCTGCGGCCTGAATGTCGATTCCTGCGTCGCCGAGCAGAGTGCCGATTCGACCCAGGCTGCCGGGCTGATCCGCGTAGTTGACGATGAGGTTCTTGCCCTCGGCGCGGAGGTCGAAGTTGCGGCCGTTGATGTTGACGATCTTCTCGACCTGCGAGGTGCCTGTCAGAGTGCCCGCAACGTTGAGCACCGATCCGTCACCGTAGACGGCGCGAATGTCGACGACACTGCGGTGGTTCTCGCTCTCGGGAGCGGTGGTCACTTCTGCTGTGACACCGCGCTCCTCGGCCAGCGAGGGTGCGTTGACGAACGTGACCGAATCCTCGATGACGGCCGAGAACAGTCCGCGCAGCGCAGACAGCTTCAGGATCTGCACGTCCTCGCTGGCGAGTTCGCCGCGAACGTCCACCGACAACGAGGTGGGCAGCTCGTCGGACAGGGCTCCGAGCAGCACACCCTGCTTACGCACGATTTCGAGCCACGGCGATACCTCTTCGCCGACGGCCCCACCCTTGACGTTGACCGCGTCGGGTACGAATTCGCCTGCGAGAGCCAGCAATACGGACTTGGCCACATCGGTGCCCGCGCGGTCCTGAGCTTCGGTGGTCGACGCCCCGAGGTGCGGGGTCACGACGACCTGCGGCAGCTCGAACAACGGGCTGTCGGTGCACGGCTCGGAGGCGTAGACGTCGATGCCCGCAGCGAACACGTGACCGGAGGTGATGGCGTCGGCCAGTGCCTGCTCGTCGACCAGCCCACCGCGTGCGGCGTTGACGACGATGACCCCGGGCTTGGTCTTGGCGAGAGCTTCCTTGCCGATGATGCCCTTGGTCTCCGGTGTCTTGGGCAGGTGAACCGAGAACATGTCTGCGCGCTCGAGCAGCTCGTCCAAGCTCACGAGTTCGATACCGAGCTGCGCCGCGCGAGCAGCGGAGACGTAGGGGTCGTAGGCGATGATGTGCGTTTCGAATGCGGCGAGACGCTGCGCGAACAACTGGCCGATGCGGCCGAGTCCGACGACGCCGACGGTCTTGCCGAAGATCTCGACACCGTTGAACTTGCTGCGCTTCCACTCGTGCTGACGCAGGGTGGCATCGGCAGCGGGGATCTGGCGCGCGGCCGCGAGGAGCAACGTGACTGCGTGCTCGGCGGCGGTGTGGATGTTGGAGGTCGGTGCGTTCACGACGAGGACTCCGCGCTCGGTGGCTGCGGGTACGTCGACGTTGTCCAGGCCGACACCGGCGCGGGCGACGATCTTGAGATTGGTCCCGGCGGCGAGCACCTCGGCGTCGACCGTGGTCGCGGAGCGCACGAGAATCGCGTCGGCCTCGGGAACCGCGGCGAGCAGCGCGGGACGATCCGGGCCGTCGACCCAACGGACCTCGACGCCGTCACCCAGTGCCTCGACGGTGGACTGCGCAAGTTTGTCGGCGATCAGAACGACAGGACGGCCTGGCTGGCTCACGTGAAAAACTCCCTATATCGGTTCGAGACGTGGTCGGAAAATTCGGCGGGGCTGTGCAGCACGAACAGTTTAGAGGTCCGAGACGTCACACGGTGACGCCACCGGACTCACGCACCGAAGGGCACCCCCGGCAATCCAGGGGTGCCCTTCGATCAGATTGCGTGACAACGCGATTCGATGAGAATCAGGCAGTCTCGGTGATCGGGCGGTCGACCCAGCTCATGAGGTCGCGCAGCTTCTTGCCGGTGACCTCGATGGGGTGCTCGGCGTTGGCCTTGCGCAGGCCTTCGAGCTCGGTGTTGCCGTTCTCGACGTTGGCGACGAGGCGACGGGTGAATTCGCCCGACTGGATGTCGGCCAGGATGGCCTTCATGCGCTCCTTGGTGCCTGCGTCGATGACGCGCGGTCCGGAGAGGTATCCACCGAACTCCGCGGTGTCGGACACCGAGTAGTTCATGCGGGCGATGCCGCCCTCGTACATGAGGTCGACGATGAGCTTGAGCTCGTGCAGCACCTCGAAGTACGCCATCTCGGGCGCGTAGCCGGCCTCGACCATGACCTCGAAGCCCGTCTTGACGAGTTCTTCGGTACCGCCGCACAGCACGGCCTGCTCACCGAACAGATCGGTCTCGGTCTCTTCCTTGAACGTGGTCTTGATGACGCCTGCGCGGGTGCCACCGATGCCCTTGGCCCACGACAGCGCGAGGGCCTGGCCCTCACCCTTCGGGTCCTGGTCGATGGCGATGAGCGCGGGAACACCCTTGCCGTCGACGAACTGACGACGCACGAGGTGGCCGGGGCCCTTGGGGGCAACCATGCCGACGGTCACGAACTCCGGAGCCTTGATCAGGTCGAAGTGAATGTTGAGGCCGTGGCCGAAGAACAGCGCGTCGCCGTCCTTCAGGTTGGGCTCGATCTCCTCGGAGAAGATCTTGGCCTGAGCGGTATCGGGTGCGAGCACCATGATCACGTCGGCCCACTCGGACACCTCTGCGGGAGTTCCGACCTTCAGGCCCTGCTCCTCCGCCTTGGCGCGGGACTTCGAGCCTGCCGCCAGGCCGATGCGAACATCGACGCCGGAGTCGCGCAAGCTCAGCGAGTGCGCGTGGCCCTGGCTTCCGTAGCCGATCACTGCGACCTTGCGGCCCTGGATGATCGACAGATCAGCATCGTCGTCGTAGAACATCTCGACTGCCACTGGTTGTTACCTTTCCTCTTGGGTTTTACGCATGTTCGTCACCGGGGCCGCTAACGCGACGCAGTGATCGATTTCGGTCCACGTCCGACGGCAACGACTCCCGACTGAACTATTTCTCGAATTCCATAGGGGTCCAACATCTTCAGCAACGCGTCGAGCTTGGAGCGGGTGCCCGTCGCCTCGACCGTCACCGCCTCGGGGGACACGTCGATGACCTTGGCGCGGAACAGATTCACCGTTTCGATGACCTCGCTCCGAACGCTGGCATCGGCGCGGACCTTGATCAGGACCAACTCTCGCGCCACCGAGGAATCGTCGTCCTGCTCGACGATCTTGATGACGTTGATGAGCTTGTTGAGCTGCTTGGTCACCTGCTCGAGCGGGAACTCGTCGACCGTCACGACGATCGTCATGCGCGAGATATCGGGAATCTCGGTGCCGCCGACGGCGAGTGAGGAGATGTTGAAGCCGCGGCGCGAGAACAATGCGGCCACGCGCGCCAACACACCTGGCTTGTCCTCGACGAGAACGCTGAGGGTATGGCTCGTGCTCACTTGTCGCTGCCTTTCACATCGTCGGTCGATGCACCGTTGGCAAGCTGCGCGCCGTGCGCCTGCTCGCGGGCCATTGCCTCTTCGATCACCGCGGGCTCGACGCCTTCGGCTTCGTCGTCGTCGAACAGGGGACGAATTCCGCGGGCGGCCATGATCTCGTCGTTACCCGTTCCGGCGGCCACCATCGGCCACACCTGGGCATCGGCACCGACGATGAAGTCGATGACGACCGGACGATCGTTGATGGCCCGTGCCTGGGCGATCACCGCATCCACGTCCTCTTCCCGCTCGCAGCGCAAACCGACGCAGCCGAGCGCCTCGGCGAGCTTGACGAAATCGGGGATGCGCACGGCACCGTGAGTTCCGAGGTTGGTGTTGGAGTAGCGCTCCTCGTAGAACAGGGTCTGCCACTGCCGAACCATACCGAGGTTGCCGTTGTTGATGAGCGCGACCTTGATCGGGATGCCCTCGACTGCGCAGGTAGCAAGTTCCTGGTTGGTCATCTGGAAACATCCGTCGCCGTCGATGGCCCACACCTCGGCGTCGGGCAGGCCCATCTTGGCTCCCATGGCGGCCGGAACCGCGTACCCCATCGTGCCCAGACCACCGGAGTTGAGCCACGTGCGCGGCTTCTCGTAGTTGATGAACTGCGCGGCCCACATCTGGTGCTGGCCGACGCCTGCGCAGTAGATCGCGTCGGGACCGGCGAACTTGCCGACCGAGGAGATGACGAATTCGGGAGACATGGAACCGTCGGACGGACGGTCGTAGCTCAACGGGTACGTCTTGCGGATGCCGTCGAGGTAGACCCACCACTGCTCGAGGTCGAGCGTCGTTCCGGTGGCGCGATCGGCCCGCAGGGCCTCGATCAGCTCGGTGATGACCTCGCCGCAGTCGCCCACGATCGGCACGTCCGCGTATCGGTTCTTGCCGATCTCGGCCGGGTCGATGTCGGCGTGGATGACCTTGGCGTCCGGAGCGAAGGACGAGAGCTGACCGGTGACGCGGTCGTCGAACCGGGCACCGAGCGTGATCAGCAGATCGCTGCGCTGCAGAGCGGCGACCGCAGCGACGGTGCCGTGCATACCGGGCATGCCCAGGTTCAGCTGGTGGGTGTCGGGAAATGCCCCGCGCGCCATCAGCGTCGTGACGACCGGGATGCCGGTCAGTTCGGCGAGCTCGAGCAGCTCTGCCGAGGCGTTGGCCTTGATGACGCCGCCGCCGACGTACAGTACCGGTTGCTTGGCATCGGCGATGTAGCGTGCCGCTTCGCGAACCTGCTTGCCGTGCGGCTTGGTGACCGGGCGGTAGCCGGGCAGACGCATCTCCGGCGGCCACGAAAACGTGGTCTGCGCCTGCAGCACATCCTTCGGGATGTCGACGAGGACGGCACCGGGACGACCCGACGCGGCGATGTAGAACGCCTCGGCCATGATGCGCGGGATGTCCGCGCCGTCGGTGATCAGGAAGTTGTGCTTGGTGATGGGCATCGTAATACCCGAGATGTCGGCTTCCTGGAACCCATCGGTACCGATGAGGCTGCGTGCGACCTGACCGGTGATCGCGACGATGGGAACCGAGTCCATCTGCGCGTCGGCCAACGGGGTCACGAGGTTGGTCGCACCCGGGCCGGACGTCGCCATGCAGACGCCGACCTTGCCGGTCGCCTGGGCGTAGCCGGTAGCGGCATGACCTGCACCCTGCTCGTGGCGAACGAGCACGTGGCGCACCTTGACGGAGTCGAACAGCGGATCGTAGACCGGGAGAACCGCGCCACCCGGAATGCCGAATACGGTGTCGACGTCGAGTTCTTCGAGAGCTCGTACGACCGACTGTGCGCCGCTGACCTTCTCGGGTGCGACGTGGCGTCGCGATCCGTTGGTCGCCGCGTCTGCGGACGGGTTGCTGGTCGACGGGCTCGTGGCCGTCCCCGACTTACGTGTCGTGGGCCCTGGGCGTGCGGTTGGTGCGCTCACTGATTGCTTCCTCAGGAATGTGAAATTGCTGGGCGATCTCTGGGCAAGAAAAAACCCCCGTCAGCGTGAGCTGTACGAGGGTGGCGCGTCGATGCGAGTTTGAACAACCGGCTCAGGCGTTGACGCGCCGGCCGATTACGAGTATCCAATTCCGCTTCACGCACTGAACGGTAGGCGCGCGCACAGGGAAGAGTCAAACTCGTCACGACGCAATCCCATTATGTGAGATCGCGTAGATGCAATGCGAAGATGAATGGGTGTCGTCTTCGCAGCAGTCCGAACCACCTCGGCCATCATCCCACACCGGTCCCGAGCTACCGAACAGTGCCGACGGGCCACCGCCGTCGAGCAGGCAGGTCATCCGTCTCCCGCGTCTGGCCCTGATCGGCGTCGGGTTGCTCCTGTTCAGTACATCTCTGCCTGCGGCGAGCTGGCCCGCCGCACTGGGCTGGCTGCTGATTCTGCCGATCGTCGCGTGCATCTGGGTGCTGCGTGTGCGCACCGTCATCACTCCGGAGGCGATCACGGCCCGCCGTTTCGTCGGCTCCGACGTCATCGAGTGGGACTCTGTGGTCGGGCTGCACTTCCCCGACCGCCGCTGGGCACGCGTGGTGCTCACCGACAAGACGGAGAAGTCACTTCCGCTCGTGCGGTTCGATCGGCTCCCCCAACTCGCGGCCGCCAGCGGCGGTCGGATCACCGATCCGTACGCCGCTGCCGCCGCCGCGGAGGACAAGGCCCGAGCGGAAGCCGACGACGCCGAGGGCAAGCAGGCACCCACCGACCGCTAGCCGCCTGCGAGTAGCCTCGTCGGCGAGAAACCGCTGCAACGAACGAGGACAACGCACATGCCGCCGCTACGCTCACGGGTCACCACTGTCGGACGCAATGCTGCGGGCGCGCGCTCGCTGTGGCGCGCCACCGGAATGACCGACTCGGATTTCGGTAAACCGATCGTCGCCATCGCGAACTCGTACACCCAGTTCGTACCCGGCCACGTGCACCTGAAGAACGTCGGCGAGATCGTCGCCGACGCCGTCCGCGCAGCCGGCGGGGTCCCACGCGAGTTCCACACCATCGCCGTCGACGACGGCATCGCGATGGGGCACGGCGGCATGCTGTACTCGCTGCCCAGCCGCGAGATCATCGCCGACTCGGTCGAGTACATGGCCAACGCCCACACTGCGGACGCACTCGTGTGCATCTCCAACTGCGACAAGATCACCCCCGGCATGCTCAACGCGGCCATGCGATTGAACATCCCGGCGGTGTTCGTCTCCGGTGGGCCGATGGAGGCCGGTAAAGCTGTGGTCGTCGGAGGAGTCGCGCAGGCACCCACCGACCTGATCACCGCGATCTCTGCCAGCGCGAACGATGCCGTGTCCGAAGAGGGCCTGGACGAGGTCGAGCGCAGCGCGTGCCCGACATGCGGGTCCTGCTCGGGCATGTTCACCGCCAACTCGATGAACTGCCTCACCGAAGCGCTCGGCCTGGCGTTGCCCGGCAACGGCTCCACGCTGGCCACCCACGAGGCCCGCCGCGCCCTGTTCACTCGGGCCGGCACGACCATCGTCGAGGCGGCGATCAAGTACTACCGGGACGAGGACGAGTCGGTGCTGCCCCGCAACATCGCCACCCCGGCGGCATTCCGCAACGCGATGGCACTGGACGTGGCGATGGGTGGCTCGACCAACACCGTGCTGCACACGCTCGCGGCGGCGCAGGAGGGCGAGGTCGATTTCGATCTCGACACCATCGACGCCATCAGCCGCAAGGTGCCGTGCCTGGCCAAAGTGTCCCCCAACTCGGATTACCACATGGAAGACGTGCACCGCGCGGGTGGAATTCCCGCCCTGCTGGGTGAACTGCGGCGCGCGAATCTGCTCGAGACCGAGGTCTCGACCGTCCACACGAAGAGCTTCGACGAGTGGCTCGACACGTGGGACATCCGCTCCGGTGCCGCATCCGACGAGGCGATCGAGCTGTTCCATGCCGCTCCCGGCGGCGTCCGAACCGTCGAACCGTTCTCCACGAGCAATCGCTGGTCCTCCCTCGACACCGACGCGGCGGGTGGCTGCATCCGCGATCTCGAACACGCGTACACGGTCGAGGGCGGTCTGGTGGTGCTGCGCGGCAACATCGCCGTCGACGGCGCGATTCTGAAGACCGCGGGCATCGACGAAGACCTCTTCTCGTTCCAGGGACCTGCGCTGGTCGTCGAGTCTCAGGAAGAAGCCGTCTCGGCCATTCTGCAGAAGAAGATCCAACCCGGTGACGTGCTCGTCGTGCGGTACGAGGGACCCAAGGGCGGACCGGGAATGCAGGAGATGCTGCACCCGACCGCGTTCCTCAAGGGTGCCGGCCTGGGCAAGGTCTGTGCCCTGATCACCGACGGACGGTTCTCCGGCGGCACGTCGGGCCTGTCCATCGGACACATCTCCCCCGAGGCTGCGGCCGGCGGCGTGATCGGCCTCGTCGAGAACGGCGACCAGGTCCGCATCGACGTTGCCACGCGCACGCTCGAGATCCTCGTCGACGAGCAGACTCTGGAGACTCGGCGCGCGAAGATGCTCGCGTCCGAGCGGCCGTGGCAGCCGATCGACCGACAGCGCACGGTCACGACGGCGCTGCGCGCCTACGCCGCACTGGCGACATCCGCGGACAAGGGTGCTGTGCGCTACGTGCCCTGAACAGACGAACAGCATGTGAGTGGTTCCTCGTAGCGGGCTACGAGGAACCACTCACATGGTTGTTGTCGACCTGATCAGCGGACGACCGGATTCGCTCCGTTGAGGAAGATCCAGATGCATACGCCCGCAGCGATTCCCACCGCGAGTGCGAGGAACGATCCGATGCGCGGGCGGGTCGCCCAACCGCGGCGGCCGTCGAACGCGATCTTTCCGGGTCCGGTGAGGATGATGGCCGCGGCCGCGAAGCCGAGAACCGTTTCGTACTCCACGCCGGTGGCACCGGAGAACTGCAACCCGGGCTCTGCCGCCTGCTTGAAGCACCAGGCGTTGATGATGGTCGCCAACACAGCTGCACCGGCCAACGGCGTCGCCAGCCCCAGGATCAGCAGTGCGCCGCCGAGGGTTTCGCCGGCCGCCGCCGCGATGGCGAGGATCTCCGGGTATCGGAATCCGGACTCCTCCAGGAGATTCTGAAATCCGTCCAGCCCGGGACCGTTCCACAATCCGACGAGCTTCTGCAGTCCGTGCCCGAGAAACACTGCTCCGATGGCGACGCGTAGGACGAACAGGCCCAGATCGGTGGTGCCGCGCCGGGCCGGAACTTCCACGGTCTCGGTGCGCACCGGGGCTGCAGGGGCAGCGACTGTCGAATCGGAGGACTCACCGAGATACTCCGTCGGACGATCCGAGTACGCGTTCGAGGTGGCACCGGCCGTCGCAGCCGTCTGGGTCGGCGAGTCGGCGAAAGCCGACGGGCGGTACGTCGGGATCTTCTCTGTCGGTGCCGCATCGGTACTCCGCTTGTCGGATGCGGAGGAATGCGGGAAGTCCAACTCGTCGTCGGTTCGGGGCAGACGATCCGAACGCTGCGCACCGAACGCTGTGGTCGATGCACCGGACGCGTCGGAACCCGAACGCGTGGGCGAAATCTTCTCGGTGGGGTTGTCGTACGGGCTCTCGGCCGGTTCGTACGAGGGATCCTGCTGGTTGGGGTCACGCGGTGTATCGGTCACCTCCCCACACTAAGGCCGACGAGCCCGCGCCACCGACGTTGACGCTCACGGCCGCGTGGCGCGTCGGACTCGACGTTCCGTAACGTTCGAACCATGAAGCCGCTCGGAGCATCGTCACGAACTGCCCGCGCGGCTGTGGTCGCCCTGTCGACGACGGCTGTTCTGCTCGCCGGGTGCGCCCGATTCGACGACTCCAACTCGTCCCCGTTCACCCCCGCGCCGGATGTCGGAGCTGCCGAGCTCAAGCCCACCACGCCCAGCGAGACCTCGCCACCGGCGGGTCCGAACGCCCCGCAGCCGGTCTCGGGACCGTGCGTGGATCCCGACCCGGCCGTGATCGCCACCTGCCTCGACACCACGGGCGGACTCGTGGCTCTTCCCGACGGACAGAGCAGCCTCGTGGCCGAACGCAGGACCGGTCGCATCATGGAGGTCACCGCAGGCCGGACGCCACAGCAGGTGGCCACGATCCCCGTCGACGGCACGGGCGACGGGGGCCTGCTCGACATCGCACTCTCGCCCACGTACGCCGAGGACAAACTGCTCTACGCGCTGATCACGACGGCGTCGGATACGCGCGTCGTCCGGCTCGCGCAGGGGGACGTGCCCAAGGACATCTTGACCGGGATCCCCCGCGGGGCCGCGGGAGTTCGAGGTTCCCTCGAGTTCTACACGCCGAACGAACTTCTGGTGTTGACCGGCGACAACGGCGATCCCGTCGCCGCCGCCAACCCGAACTCGTTGTCCGGCAAGCTGTTACGCGTGACGTCACTGTCGCCGACTCCCACTCCCCCGCGGCCGGGTATCGCGCTCAGCGGCATCGGCACAGCGGGCGACGTGTGCACCGACGGCAGCGGGAACATCTACGTCACCGATCGCACCGCCACCGAGGATCGCCTGCAGCGCATCGACAAGCTGGGAGCAGTGTTCTCCCCGGTGTGGACCTGGCCCGACCGTCCGGGTGTGGCCGGGTGCGCCGCCGGTCAGAGCGGCGTCGCGGTTGCCCTCACCACAGCGAAAGCTGTTGCAGCACTGGCCACGGACCCGAACACCGGAGCGGTCTCCGCCGAGCCGACCCTGTTGATCCAGGACAAGTACGGGCAGTTGAACGGGGCGACCAGCACGAGCGACGGTCAGATTCTGGTGGGGACCGTGAACAAGAACGGCACTGCCGTCGGCCCCACCGACGACCGCGTCGTCAAGGTGCCGTTCCCTGCCGGCGGCGGTGGCGGCTTCGACTGATCCGACAGCTCCTTCGAACGAGCAGGGCGGCCGGGCAGCAATCGCTGCCCGGCCGCCCTCTTCATTCGTCGATCAGGACTGACCGCATGCCGCCAGCACGAGTTCCTTGACTCGGGCTGCATCGGCTTGTCCCCGCGTCGCCTTCATCACCGCGCCGACGATGGCTCCGGCGGCCTGGACCTTGCCACTGCGAATCTTGTCCACCACACCGGGGTTCGCGGCAAGTGCTTCGTCGACGGCGGCTTGGAGCTTGGTGTCGTCCTTCTCCAACACCAGGTTCCGCGCCGACATCACCTCTGCGGGCTCACCCTCACCGGCCAACACGCCGTCCACGATCTGACGAGCACCGTTGTTGTTGACCTTGCCGTCGGCCACCAAGGCTGCCACTTCGGCCACCTGGGCCGGAGTGATCGCCAGATCCCCCAATTCGACGCCGGCGATGTTGGCCTGCTGCGCCAGGTACGACACCCACCACGACCGCGCAGCCTGCGCCGAAGCGCCCGCGTCGACGGTCGCCGCCACGAGTTCGAGAGCACCCGAGTTGACCAAGTCGCGCATCTCCTCGTCGGAGACGCCCCAGTCCTTCTGAATTCGCCCGCGGCGCAACCACGGCAGCTCGGGCAGAGTGGCTCGCAGTTCCTCGATCCACGCTGCATCCGGAGCCACGGGAGCGAGGTCGGGCTCCGGGAAGTAGCGGTAGTCCTCCGCGGTCTCCTTCTTCCGGCCCGCCGTGGTCGTGCCGTCGGACTCCTGGAAGTGTCGAGTTTCCTGCGTCACCTCGCCTCCGGATTCGAGCACCGCAGCCTGACGGCGCATCTCGTAGCGCACGGCGACCTCGACACTCTTGAGCGAGTTGACGTTCTTCGTCTCGGTGCGAGTACCGAACTCGGTTGCCGACTTCCGCATCAACGAGACGTTGGCATCGCACCGCAACGAACCCTGATCCATCCGCACGTCCGAGACGTTCAACGACTTCAACAGGTCACGCAATGCGGTCACGTACGCCCGCGCCACCTCCGGTGCCCGCGCCCCGGTACCGGTGATGGTCTTGGTCACGATCTCCACCAGGGGCACACCGGCGCGGTTGTAGTCGAGCAACGAATGCGACGCGCCCTCGATTCGTCCGGTTGCGCCCCCGACGTGCGTCGACTTGCCGGTGTCTTCCTCCATGTGGGCACGCTCGATCTCGACGCGGAACGTACTGCCGTCGTCGAGCACGACGTCGAGGTAACCCTCCGTGGCGATCGGCTCGTCGTACTGCGAGATCTGGTAGTTCTTCGGCTGATCCGGGTAGAAGTAGTTCTTGCGAGCGAACCGACCCCAGGGAGTGATCGAGCAATTGAGCGCCAACCCGATACGGATCGCAGATTCCACGGCAGCGGCGTTGACCACCGGTAGCGCGCCGGGAAGGCTCAGGCACACCGGGCACACCTGTGTGTTCGGCTCGGCACCGAACGCGGTGGGGCAACCGCAGAACATCTTGGTCTCCGTACCCAACTCCACGTGGACCTCCATGCCCAACACGGGGTCGAACGTGGCGAGCACATCGTCGTAATCGATCAGATCGACGGTTGCAGCAGTCATGGTCCGTAGTTTATGCATTGCGTTCGCCACCCGAGTAACCACGTGTCCTCGCGCACCGGTCGGCTCGGGGGACTCAGCCGAAGAATGCTGCTGCGTCGTCGTAGCGAGTCTGTGGGACCCGCTTGAGTTGCTTGGTGGCCTCGGCCAACGACACCAGGCCGATCTCGGCACCGCGCAGCGACACCATCTTTCCGAAGTCTCCGGAATGGGCCGCATCGGTGGCGTTGACACCGAACCGCGTTGCGAGCACACGGTCGTACGGAGTGGGAGTGCCACCACGCTGCACGTGACCGAGCACCGTGGTGCGTACCTCTTTGTTGATGCGACGTTCGATCTCGACGCCGAGCTGATGTGCGACTCCGGTGAATCGGACGTGCCCGAACTCGTCGATACCGCCGTCGAGCAATTGCATCGAACCTTCGACGGGCTTGGCCCCCTCGGCCACGACGCAGATGAAGTGGGAATCGCCACGCTGAAAACGCTTGCGTACCAACGTGCATACCTCTTCGACGTCGAAGGGCTGCTCCGGGATGAGAGTCATGTGCGAGCCCGAGGCCAATCCCGCGTGCAACGCGATCCAGCCTGCGTGTCGCCCCATCACCTCCACCAGCATCACGCGCTGGTGCGATTCGGCGGTGCTGTGCAGTCGGTCGATCGCATCGGTGGCGATGGTCAGCGCCGTGTCGAAGCCGAATGTGACGTCGGTGCAGTCGATGTCGTTGTCGATCGTCTTGGGGACACCGACCACCGGCACGCCCTCCTCCGACAGCCAGGCAGCTGCCGTCAGAGTTCCTTCACCGCCGATGGGGATCAACACGTCGATGCCGTTGTCCTCGAGGGTCTGTTTGACTCGGTCGAGACCGGCCCGCAACACGTCCGGGTTGGTTCGAGCCGTCCCGAGCATGGTGCCGCCCTTGGTGAGCAGACGGTCGTTGCGGTCGTCGTTGCGCAGCTGGACCCGACGGTCTTCGAGAAGCCCGCGCCATCCGTCCTGAAATCCGACGACCGTGGAGCCGTATCGCGCGTCGGCGGTGCGAACGACAGCGCGGATCACCGCATTGAGCCCTGGGCAATCGCCGCCTCCGGTCAGAACTCCGATGCGCATCGATTTTGGCCTCTCTGCTCGCAGGCCCGCGGAGCGGACCGAAGTGACGAACGTCAGCCTAATCGGGCGTGGGTCACCGCGCGCGCCGGTACCTGTCGGCCTCACTTGGGCGTGACGACACCGGTTTCGTACGCCAGCACGACCGCCTGCGCGCGGTCACGTAGACCGAGCTTGCTCAGGACCTTGCCCACATGGGTCTTGACCGTCTGTTCGGCCAAGAACAGCGCACCTGCAATTTCCGCATTGGACATTCCGGTGGCGATGAGTTCGAGAACCTCGCGTTCGCGCGGCGTCAGATCGGCCAGGCGCGAAGGAGTGTTCCTCCGCGCTCCGCGACGGGTCGTGACGTCGGAGATGAGCCGTCGGGTCACCGACGGTGCCAGCAGCGCGTCACCGGCCGCGACGACCCGTACGCCCCTGATCAGTTCCTCGGCCGGCGCGTCCTTGAGCAGAAATCCGCTGGCCCCGAGAGCCAGGGCTTCGTAGACGTAATCGTCGATGTCGAAGGTCGTCAGCATCAGGACACGGACCGGCGACGCGTGCGACGCGGACAGGATCGCGCGGGCCGCGTCGAGCCCGTTCATCTCGGGCATGCGCACGTCCATCAGCACCACGTCCGGCAACAGCCGGGCTACCTCACTGACCGCGGTGCGACCGTTGTCGGCGTCGCCGACGACCGAGATGTCGTCCTGAGCACCGAGCAGTGCACCGAACCCCTGCCGCACCATCGCCTGATCATCGGCGATGAACACCGTTGTAACCACGCGTGACAGCCTAAACCGCGTCGCCGACGTCACCCGTTGCCGGCGAAGTCGACATTCCGGTCGGGACACGAACCACAACTTCGAAACCACCGCCGGGCAGAGGGGCGGCATACAACCGGCCGTGTGCAGCCTGCGCTCGCTCGCGCATTCCCGCGATTCCGTGCCCGCCGCAATCGCTTCCGGGAGTGCGGGAGATGCTCGGGTTCGGAGCCGGTGCGTTGACCACCGTCATGTCCACGACGGCAGGGCCGATCGCGATATTGACCTCCACCTCGGCTTCGGGCGCATGGCGCGCGGCATTGGACAGCGATTCCTGCAGAATACGGAACAGGGCCAGTCCTGTTGTCTCCGAGACCGATTCGACGGCACCGGTGATGGTCCACCGCACATTCATGCCCGCTCTGCGACTCGCCTGCAATGTGCGTTCGAGATCCAGTGCACTCGGCGCGGGCGCGTCCTGCATCTGCGCTCCATCACTACGCAGAACCCCGAGCATCCCCCGGATCTCGTTGAGCGCCTCGCGTGCACTCGCGCCGATCAACTCGAATTCTCGAGCCGCGGCCGGTGACACGTCGTCCAGTCGGTACGGCGCGCTCTGGGCCTGAACGACGACCATCGACATGTGGTGTGCCACGACGTCGTGCAGATCGCGGGCGATCTTCGCCCTCTCCTCGAGAATCGTGCGGCGAGTGCGTTCGAGTTCGCTGACCTCCTCCTGCTGCGCAAGCTGCCTGCGCGAGAGAACGAGCCACCGGATCAGCAGTCCGAACACGACCACCGCAGTCAGGCCCACCGACCACCCGATTCCGTCGGAGCCCGGCATGTACGCGAAGAACACCAGCATGCTGGCCAACCACGCCACCAACAGGACCGGCACCGGAGAACGCAGCGCCACCGCGAACAACAACGTCAACAGGACGAGGACGTGCACCACTTGCCACGGGTAGTCGTAACCCGGAACGCGGTCGAATGCCGCCGGAATCACCAACGCGGACAGCGCCGATACTGCCCACCCCATCGCGGGATTCAGTCTGACCAGAGCGAACGGAAACGCTGCCAACGCTGCGACGAACGGTAGCAACGGAACCGAAACCTGATGCGTGACCGTCAGTGTCGGCCACGCGATCGAGTACAGAATTGCCGTCACCGCGATGATCAGCACGTCGACCGAACGGACGCCGCCGATCTGCTCGGGCACCCGGCGCCGAGCACGTACCCCGAGTTCGAGACTCGTCGACTTTTTCTTTCGCACGTCTCGAGCCTAGGCAGCATCGACCGCCGGCGTCCTCGTACTAGGGTATCGGTTCGACATGGCTCGGAGGTAGCAGGACCGCGTCGAACCGGTCCCGGGGGCACTCACCACAACCGAACCTCGGAGCGATGCTTGCCTCGGCCGGCCGAACTTAGCGTCGATCCTTATGAGCCGGAACATATTTCGCACGCTGTTGTACGTTGCAGCGGCCATCGTCGTCGTGACCGCCACGACGGGAGCAGCAACGTCGTCACCCGCCGAGGACCGTCGCTCCCCGGTGGCACTGACCGTTCGCGCCCTGGTCACCGAACCCGCCGAGGATGCTGCGTCGACCATCCCGAGCGACTTCGCGGACGTCATGGGCTACCGGCCCGCGGTGCAGGACGGGATGGCGAGCAATCCCGGCGGGGATTGTTCGTCCCCGATACCACTGCCACCCGAGTTCGAGGCTGCATGCCGAGCCCACGACTTGGGCTACGACCTCCTCCGGTACGCGAACGCGACGGGGACGACCGTCGACCCACAGTGGCGCAGGGCAATCGACGCCCAACTCGACAGTCGCATGCACGACGCCTGTGACCATCGCACCGATGAGGGGGCCCGGCAGATCTGCGAAGCAGCTGCGGTCGTCGCGGCCACGGCAGTCGACCTCAATTCCTGGCGACAATCGTTCGGTGCACCGGTCGCCGAACCCGCCATGCCCCTGACACTGTTCGGAGCCGTGCTGGCGCTGACGCTGCTGATCGCATCCGTTGTCGCGCGGTACCGGCGTGTGTCGATGACCCCGACCCTCACGGACCGACGCTGATGTCCACCACGGCCATCCCGGACCGCGGGGTCGAGACGCCATTCGCATCGGATGTCCTATCGCACAACCGTATTTGTTTACCGAGACTCGGCACGTCGGTGTCCGTTGCAGCGGCTGTGGCGATCTCCTCGGCTCCGTCACTTCTACCCCGCTCCGCCGCCACTGCGGCCCTGTTCACCGGATTCATGGTGGCACTCGCCCTGACGGTCGCATGGGCGGGCCGACGGGTGTTCGGGCCACGACGGCCCGCGTCGCTACGACTACGAGCGTGGACAGTCGGCACTGCAGCACTCTTCTCGATTATCGCGCTGGCCTCGAACATTGTCTGGCAGAATCGATTACGAGCCGCGATGGACGTCGAGCCGGTGAGCTGGAGCTACGCAGTGGACGTTGCCGGGGGTGCCCTGTGCCTTGTGCTAATACTGTGTGGAGCCGGTAGCGGGCTCCGACGAATCTGCTCCGGTCTGGGCCGGAACCGTTGCGTGGCACTGCTCGTCACGGTCGGTGCGCTGTCTTACACCCTGGCCGTTCCGTTCGTGCGGTCCACTCTGTCGGCCTCGTACTCGGCCTCGAACTCGGCGATGGACGACGCAGTGGCCGCCCCGACATCGGAGACGAGATCCGGCGGTCCCGGATCCTCGGTGCCGTGGCGCACGCTGGGACGGGAGGGCCGCGCGTTCGCGTCGGGAGGGCAGGGTCTCGATACCGTACGGACGTACGTGGGACTCGAGTCGGCCGCAACACCGGACGAGCGCGCGGCACTGGCCGTGTCCGAGATGGAACGGGCCGGAGCCTTCGAGCGCAGTGTCGTCGTGGTCGCGATTCCCACCGGGTCCGGCTGGGTGGACGAAAATGCGATCACCGGGGCCGAGAGAACGTTCGGCGGTGACGTCGCGACGGTGGCGGTGCAGTACTCCGACAAGCCGAGTTGGGCGACGTTCCTGTTCGCCGAAGACGATGCTCGCCGGTCCGCGAACGCCGTGGTTCGAGCGGTCGCAACACGAGCGGCGGCGGAGCCGACCACTCCGAAAGTCGTCGTGTACGGCCAGAGCCTGGGCTCGATTGCAGGAAGTGATGCGTACCTTGCTGTGCGACAGAACATTTCGCTACTCTGCGGGGCGGTCTGGGCCGGCCCGCCCGCGGGATCGGTCGACACCGACGGTGCCGCAGTCCTCGCCAACTCCTCGGACCCCGTCGCGCGATGGTCTCTCGATCTGTTGTGGTCGCCGCCGGATACGACGAAGTTCACGCTCGACGCCCCACGGCCGCCGTGGTTGCCTGTCGTCGGCTTCCTGCAGACATCCGTCGACCTGCTCGCCGCATTGGATGTCACGTCGGGCCATGGCCATAGATACGGGACCGACCAAGGTGAGGCCATGGCTCGCTGCCGCTGAAAAGGGAGTGCTGAACCGTCAGCCGAGCAGACCGAGCCGAGTGCCGAGCCAGTCCATCTCCTGATCGAGCGCCGGCGCCCAGACCTGCATCGAGTGTCCTCCCGGCAACTCGCTGTAGTGCACATCCATGCCCGCGGCGGCCGCCGCTCGGTAGGCCCGCTCGGTCTGCGGCCTGAACTCCTCGTCGTCGGCTCCGACGACGAAGGCACCGGCAGAATCGGGAAAGCTGTTGCGGGAGAGCACGTTCAGCGGCGTGGTGCGTTCGAACCGCGCCTCGTCGGCCGGTGTGTCCGCTCCGTACGCAGCACGGACCGACTCCGCTCTGGTCCCCCGCCGTTGCTCGTCCTCGCCGGAGATGTCGAGAAATGTGGGGTACGCCGACGGTTCCGTCGTGGCGAGCTGGAGGGCGCAGGTTCCGCCGTAGGAATACCCGCCGACCGCCCAGGATCGCGGGTCCGAGGACACGTGGAGATTCGACCGAACCCATTGTGGAACATCCACTGTCAGATACGTCGCAGCATTACCGAGGTCCGAATCCATACACATCGGATTGGCTTCTGTGTCTCCCAACCCGTCGGCAACGACGACAACCGGGGCGACGCCGCCGTGACGAGCCGCGAATGCGTCCATCGTCTGCGGTAGTCGGCCACCTTCGATCCAGTCGACCACGTGGCCGGGCTGTCCGGTGAGCAACACCAGAACCGGAAGGTCGTCGGCTCCGTCGTCGTACGCCGCCGGGAGATAGACCGTCGCCGGACGAGCATGGAACTGCGACACCACGCCGGGCACCTCCACGTCGACCAACCGGCCGTGCCCTTCGACATGCACGACCGGGGCACGCCCGAGTGCCGACGCGGCCGTGGGATACCGCGTCACCGTCAGATTGGTGAGAACGGCGGTCGCCACCAGGAACGCCGCCGTCAGGCCCAGTGCGCTCAGCCCACCGACGAGCGAGCCGAGCGGACGACCACGGCGGATACGGACCGCGATCGCAGCGGCGGCCACGACCGCCAGCGCCGCGGCCGCGGCCAATCCGATGACCGGGACCGCTCCGCTGAGCAAGGGCAGATGCGCCAACCGGGCCGCCCACCGATGCAGCACCTCGAACTACCGCAGATCGCCGCGGGCGGCCTCGTACGCAGCGCCGACGCGGTAGAGCCGCTCGTCTGCGAACGCGGGAGCCATGATCTGCAGGCCCACCGGCAGACCGTCCTCGGACGCCAGACCGGAAGGCACCGACATCGCACAGTGGCCGGCCAGGTTGGTGGGCAGGGTGCACAGATCGTTGAGATACATCGCCATCGGGTCGTCGACCTTGTCGCCCAACGGGAATGCCGTCGTCGGGGTCGTCGGCGACACGAGCACATCCACCTTCTCGTATGCCGCGTCGAAATCCTGCGCGATCAAGGTGCGGACCTTCAGGGCCGATCCGTAGTAGGCGTCGTAGTAACCGGCCGACAGCGCGTAGGTGCCGATCATGATGCGGCGCTTGACCTCCGGCCCGAACCCCTGAGCGCGGGTGGTGGCCATGACCGACTCGGCGCTGTGGTGCCCGTCGTCGCCGGCACGCAGGCCGTACCGCATTCCGTCGAACCGGGCCAGGTTGGACGACACCTCGGACGGGAGAATCAGGTAGTACGCAGCCAGTGCGTGGACGAAGTTGGGGCACGACACCTCGACCACCTCGGCGCCGAGCGAGGTCAATGCGGCCACGGCGGCGTCGAAGGACGAGATGACACCGGACTGGTAGTTGTCCGAGTGCAACTCCTTGACCACACCCACCTTCACTCCGGTCAGGTCGCCGCGAGCGCCCTCTCGGGCCGCCTCGACGACGGGACGAACCGGGGTGTCGACCGACGTGGAATCCCGGGGGTCGTAACCCGCGATGACCTCGTGCAGCAACGCGGTGTCGAGCACCGTGCGACCACAGGGTCCACCCTGATCCAGCGAGGAGGCGCAGGCGATGAGTCCGTACCGCGAGACGCTGCCGTACGTCGGCTTGGTTCCCACGGTGCCGGTCAGTGCCGCGGGCTGCCGGATGGATCCACCGGTGTCGGTGCCGATGGCCAGGGGTGCCTGGAACGAGGCGAGCGCAGCCGCGCTTCCGCCTCCCGAGCCGCCCGGGATCCGGGTGGTGTCCCAGGGGTTCTTGGTCGGTCCGTACGCGGAGTTCTCGGTGGAAGACCCCATCGCGAACTCGTCCATGTTGGTCTTGCCGAGAACCGGAATGCCCGCGGCTCGCAGCTTCGAGGTCAGCGTCGCGTCGTACGGCGACACCCACCCGTCGAGAATCTTCGAGCCGGCAGTGGTCGGCATGTCGGTGGTGGTGAACACGTCCTTGAGCGCCAACGGCACCCCGGCGAGCGGTGAGGCCGGTGCCGAGCCCGCGGCAAGCCCGGCATCGACGTCGTTCGCCGCGGCCAGCGCCTGCGCGCTCGCCACATGCAGAAAAGCGTGAAGGTCGCCGTCGACCTCGGCAATCCGATCCAGATGTGCCCGGGTCACCTCCACCGCACTGACGTCACGCGAGTGGATACGGTCGGCGAGCTCGGACGCGTCGAGCTTGGTCAGGTCGGTCATTCGCTCTCTCCCAGAATCTGCGGCACCGCGAAACGGCCCTCCTCGGCATTGGGTGCACCGGACAGCGACTGCTCCGGCGTCAGACCGGGAACGATCACGTCGGGACGCGTCACATTGACGATGTCGCTGGGGTTGGCTGTCGGCGCAACGTCGTCCGTCGCCACCTCGGCCACGGTCTTGACGTGATGGAGGATCGAATCCAACTGGCCGGCGAACTCGTCGAGTTCGGCGTCGCTGAGAGCCAAGCGCGACAGCCGGGCGAGGTGAGCGACCTCGTCGCGGGAGATATCGGGCACCGCGTAGACCCCTTTCACACAGTAGGAGTGGGGCCTGCAGGAACCGGCCCCGTATTTGCGCAGAGCGAACCGCACAGGTCCGCGAACGCGGTCCAGCCTAGTGCGCACCGTTTCGCCGACCTCACTCCCGGTCAGCGGTCGAGATCGGCCGCCGATCTCGCCCACACGAGTGTCAGAATTGTCACGTCCCGCGTTGCGTGTCGAGCCGGCCAGGTCGAAGATGCAAGGATTGCTCGCGCCGGGGGTGCACAGTGTTCCCTGAACTACGCCAGACGTCGAAAGGGAGCGTGCCATGTCCTACTTGCTCCGCGTGCAGCTGCCGGATCGGCCGGGCAGCCTCGGATCGCTGGCCGTGGCCCTCGGCTCGGTCGGAGCGGACATCCTCTCGCTCGACGTCATCGAACGCGGCGACGGCTATGCGGTCGACGACCTGGTGGTCGACGTTGCGCCCGGTTCGCTTCCCGACACACTGATCACTGCAGCCGAGAACCTCACCGATGTCCGCGTGGACTCGATCCGGCCGTACACCGGCGTTCTCGACACCCATCGCGAACTGGAATTGATCGACCGGGTCGCAGCGGCATCCGACGACCGTCTGCAAGTGCTGGTCGACGGCGCTCCCCGAGTTCTGCGCGTGGGCTGGAGCACGGTGGTGGCTACCAACGCGCACGGCCCGTTCCGCCTCGTCGGTAGCCCGGGCGCACCTGAAACACACGCCGCCGAACTGCCCTGGTTCCCCTTGACCTCTCCCGCTGCCCTCGACTCCGACGCAGACTGGGTACCTCAGGTGTGGCGGGACATGGACACCAAGATCGCTGCCGCCCCCCTCGGCACCACCGGCACCGTGCTGATGCTCGGCCGGCCCGGAGGGCCCGAATTCAGGCCGTCGGAGGTAGCCCGGCTCGGTTACCTCGCCGGGATCGTCGCAACCGTCCTGACCTGATCACCGGAACTCGCCCGGCCTCCCCTACTGCGACGCGTCGGTGTCCGTCGTCGGCTCCGACACTGCGTCCGGGCCCTCGGTCAACAGACGCGTGAACCCTGCCTCGTCCAGGACCGGTACGCCGAGCTCGACGGCCTTGTCGTGCTTCGAACCGGGCGATTCACCGACGACGACGAACGCCGTCTTCTTCGAAACCGAACCGGCGGCCTTTCCGCCTCGCAGCAAGATCGCCTCTTTGGCCTCGTCACGCGAGTAGGACTCGAGCGAACCGGTGACGACGATCGACAGGCCTTCCAGATTGCGCTCGATGGAGGCATCCCGCTCGTCCTCCATCGAGACGCCGGCATTCCGCCACTTCTCCACGATTGCCCGATGCCAGTCGACCTCGAACCACTCGGACACGGCAGCCGCGATAGTGCCGCCCACCCCGTCCACCGCCGACAGCTCCTCGACGGACGCTGCTTCGATTCGCTCGAGGCTGCCGAATTCTCCGGCAAGGGCTCGTGCGGCGGAGGGGCCGACGTGGCGAATGGACAGGCTCACCAGCACTCGCCACAGAGGCTGATTCTTGGCGGAGGACAGATTGTCGAGCAGTTTGCGACCGGTGGCCGACAATGCGCCCGACTTCGTGCGGAAGATCGTCGTCTTCATCAGGTCTTCTTCGGTGAGCGAGAACAGGTCGCCCTCGTCCTCTATGGCACCGGTGGCCAGAAGATCCGTCGCCGCTTCGTATCCGAGACCCTCGATGTCGAAACGCTGCCGTTCGGCCACGAAGAACACCCGCTCACGGCGTTGCGCCGGGCAGAACTGCGAATTGGGGCAGCGCAGGTCCGCGTCTCCGTCCTTCGCCGGTGCCAACGGCGTCGAGCATTCCGGGCATTCGGTGGGCATGACGAATTCGGTCTCGTTGCCGGTCCTGGCGTCGACGACCGGGCCGAGCACCTCCGGAATGACCTCTCCCGCTTTGCGAATCGTGACGGTGTCACCGATCAGAACACCCTTGCGCTTGACCTCCGACGCGTTGTGCAGGGTCGCGAGAGACACCGTGGACCCCGCGACGAGCACCGGCGTCATGTACGCGAACGGAGTCACACGCCCGGTTCGGCCGACGCTGACGCGAATGTCCAACAGGGTGGTGGTGACTTCCTCGGGTGGGTACTTGTAGGCGATGGCCCACCGCGGTGCTCGCGACGTCGTTCCGAGCCGACGGTGCAACGACATCTCGTCGATCTTGACCACCAAGCCGTCGATCTCGTGCTCGACGTCGTGGCGGTGCTTGTCCCAGTACTCGACCTTCTCCACGACGGCATCGATGCCCTGCACGCGCGTCGTGTGGGTGGAGATCGGCAGACCCCACGCCTGCAGAGCCTCGTAGGCGTGCCATTGCGAATCGGGGGTGAACCCGACCATCCGTCCGAAGCCGTGACAGATCATGCCGAGACGCCGTTTCGAGGTCACGGCCGGGTTCTTCTGACGAAGCGAGCCCGCCGCCGAGTTCCGCGGATTGGCGAACGGGGGTTTGCCCTCCTCTACGAGCGCCGCGTTGAGCGCTTGGAAGTCCTCGAGCCGAAAGAACACCTCACCGCGCACCTCGAGCAGCTCCGGGATCGGATATTCGGCGCTGCCGGTCAAGGTATCGGGGATGTCGTCGATCGTCCGAGCATTGAGCGTGACGTCCTCGCCGGTCCGCCCGTCACCTCGGGTCGCACCGCGCACCAGAGTGCCGTTCTCGTACACCAGGTTCAACGCCACACCGTCGATCTTGACTTCGCACAAGTAGTGCAGATCCGGCCCGGCCTCGGTCTCGACCCGCTTGGCCCACGCGCGGAGCTCGTCGTGATCGAACACGTTGTCCAAGCTCAACATTCGTTCCAGATGGTCGACGGCGGTGAACTCCGTCGCAAAACCACCGCCCACGAGTTGTGTCGGTGAGTCGGCCGTCCGCAGGTCCGGGTGGGCTTGTTCGAGATCGTTCAGTTCGCGCAGCAGGGCATCGAACTCACCGTCCGAGACGATGGGCGAGTCACGTACGTAGTAGCGGAATTGATGTCCACGTACTTCCTCGGCCAGTGTCTGCCACCGCTCGCGGTCGGCAGGGGTGGCAGGATCGAGTTCGACTCCGGCAGCCTCGGCGGCATCGTCGGTTCCTGCAGGTAGTTCGGTCGGCTCAGGCACGTGACGAAGATTATCCGACGGCACCGACATCGAAACGATCCTGCGTCCGGAAGGCTATCTGCCCATCAGGCCCAGCAGCAGGGTGGCGGCGATCAACGCCACCGCGCAGATTCCGGCAGTCAGCGCGAATCCGGTCAGGAAGTCGTCCGAGTAGATACCGCCGAGGACGGAGGCCATCACCGAGAGCAGGACACCGGCGGGCAGACCGCGCCGCTGGGCGTCCGAGAGTCGATACATGTCTCGATCATCGCAGATCCCCGTGTCAGATCTCGTCGACGACCACACTGTTCCCGCCGGACTGCTTGGACCGGTACATCGCCGCGTCCGCCGTGCGAGCCGCTCGTCCCACGACGGAGGTGCCCACGTCCCACAGCGCGGAGTCCTCACGCAGCAGTGCCATACCGACGCTCGCTGTGACCGGAATGTCGTCCCGGTGGTCGCACAGCACGCGCACCACATCGACGCCGAGGTCGACGGTGCCCTGCGCAGTTCCGACGACGGCCAGCAGAAATTCTTCGCCACCGGTTCGCGCGAGCACTCCGCCGTGGTGGCGCGCGAGTCTGCGTAGCCGATCCGCGACCCGGACGATGACCTCGTCGCCCCGGCTGTGGCCGTAGCGGTCGTTGACGGCCTTGAACTTGTCGATGTCGACCACCAGGAACGCCATCGACAGTCCGCGTTTGTTCGCGAGCTGCCACAGGTCGAGCAGTTCACTGTCGATACCGCGGCGGTTGTACACCCCGGTCAGAGGATCGAGTACCGACCGCTTGGCGTCGTTCGACAACGTCGTCCACGCCACCTGCGCGAACACCGGTACCGCCACCGTTGCCAGCAACAGCACCACCGTCGCCGTCGCAACCGCCGGGCCGTCGACGGCAACCACCTCGCCGTCCATCACAGCGAGGAACGTGCGAATACCGAAGCCGATGATGAACGTTGCCGTCCACACCAGGTGGGCCACGAGCAAACGAGGGCTCAGGAAATACGTACAGAACGCTCCGGTGACGGCGAACAGCACCGTTCCGATCAGGGACGCGACCGGCGCGTACAACAACAGCACCGAGGTGGTCAGAATGTCACCGAACGCCAGGAACCCGACGAAGAAGTTCTTCCCGGGGATCGGGCCGAACACGCACCGCGCGGCAACGAGTACCTGCGTGAACAGGACGAAGAAAACCCACCCGATTGCCAGCGAACCGGTGGGGCCGAGATCACTGAACAACATGAGAATCGAAGTGACGGCATACATCAGGACGGCGGTACCGAAGACGACCCGGATGATTCCCGTCAGTGGACGAGTGGACCGGTGGTTGATGATCCATTCGAAGTCGTGCGGAGCCCGGTACCAATCGGACGTGGCCGCGGCGAGTTTGGCCAGAACTCCGCGTCGATGCCGGCCGGAACGTCGGAGGGAGGCGACTTCATCGAAGCCGCGACCACCTGATGCCATGTACGAACTCCCACCGATTCAGCAGACCCCCGACGGCCGTGTGAATGATGTCACACCTGTTGTACGTCCCGAACGACCCGGGACGGAGCCGCACGCCGTTCCTGGAAGCGTGGCTCGGCACCTTGTGTTTCGTCACAAAGTCCCGGTCCATGGTCACAAGGATTCGGGTGCGTCCCGATAGGCCGCGACAACCTCGTGGGTGAGAGCCGTTGCCCGACGAGCCCACTCGGGCGTGCTTCCGGCCAAGCCGCAGGACGGCGTCACCGACACCTGCGAAGCGAGTATCGAACGATCGAAGCCGAGGCTGTCGACCAACTTCACACCGGGCTCGGCGCACTCGCGCCACAGAGGTGGCCGATCCGGGGTTGCCGACGGAACCGATCCCAGTACGAGGGTCTTTCCGGCCTGGAGCAGCTCTCCCAGCGCATCGAGATCGGATCGACGCAGCTCGTGTGCATCCACCGCCACTGCGACGGCTCGGGTTCGGCGCAGCAGGTCGACGGGAGCTCCCCTGTCGCAGCAGTGCACTGCGACCGGTAGCGCGATGGTGTCGATCAGTGAGTCGAGCAGGTCCAGAACCTCCGGTTCCGGGATCGCGCGCACCGAGTCGATACCGGTGATCCCGGTCAGACTGCCCGCGAGAACGGCGGCGAGACTGGGTTCGTCGAGTTGGACCACCACGTTCGCCGAAAGTCTGCGTGCCACTTCTGCGCAGTGCAGACGCAGCCCTTCGCCGAGGGATTCCGCGAAGTGCCGTAGAGCGCCGCGGTCGGTCAGCGCACGGTGTCCGTGCCGCAATTCGACCTGCGCCGCCATGGTGAACGGTCCTGCAGCCTGCACCTTGATGGTCCGGCCGGTACCGCGTAGTCCCGCGACCTCCCACAGTTCCTCGAGCACGTCGAGATCCTCGGTGAGAAAGTCGGTCGCACGGCGGCCGGCCAGCATCGGACGCGGTACGACGCGGTAGCCCGACGTCCGGACGTCGAGTTCGACGTCGACCATGATGGCTCCGGTGCGGCCGATCATGTCGGCACCGAGCCCGCGCCCGGGCAGTTCGACCACGTGCGGCAGTTCGCCCAACTCGCCGAGGACGATGGAAACGGCCTCACGAACATCGGTGCCGGGCCACGAACCTATTCCGGTCGCCAGCCCTCCGAACGTGCTCGAAGTCACTCGCGCTCGGATCGGGTGCCCGAGATGGTCGAGCTGCCGATCACGATGTCACCGTGAATGTCCTTGCGGTACAACACCGCTGCCTGCCCTTTGGCGACACCGGTCAGAGGTGCCCGGAGCTGGATCTCCATGCCGTCGCCGACGGCCTCGGCAACCGCGTCGGTCAGTCCGCCGTGCGCCCGAACCTGTACGACGCATTCGATGGGCCCGGTGGGCGCGGTGCCCTCGGTCCACACTGCGCGGTCTCCGGTGATGGACCAGACGTCCAGCTTCTGCGCCGAACCGACCATGACGGTGCCGGTGTCCGGTTCGATCGAGGTGACGTAGCGCGGACGGCCGTCCACGGCCGGTCCCTCCACCCCGAGACCCTTACGCTGGCCGATGGTGAAGCCGTGCACACCGTCGTGGTCCGCCAACTCGGCTCCGGTCTCGGAGTCGACGACCTTGCCGGGACGAACGCCGATGTGCGCGCCCAGAAAGGCCCGGGTGTCGCCCGAGGGAATGAAGCAGATGTCGTGACTGTCCGGCTTGTCGGCAACGGCGAGACCTCGCTCGGCTGCTTCCTCGCGAATCTCGGACTTGGGGGTGTCGCCGATGGGGAACATCGCGCGCGAGAGCTGTCCGCGGTTGAGCACGGCCAGCACGTAGGACTGATCCTTGTCGGCGTCCACCGCACGCCGCAGAACTCCGTCGTGCAGTTGCGCGTAGTGCCCGGTCGCGACCGCGTCGAAGCCCAGGGCCAACGCGCGGTCCGCGAGCGCGGAGAACTTGATCTTCTCGTTGCACCGCAGGCACGGGTTCGGTGTTTCCCCTGCCGCGTACGACGCGACGAAGTCGTCGATGACGTCTTCTTTGAACCGATCCGCGAAATCCCAAACGTAGAACGGTATTCCGAGCACATCGGCAGCGCGGCGTGCGTCCCCGGCGTCTTCTTTCGAGCAGCACCCGCGAGAGCCGGTCCGCAGTGCCCCGGGAGCGGTGGACAGTGCCAGGTGAACGCCCACGACGTCGTGCCCCTCGTCGACGGCTCGAGCCGCGGCGACTGCGGAGTCGACTCCCCCGCTCATGGCAGCAAGAACACGCATCAGCGATTTCCTCCTCGAGCTCCGACGCCGGCAAGTCCGGCGGCACGAGCACGTTCGACGACCTGCGGCAGAGCCGCAAGCACAGTGGTGATGTCCGAATCGGACGAGCCGGTTCCCAACGAGAACCGCAGGGATCCCCGGGCCACGCCCGGATCGCACCCGAGCGCGATCAGAACATGGCTCGCACTCGCGACACCCGCCGTACAGGCGGATCCCGTCGAACATTCTATGCCCGCGGCGTCGAGGAGCATCAACAGCGAATCCCCCTCGCACCCGGGGAAGGTGAAGTGCACGTTGCCGGCGAGCCGCCCGTCGCCCTCCGGGCCGTTGAGGATGGCGTCTGGCACCACCTCGCGAACCCCGGTGATGAGTCGATCACGCAACGCGCGAGTTCGTTCCCCGTGCAGCGACAGATTCTGCACCGTCGAGCGCAGTGCGGCCGCCATCGCGACGACGCCGGCCGTGTCGGGCGTGCCGGATCGGACGTCACGTTCGTGTCCACCACCGTGGAACAGCGGCACGCACGGGACCTGACGGCCCAGCAACAGGGCTCCGACGCCCTGTGGGCCCCCGAACTTGTGCGCGGCGATACTCAGGGCGGACAGACCGCTGTCGGCGAATCCCACTGGTAGGTGCGGTACGGCCTGCACGGCGTCGCTGTGCATCGGAACGCCGTACTCCGCGGCCACCGCTGCGAGTTCGGCGATCGGCATGACGGTGCCGATCTCGTTGTTGGCCCACATGACCGTCACCAGCGCGGTCTCGTCTGCGTGCAGAGCCAGCTCGGCGCGCAGCACATCGGGGGTGACCCGGCCCTCGTCGTCGACCGGGAGCCAGGTGACACTCGCCCCTTCGTGCGCGACGAGCCACTCCACCGCGTCGAGCACGGCGTGATGCTCCACCGAGCTGGCGATGATTCTGGTCAGTGCGGCGTTCGAGTCTCGACGGGCCGAAAAGATGCCCTTGACGGCGAGGTTGTCGCTCTCGGTACCACCGGAGGTGAAGATCACCTCGGACGGCCGCGCACCGAGGTCCGCGGCGATCGACTCGCGAGATTCCTCGACGCGGCGACGGGCGGACCGGCCGGAAGTGTGCAGTGACGACGCGTTCCCGACGGTGCCGAACACGGCGGTCATCGCCTCGATCGCACACGGCAACATGGGAGTGGTCGCGGCGTGATCGAGGTACACCGATGGCTGCGGCGGGGCGGGGGCAGGCGTACTGCGCACAGAAGGCATAACGCGCTCGACGATACCCGGTCGAGCGACCGCAGACCTACCTGCGCGAGGTGGGTCCACGGTCGCCCGGGTCAGCTGTGGATCAGGCTGCTGCAACCGCCGGCGCGCTGGGGCTCCGCTCGGCTTCGGCCATCATCTCGTGCACCGTCGGGTCGTAGACGTCCTTCCGGGGTCGTTCCGCAGGCTCCACTCCGTCGTCGCGTCGGATCGCCACCTCGCAGCGCCGCGCGAGGTCGTGTCGATCGCCGCCCGGCGCTTCCGGGGCGGTGAACTCGACCTCGGCGCGCAGTCCGGCGAGGCGGAAGATGCGGCCGATCGACGCTCCGATCGTCTCGTCCCCGACGAAGCACGTCGCGGTGGTCGGTTCGCCGTCTCGACCGAGATAGCGCAGCCGGATGGGCTGCACCCACGTCTCGGAATCGATGGCAGCTTGCAACAGGGCCGGGCGAAGCGATCCGTAGGCCAACCCACACCAGGTGGTGGCCTCGGGGAACACGACGACCGAAGCACCCGCGCGAATTCGGTCTGCAACCTGGTCGACAACGGCCGGGAGCTCACGCAGTCGTGCGCGATCGATGGGAAGCACCTTCATGGCCCGGGCCAGTCGCCCGAGCAGCGGCCAGTCCACCAGATCGGCTCGCGCAACGAACGTCGACGGCCGCACTGCCGTCAGGACGACGACGTCGGTCCACGAAATGTGGCCGGAGACGTGCAGGGCACCATCTGCCGTACGCGACCGCTCCCGCTCCGAGCGTGCATCGAGCACGGTGAGATCGATGCCGATGGCCAGTAGCAGCATCCGAGCGCCCAGCCGCGTCAATGCATGCCGAACCCGGGGAAAGGGCACCCCCAGGACGACCAACAGCGGCAACAACGCAAAGGCCGCGATCGCCGCAGCGATGCGCAGAACGAGGACGATTCGACGCACCGTGGGCGGATTCTTCGGCAAACACCCGTCACTGCACGGCGAGGACGGCATCCAGGCATGTGCCCGAACCAGGGGTTGCGTCATCGGGCACCGGACTCGAATGTCGTTGCTGCAGAACGAAGACGGTCCAGGTACCTGGTGTTGGCCTCGTGCAGGCCGAGGAGCGCGACGAAATCTGCCACTCCGAATTCCGGGTCGTGGGCGGGCTCACCACAGATGGAGGCCCCGAGCCGGAGGTAACCGTTCATCAACGGCGGCATGGACGTTCGCTTCGCCGCCGGAATGTCGACGAGATCGACTCCGTCGACGACCACAGAGTTGTAGGGCACGACCCGCCTGTCGACCGCTGTCGCGTGTCGATCCAACAGCCGGTCGCGAACACCACGCACGTTGGCCCCGATCGCTTCCCCGGGAGCCGATTGCATCGGAACCGACACGCAACCCATCACCCACTCGTATCCCGTCACGTCGAGGTAGTGCAGGATTCCCGCCCACATCAGGCCGAGGACCGACCCCGACCGGTGGTCGGGATGCACAGCGGCCCTGCCCATTTCGACGATGTTCATCCCAACGGGATCGAGCGCGGAGATGTCGAATTCGGTTGCGGTGTAATAGCCGCCTGCCGATACCGCGGCCTGCGGCGGCAACATGCGATAGCAACCGACGAACGTGTCGGTCCACTGGTCGCGAACGAGAAGGTGGTCGCAGAAATCGTCGAAGCGGTCGGCGTCCAGACCGTCCGTGTCGGTGGGTATGGCAAAGCCGGGCTCGGAGGCGAACACGTCGTAGCGCAGGCGCTGCGCCGCGAGTCGGTGTTCGGGGTCGGTGGACAACACGAGCGAATAGCGGTCGGTGGCCGGGACGATCGATGCAGTCGAGCTCATGACGGAAGTGGTCATGAGGTGTGTCTAACGAGCGGGGAAGACTACCGGGCATCGCCGAGGAGAAGTGTCGGAAGAGTTTGCATGAACACGATTGCGCCCGTCGAAACGCGACGGGCCCCCACCGCAATCGCGATGAGGGCCCGTCGAGCAGATATTTTCGCCGAGAGGCTATCCCTTGTGCTTCTTGACGGCCTCGGTCAGCTGAGGCGCGACGTTGAACAGGTCACCGACGATGCCGTAGTCGGCGATCTCGAAGATGGGTGCTTCCTCGTCCTTGTTCACCGCGACGATGGTCTTCGAGGTCTGCATGCCGGCACGGTGCTGGATGGCTCCGGAAATGCCGAGTGCAACGTACAGCTGCGGGGAGACGGTCTTGCCCGTCTGGCCCACCTGGAACTGGCCCGGGTAGTAACCGGAGTCCACGGCGGCACGCGAGGCACCCACTGCGGCACCCAGCGAATCTGCCAGATCCTCGACGACGGTGAACTTGTCGGCGCTGCCGACGCCACGACCACCGGAGACGACGACCGTTGCTTCGGTCAGTTCCGGACGGTCGCCGCCGACGATCGGGTCACGCGAGGTGACCTTGACGGTGCCCTCTTCCTGCGCCGGGACCTCGACGGTTTCGCGGGTTCCCGCTCCGGCCTTCGGCTCTGCCTCCACTGCGCCGGGGCGCAGCGAGAGAACGGGGACGTCGCCGTTGGCCTTGGCCTCGACGGTGAACGCACCACCGAAGATGGAGTAGACGGCACTGCCGTCGCCGTTGATCGCGACGACGTCGTTGTGGTAGCCCGAGCCCAGACGGGCGGCGAGGCGGCCGGCAACTTCCTTGCCCTCGATCGTCGCTGCGGTGATGATCGCCGCAGGCGAGACCGATTCCGCGAGGGACGACAGGATGTCGACCTTCGGCGTGACCAGGTAGCCGTCGACGTCGTCGGACTCGGCGACGTAGATCTTCTCGGCACCGGCTTCGGTGAGTGCGTCGGCGACCTTGTCGGCGGTACCGACGGGGCCGGTGACGACCGCGGACGGCTCACCCAGTGCGCGGGCCGCGGTGATCAGCTCGGAGCTGACCTTCTTCAGTGTTCCTTCGACGTGCTCCACGAGCACGAGTACTTCTGCCATGACTTGCTCCTCGTTGGTCTTCGATTGCTCGGTGGGGCGGGATCAGATGATCTTCTGGCCTACGAGGTAGGTGGCGATCTTGTCGCCGCCGTCGCCCTCGTCGGTGAGCCGCTCGCCGGCAGTCTTGGGAGGCTTGGGGGTGGACGAGGTGACCGTCGTTCCGGCGTTGTCGACACCGACGATGCCGTCCTCGACACCGATGTCGGCCAGGGTGATCGTCTGCACCGTCTTCTTCTTGGCGGCCATGATTCCCTTGAACGACGGGAAGCGAGGCTCGTTGATCTTCTCGGTGACGCTCACGATGGCGGGCAGCGTGGCTTCGAGTCCGAAGATGCCCTCGTCGGTCTCGCGCTCGCCGGTGACCTTGCCGTCTGCGACGGACAGCTTGCGCAGCTGCGTCAGGGCCGGGATCTGCAGGTACTCGGCGATGATCGCCGGAACTGCGCCGGTACGGCCGTCGGTGGCCTCGTTGCCCGCGATGATGAGATCGGCAGGCTCGTCGTTCTCGAACGCGACGTTGCCCAATGCCGCAGCCAGGGCGTACCCGGTCTGGATGGCGTCGGAGCCGTGCAGGCTCGGGTCGTTGAGGTGTACCGCGCTGTCCGCGCCCATCGACAGGGCCTTGCGGATCGCGTCGGTGGCGCGATCGGGGCCTGCGGACAGAACCTTGACTTCACCGCCCTGAGCTTCCTTGATGAGCAGGGCTTCTTCGACGGCCCGCTCGTTGATCTCGTCGAGGACGGCGTCCGCAGCCTCGCGATCGAGGGTGTAGTCACCGTCGCTGAGCTTGCGCTCGGACCATGTGTCTGGAACCTGCTTGATCAAAACAACGATGTTCGTCATGGGTCTGCGTCGACCTCCTGGTCATGTTCTGCTGATCGTGAGTGTTCTAACGGTTGCTGCAAGTCGAACGGTTGGTGCAGTTCTACGTTCCGCTACGAGGTTACCCCACCGTAGTTACTGGTGGGTAACTTACCTCCCTGCCCGATCGACCATACATCTGCACCCCGACTGTTAGGGAGACCACGTTGGCTTACCTCATCGCCGCAGGCACTAACCTTCCGTCGGTGAACGATTCATCGGCTCGGACACCGGCACCGGAACCACTCCCCCTCACCGGCGAGCGAACAGTGCCCGACATCGCCGAGGAGAACTACTGGTTCCGCCGTCACGAGGTGGTCTACCGCGCCCTCGCAGAGCGGTGCCGCGACCGCACGGTACTCGAAGCCGGATCGGGAGAAGGCTACGGAGCCAACATGATTGCCGAGGTCGCGTCCCTCGTCGTCGGCCTCGACTACGACGTCTCGGCCGCGGCTCACGTCCACGCGCGCTACCCCGCGGTGACGATGGTGCGCGGCAATCTCGACCGCCTTCCGTTCGCGGATTCCTCGGTCGGTGTCGTCGTCAACTTCCAGGTCATCGAACACCTCTGGGACCAAGGCGCGTTCCTGGCCGAAGTGCACCGCGTCCTCGAGCCCGGCGGCACGCTGTTGATCAGCACACCGAACCGCATCACCTTCTCGCCCGGACGCGACACTCCCCTCAACCCCTTCCACACCCGCGAACTCGACGCGGCAGAACTGACCGAGTTGCTCGTCGCCGCCCGCCTCGAGGTCACCGAACTCACCGGAGTCCGGCACGGCAGCACGCTGGCCGCCCTCGACGCCAAACACGGCGGATCCTTCATCGACGCGCAGATCGAACGAGCACTCGCCGGTGAACCCTGGCCCGCCGAACTCGCCGAGGACGTCGCCGCGATCACCATCGCCGATTTCGACATCGTGGCCGACCGTATCGACGACAGTCTCGACCTGGTCGCCGTCGCCCGAAAGAACTCGGCTGCGGTGATCGGGTGACATCCGGTGCCACCGTGCCGGGCATGTTCTCCCTCGTGCTGCACTCGCACCTGCCTTGGTTGGCCAATCACGGCAGGTGGCCCGTCGGCGAAGAATGGCTGTATCAGTCCTGGGCCGACTGCTATCTCCCGCTGACCGCGGCGCTGGAACGACTGGCCGACGACGGTTACACCGACGTCCTCTCGCTCGGCGTCACTCCGGTTCTCGCGGCCCAGCTCGACGATCCGCACTGCCTGGCCGGCATGCACCATTGGCTCGGAAACTGGCAGCTACGCGCGCACGAAGCAACCGACCCCGCGCTCTCGATACGCGAACACAGGGCATCCGCCGCAGCTCTGGACCGCTTCGAGACGCGATGGCGACACGGCGGCTCGGCAGTACTTCGTCCGCTGATCGACACGGGCATCGTCGAACTGCTGGGTGGGCCGCTCGCGCACCCGTTCCAACCGTTGCTCGACGACAGACTGCGGCGGTTCTCCCTGAGTGAGGGCCTACGCGACGCCGCCGCCCGATGGGGCACCACCCCCCGCGGTATCTGGGCACCGGAATGCGGATTCACCCCCGGTATGGAAACCGAATACGCGGCCGCAGGCGTCTCGCACTTCATGGTCGACGGCCCCGCCATGCGGGGCGACACCTCCCTCGGCCGGCCGGTGTGGGATTCGGACGTTGTCGCGTTCGGGCGCGATCTCCCGGTCAGCTACCGCGTCTGGTCACCGAAGTCCGGCTACCCGGGCCACGGTGCCTACCGAGATTTTCATACCTACGACCACGCGACCGGACTCAAACCGGCCCGGGTCACCGGCCGTACCGTCGACTCGAACGACAAGGCTCCCTACGAACCCGCGCGTGCCGCGGCAGCAGTGGACCGTCACGTCGCCGACTTCGTCGACGTGGTGCGTCGGCGCTTGATCTCCGAATCCGAGCGGATCGGCCGCGATGCCGTGGTGGTGGCCGCGTTCGACACCGAACTGTTCGGGCACTGGTGGCACGAGGGGCCACAGTGGCTCGAAAAGTTGATGCGCGCACTGCCCGCCGCGGGCGTCACCGTTGGAACGTTGAACGACGCCCGAGAACAGGGATATGTCGGAGCCCCACTCGAACTGCAGGATTCTTCCTGGGGATCGGGCAAGGACTGGCGCGTGTGGGCAGGCGACGACGTCGCCGACCTCGTGACACTCAACGCCGAGGTGTCCCGGACCGCGCTCGATGCCGTCGACGCCTCCCGTGCAGCCCGAAGCCGGGCTGGTGGCCCCGAACTGCGCAATCGAGTCGACGATCAGATTCTGCGTGAGACACTCATGGCCGTGGCCAGCGACTGGGCGTTCATGGTCAGCAAGGACTCCGCGGCCGGATACGCCCGAGAGCGAGCTCACGTCCACGCCCATGCGCTACGTGAAATCGCTGCGGCGCAGCAGCACCCGGCCCGAGCCGAAGAATTGGCGCGGCAATGGAATCAGGCCGACGGACTGTTCGCGGCGCTGGATGCACGCAGACTGCCCGGTGCACGCCGAGAAGGCCCAGGGGGGCGTAGATGAGAGTTCTGATGGTGTCGTGGGAGTACCCACCCGTGGTGGTCGGCGGGCTGGGTCGCCACGTTCATCACCTGGCGACCGAGCTGGTGCGCTGCGGGCACGAGGTCGTCGTCCTCTCGCGTCGACCGACCGGCACCGACGCGTCCACCCATCCCACGTCCCATCACATCGAGGACGGCGTGCTAGTGGTCGCCGTCGCCGAGGATCCGGCGCACTTCGTGTTCGGAGAGGACATGCTCGCGTGGACTCTGGCGATGGGGCACGCCATGGTGCGGGCAGGGGTCGCACTCGGTAAACCCGGCCTCGGCGACGGCTGGCAGCCCGATGTCGTCCACGCCCACGACTGGCTGGTCGCGCACCCGGCCATCGCTCTGGCCGAGTTCTACGACGTGCCGCTGGTCTCGACCATCCATGCCACCGAGGCCGGACGCCACAGCGGCTGGATCTCGGGCACCGTCAACCGCCAGGTCCATTCGATCGAATGGTGGCTCGCGAACGATTCCGACGCGATCATCGCGTGCTCGGCGTCGATGAAGGACGAAGTCACGGCCCTGTTCGACGTCGCCGAGTCGGCGGTCTCGGTCATTCGCAACGGCATCGACGGATCCGCGTGGAGTTTTCGACGCCGTCAGCCCCGCTCCGAGCCCGCGAAATTGCTCTTCGTCGGTCGTCTGGAATACGAGAAGGGCATCCAGGACGCCATTGCCGCTCTGCCACGCATCAGACGAAGCCACCCCGGCACCACGCTGCACATCGCCGGCGAAGGCACTCAGTTCGGGTGGCTGGCGGGTCTGGCACGCACCCACCGCGTCGCCAGGTCGGTGTCGTTTCTCGGCAACCTGGACCACCCCGATCTGCTCGGATGGCTGCACGGTGCCGACGCCATCGTCCTGCCCAGCCGGTACGAACCCTTCGGCATCATCGCCCTCGAGGCCGCGGCCGCGGGCATTCCGTTGGTGGCATCGACGGCCGGCGGACTCGGTGAGGCGATCGTCGACGGCGTCACCGGGCTGTCCTTCCCTCCGGGTGATGTGGCGGGCCTGACGGCGGCGGTGCGGAGGGTGCTGGACAACGCCGATGCGGCGCAGGAGAGAGCCGTCGCCGCTCGGGAACGTCTCACCGTCGACTTCGACTGGAAGCACGTCGCGGAGTCGACGGCTCGGGTGTACCTCGAAGCCAAGCGCAAGGTTCGCCATCCGCTGGGTCGCCCGCACATCGTCGAACGCGCCCTGCCCGATCGCAGCTGACCCCATGTGAGTGGAACCTCGTAGTCCACTACGAGGTTCCACTCACATGGGTCTCAGCTCTCCCGCGCCGCCTCGGCCTGACCGAGAGCCTTCTTGCGCGCAATGTCCTCGAGTGCCGCGATGTACTTCGCTCGCTCGGCTGCGCCGGCCTCCCAGGCCGTCTTGCGATTGCGGACGACTTTGGCCGGGGCACCGACGGCGATGCTGTAATCCGGAATCTCACCCTTGACGACGGCATGGGCACCGAGGACGCAGCCTCGCCCGATTCTGGTTTCCCGCAGGATCGTCACCTTGGCGGCGATCCAGGTGTCGGGTCCGATTCGTACCGGGCCCTTGACGATTCCCTGGTCCTTGATGGGCATGTTCACGTCGTCCATCCGGTGGTCGAAGTCGCAGATGTAGCACCAATCGGCCACGAGCGTCGACGCGCCGATCTCGATGTCGAGGTAGGTGTTGACGACGTTGTCCTTGCCGAACACCACTTTGTCTCCGATACGGAGCGAACCCTCGTGGCACCGGATGGCATTGCCGTCGCCGATGTGGACCCACCGGCCGATCTCGAGGCGAGACAGTTCGGGTGTGGCGTGAATTTCGACGTTCTTGCCGAGGAAGACCATGCCCCGCAGGATCACGTGCGGGTTCGCGAGCTTGAACTTGGCCAGACGGTAGTACCGAACCAGATACCAGGGGGTGTACGCCTTGTTGGCGAGCACCCAGTCGAGGGACGCCCGCGTGAGAAACCGCGCCTGCTCGCTGTCGCGTCGTCTCGACCCGCGCCAGCGTGTTCGCAGCGGCGCGTTCCACATACTCGTCATGGACGTTCACCCTAGTTTCTCGCTCGCCCGCTCTCTGCCGGCACCCGTCAGCGGGCTAGTGTTGTCTCTCGACCGGTGCCCGGGCATCGGCGCAGCAGGCCGAGCGACCGCCGATCGAAAGGGCACAACGGACATCATGGGGAGTGCTCGAATGCGTGTCGGGTTCGGTGCCGGTTCGACGTCCGGAGCAGGCAAGGGTCTGACTGCAGTGGCGGCGACGGTCCTGTTGACCATTGCCGGGTGCAGCACGGAACCTGCTGCCATCGAACCGCTCTCGCCCGACTCCTGGCCCGCGGCGCACGCGAACCTCCGCAACAGTGGCTCGACGGACGTATCGGTCGGTGCTCCGCTGACGCTGAACTGGACTCGACCCACCGGCGGCACCGTGACGTCACCGGTGTCGATCGGCTCGACCGGTCAGATGTTCGTCACTGCCGCAACCGAATCGGGCTGCAACCTGTTCTCGTTCGAGATCGAGTCCGCCCGCAAGCGCTGGTGCAACCGGATCGGCCCTGCCGTGGTGACCGCCACCCCCACCGTCGATTCTGCGATCAATGTCTACATCGGCGACGAAGGCGGGCTGAATTCGTACAACGATCATGGGCAATTACGTTGGCGTACACCGGTATACGGTGTTCCGAAATCCGCGCAGTTCTTGGGCGACGGCAGCGTGCTGTCGATCACCCAGGTGGGTCAGGTCAGTGTCCTCGATTCACAGAACGGCCAACTGCGAGTACCCATTCTCGATCTCGTTCCGGCCCCGGACTTCTTGACCGACCCCGACGCGGACTTCGAGCCGATGGACACCGGACTCGCCCAGTGCAGTTCGGGCGAATCCGAATGCGCTGTGCCCGCCGCGCCTGCGGTGGACCGCGACAGCGACGCCATCTACCTGACCCTGTGGCGACCGGGTTCGATTGCGCCGCAACTCGTCTCGCTGCAATACTCCCGCGACGGCGCACCTGGACTCGTCGAACGGTGGTCTTCCGATCTCCTTCCTGCAGGCGTCGCATCGTCCCCGGTGCTCTCCGAGGACGGATCGACGGTCTACATCGCCGACGTCGACGGGCGACTGACCGCATTCGACACCGCGGACGGAAAACAGAAGTGGACCGAGGGCACGGGACTCGGAATCGGAGGCAGTCCATCGATTGCCTCGGACGGCACCATCGTCCCGGCCGGCGGCGACGGCACCCTGATGGGACTTCGAGACAACGGCGACTCGGCCGAGCGCGTGTGGGTTCGCGACGATGTCGAACAGGCCGGAGCAGCAGCACAATCCGCTGACGGGCGCGGACACACCGTCGTTCGCGACGGCGACGGGCTGGCTCTGCTCACGTTCGACGCGGCAACGGGCGACAGCATCGATTCGCAACCCCTGCCCGACGTCGTCGGCACCACCGTCGGCACGTCCGTCGGTCCCGACGGGCAGGTCGTCACAGCGAGCTACCTGGGTGAGATCTTCACCTACACCGGCTGACGGACCGCGCCCGGCTCGCAGACGAACGCCACGGCAGAGCGCTCGATGCGAGTGATGACGACCGACAGCGAGACCCGGCCCCGCAGCTTGAGTTTGGGCCTGAGCAGCGCTGGATCCACGTCGACTCCGCGCACCAGGATCTCCACCGCGCCGCACCCCAGTCGATTCAGTTGCTGCCGAAGCACTTTCTCCGAGAACTTCGACTGTTCGAGGATTCGGAAACCACGCACTCCGACGGGAACGGCGTCGCCCGTCAGGTACGCGATCCTCGGATCCAATTGCCAGAGATCGAATTTGGCACCGTAGTGGCGCACCAGTCCGGCGCGCACGACCGCACCGTCCGGATCCACGATGTACTCACCGGGCGGCCGAACGGGAATCTCGTCCGACTCGGCGTCGGTGATCTCGAGCGCACTGCCGTCGGATCGCAGGACCGCGGCACGACGCCGAATTCCGCTGTCGCCGAGACCTTCCGACCACAGGCACGCCTCGCGTACTCCCCCGTCGAGGGAGACCACCTCGATCTCACCGGGCCAATCGAGGGCGTCGAAATCGAGCCCGGGGGCGCATTTGACGACCAGGTCTCGCCCTCGATACGCATCCAGAAGATCCGGCAACGGAGGCTCGAGCGCCGCGGGATCGTGCCGTCGGCGACCACCGACGCGTCGTCCGGGATCGGCCACGATCACAGTTCCCCGTGTCGTCGGGGTCAGTGCGTCGGCGCGCAGTACCGTCGCGGACGGCACGTTGTGGGCAGCCATGCGCACCCGAATCGGGTCCAAGTCGCTTCCCACCGCGAGTTCGGCCGTGTCCACCAGCGCCGCCAGCTCGCTGCCGATGGAACAGGTGACATCGTGCACCCGCCGTCCGGCCAGGCGGTCTGCGCGCCTGCGGGCGACGATCGTCGGCGTCGCCTGCTGTACCGCTTCGTCAGTGACGAGCCAGCCGTCGGACCCCAGCAGCTTCGCTCGCGCCTTCCGCCGCACCGTCACCGTCTCGACGAGGGCCGCAACGTGCTCGGGGTAGCGGGCACGTACCGAGGCGATATCGCGCAGAGAAGTTCGCGCGTCGAGGTCCAGTCGGTCGACTGCACCGACTGCCTCGGCACCGGCCTCGCTTCGCAGGAAGTCGAGGTCGGTGCCGGTGAAGTCATAGCCCACGGTTGGGACCGATCGATGCGGCGTCGGCCGCACGGCCGACTGCGGTGGAACGAATCAAGCGCGGGGCGCGGGCTTGGTTCCGGTGATCATCACGTTGTAGAACATGCCTCGCGGTACCACGTGCTGCAAGACCTTCTCGTCGACCCAGCTCAGCGTCTTCCACCCGTTGAACGCGAACTTGGCCCAGTTCCAGCCGAGCTTGCCTGCCGGAACGGCAGCCTCGAACGTGCGCACCGGCCACCCGAGCAGAGCGGCAGCGAACTCCTCGGTGTTGGCCTGCACTGCCTCGGCACCTGCCGACAACGCAATGTTCTCGAGGTCGGTCGGATCGAACGTGTGCAGGTCGACGACGGCCTCGAGTGCCGCAGCTCGCGAGGACTCGTCGAGCTCTTCCTGCGGTTTGCGCCAGTCCGCCAGGAACGGCAGCTTGGTGGCGCGAGTGGTCGCCTCCCAGGTGATACGGCCGAGCCAGCGAGCGTAGAAGTTGCCCACGGTGGTCGGCTCGCCGGCGAAGACGAAGCGTCCACCGGGCTTGAGAACGCGCAGAACTTCTCGAAGAGACTGCTCGACGTCCGGGATGTGGTGAAGGACGGCGTGGCCGACCACCAGATCGAAGGTGTCGTCGTCGTACGGAATCGTTTCTGCGTCGGCCACACGCCCGTCCACATCGAGACCGAGGTGCTCGGCGTTGCGCAGCGCAACCTTGACCATTCCGGGTGACAGGTCGGTGACCGACCCCTTGTCGGCTATCCCGGCCTGCATCAGGTTGAGCAAGAAGAATCCTGTGCCACAACCCAATTCGAGCGCACGCCCGTACGGCAGAGCCGATCGAGCCGACTCGTCACCGGACACCGCCTGATCGAACCTACCCCGGGCGTAATCGATGCAGCGCTCGTCGTAGGAGATCGACCATTTGTCGTCGTAGGTCTCGGCTTCCCAGTCGTGGTAGAGCACCTGCGCCAGTTTGGTGTCCGACCGCGCTGCCTCGACCTGCTCGGCCGTGGCGTGCGGATTCGGTGCCGGATCGACCTCGCGGTCTCGCGCCTCGGCCGAGACGAGAGGCGTCACAGAAGCAGTAGGTCGATTCGCACCGTCGTGGGGGCTTGCAGTCATGAGGCGAGCCTACTATCCGGTAGCCATGGAACAAGTTCGTCCACCGACCTCGGTGCTCAACGCCCGGTGAAAGCGGCCTTTCCCGGTCCGTTCGCGATGAAGGATTCCATCCCGATGGTCCGGTCCTCGGTGGCGAACAGGGCTGCGAACTGCTGTGCCTCGACGCGCAGTCCGCTGGTCAGGTCGACGTCCAACCCCTGATCTATGGACGCCTTGGCCGCAGCCAGAGCGCGTGACGCCCCGGTCGTGAACTGCCCCGCCCATGCGCGCGCGGCGTTGTACACCTCGTCCGGCGCAACCACCTCGTCCACCAAACCGATGCGCAGGGCCTCCTCGGCTCCGACGAAACGGCCGGTGAAGACCATGTCCTTGGCGCGACTGGGCCCGATCAGACGGGCCAGGCGCTGGGTGCCGCCGCCCCCGGGAATGACTCCGAGCAGCACCTCGGGAACGCCGAGCTTGGCATTGTCTCCGGCGATGCGTCGGTCGGCTCCCAGCGCGACCTCGAGTCCACCGCCCAGTGCGTATCCGGTCACCGCGGCCACGACCGGTTTGGGAATCGTGCTGAGCGAGCCGAGGGCGGACTGCAGCTCCGCCGCGGTATCGGTCATCTCGACGACGGACATTGCCGCCATTTCCTTGATGTCGGCACCGGCCGCGAACACCTTCTCGCCGCCGTAGACGATGACCGCTCTGACGTCGGAGTTCACAGTGGCTTCACGCGCCGCAGCCCGGATCTCCTCCTGCACCTGACGATTGAGCGCGTTCATCGGTGGGCGATCCAAGCGAATGGTGCCGATACCGTCGGATACTTCGAGAGTCACGAACTCAGCCATGGCCGAAGGCTACCGCGCCCGAGTTCAGCGATCCGACCAGGGATGGACCGATCCCGCGTAGTACGCGTCCTCGCCGTCGAACTCCACTCGGACGGTGCCGTTCTCCCGGGTCAGAACGGGCAGGACGGCCGCGATCGTCTGCTCGTGATCGAGAACGTCGGTCACCGTGTCGAATCGGCTCAGCGCATCGAGCTGACTCCACGTCGGTGGCAGAAGGACGGTCGTACCCGAACGCCAGTCCGCCAACGCATCCTCGGCCGAACGCCAGCTCACCGACGCCGCCTCGCTGGTCTCACCGTCCGCGTTCTGGCCGTCCGGGAGTACGGCAACGAAGAACCTCGTGTCGTACCGACGGGCTTCACCGATCGGGGTGATCCAATGCGACCACGGCCGCAGCAGATCTGCCCGCAGAACGAGATCGTGGTCGGTGAGAAATTGGGCGAACGACAGCTCCCGGCGCTCCAGGCGACCGCGTTCTGCGGCGAACCGGGCGGTGTCCGCGACGACCGAATCCGCCGTCGGACCGGCCAACAACACGCCGCACTCCTCGAACGTCTCGCGCGCCGCTGCGCACACCAGCGCCTGCGCCTTCCCCTCGTCCGTGCCGAACCGGTCGGCCCACCACGACGGCGGCGGACCTGCCCACTCGATGTCCGCAGCCGCATCCGACGGATCCACGCCGCCACCGGGAAACACCGTCATGCCGCCCGCGAACGCCATCCCGCCGACGCGTTCGAGAAGGAACACCTCTATGCCGGGTCGTGATCGGGCGTCACGGATCAGGATGACGGTCGACGCGTCACGTGCGGGAACCGGATCGGCGTCGGTGCTCGAACTCATCTCCGCAACGTACCGCCGAGCCGGTGCGACCCAGCCATGCGGTCCGCTCTAGCGGCGGTGCGCTCCGGCAGCGCGCGTCCGGCGCGCGAAGTAGCGACCGTCGACGCGATCGAGGGTGATCGACTGACTGAATGCCTCGGTCAGGTTCTCTGCGGTGATCACGTCGTCGACCAGGCCCTGAGCGACCACGCCGCCTTCCTTGAGCAGCAGTGCGTGGCTGAAGCCGGGCGGGATTTCTTCCACGTGGTGGGTGATCAGCACGGTCGCGGGAGCATCGGGGTCGGCAGCCAGATCGGCCAACCGGGCTACCAGTTCCTCGCGGCCGCCGAGATCGAGGCCCGCGGCGGGCTCGTCCAGCAACAGCAGTTCGGGATCGGTCATCAGGGCACGGGCGATCAGCACTCGCTTGCGCTCACCCTCCGACAGGGTGCCGTAGGTCCGCGTCGCGAGATGTTCGGCCCCGAGGCTCTCGAGCATCTCGACGGCCCGTTCGGTGTCGATCGCGTCGTACTTCTCCCGCCAACGTCCCAGCACGGAGTAGCCGGCGGATACGACCAGGTCGGAGACGAGTTCGTCGGCAGGAATTCGGTGCGCCAACGAGGACGACGACAGGCCGATTCGAGGACGCAGTTCCGAGACATCGGTTCTACCCATCACCTCACCGAGCACGTGAGCGACACCGGACGTGGGATGGATCTCGGCGGCAGCGATACGCAGCAGCGACGTCTTTCCTGCACCGTTGGGCCCGAGTACGACCCACCGTTCGTCCAGTTCCACCTTCCAGGTGACGGGACCCACCAACGTCACGCCACCTCGGCGGACTACGACATCGGTGAAATCTACGAGCAGGTCGGGATCCGGTTCAGACACGGCTCCTATCCTCCCGCACACTCCCCGCGCAGACACGGCAGGATGTGCACGCGTGTCGCCCATTGACGATGTACCTCGCACCTTCAGCCGTCCCGTCGACGGGGCCGCCCGCGTGAATCCGCCCGGGCAGCCGTTCCCGCTGGGTGCCACCGTGCATCTCACTGGTACGCAATTCGCAGTCCACGCTCCCGGCGCAGACGGCGTCGAGGTCTGTCTGATCGACCCGGACGGAGGCGAACGTCGCGTCGAACTGAGCACGCGGACCTTCGGCATCAGGCACGCCTTCGTCCCCGACGTCGGGCCAGGCGTGCGGTACGGCTTTCGTGCCCACGGCACCTGGGATCCCCACTCTGGCCGACGGTTCAACGGGGCCAAGATCCTGCTCGATCCGTCCGCCCGCCAGGTTTCCGGTGACTTCGGGGATCCCGCGGCGCTGTTGGCCTACGAGGACGACGCGTTCGGGGCCCCCAGCAGTCGCGATTCCCTCGGCCACCTTCCGCTCGGCGTCGTCCGCGGACCGTCGAACAACGGCAACCGACCGGCGCGGCCGTCGGTCCCCTGGGACAGAACCGTGCTCTACGAACTGCACGTCGGTTCGTTCACCGCGCGGCACAACGGTGTAGCCGAACACCTTCGCGGCACCTACCTCGGGCTCGCGCAACCGGCCGTACTCGAGCACCTGGCTCGAACGGGCATCACGTCGGTCGAATTGCTGCCGGTGCACGCCACGTTCACCGAACCCGGCGTGCGCGCTCGGGGGATGCGAAACCATTGGGGTTATTCCACCGGCGCGTATTTCGCTCCCGATCCGCGTTTCGCCGCCGTACGCGGCAACGAAGTGGACGAGTTCCGGACGATGGTCGACGCGTTGCACAGCGCAGGAATCGAGGTGATCCTCGACGTGGTCTACAACCACACGTGCGAATCCGGGGTCGACGGCCCGTCGATCAGTTGGCGGGGGCTCGACGCGCCGGGGTACTACCTGCTCGACGGCCGCGGATCGGACGTCGATCTGACCGGTTGCGGCAACACACTCGATTCGGCGTCTCCCGCTGTGGTCCGCATGGTCTGCGACAGCCTCCGCTATTGGGTGGAGGACATGGGCGTGGACGGGTTCCGATTCGACCTGGCCAGTACGCTCGGCCGGCCGGGCGGTTGGCGATTCGATTCTCGTGCACCGTTGTTGACGGCGATCGGTACCGATCCGGTGCTGTCGGCCGTCAGGTTGATCGCCGAGCCCTGGGATGCGACCGGTGCCGGATATCAAGTGGGCAACTTCGGGGTCATGTGGTCCGAGTGGAACGACCGCTACCGAGATACCGTGCGAGGCTTCTGGGCCGGCCATCACGGAGTGCGCGAACTGGCTTCCCGCCTGGCCGGTTCCGAGGACCTCTTTGCCGGCAGCGGTCGACTGCCGTGGGCGTCGATCAACTTCGTCACCGCGCACGACGGATTCACCGCACGCGATCTGGTCTCCTACGAACGAAAGCACAACGAAGCCAACGGCGAACAGAACAGAGACGGCACCGACAACAACTCGTCGGTCAACTACGGCGTCGAGGGACCGTCCGACGATCCCTCCGTCCTCCAGGACCGTGGACGACACGTTCGTGCCCTGCTTGCCACCCTGGCGTTGTCGACCGGAACACCGATGCTGCTCGCAGGTGACGAACTCGGCCACAGCCAGGGTGGAAACAACAACGCCTACTGCGTATCTCACGATGCACCGGCATCCGACGCCTGGGCCGTCGACTGGGACAGCGCAGACCAGAACATGATTCGCTTCGTCGCGCGCTTGCTGCGGGTACGTGCCAGCGCCCCGACACTGCGTCAGCAGGAATTCTTCACCGGCCGGGCGACGCCGACCGGTCGACCTGACCTCGTCTGGTTCGATTCCGCCGGAATCGAATTCGATCACGAGAGATGGAACGACGATTCGGTACGCACGATCTCCGCCTGGGTCGACGGGTCCGACGTGCGTTCCTACGCGTCCGACGGTGGGCAGGTGGACGACGCGAGTTCTTTGCTGATCTTGCATTCCGGCGGCCCGGCCGAGATCACGCTGGCCTGCCCCAGCTGGTCGTCGTCACGATTCGTGCCCGTCCTCGATTCCTCTCGCGTGGACGGCGTCCCATCCGATACCACTGCGCGGGAAGCAGGTTCGAAGATTTCGGTGACCGGCTCGACGGTGCTCGTGTTCCGCAGCGCCGGTAGGTGAGTCATGAACAGCTGCACGAGCGGTCCTACCCCGAGCGCGTAGAGCACCGTACCCACACCGAGAGTTCCGCCGAGCAGCCAACCGGTGAGTACAACTGTCAGTTCGATTCCCGTGCGTGTGAGGCGAATCGACCATCCGGTGCGCGCCACCAACCCGGTCATCAAACCGTCTCGGGGGCCCGGGCCCATTCCCGCACCGATGTAGAGCGCCGTGGCGAAGGCATTGACGACGATGCCGGACACCATCGCCAGTGTCCGAACAATCGGCCCGTCCAGATGGGGCAGGATCGCCGACGTCGTATCCACGGCAACAGCAATGACGATCACGTTGCTCACGGTCCCCAAACCCGGACGCTGCCGGAGCGGTATCCACATCAGCAACACCGCGACGCCGGTGATCGCAGTGATGGTTCCGAAGCTGAGCGACAGGTGCCGCGACAGACCTTGGTGGAACACATCCCAGGGGTTGACTCCGAGTCCACCGGCGATCATCAGCGACATGGACGCGCCGTACAGCCACAGGCCGACGTAGAGCGCCGTCAGGCGAGACGGGAGACGACGGCCGGCGACGCGTAGCGGTGAGAAAGACATGGCTTCAGTGTCCGGCCACTGGATACCTCGTTCGATAGCCAGTTGCGCGACAGTGGACCCCCGACCGATGCTACGTTACGTCCGGACAGCGATCACAGTCGTCGAACCGGGAGCCACTTCGGTGAATCCAGCATCTCGAACTGCGACGGCGCGACCCGCGCGGACCTCGTCCAGCGCGTGCGCCCACTGCTCCGGATCCGCCGAGCGAACCGAACAGGCGAAACCGGTATCGGCCCAGGCTCGACAGTCGTCGACGCTCATCGCACCGGCCAGCAACATCGACGCATGACCCACCTGCGCGGCGGCTTTGCCCACCGTCATCGACAGGGACGCGTCGATCCACAGCACCGGACCGGCGCTCGGCGGTGACTCTTCTTCGGCCGGGACGTCGGTGCCGCCGATCTGGAGACGCTTGATGCGCGGGTCCAGATCGCCCACGCGGCCCGGCACGAAAGCACGGGCCGAAGTGTTCCCGACCTCGACCGTGACACCCGGAACTTCTTGCGCCGCAGTCCATTGCGCGCCGCGGGCACGGCGCGCAACCTTCCTGATCCTAGCCGAGGTCCATGCGACGAAAGGCTCGTGCCACGAGGCGTCGACACCGACCCGTGGGTCGAGGCAGAGCGCCACGACAGCGCGAGCGGCGGCTTCGAGTAGATCGTTGCGCACCGGCGGGTCGGCCTTGGGTATGTGCAACACCATGGGCATCGCCAGCACGTCCGACGGGTCCTCGGGGTCCTCCGCGCCGCCGTAGCCGCGGGCCAACTCGGCGTGACGCGAGGCGAACGTGTTGGCGTCCGAGTACTGCTCGGGTGCAGCCGTATCGGTCGACGATTCGACGCGGTCCGGATCGGCGGAGTCGTCGACGGCAGCGTGAGCGTCGATCATGGGATCGGGACGCGGCGGACTCCCCCGTCGACGGCATCCGCGGCTTCGATCTCGTTTCGGGTAACCCCGAGAATGAACAGGACGGCGTCCAAGTACGGGTGCGAGATCGCAGTGTCGGCGATCTCGCGCAGTGCGGGCTTGGCGTTGAACGCAACGCCGAGGCCGGCCGCGGTGAGCATGTCGATGTCGTTGGCACCGTCGCCGACCGCGACCGTCTGCTCCATCGGCACTCCGGCCTGGGCGGCGAACTCCCGCAGCGCCGTCGCCTTCGCAGCACGGTCGACGACGTCGCCGATGACGCGGCCGGTCAACTTCCCGTCCACGATCTCGAGGGTGTTCGCCTTGACGTAGTCGAGTTCGAGTTCGTGAGCGAGTCCCTCGATCACCTGGCGGAATCCACCCGACACGACACCGCAGGCGAAACCGAGACGGCGAAGCGTCCGGATGGTCGTTCGAGCCCCTGCTGTCAGCTCCAAGCCATCGGCGACGTCGTCGATGACGGATGCGTCGAGACCGGCCAGCGCCGCGACACGTTGCTCCAACGACTCGGCGAAGTCGATCTCTCCCCGCATCGCCGCCTCGGTGACGGCACGTACCTCGTCCTCGCGCCCGGCCCGGGCGGCAAGCATCTCGATGACCTCGCCCTGGACCAACGTCGAGTCCACGTCGAACACGATGAGTCGTTTCGACCTTCGCGCGATACCTGCTCGTTCCACTGCGATGTCGACGCCGATTCCCGCCGCGATCGCGGCGAGGCCGGTGCGTAGCTGAAGGTCTGCCTCAGGCGAGGTGTCGGTAGCGGTGACCTGCAGTTCGAGGCCCGTCACCGGGTAGTCCGCGATGCCACGGATGGAATCGATATTGGTTCCCTGCCGGGCCAATTCGCGAGAGATGGTGCTGAACGCTCGTGCAGTGACCGGGCGGCCGAGCACGACGACGACATGCGTGGCCAGCGTGCGTCCACCGTTCTGTGCCGCATCGATCTCGACGTCGACATGGACGCCGACCGTGGCCATCGCGTCTTCCAGTTCTTCCTGGAGCGCCTCGGGATCGCGTGGACAGGTCAGCAAGACTCCCAGCGTCAGCCTCTTTCGAATGACCACCTGTTCCACATCGAGCAGGCTGACGTCGTGCCGCGACAAAGCCGCGAACAGCACCGATGTGACACCTGGCTTGTCGGGTCCCGTCACCGTTACCAACACCGCAGTGTCGTTCGATCTCACCGAATCTCCCTTTCGCACTGTCCACCCAATTACTGCTGTGCCCTGCTCGTATCCCATGACTGCCGCCGAACGGACCGGACGCGCAGAGTAAATTGTCGCAAGCGAAGAGCCCCGCCCGGTAGCCGGGAGGGGCTCTCGCTGTGCTGTGGACTACCGGGGATCCGGGTCGCCCGAACCTTCGTGATCGCTGGTCGCGATCGGAGCCCGGCGGGCCTGTTCGAGTACCGCGGTGGTCTTGCCACCGTGAGCACCCGGACCGACGTGCGCTTCGGACCGCATCCGCTCGACCATGTGCGGGTAGTGCAGCTCGAACGCCGGACGTTCGGAACGAATCCGGGGCAGTTCGGTGAAGTTGTGCCGCGGGGGCGGGCACGAGGTAGCCCACTCCAGCGAGTTTCCGTAACCCCATGGATCGTCGACGGTGACGACCTCACCGTAGCGGTACGACTTGAACACGTTCCAGACGAACGGCAGCGTCGAGGCACCGAGGATGAAGGCACCGATCGTCGAGATGATGTTCAGCTCGGTAAAGCCATCGGACGGCAGGTAGTCGGCGTAGCGACGCGGCATGCCTTCGTTACCCAGCCAGTGCTGCACCAGGAACGTGGCGTGGAATCCGAAGAACGTCAGCCAGAAGTGCCACTTGCCCAGCGCCTCGTCCATCATCCGGCCCGTCATCTTCGGGAACCAGAAGTAGATGCCTGCGTACGTAGCGAACACCACGGTGCCGAACACCACGTAGTGGAAGTGGGCGACCACGAAGTACGAGTCGGTGACCTGGAAGTCGATGGGAGGCGATGCCAACAGCACACCGGTCAGACCGCCGAACACGAACGTGATCAGGAAGCCGATCGAGAACAGCATGGGCGTTTCCAGAGTGACCTGGCCCCGCCACATCGTGCCGACCCAGTTGAAGATCTTCACGCCGGTCGGAACAGCGATGAGGAACGTCATGAACGAGAAGAACGGAAGCAGCACTGCTCCGGTGGCATACATGTGGTGCGCCCACACGGCGATCGACAGGGCGGCGATCGCGATCGTCGCGTAGATCAGACCCGAGTAACCGAAAATCGGCTTGCGGGAGAAGACCGGGAACACCTCGGAGACGATTCCGAAGAACGGCAACGCGATGATGTAGACCTCGGGGTGGCCGAAGAACCAGAACAGGTGCTGCCACAGCAGCACGCCGCCCGTTGCCGGATCGAAGAGGTGCGCACCCAGGTGGCGGTCGGCAGCCAGGCCGAGCAGCGCCGCGGTCAGAAGCGGGAACGCTAGCAGGATCAGAATCGACGTCACGAGGATGTTCCAGGTGAAGATGGGCATCCGGAACATCGTCATACCGGGGGCGCGCAGGCAGATCACCGTGGTGATCATGTTGACGCCGCCGAGGATTGTTCCCAGACCGGCGATGGCGAGGCCCATGATCCACAGGTCGGCACCGACACCGGGCGAGTGCAGAGCAGAGGTGAGGGGCGTGTACGCCGTCCAACCGAAGTCGGCCGCGCCACCCGGGGTGATGAAGCCGGCCGTCGTGATCAACGCACCGAACAGGTACAGCCAGTAGGAGAACGCGTTCAGACGCGGGAACGCCACGTCCGGCGCACCGATCTGGAGCGGAAGAATGTAGTTGGCGAAGCCGAACACGATCGGCGTTGCGTACAGCAGCAGCATGATGGTGCCGTGCATCGTGAACAACTGGTTGTACTGCTCGTTGGACAGGAACTGCAGCCCCGGTACGGCCAACTCGGCGCGCATCAGCAGCGCCATCAGTCCACCGACGAGGAAGAATCCGAACGACGTGGCGATGTACATGATCCCGAGAACCTTGGGATCGGTTGTGGTCACCGCCTTGTGGATGAACGAACCCTTCGGTCCCATCCGCGGCGGGAAAGGCCGAGCAGCATCCACCGCGGGAGCGGGCCTAGGCGCTAGGGCAGTCACAGATCCTCCTGATTGCGCGTCCGACCCCGAACCACGAGGCGACGTCATCTAGTCGTGCGCTCCTCGAATCGTAGACCGTCGGACCGACGCTTGCCGAACCGGTCCTACCGTGTGTCGTATTGGATTCGAGCCGGCCATGGTGCGGGGTGCGATCTGCCTGCGCCATCGGCCTTTACGAGCCCGCCGACACACCCCGCGACACCGTCCGAACCCACGGCCGGGAAGGGTGCGCGGCAGTGCTCTGCGAGGGGCGACTTCCGTTACTGTGTGAGACCACCCGACCCGCAGAAAGAAGTTCCGCGTTGCCACTTCGACCACGACTCCCCCGCCGGTTCGCGGCGCACACCACGGGCACGGCGGCCGCTGTCTGTCTGATGGCAGCTGTGGCGCTGACCGGGTGCTCCGATTCCGCGACCGAGGACGACGCATCCACCATCGTTCGTAGTACGACGAACATCGCCGGAGCGGGGGTGGTCGGCAACAACCGGGACACCGCCGGGCTGTGTCCAGCACTTGCCCCACTCGACCCGACCGGAGTCGAAGGCGATACCCGCCCCGTCGGACACGCCGAGGGAATCAGTGCCATACCGGCCGACCCACAGCGCATCGTCGTGCTCGACGCAGCCGGCCTCGACGCCAGTTGTGCGGTCGGGATCTGGGAACGCGTCGTCGGCGCGGCCACGCTCGACCCCGACTTTCGGGGAGACGGAGACCAACCTCTGTACCTGGGTACCGGCCTGGCGTCGGTTCCGTCGGTCGGCCCGGTCGGTGCGCCCGACCTGGATGCGATCGCCGCCCTCGACCCGGACCTGATCCTGGGTGCCGATTCCCTCGGATCCGATACATACGATTCGCTGACGGCTATCGCTCCGACCGTGTTCACCACAACCGGACAGGGATGGAAAGACACCTTTCTGCAGTCCGCCGCCGCTTTGGGTCGAGGCCAGGCAGGATTCGATCAGCTGGCGTCGTTTTCCGCGGATGCCGAACGGGTCGGGCGCGAGATCGACGCAACCCAGACGCAGGCGTCGGTCGTGCGATTCGATGGCGACTCCATCGAGGTCGACGGCCGGGACTCGTTCGCCGGCCAGGTGCTCGCCGAGGTCGGCGTTGCACGGCCACAGAATCAACGTGACGCTGCTTTCTCGGTCGAGCCCGGCAACCTGGAGCCCGTCGAGGGCGACATCGTCTACGTGCGATTCGCGGGCCCGGACGGCGAGACCTTCGGCCGCGAGGTGATGGACGGCGACGCGTGGCACGCTCTCGGCTCGGTCACCGACGGGCGGGTGTTCGCGGTGAACGACACGGTCTGGTCGGGTAGCGGGGTCGTCGCGGCGCGGGCGGTTCTGGCCGATCTGTCCGCTTCTCTGAACGCCTACGTGTCCTGACGCGATGCCCATTCCGGACTTCGTTCAGGCGCTGCGCAGCGTCGTCGGCACGTCCCCACTGTGGCTGTCCGGTGTCAGCGCGGTCGTTCTCGACGACGATCGGCGCGTGCTGCTGACTCTGCGGGCAGACAACAACACCTGGGCGGTGGTGTCGGGAATCCTCGAGCCCGGCGAGGAACCTGCACCCGCCGCGCTGCGTGAGATCGGTGAGGAGACCGGCGTGGACGCCACGATCGTGCGCCTGACGAGCGTCGACGTGACGGAGCCCATCACTTACCCCAACGGCGACGTCGCGCAGTACCTGGACATCACGTTCCTCGCTCGCTACACCGGCGGCACTCCCCATGTCGCCGACGACGAGAACCTCGACGTGGCCTGGTTCGAGCTCGACGGTCTACCCGACAACCTCACGGCCACTTCACGATTGCGGATCGCGAAAGCCGTCGCCGACGACCCGTCGGCGTGGTTCCGTCGCTGACTCCCCCACCGCACCGAACACAATTCCCAGGAACCGACCCCACTCGGTCGTTAATGTGATATCACTTTAGTATCACCATCGAGAGGGAGGTTCCGATGTCCGTACCCACTACCGTCGCCGAGAAGCCGACGGGTACTCCGACCACCACCATCGCCGAGCGCACCGGCTGGGATCTACCCGGCTGGTCGATGCTCGGCGTCGGTCTCGTGTTGTTCCTCGGCGGAGTCGCCACGTTCGTTCTCGGACTCGTCTTTTCTGTGGTGGCGCTCATGGCCGTCGGAGTCGCGCTGTTCGTGCTGTCGTTGCCGGCACTCATGGGTTTGACTCTGGTGCAACCGAATCAAGCTCGCGTTCTGCAACTGCTCGGCAGTTCGTACAGCGGAACGCTGCGCACCCCGGGTCTACGCTGGACCAACCCGTTGACGTACCGCAGAGCCATATCGACGCGCATCCGCAATCACGAGACCGGCCAGTCGAAGGTCAACGACGCCGACGGCAATCCGATCGAGATCTCTGCCATCGTCGTCTGGCAGGTGGCCGATACGGCCCTGGCGTCGTTCCAGGTCGACGACTACGAGGAGTTCGTGGCCGTCCAGACCGAATCTGCCGTTCGCCACATCGCCGGTAGCTACCCGTACGACGCCGAAGGCCGAATGTCGTTGCGCGAGAACGCCGACGAGATCACCGCCGCCATGTCGGAGGAGGTACACGCGCGGGTGAGATCGGCCGGCGTCGAGGTGATCGAGACCCGCATCAACCGTCTTGCCTATGCTCCGGAGATTGCGCAGGCCATGCTGCGACGCCAGCAGGCCGGAGCTGTCATCGCGGCGCGTCAGCAGATCGTCGAAGGTGCGGTGGGAATGGTGGAGATGGCGCTCTCGAAGCTCGAAGAGAAGCACGTCGTCGAACTCGACGAAGAGCGGAAGGCGGCGATGGTGTCGAACCTGCTCGTCGTGTTGTGCAGCGATCGCGATACCCAGCCCGTCGTCAACACCGGATCGCTGTACCAGTGAGCCATGGCCGTCGAGCGTAAGAAAATCCTGCTTCGGCTGGACCCAGCGGTGCACGACGCCCTTGCCCGCTGGGCCTCCGACGATCTCCGGAGCACCAACGCTCAGATCGAGTTCCTACTGCGCCGAGCATTGAGCGACCAGGGCCGAATGCCGAAGGATGCCAAAGACATTCGCGCGCCGGGCCGCCCACCGAAAGAGTGAGCGGCCCGACGCGCGAACGAGTCTCTAGAAGTCCCAGTCCTCGTCTTCGGTGTTGACGGCCTTTCCGATGACGTACGACGAGCCCGACCCGGAGAAGAAGTCGTGGTTCTCGTCGGCGTTGGGCGACAGTGCCGACAGAATGGCCGGATTGACATCCGTCTCGTCCTTGGGGAACAGCCCCTCGTAGCCGAGGTTGTTCAACGCCTTGTTGGCGTTGTAGCGCAGGAACTTCTTGACGTCCTCGGTCAGACCGATCTCGTCGTACAGATCCTGGGTGTACTCGACCTCGTTGTCGTACAACTCGAACAGCAACTCGAACGTGTAGTTCTTGAGTTCCTCGCGTCGCTCCTCGCTGACCTTCTCGAGACCCTTCTGGTACTTGTACCCGATGTAGTACCCGTGGACGGCCTCGTCGCGAATGATCAGCCTGATCAGGTCCGCCGTGTTGGTCAGCTTGGCCCGCGAGGACCAGTACATCGGCAGGTAGAAGCCGGAGTAGAAGAGGAACGACTCGAGCAGCGTCGACGCCACCTTGCGCTTGAGCGGGTCGTCACCGTGGTAGAAGTTCAGCACGATCTCGGCCTTGCGCTGAAGGTTGACGTTCTCCTCGGACCAGCGGAACGCATCGTCGATGTCGCGGGTGGAGCTGAGGGTGGAGAAGATGGAGCTGTAGCTCTTCGCGTGCACGGACTCCATGAACGCGATGTTGGTGTACACCGCCTCCTCGTGGGGAGTGATCGCGTCGGGAATGAGGCTGACTGCACCGACGGTGCCCTGAATGGTGTCGAGCAGTGTCAGTCCGGTGAACACGCGCATCGTCAGCTGCTTCTCGACGGCGGTCAGAGTGGCCCACGACGGGATGTCGTTGGACACCGGCACCTTCTCGGGCAGCCAGAAATTACTGGTGAGCCGCTCCCAGACTTCGGAGTCCTTGTCGTCCTGGACCCGATTCCAGTTGATTGCGGAAACGCGATCGATCAGCTTCACCATGTGTCCTATCTACCGAGAGAATCTGCCGAATATTGGCTTGCTTGAACACTACCCGTTGTGTCCGACATCAATACATGACACAACATCTGTGTCGCGCAGTGTCCGACCGACCTGGACCCGTCCACACGACGGCGAAGCCCTACAGCATGCAGGAAACGCAGCCCTCGACCTCGGTGCCCTCGAGGGCCATCTGACGCAGACGGATGTAGTACAGCGTCTTGATGCCCTTGCGCCATGCGTAGATCTGCGCGCGGTTGATGTCGCGAGTGGTGGCGGTGTCCTTGAAGAACAGCGTCAACGACAGGCCCTGATCCACGTGTTGTGTTGCGGCAGCATAGGTGTCGATGATCTTCTCGTACCCGATCTCGTACGCGTCCTGGTAGTAATCCAGATTGTCGTTGTCGAGATACGGTGCCGGGTAGTAGACGCGGCCGATCTTGCCTTCCTTGCGGATCTCGATCTTCGACGCCACCGGGTGAATCGACGAGGTCGAGTTGTTGATGTACGAGATGGAGCCGGTCGGCGGAACGGCCTGCAGGTTCTGGTTGTAGATTCCGTACTCCTGCACCGATGCCTTCAGCGCGGCCCAGTCGGCCTGCGTCGGGATGGCGACGTCGGAGTCGGCGAACAGCTTCGCGACCTTCGGTGTCGCAGGCTCCCACACCTGATCGGTGTACTTGTCGAAGAACTCACCCGACGCGTACTTGGAATCCGGGAAGCCCTTGAAGTACTGGCCGCGAGCCTTGGCCAGCTGGTTCGAAGCCTGGATGGCGTGGAACAACACCGTGTAGAAGTAGATGTTGGTGAAGTCGATTCCCTCGGTCGAGCCGTAGTGGATGCGCTCGCGGGCGAGGTAGCCGTGCAGGTTCATCTGACCCAGGCCGATCGCGTGAGAGTCGTTGTTGCCCTGCTCGATCGACGGTACCGAGAAGATGTGGGTCTGATCCGACACCGCTGTCAGGCCACGGATCGCCACCGCGATGGTCTTACCGAAATCGGGCGAATCCATCGTCTTGGCGATGTTCAGCGAGCCCAGGTTGCACGAGATGTCCTTGCCCACATGGCTGTACGAGAGGTCGTCGTTGAACGTCGACGGCGTCGAGACCTGGAGAATCTCCGAGCACAGGTTGGAGTGAGTGATCTTGCCCTTCACCGGGTTCGCACGATTGACGGTGTCCTCGTACATGATGTACGGGTAGCCGGACTCGAACTGCAGCTCGGCGAGGGTCTGGAAGAATTCACGCGACTTGATCTTGGTCTTGCGAATCCTCTTGTCGTCGACCATCTCGTAGTACTTCTCCGAGACGTTGATGTCGGCGAACGGCACTCCGTAGATGCGCTCGACGTCGTACGGCGAGAACAGGTACATGTCCTCGTTCTTCTTCGCCAGCTCGAACGTGATGTCCGGGATGACGATTCCGAGGGACAGCGTCTTGATGCGGATCTTTTCGTCCGCGTTCTCACGCTTGGTGTCGAGGAACTTGTACACGTCGGGGTGGTGCGCGTGCAGGTACACCGCGCCCGCGCCCTGGCGTGCCCCGAGCTGGTTGGCGTACGAGAACGAATCCTCGAGCAGCTTCATGATCGGGATGACGCCGGACGACTGGTTCTCGATGCGCTTGATCGGCGCACCTGCTTCGCGAATGTTGCTCAGCAGCAATGCAACTCCGCCGCCGCGCTTGGACAGCTGCAGCGCGGAGTTGATGGATCGTCCGATGGACTCCATGTTGTCTTCGATGCGGAGCAGGAAGCACGAGACGGGCTCGCCGCGCTGCTTCTTGCCCGAGTTGAGGAAGGTGGGTGTCGCGGGCTGGAATCGGCCGGCGATGATCTCGTCCACGAGATCGGTGGCCAGGGCTTCGTCACCGGCCGCCAGCGTCAAGGCCACCATGCACACACGGTCCTCGAAGCGTTCGAGGTAGCGCTTACCGTCGAACGTCTTGAGCGTGTAGGAGGTGTAGTACTTGAACGCACCGAGGAAGGTCGGGAAGCGAAATTTCTTCGAGTATGCGTGGTTGATCAGGAACTTGACGAACTCACGTGAGTACTGGTCCAGAACCTCGGGCTCGTAGTAATTCTCCTCGACCAGGTAATCCAGCTTCTCGTCCAGGTCATGGAAGAACACCGTGTTCTGGTTGACGTGCTGCAGGAAGTATTGATTGGCCGCTTCGCGGTCCTTCTCGAACTGGATCTCACCGTTGGGGCCGTAGAGATTGAGCATCGCGTTGAGCGCGTGATAGTCCATGTCACCGTCGCTGCGAACGGTCGCGGGTGCGGGTGCTGCGTCGGTGATGGTCGGTGCCACGGCGGTGCTCCTACTGGTCTGTGGTGGTTGATGCTCAGTGCGTGTGGGCAGCGCGACGGACTTCCCGTTCCCAGAAGTCTTCGAGTCCTTCGCGGACTCGCACTACGTCTTCGGGGGTGCCCATCAATTCGAAGCGGTAGAGATATGGAACTGCGCATTTCTGCGAAATGACGTCTCCGGCGAAGCAGAACGAGTCACCGAAGTTGGTGTTTCCGGCAGCGATGACGGCTCTGATCAACGATCGATTGTGCTTGTCGTTGAGAAACTTGATCACACGCTTGGGGACATAGTTGGTGTCGCGGCCGGTGTACGTCGTTCCTCCGCCGTACGTCGGCACGATCAGAACGTAGGGAGAGTCGACGCGAAACGTACCCTCCGGATCACGCAGGGGGATGCGCGTCGCGGGGATATCCAACTTCGATACGAAACGGTGCGTGTTCTCCGACGCGCTGGAGAAGTAGACGAGTGAGTTCGCGGACTGCGACTGTGAAGCCACCGCTCACTCACCTTCTCGATCTGTTCAAGCAGCGTTCGTCGCGAGGGTCTTGATGCGATCCGGGCGGAAGCCGGACCAGTGGTCGTCACCGGCGACGACGACGGGAGCCTGCAGGTAACCGAGCGCCATGACGTAGTCGCGCGCCTCGGGGTCCTGCGAGATGTCGATGACGGAGTACTCGATACCCGCTTTGTCGAGGGCTCGGTAGGTGGCATTGCACTGGACGCAGGCGGGCTTGGTGTAAACGGTGATGCTCATGGTGTCCCTCTTTCCGTTGTCACCATCGGATGCGCCGATGGCAACGATGTGCTCTGCGTGTGGCACCGAGAACATCTCCCGCTCAGGGCGACTGCGACCTGCTCGAACCCACGTCGTTCGGGCTCTTCGAGTTGTGGTCTCTCGGTGGGTGAAACACTACACCTAGTGTCCCCCATCTGCCTAGAACACGAGATGTTGCGAACAACATGCGTGGTATTCGCTGGTCACGGCCTTGCGGACGGCGCACACCGCGGCCGGCTCGGCGTGTCGCACGTCACACGCCGTGGTGTTGTTCGTCACTGCCGCCATCCGTATCGACAGTGACGTTCCCCTAGAGCATCCGGCGCCCCACACACGACGATGGCCCCTCGGAATTGCTCCGAGGGGCCATCACGTGGATTGCGCGAGTGTCAGCGTTGACGCGCCTTGAACCGCGGCTCCTTCTTGTTGATCACGAACACGACACCGTGGCGGCGAACCACCTGGGCACCGGGCTTGCTCTTGAGCGACTTCAGAGAATTTCTCACCTTCATGAGCCCAGGCTACATGAAAACGATTCCCGATACCATCAAACGGTCACGCACTGACGAGTTCCTTCGACGCCTTGACCAACTCGGCCACGACATGGCCGATCTCACCGGACACCTCGGCGTTCTCACGCGGGTGGGCGGCCCCGAACTTGTCGATGGTGCCGCCGATGGTGAGCTGGACGTCGTCGAGAACGGATCCGCCGGCGATGCGGACGGCCTTGCTCGTGTCCTCGTGGGCCCACTTGGCCCCGTTGCCGCTCGGCGAGGCACTGATGACGACAACCGGCTTGCCCACCATGGCCCCGGCACCGTAGGGACGCGAGAGCCAGTCGATGGCGTTCTTCAACACGGCGGGAATGGTGCCGTTGTATTCGGGCGTGACCAACAGCAGCGCAGAAGCCTTCTCGGCAGCGGCGCGCAGAGCGAGGGCGGCTGCAGGCACGGAGCCCTCGACGTCGATGTCCTCGTTGTAGAAGGGAACGTCGCCCAGCCCGTCGTAGACCACGATCTCGGCATCGGCCGGTGCGACGGTGACTGCAGTCTCGGCAATCTGCCTGTTCACCGATTCGGCGCGCAGGCTTCCGACGAGAACGAGTACGTGTGCGTCTGACATGGAATCTTCCTTCGAGAGTTCGGATGACGTGATCGTCGTGCTAATTCATACCATCCAAACGGACCGCGGTCCATTTATGTTCCCAGGAGAGGTACCCTGAATGGGTGACCGGTCCGATGCTGCCCGTAGTAGGCGAAGACACCGAGCGCTGTGACGCTGCCCGCAACCGCCGCCTGCTCTTGGACGCCGCAACGGAGCTGGTGGCGACCCTCGGTGCCGACGCCGTGACCATGGAGGCCGTGGCGACGAGGGCCGGTGTCGGCAAGGGCACCGTCTTCCGGCGTTTCGGCAACCGCGCCGGATTGATGCGAGCCCTGTTGGACCACACCGAGAAGATGCTGCAGAGCTCGTTCATGTTCGGCCAACCACCGCTCGGGCCCGGTGCCGATCCCATCGACCGCCTCGTCGCGTTCGGTCGGGCACGGCTGGAATTCGTCAGGGTTCAGGGCGAGGTGTTGCGCGCCGCGGAGAGCTCGGCCGACGCTCGGTATTCGGCTCCGGCGCACATGGTCAATTTCACCCACGTTCTGTCCTTGCTCCGCGCAGCCGGAGTGGAGGGAGACCTGGAACTTCTGACCTACTGGCTGCTCACGCCCTTGGAAGCCACGTTGGTGCTGCACCAGTACCGAGACCTCGGTATGACGATGGACCGTCTGGCGGACGGATGGGAAGATCTGGTGCGCAGGGCAACTCGCGTCCGGTAGGCCGTTGTCGGTCACGCCGCGAGGACCGACAGTGCTGCCGAATGCAACGCAGTACCGTACGAACGGCCGTGGCCGGCCGCATGTACGGCCAATGGGTGCAACTGGTGGAGAGCGATCCGGTCGCGCCACCCCGCCCGCAACCGGTGCACGGACTCGTAGCCGTCCACCATGGCGTCCAGATGAGGGCAGCCGAACAGTGCCGCCATAGCGAGATCGGTTTCGCGATGGCCGCCGTGCGCCGCAGGATCGATCAGCACGACACCCGCATCGTTCCAGAAGACATTGCCGTTCCACAGGTCTCCGTGGATCCGACTGGGCGCTTCACCGTCGTCGAACTCGCCGTCCGCCACCCGCTCGCATGCCGCCTCGATGGTCGCCGCCTCCGACAAAGTCACGTTTCCGGCATCGACCGCGATCCGCAGAAACGGCAGTACTCGCTCGGCGGCGTAGAACGAACCCCAGGTGGCGTGAACAGTGCTGGTCATGGGCCGCGAGCCGATGAACAACTGCCCGGAAAACGGTGTGCCGTCCGGGCGGTTCGGCGGAGCCCCGAATCCGGCTGCCCCGCCGTCGTGCATCCGGGCCAGGGCACGTCCGAATCGACGACCCGCGATCTCGGTGGGACGCGCTGCCGTCAGCCGTTCGAGTTCGACGAACGTCGGTCCGTGATCGAGAACACCGACGACCGGCACTCCTGTCTCGCCGAGCCACGCGAGTCCCGTGGCCTCGGCTGCGAAGAAGTCCGGGTGCGCGCGGGTATCTCTCTTGACGAAGGTATCGGTGGATCCGCTCACGTCGAACGACCCTACGCATCCTTCTCGACCCGAACACGTACCCGCACTCGTCATTAGGATGATCGGATGGGACACATCAACTCGGAATTGCGCTCCGGAATCATGCGTGAGCTGGCAGTACAGTCGACCATCGATCCGGTGACGGAGGTCCGCAGGCGTGTGGACTTCCTCAAGGACTACCTGGCCTCGACACCGGCCTCCGGTTTCGTACTCGGGATCAGCGGCGGACAGGACAGCACGCTCACCGGCAAGCTCGCACAGCAGGCAGTGACCGAACTACGAGCCGACGGGCACGAGGCCGAATTCGTCGCCGTGCGGCTCCCCTACGGTGTGCAGGCCGACGAGGACGACGCGTCGATCGCGCTGAAGTTCATCGATCCCGACCGCACGGTGACGGTGAACATCAAGGACGCCTCCGATGCGGCGGCCGCTGCCACCGCCGAGGCCCTGGGAACCGGCGAGGTCCGAGATTTCGTGCGCGGCAACATCAAAGCTCGCCAGCGCATGGTCGCCCAGTATGCAATCGCCGGAGAACTCGGCTATGTGGTGGTCGGTACCGACCACGCCGCCGAGGCGGTGACCGGATTCTTCACCAAGTTCGGTGACGGCGGGGTCGACCTGACGCCACTGACCGGCTTGACCAAGCGTCAAGGTGCCGCGCTGCTCCGCGAGCTCGGTGCGCCCGAGAGTACGTGGCGCAAAGTCCCCACCGCAGATCTGGAAGACGACCGACCGGCTCTGCCCGACGAGGAAGCGCTCGGCGTCACCTACGAGCAGATCGACGACTACCTCGAAGGCAAGGACGTCACCGAGGAAGTGGCCGACAAACTCGAGAAGATGTTCGCCGCGACGCGGCACAAGCGCACCGTTCCGGTGACACCGTTCGACGACTGGTGGAAGAACGGCCACTGACCGAACTTCGTCGGCGGCGATCGGTGACGATCAGCCGCCGGCGAAGGGCGGCAGTACGTCGACCCTGCTGCCTACGGGCCGGTCCAGATCGCGGGTCAACTCGTCTCCGACCAGATACGCCGACACCCGCAGGATCGGTTCCATCGGGGCTCCATACCGAGAACGGATGGCCTCGCGCAGTTCTCCCAGCGTCGAACCGGCCGCCAGAGTCAGGTACTCCGACTCGCAGCCGGACGCATCGACGGCGGCCGCGAAGTACCGCACCTGCACCTGCATCGTCCGAGTGTCCGTCGTGCTGGGCTGTGTCTCAACCACCGATTGCTCCCATACTGCGGGTCGGTGGCACGAAACCTTCGGCGTCGATGCCGTGCCCGGCCCACTTGTTCCACATGGCTCCGCGCCAAACTGCTGCCAACTCGTCATCGGTGGCACCGCCCCGCAGCGCCGCGCGAAGATCCGTCTCGTCGTCACTGAACAGGCAGGACCTGATGGTCCCCTCGGCGGTGAGCCTCGTTCGATCGCAGTCGCCGCAGAACGAGCGCGTGACGGACGCGATGATTCCCACGGTCGCCTCCGTTCCGTTCACGCTCCATTCCTCGGCTGGAGCGGACGGATCGGCACGACCCACTTCACGAAGATCGAAAGCAGTGGACAGCTCGTCGAGCAACGTCTGGGCGTCGATCATGTTGTTGCGGGCCCATTCGTGATCGGCGTCGAGTGGCATCTGCTCGATGAATCGAAGTGCGACCCCCTCGTCCAGACACCACCTGAGCAGATCCACGGAACCGGAGAGGGTATCTCGCATCAGTACGGCATTGACCTTCACCGGACCGATGCCCGCCCTCTTGGCCGCCCGGATGCCGGCCAGCACCGACGGAAGACGATCGCGTCGAGTCAAGCGCGCGAACTGTTCGCGATCGACCGAGTCCAACGACACGTTGACGCGTGTCAACCCGGCGTCGGCGAGGGCCTGCGCACGATGTTCGAGACCGACGGCATTGGTGGTCATGGACAACGGCACGCCATCCGCAACAGCGGAGCACGAGCGAAGGATCTCGTCCAGATCGCGGCGCATCAGAGGCTCACCGCCGGTGAAACGCACGTCGCGTATTCCCAACAGGCGCACGGCAACCGAAACGACCCGAGCGATCTCGGCGGCGGTCAGAAGGTCTGCCGTGGGGATTGCCGGCAGCCCCTCCTCCGGCATGCAGTACGTGCACCGCAGCGAGCACTTCTCGGTGATCGAGACGCGCAGATCACGTGCCACCCGACCGAAGCGATCGATCAGATGCGGCACGTCGGGACGATCGTCCACCGGACCGAAAGACGACCCCGAGGTAGCTGCACCGAATCGTGGGATGCCGAGGGATGTGACACTGTCCACCGTCACCTCACACCTCGAATCCATCTGTTGCTGCATGTTTCACATCGGCTTGTCTACCCAGTATGCCGCAGCCCACACGCGCCCGTCGTGTCGGCGTGCCTAGGATTGGCAGCCATGACGGCTGAGCACACTCGCGCGATCACCGGACCTGCGCTGTGAGCGCCGTATCCGTCGAGGAGCACGCGGCAGCGATCGAGTCGCTGCTCGTTGATCTGGGCACCCGAGCCGCCCAGCGAGTGCCGCTGACCGACGCACTGGGGCGGGTGGCATTCCACGACGTGACCTCCCCCGTCGACCTACCGCTGTTCCGCAATTCGCAGATGGACGGTTATGCGGTCGATTCTCGATCGGTGCAGTCTGCGCCCGTGACGCTTCCGGTGTCGACGATCATCGCCGCCGGACCCACCGAACCTTCGACGCTGGCGCCGGGTAGCGCGGCCAAGATCATGACCGGCGCCCCGATTCCCGACGGAGCGGACGCCATCGTCCCGGTGGAGGACACCGCGGTGACCACAACAGGTGCGGTGACCGTTCGACGAGCCCGCGTCGCAGGCGAATTCGTGCGGGAGCAGGGCAGTGACGTACGCGCTGGAACGGTCCTGATCGAGGCGGGCAGACTGCTCGAGCCTCGGCACATCTCGGTTCTCGCCGCCGTCGGACTGGCCACCGTCGACGTACGTTCGCGTCCTCGGGTGGCCGTCGTGACCACCGGGGCAGAGTTGGCCGACGCAGGCGAGACGCTCTCGCCCGGTCAGATCTTCGACTCGAACGGCATCACTCTTGCCGCGCACCTGCGCGCGAGCGGTGCCGACGTGGTCACCGTCGCACGCAGCACCGACGATCCGGAACGCTTCCGAAGCATCCTCACCTCCGCAGCCGCATCGGCAGAGCTGATCATCACCTCCGGTGGAGTGTCGATGGGCGACTTCGAGGTGGTCAAAGACGTTCTCGCGCCGCTGGGTGGACAGTTCGGATCGGTTCGGATGCAACCGGGTGGACCGCAGGGCATCACGATGTTCGACGGCACCCCGGTCCTGAGTTTCCCCGGCAACCCCGTCAGCACCGTGGTGTCGTACATCATGTTCGCGCGCAACATCGTTCGACGATCGGCCGGCCTGCCACCGGTCTTGTCGGGCCCTGCGACTTTGTTCCAGTCGATCACCTCGCCGCCGGGAAGGCGTCAACTGCTCCGCGGGAAATTGCGTGACGACGGCCGGGTAGAACTGGTCGCCGGACCCGGGTCCCACCTGGTCGCTGCACTGGCGTGGGCCGATGTACTCATCGACATCGCCGCAGAGACAACCGAACTCGCCGCAGGATCGCCCGTGGAGGTATGGCCGCTGTGACCACCGAAGTACCGCACAACCCCCTGTCCCACCTGGACGACGAGGGCCGCGCCCGCATGGTCGATGTGGCGCACAAGAAGGAGACCTCCCGAACTGCTGTGGCGGCCGGCGAGTTCGTCACCACGCCCGAGGTCATCGGATTGGTGCAGGCGGACGGCATGCCGAAAGCCGATGTGCTGGCGACCGCTCGGATCGCCGGTATCTCGGCCGCCAAGCGCACGTCCGAACTGATTCCACTGTGCCATCAACTTGCGCTCTCGTCGGTGAAGATCTCCTTCGGATTCACCGACACCTCCATCACGGTCGAGGCCACCGCCCGCACGACCGGTAGAACCGGCGTCGAGATGGAAGCCCTCACCGCCGTCGCGGTTGCCGGGTTGACCCTGCACGACATGGTCAAGGCAGTCGACCCAGGTGCGACGATGAACGGCGTCCGGCTGATCACCAAAGACGGTGGTAAGCATGGACACTGGCAGCGTGATGCGACGCCGACCGCCCCCGACTCCGACGCTCCGCCGTCGGGTGGGACGAAGTCGGCAGTCGTGCTCGTGGCCTCGACCGGCGGCGCTCGTGGGACCCGCCCGGACACTACCGGCCCCTCCATCGCATCGTGGCTGACCGATCGAGGCTTCGCGGTGCGCGGCCCACTGGTGTACGCCGACGCCGACATCGAGGCCGGGTTGCGCGACTCGCTGCGCGGCGAGCCGTCGCTGATCATCTCGACCGGTGGAACCGGCGTCTCCCCCACCGATGCAACTCCGGAGGCCACGGCGGCACTGCTCGACATCGAGATGCCCGGAATCGCCGACCAGATTCGCACCAAGGGAACCTCCGCGACGCCGCACGCGGTGCTGAGCCGCGGAGTCTCCGGGTTGATCGGACGTACCCTCGTCGTCAACTTGCCCGGATCGCCGGGAGGCGTGAAAGACGGCTTGGCCGTTCTCGATCCGCTCCTCGATCATGTACTTGCCCAGATCTCAGGAGGAGGACCCCACGATGACTGAACTCGTCGCCCGCATCTCGAACGAGCCACTGACGACCGCCGAAGTCGAGGCGGCGGTGCAGGATTCGCGCCACGGTGCCGTGGTGCTGTTCAGCGGAATCGTTCGTGACCACGACGGTGGCCATGCCGTGGAGACTCTCGAATACCGCGCCCATCCCGATGCGGAACGCTTCTTGAACCGATGCTGCTCGGAGGTCTCGGCCGAGACCGGTCTTGCAGTCGCTGCGGTGCATCGCGTCGGTGACCTGCGGGTCGGCGATCTCGCGCTCGTGGCCGCGGTCGGCTCGGCTCATCGCGCCGAGGCGTTCGAGGCCTGCGCCCGACTGGTCGAACGCATCAAAGCCGAGGTCCCCATCTGGAAACGGCAGGGCTTCGAAGGCGGACGCACCGAGTGGGTGGGACTGTAGAAGACCTACGCCGGCTCGAGGTATCGATGGACCGGCAACATGGCCGAGGCGTCGACTACGTCGTCGGGGCCGCGCACGCAGGCACGCAGTCGATGTTCGACCGCATCCGCATCCAGTTCGGTGCCGATCAGAACCAATGATGTCTGCTCGGTTTCACCCCGCGACCACGCTGCACTCTCGAACCGGATGTGTCGCCCCACCGTCTGCACGATGAACTTCTGCTGATACCCCAGCAGGTCGAAATGCACGAAACCCTTGATGCGATAGAGGTTTCCGGTCGGGTTCTCGAGAAATTCGATCAGCCGACGCGGCTCCATCGCCGCTGTGCTGACGAACTCGGTATGCGAGTACTGCGCATGCAGGTGTCGGTGGTGTCCGTCCTCGAGGCAGCCATCGCCGTCGCGGTGCTCGCGCAGAAGTTCGTCGAAGGACAGCTGCACGGGCAGTGCGGATTCGATCGGCCCGTTCTGGGGCCGGTCGAACAACAACAGAGGATCGACGCGTCCGAATGACACAGCTGCGACAGGAACGTCGCCGACGATGGACCGCACGGTGGCCACCACCGCGGCGCGCTCGGAATCGTCGACGGCGTCGGACTTGTTCAGTACCACCAGATCCGCCAATTGCAGATGCTGATCGATTTCGGGATGCAGAGTGCGCGTATCGGCGAATTCGACCGCGTCGACGACTCCCACCAAGCCGCCGTAGACGATGAACTCGTTCTCGCTGCCGCGCACCATTCGGATGAGGTTCCGGGGCTCCGCCAATCCGCTGGCCTCCACCACGATCACGTCCATGGGCGACCGGCGGTGTGCCAGCGCATCGAACATCGCGTCCATGTCACTGATGTCCACCGCACAGCAGATGCATCCGTTGCCCAGTGACACCATCGAATCGACCTGTCCTGCAACGAGCATCGAATCGATGTTGATCGCGCCGAAGTCGTTGACCACAACGCCGATCCGAATGCCCGCATCGTTGCGCAACAAATGATTGAGCAGAGTTGTCTTACCGGCACCGAGAAAGCCGGCAACGATCACCACCGGAATTCGTCGACGCGCCACGCCGGTCGAGACTACCGGGCGGCGAGAATTCGATTCAGGAGGCCTCGAGCGAAGGTCGAGACGCTGCTGACGTTCTCTTCGTTCGCCAATTGCTTCAACCCGTCGACACCGAACGATTCGACATACGGTGAGACGCTTTCGAGCAGCCGAGACAACGCACTACGCCCCGCTACGGACGTCGACGTAGCTGCAGGGACAGTCGCGCTCGTCGGCACCGGCGCAGAGGCGGTGGGAACTGCGACGTCCGGCGACGAGGCAGCCTCGGCTCCGAGGAGATAGTCGATGATGCCGGTGGAGATGGCGATCGCATGTTTCAGTTGGCCGTCCGAGCCCTCGAGCACCGCCGCGTCGTCCGGGTTGGAACCGTTGCCCATCTCCACGAACACCAACGGAACAGTCGTCAGCGCGGGCCCCGCGACGTCGGATCGTTCCTGAATCCCGTCGACGACGCCCGCGTAATTGGCGGGATCGAACCCGGCGCGAACGTAGGAATCTCTCATCAGCTTCGAGGCCGAGCGCCCGCCTTCCGACTGAGCCGCATCGGCCGCCGCATTCGGAATCGGCAGTGTCGGCACGATCAGATGGAATCCGTGCTTGTCGGTGTCGGTCGTCGTGCTCGTCGAGTCCGCATGAATGCTGACGGCCACATCGGCTCCTGACGCGCCGGCAGCGCGCGCCCGATCGTCGACGCACCCGCCCCATCCGGTGTCGTCGACGCGGCTGGTCTTCACCGTCGCGCCGAGACTCTCCAGACTGGACCGAACCAGCTCCGAGACCTTCCAGTTGATGGTGTGCTCCGGCACCCCGTCCACCGTGGTCATGCCCGTGGTCTGGCAGTCCTTGGTACCGCCGCGCCCGTCGTCGACCTGCCGTTGCAGGTTTTCCGAATGAGCTGTGCCCTGGTGACCCGGATCGAGAAAAACCGTCTTCCCCGTCAACTCTTTGCCGGCCGATTCCGTGCCGGGTGTCGCCGACGGCGTGGTGGCGGGTGTGGACGGGTCGGCCGATGCCGGTGCGCAGACGAGCACCCCTGCACCGAGTAGACCTGCGCACATCAGTGTCACTGCAGCCGACCCGGCTGTTCGTGAAGATTTCATCGACTTGTAGGCGCTCCGGTGGAACCGGTAGCGCCACTCCCCTCTCGGCACCTCGGACGCTGTCGAGCCACGCGGTTCTCATTGGCATCAGGAGCTACCGTGCGTCACAACAGACACTTGCTGCTCGAGTGAACCAGAGATCGCACCCCTCGAGTCATGGATCAGATTTCGTTAGCCAAAAGAGTGCGTTTCGTGATCGATCCGTTGCGATCCGCCCCGGTCTTCTCTCATTTTTGCGACAACGAAAGAAATGCACCGAGACTCCGAAATCGGACGTCGGCTCGAACCGACCCCGAGAACGTATTTCTTATGAATACCGGACAGTTCGTCTTTCTTCGCCGCAGCAGCGATCCCTTGCACTGCGCACACACTTAATGCCTGCGCCACGTCGGTTTCGGTGAATGCATCTGCAGATTCTGCGGCAATGCTGCGAAACCGGTAACAATCGATCGGCCAGCATGGATATAGACAATGCTCGGCCGTATAGTCGACACAGTTCGATCTGGACATCCCCCCGCATCATTCCCTGCACCATTGGAGAGCTTCAGCATGGCCAGAAAAGTCTATGTGCAACTAGTCGATGACATCGACGAAAAACCGATCGAATCCGGTGGCGAACACATAACCTATTCGGTCAACGGAGTCAGCTACGAAATCGATCTGAGCGACAAGAACGCCAAAGAATTCCACCGCAAGCTCGACTATTACATCGAGCACTCCACCAAGGTCGGCGGAAAGCGACAAAAGAAGTCGAGTTCACCGGCCACCGGGGCGAAGCGCGACGCCAATCAGACCAAAGCCATCAGAGAATGGGCGAAGGCGAACGGCCACAACATCTCCGCGCGCGGAAGAATACCCGCCGAAGTGGAGCAGGCGTTCGACGCAGCTCACTGACTCCCGCCTGCCGAATCGGCGTCTCAGGACCAATCTGCAGACGCTGATTCGGTGGCCGAAGGCATCGACACAAGAAAAGCGCCGCCCGATGGGCGGCGCTTTTGCTTTCTCGGTGGAGCTAAGGGGACTCGAACCCCTGACCCCCACACTGCCAGTGTGGTGCGCTACCAGCTGCGCCATAGCCCCGAGTACTGCGTGCTCCCGCTCATGCGGTTGCTCGAACGAAGTTACACCATCGCTCGCGGCAGCAACAAATCAGCTGGTGCGGCCCGTACTCGACGCTCCGGTACGGGCCCCGGTGCTCGACCCCGATCAGCCGACCGCAGCCAGCCATTCCGAGTCACCCAGCGCGTCGACCACCTGTCCATCCACCAGAACGCCCGGAGTTCCGCGTGCGCCCGATGCGGCCAGTGCGTCCCGGCCGGTCGTTGCGTCCGCCACCGCTGCGTCGCGCTGAGCGCCGGTGAGGATGCATTCCTTCGCGAGCTCGCTCGCCCCGTTCGACATTGCCGAATCCGCCAGTTCTGCATCGGTTCGGTCGGAGTCGCTGCCTTCCTCCGGCTGGAATTCCGGGTCGAACAGCGCGGCGTGAAAAGCTGAGTAGACCCGCGCATTCTCGGTGGCGGCCACGCAGTGGGACGCCGCAACGGCCCGCGTCGAATAATCGCCCGAGGCCGAGCTCGCATCGAGGAAATTGACCAGGTGGTAGTTGACTGCAACGACGCCGTCGTCGATTTTCTGAGCCAGTTCCTGGCCGTGCTTCACTTCCAGATCACCGCAGAACGGGCACATCGGATCCTCGTAGATATCTATGATGCGCGGCGCGCCCGGACGAGCCAATACGACGACACCGTCTCCCGGCAACGACAATTCGACCTCGGGATTCTTGACCGACCCGTAACCGTCGTTCCGGGGCGCGTCACTGCCTCGCTGCCACAGGATCGCGACCACGACGACCGCGACCACCACGAGGAAAGCAATACCTGCCAGAATGTACGTCACGTTATTCGACGAGGCCTGCGGAGTGTGCTTCGTACTGGATGTCTTCTTCTCGCTCACAGAGCGAATACTACGGACGTGTCCGTCAGCTGCGCTCGCGCTCGAGGGTGTCCGGAACACGCGACCACCACAACCCCGCCAGCAACAGGAGTGCGCCCGTCACGGCGAAAGCCGGACCGAACGAGACCCGTTCGACGATCATCCCGGCCACGATCGGGCCGATCACCGCACCCACGTCGGACGCCATCTGGAAGGCAGCCAGCACGGGTCCTCCACGCGCCTTGGAGCCGATCACGTCGGCGACCGAGGCCTGCTGGGCAGGACTCATCAGGCCCGATCCGATTCCGGCGATCAACGACACCACGAGGAACAACACCGGATCGTGGACATAGCCCATCACGACCGTTCCCAGGCCGCACACCGCCAAACCGCCCAGCATGAACGGTTTGCGTCCGCGTACGTCGGACAGGCGACCGGCACTGGTGAGCACCAGAGCATTACCCACCGCGAACACCGTGAGAGCAATCCCGACGAACACCTCGGACCGCTGCATCGCCTCGACGACGAACAACGGCACCAGCGCCACCCGGACACCGAACACGGCCCATCCGTTGGCGAAATTCGACGCCAGCGCGGCCCGATAGGATGGGATTCGCAGAGCAGCGAGCAACGACATCGTCGGCGGCGCAGTTCCCTTCTCCGGCTTGACCAGATCGGAATTGCCGAGGGTGAAGAACACCACGGCAGCGGCGATCACCAGAGCCACCGCATAGATGACGAACGGCACCCGCAGACCGAAGCCGACGAGCGCGCCGCCGACGAGCGGACCACCGATGGTTCCCAACAAGAACGCGGTTGCGTAGAGCCCCGAGATGCGGCCCCTACTGGTCGGTGGACTGATTCTGATCAGCAGTCCGAGAGCAGACACCGAGAACATCGTCGACCCGATTCCGCCGAGTCCGCGAAACACCAGCAGCTGCCAGTACGTCTGAGCCAGAGCGCACGCACCGGTGGAGACCGCGACGATCAACAGCCCGATCAGGTAGACGGGTCGTTCGCCGAGCCGCTGAACCAGAGCGCCGCTCGCCGGCGCGAACAGCAACCGCATGAGAGCGAAGGCACTGATCACTGCCGACGCGGCCGTGTATCCGACGCCGAATTCTCGAGCGAACTGCGGCAGGGCAGGCGCGACGATGCCGAATCCGAGGGCGATGACGAACGCTGCCGAGACCAGTACCCAGATCTCCGGTGGGAGTGTGCTTCCGGGTTGGAATGCCGGCTCGGGGGCCGAGCTGTCGTGGTCGGGTGTCGGTGAGTCGGTCACGAGCTCTCGAGGGCGGACGAGACCAATTCACGTGCTGCAGCCTGAACCTGAGCGAGGTGTTCCTTGCCCTGGAACGACTCCGCGTAGATCTTGTAGACGTCCTCGGTTCCCGACGGACGAGCAGCGAACCAGGCGCTCTCCGTTGTCACCTTCAGCCCACCCAGTGCGGCCCCGTTTCCGGGAGCCTCGGTCAGCGTCGCGGTGATCGGCTCCCCCGCCAATTCGGTGGCGGTGATCTGGTCGGGCGACAACTTCGCCAGCACGGCCTTCTGCTCCCTGGTTGCCGGGGCGTCGACGCGGGCGTACGACGGGTCGCCGTACTCAGCTGTGAATTCTGCGTAGCGTTGCGACGGCGTCGACCCGGTGACTGCGGTGATTTCCGAGGCCAACAGCGCCAGAATGATTCCGTCCTTGTCCGTGGTCCACACTCGGCCGTCGTGCCGCAGGAACGAGGCACCGGCGCTCTCCTCGCCGCCGAAGCCGAGCTCGCCGTCCAGCAGCCCCGGCACGAACCACTTGAAGCCGACCGGGACCTCGAGCAGCTTCCGTCCGAGACCGGCGACGACGCGATCGATCATGGAGGAACTCACCAGCGTCTTGCCGACTGCCGCCGTCGGTGACCAACCGGGTCGGTGGGTGAACAGATAGTCGATCGCGACCGCGAGGTAGTGATTGGGGTTCATCAGACCACTGTCGGGAGTGACGATGCCGTGTCGATCGGAGTCGGCGTCGTTGCCCGTGGAGATGTCGAATCGATCTCGGGCTGCGATCAGTGATGCCATCGCGTTCGGCGACGAGCAGTCCATTCTGATCTTGCCGTCCGTGTCCAACGTCATGAAGCGGAACGTGCCGTCGACCAACGGATTGACGACGGTCAGATCGAGGTTGTGTCGTTCGGCGATCGCATCCCAATAGTCGACACTGGCACCGCCGAGCGGATCCGCACCGATTCGAACTCCGGCGGCGCGGATCGCATCGAGATCGAGCACGTTCGGGAGGTCGTCCACGTAGGTGCCGAGGAAGTCGTACCGCGAGACGCTTCCCGCGAACGCCTGCGCGAGAGTCACGCGCTTGATACCGGTAATCCCCTCGCGGAGAAGCTCGTTGGCGCGCGCAGCGATCACCGACGTCGCATCGCTGTCGGCCGGGCCACCGTGCGGTGGGTTGTATTTGAACCCGCCGTCGCGCGGCGGATTGTGGGACGGTGTGACCACGATGCCGTCGGCTTTCGCGGTCGGCCCCGACTCGTTGTACCGGAGAATGGCATGGCTGACGGCGGGCGTCGGGGTGTAGCGATCCCCCGAGTCGACCAGAACGTCGACGTCGTTGGCTGCCAACACCTCCAGAGCCGTCGTCCAGGCCGGCTCCGACAACGCGTGGGTGTCCCGTCCGATGAACAGGGGCCCGGTGATGCCTTGCGCAGCGCGGTACTCCACGATCGCCTGCGTCGTCGCGACGATGTGGGCCTCGTTGAACGCCGAATCCAGGCTCGATCCTCGATGTCCGGACGTGCCGAAGACCACCTGCTGACTCGGGTCGGAAACGTCGGGAACACGCGAGTAGTACGCCGTCACGAGTTGCGAGAGATCGACCAGATCCTCCGGCAGTGCAGTGGTTCCAGCTCTCTCGTGCGCCACGATGCGCCTCCTCAATCCTCGAACGAACCGAATCCGGTCGACGAACCGAATTTCTCGTTCAACCCTAACGCCGCTGCCCCACCCGCGAGCTACTTGCTCTGCCGTTTCGGTGGCCGTGGCAGAAAATAACTGGTTCGCTGCTGATATTCGCGATACCCCGGACGCTGTTCCATGCTCCGTTCCAACAGCCGAGCCCCGGTGGCGAACACCAAGAAGTACGTCATCGCGACGGGCGACAGAAGCGTGAACACCCCAGGCCACGCCGAGGCCGAAACGAGGAACAGTCCCCACCACACTGCCGAGTCGCCGAAGTAATTGGGATGCCGCGTCCAGGACCACAGACCTCGGTCCATGATCTTGCCCTTGTTCGACGCGTCGGCTTTGAACGCCTTCAATTGCGCATCGCCCACTGCCTCGAACGCCCACCCGAGCATCCAGACCAGTACACCGAGTACGACGACCGGCAGGACCGATCCGTGTGCGACGGCAGATACCTGTATTGGGAGGGATACGAACCACAATGCGAGTGCCTGCGTCAGATAGATCTTTCGAAGGGCATACAGGGTCGTGTTTCCGGTGGCCTTGGAGAGCAATTCTGTGTACCGCGGATCCTCACCGTGCCCACGCGATCGCCGAAAGACGTGCAGGGCGAGGCGAAGTCCCCAGACACCGACGAGGACGAGCAGCAGGAGTCGTCGCCACAGATCACCTGTTCCGGTCGCAGCCGAGATCAGCGCGATCAGAACGAAGCCGCCGCCCCACGTCACGTCCACGACATTGTGGCGTCCGATAAGGGCACCGACGAGGGCGGTGACCATCATCAGGACAGCGGTGCCGCCGAGGCTCGCCAGCGATACGGTCAGGAAGTCCGACCAGTTCATCTGGTTGTCGTCCAGGTCGGCCGCACCGGTTCCATGTCGGACGGTCCGTTCTCGGACCTGACCGCCAGGATCTGGTCGACGCCCATCCTGTTGTCCCGGAAGGCCATTCCGCCGCCGATCAGGTACAGCCGCCACACGCGAGCGACCTCTTCCCCGACCATCGCCACCACGTCGTCGTAGCGCGCCTCGAAGCGCTTCGTCCAGACATCGACGGTCCGCACGTAATGCTCCCGCAGAGCATGGACGTCGCGAACCTCGAGTCCCGCCTCCTCGATCATCGCGACGGTCCGACCGACCGGACGCATGTACATGTCGGGCGCGATGAACGATTCGATGAATGCTCCGCCGCCGGGGTTGTCGCCTTCTCTCCGCGACATCTGCTGGATCAGCACTCGCCCACCCGGCTTGACGTTGGTATGCAGTGCGGCGGTGTAGGTCGGGTAATTGGCCTCCCCCACATGCTCACCCATCTCGATCGACGCCACCGCGTCGAAAGGCCCGTCCGGAATTTCGCGGTAATCCTGGATTCGGATCTCGACCTTGTCCTGCAGTCCCCGGTCGGCGATTCGCTTGTCGATGAAGGCTTTCTGTTCGCGCGAGATGGTCACTCCGACGACCCGAGCTCCGTATTCCTGTGCCGCATGCAGGCTGAGAGATCCCCAGCCGCAGCCGACGTCGAGAAACCGTTGCCCGGATCGCTTGTCGAGCCCGATCTTTCGGCATACGAGGTCGAGTTTGTCGCGCTGGGCATCATCGAGGGTGTAGTCCGGCGAATCCGAGGTCCAGTACGCCGACGAGTACGCCATGTGCGAATCGAGGACCAGTTCGTAGAAGTCGTTCGACAGGTCGTAATGGTGGCTGATCGCGGCACGGTCACGAAGCAACGAGTGCAGCCGCCCCTTCACCGAGGCCTGCGACGAGGGCGGCGGTAGTGGGCGGCCGAACACGCCGAGATCCTTGGCCAGTCTTGCCAACCGCAGCAGCGACGCCGGCCCCGGTCGGGCGGCCGAGAGTCGGCGCTCACGCACCACACCCCAGACGTGATCGAGAGCCGCGGCAAGATCCCCGTCGACGTCCAACTCCCCGGTGACGTACGCCTGCGCAGCGCCGAGTTCACCGGGGCTCCACAGCAATCGACGAAGAGCGCTGGGGCTCCGCAACAGCACTCTCGGTGCCGAGTCATCGCCTGCGACGGATCCGTCCCACGCCTGCAGCCGAACGGGAAGCGGGCCACCCACCAGGGGTTCTATCAACTCGGCAATCCGATGCGCGAAACCGCCACTGCGATGGGTCCGGTCCACGGTACTTGTCGAGGTGGTCATCGGTCGTCCCTTCGGTCGAGCACGATCTGCTGAACATCGAGGTACCCGGATCGAAATCCGGCCTCCGAATAGCAGAGGTAGAAGTGCCACATTCGCGCGAACACCTCGTCGAAACCGAGATCGGATGCCTCGCTGCGGTATTCACAGAATCGACTGTCCCACAGAGCGAGGGTTCGCGCGTAGTGGTCGCCCATGGACAAACGCTCGCGAACCCGAAGCGAAGTGTGCTGCTCGGTCACCTCCTCGATGGCCCGCACCGACGGCAGGAACCCGCCGGGAAAGATGTACTTGTGCACCCACGTGTATGTATTGCGGGTGGCCAGCATCCGCTCGTGCGGCATGGTGATGGCCTGGATCGCCACGCGTCCGCCCGGGGCCAGATGTGCATCGATCGTCTCGAAATAGGTTGCCCAGTACTGATGACCGACGGCCTCGATCATCTCGACCGACACGATAGCGTCGTACTCGCCGTCGACCAGACGATAGTCGAGGAGATCGATCTGTACTCGATCGCTGTATCCCGCTGCCGCGCAACGTTTACGCGCGAGCTCCTGCTGCTCCACCGACAGTGTCACCGAACGGACCGTCGCACCGCGAGCGGCCGCACGAATGGCCAGCTCGCCCCATCCGGTGCCGATTTCGAGGACCCTGGTTCCCTCGCCGACGCCTGCGCGATCGAGGAGCCGGTCGATCTTCCGGCGCTGAGCGTCGGCGAGCTCCACGCTGTCGTCTGGTCCCGATCCGGCGAACAACGCACTCGAGTAGGTCATGGTCTCGTCGAGGAAGAGCTCGAACAGGTCGTTCGATAGATCGTAGTGACGCGAGATGTTGGATCGCGTGTTCTTCGTCGTATTCCGCTCACTTCGTGGAGGTTTCGGGATGTAGAGCCCACGGAGTCGCTGCAAGGACTCGGGAATCAGCGACGCCATGCGCCGAGCGAAGACCTCGAGCACAGCGGTGACATCCTCGGCATCCCAGTCTCCGGCCATGTATGCCTCACCGAATCCGATGAGACCACTGTCGCCGACGCGCGCGGCGAAGTCGTGTGGCCGATAGACCGTCATCAACGGTGCACAGGACGATCCGGCCCCGATCACTGTGCCGTCCGGCATCGCGACTCGGACCTGCAACCCCGCGACCGCACGACGGAAGAGAAAGTCCGCAACGGGCGCGGCGACCGCAACTTTCACACCACCGGGAACGTGGGCTATCTGGGGCCAGACCCGAGGATCGACGAGCGGGCGCGGCCCGGCACCGGATAGGTTCGACATGGAATCGGTTCGAGACACCGTTGTCATCTGTGAGCTCCTTCCTTCTGAACTCTCCGCGCCCCCGGAGGGGCAGGTTTCTGCACGATCTTCAGACCCCGCACCCAGAGCCGAATGCCTTGCCAGCGGATCTGTATCACCACTCGCAGCGGTGCCAACGGGATCTCGAGTGCGGTACGAAGAATCGATCGCGTCGTCACCTCGCGGCGGCGGCCGACGACGGTCGCCACGAACGGAGGGTGACGGGGACGTTCGAGGACGATCGACAGCCGGAGTGTGGCGTCCGGCTCGGGTAGCTGCATGGAGTACTCGCCGTCGACGTCGTTGAACGGTGAGACGTAGAACTCTTTGGTGGTCCGTGCCTCGCCGTGAGGATCGGTGTCCAACAGATACCGGTATCGCTCGCCGTAGGTGTTGTGCACCTCGGCCACCACGCAGCGGAGGCTTCCGTCGCGGTCGTGGCACCAGTAGACACTCAATGGGTTGAACGTGTGCCCGAACACCCGTGCGCTGGCCAACATCGTGATGCGACCGCCGTCGAGATCGATTCCGCTCTCTGCCAAGAAGACATCGACGTTCTGTCGAATGGTGGCACCAGGGTCACCCAAGTGGTCGCGGGAATCGAACGATGCAAGTGGCCGCAAGATCCGCGGCAGTTCGGGAAGTGCGTCGAGGTCGACGAACCAGCTGTAGCTCTTGTACGAGAACGTATTTCGTATCGGTGCTCGTCGGACGTGATCTATCCGAGTGAGATACAGCGCCGCCCCGTGCGCCCGGGTGTTCGGCAGAACCGACGTCAGAGCCACGAGGCCCCCACCCGTTGCGCGGCGCGCGCTCCGGACAGCGCACCGTCCTCGTGGAACCCCCACCCGTGGTACGCCCCGGCGAACGACACCGTATCCGTGTCCAATTCGGGCAGCCGACGCTGCGCTGCGACAGATTCGGGGGTGTACTGCGGGTGCTCGTAGGTCATCTCGTCGAGCACCGTGTTCGGGTCGATGCGATCTGCTCCTCCGAGGGTGACCAGCATCCTTCGATCGGTGTCGTCCAACCGCTGCAACCTCGTCAGGTCGTAGCTGACCAGAACTCGATCGGGCCGGGCGCTACAGGACGGGAGGTGGTAGTTCCACGAGGCCCGCGCCCTGGTGTTCTTCGGCAACACGGACGAGTCGGTGTGCAGAGCAGTGTGATTGACCGAGTACGGCATCGCTCCGAGGATGCTGTGCTCGAGCACAGTGGGTTCCGCGAGCATCTTCAGCGCGGCACCGGGATGGACCGCGATCACGGCGGCGTCGAACGTGCGCAGGTTGTCGTGGCCGTCCCGGATCTGCACGGAGTCCTGGGACCTGTAGACCGCGCGCACGGGGGTATCGAGCAACACCTCGTCGATGTGCGACGCAACCCGGCGAACGTATTCGATGGACCCGCCCGTGACGGTGCGCCAGGTGGGAGATCCTGTGACGGAGAGCATTCCGTGGTGCTGAAGAAAGGAGAACAGGTAGCGAGCCGGGTAAGCGAGCGCAGTGTCCGGATCACACGACCACACCGCCGACACCAACGGCGTCATGAAGTGGGATTCGAAATATGCCGAGAAAGAATGGTCTTCGAGAAATGTACCGAGTGTGATCTCGGAATCCGCCGAGTCCGGGCCGTCCAGAAGTTCGGTCGCCAGCCGATGAAAACGCTTGATATCGAGCAACATCGACACGAATCGTGGTTTGAACACCGCCGTACGTTGCGCCAGTATTCCGCGCATGCCCTGGCCGCCCGAGTACTCGAGCCCGCACCCGTCGCAGCGCACGGACATGCTCATGTCCGAATCCTGGGTGGGTACGTCGAGTTCGGCGAACAGCCGAAGCAGCGTCGGATACGTGCGGTCGTTGTGCACGATGAACCCTGTGTCGACGCCCACCGGACCACCGGGGCTGTCCACGAAGTGGGTGTCCGCATGGCCGCCGAGCCGAGTGTCGGCCTCGTACAACGTCACCGACGAGTTCTTGGACAGCGCGTATGCCGCCGTGAGGCCGGCCACCCCGCTGCCCACAACGGCAACACGGCGGGTCACGACGATTCTCCCCTGCGGCCCGTCGACGCACCGGATTCGCTCGAATCGGTTCGCACCCTCGGCTCGTCGGCGATTCGGAGAACGAAGTCACGGGTGACGCGCGACCACACGCGCGGATCACGCAGCATGAAATGGCCTCCAGGCACCGAGAGATATTCGGCGTCAGCACCGTTCGCCATCGCGCGTTCGGTCGCGCGACGGGAGGTTCGCGGGTCGGTCCACCGGTCGGCAGTTCCGTGCACCACGAGCAGCGTGCGATTTTCGTCGAACCCGTCGGCCTCCGTACCCTGCGGCCACCACGGAGCAAGCGCAACGACACCCGCGATCGACGGGTCGTCGATCAGCGCAGCAGCTGTGCGCCCGCCCATCGAGTGCCCCACGACGACCACAGGAACTCCGGGATTGCGGTCATGAATGCGGCGCAGCGCCCACCGCGCGTCCTCTACCGGCGTCCGTTCGGGGGCGTTCCAGCCGCGGAATCGATATCTCAGTTGTCGGACCGAAATATCGCGGCTGCGTCCGGCCCGCCGAAGCATCCAGGTGAAGGGCCACATTCTCAACCCCGCCAGGTGCCACGGCCTGCTGCGCGCGCGACTCACGTCCTTGCCACCGCTCAGAACCAATACCACCATCGACGGCGACGACAGCCGCTTCCCCGTGTAGAGAACTGGGGTCCGCTGGTTGCTCATGCTCTCTATTCGGCACCGAGCCCCCTCCGGGTGGGACCGGGTCGACAGCAGTGTTTGTGAAGTGTCCGACACAAAAAAAGACCGGGCCGAGAGAAAGTCTCTCGGCCCGGCCTTCACAGTGGAGCTGCCGGGAATCGAACCCGGGTCCTCTGCTGCATTGCCAGGGCTTCTCCGTGTGCAGTCCGCTATGTCTCTACTTGGATCTCCCGATCTCGCGAACAAGTCAGGATGACGATCCCAGCCACTGTTTGATGTTCCTCATCATCCCGCGGCCGGATGAATCGGTGAGCCCTCTAGCTGATGCCAGTACCCGGGCCGAGGGCAAGCCCGGACTGACAGACACGCAGTCGCTACTTAGGCAGCGAGTGCGTAGTCGCGCTGATTGGAATCGGCGCTTATAAGGTTGCGATGACGCTTACGGTGGTCTCTCGCCTGCACCGACACGCTTCCCCTGACTCAACATACAAAGTCGAAACCGTTCAGCCCCGTATGTTCCCGGACACCGTGCCCGGGCTGTTCAGTGTAACGCGTCGATCGGCCATATTCATCCCGTCAACGGCCGGCAGGTCCCTGCGCCGCGGCTGCACCGGCGTCGGACTCGACTCGATCCACTACTGTCCGCAGCATTCGACGAGCAACGGCCCTGCGTACGGGCAACGACGCGTACCACACGGCTCGCCCGGCCAGTCCGCGAGGAAAGAACACGAGTCGTTGTTCGATCGTCGGCTGCTTGGCGGTGCCACCGACCGTGAGATCCAACCACGCCTCTCCCGGCAGCCGTCGCGACGACTTCAGCCGGGTGGTGTGTTCGGTTCCCGAGGCGGACGCATCCGGCCCCGTGGCGTCACGGTGCCAACCGGCGAGCACCTCGGCGTCGGCCAATCGTTCGAGCGCAGGCCGAATGGTGCTCGAACGCGCGCCGCTTCGGGCAACCCGGGTATCGGTGTAGACGACCTCTCCAGCCCAATCAGGGTCGGAGGGAAGCGGATCCGACGGGGCCGCAGTTCCGGTGGCGTCGGTCCACCGTGTCTCGACTTCGCCGTCGTCGATCTTGCGTAGAGCCAGCCGCACCGAATCTCGGTAGCCCGTCAAACCTTCGGCCGGACGTGGAACGACGGCGTCGATATCCATCTCGTGACCGACGGCGTCGTACTGCAACGATTCGATCAGCGGCATCGCCAATCCGCGCGGAATCGGCGTCACCAACCCGATCCAGTGACCGGCCAGACGAGGCGTCAACACCGGCAGCACGATGATGCGACGCTGGCGCAGACCGGCCACGTCGGCGTAGATGTTCATCATCTCGCCGTACTGCATGACGTCCGGCCCGCCGATGTCGTACGTGCGGGATTCGGTGACCGGAGCACTCGCGGCCCCGATGAGGTAGTGCAGCACGTCGCGTACGGCAATCGGCTGAATACGGTTGTGTACCCACCGTGGGGTGGTCATCACCGGCAACCGATTGGTCAGGTGGCGAATCATCTCGAACGAGGCCGAACCGGAACCGATCACGACGCCTGCCTGCAGCACGATCGTCGGGACACCCGACTCGATCAGAATTCGACCGACCTCGGCGCGTGACTTCAGGTGTGGCGACAGCTCTCCCGTCGGCGGATGCAGGCCACCGAGGTACACGATGCGGCCGACGCCGCAATCCGCAGCGACGGCGGCTACGTTCTCGGCGCTGTCGCGTTCGGTGTCGGCAAAATCGGAATGGCCCGCGGTGCCCATCGAGTGCACCAGGTAATACATGACGTCGACGTCGCTGAGCGCCTCCTTCAGTGACTCCCGATCACTCAGGTCGCCCTGGACTATCTCGACGTCCGCCGCCCACGGAACGTTGTCGAGCTTGCTCGGGGTCCGAGCCAAAACGCGAACCCGGTAGCCCTCTTCCAGCAGACGCGGTGCCAGACGACCGCCCAGATATCCCGTAGCACCGGTGACCAGCACACGCGGCCGAGACGAAGCGTTCTCGGACGTGGGGACATCGGAGGTAGAACCGGAAGCAGTCATAAACGGGTTCATTACCCGTGCGCGGGCAAGTTCAACCCGCGAGCGCGATCATCGCGATTGCCCCGAGCGCCAACGCCATTCCCACCTTCTGTAGTGCGCCGACCCGTTCGCCGAGCATCACCATCGCCAGCAACACCGTCGCAGCCGGATACAGCGAGGCGATGACGCTCACCAACGACAGCAGACCGCCCTCGTACGCGTAGATCATCGCGGCGTTGGCGACCACGTCGAGCACGCTGACGAACGCGGCAAGTTTGAGCACGCTGCCGTGTGGCGGTACGAAATGCCCCGACGCCAACGCGACAGCCCACACCACCGCGGTGGCCGATGCTCGGGACGCCGCGAGGGGCCACAGCCCACTGCCGTCACCGATCTGATGCAGGAAAATGAACGCGAAGGCGAACGTCACACCCGACCCGACCGTCAGCCAGGCCACGGTGCGGGTGAACTTCATGTCGCGGCCGCCCGCGACCTCGCCGGTCACCTCGTCCGGTGACTCCTTGCTGACCAGCACGACGGCCACCAGGGCAACGGCGATGCCCACGAAGGCGATGACGCCGGGACGCTCACCCATCGACAACCCGACCAGAACGGGGATTCCGGCGACCAGCACTGCCGTCACCGGGGACACCACTGCCATCGGCCCGGCCGCGAGCGCGAGATAGAACCACCACACGGCGACGCCGCCCGCCACACCCGACGCCAGGCCCCACAGCATCGCGGGGAGTTCGATGGTCCCGCCGACGAACGGAGCGACGAGCAACACGATGACGAGCGACAGCGGGTAGGACACGATGACCACCCGCAGGGCTGCGACTCGACGGGACGCGACACCGCCGACGAAATCGCTCACCCCGTAGCCCACGGCAGCTACCAGAGCGAGCAGGACAGCGGTCAGCGCATGCCCTTCACTCGACGCCCGAGCTCACGAGTGACTTCGCGTTCGGCGGTGCGCTTGGCCAACGACTGCCTCTTGTCGTAGTCCTGCTTGCCCTTGGCCAAAGCCAGTTCGACCTTGACCTTGCCGTCCGAGAAGTACATCGACAGCGGTACCAACGTCAGGTTTCCCTCTTTGACCTTGCCGGCCAGGCGGTCGATCTCGCGACGATGGAGAAGAAGTTTGCGGTTTCGACGCGGCGCATGGTTGGTCCAACTTCCGAGCGTGTATTCCGCGATGTGCAGCCCGCGCAGCCAGATCTCGCCGTCGTCGACGGTCGCGAAGGCGTCGACGAGGGAGGCCTTGCCGTCGCGCAGGCTCTTGACCTCGGTGCCGACGAGCGCGACTCCGGCCTCGACGACGTCGAGTATGGAGTAGTTGTGCCGTGCCTTGCGATTGGTCGCAATGGCCTTGCGGCCCTTCTCTCTCACTGCAGGGCCCTTTCTCGAGCGTTCGATGCGTGACGCCGTATCGTCGGCAACCGCTCCAGCATAGAACCGATCGGCAACCGAATTTATTCGCGCACGTAGAGGCGCAATGTGATGTAGGCGGTGACCGCCGCCATTCCCACCCCGACGAGTGCCAGGAACGGCGAGACCAACAGCACGTCACTGTTCGATATCCGAGCCAGAATATTGGCCTGATAGACGTCGGAGAGGACGTCGTCGATGAACATGTTCTTGGCGGTGAACAGCCCGGCAATGGCCAGCGCAGAACCGACCAGAGCTGCGACCACGGCTTCGAGGAGGAACGGCAGCTGGGTGTACCACCGGGTGGCACCGACCAGCCGCATGATTCCGACCTCGGTTCGTCTGGTGAACGCGGCGATCTGAACCATGTTGGCGATCAGAAGGATCGCAGCGATCGCCTGCACGGTGGCAATCGCGAACGCTGCGTTGCGTACTCCGTTGAGGACACTGAACAATCGCTCCACCAGGTCTCGCTGGTTGAGCACGCTCTGCACACCCGGACGGTTCTCGAAGTTGTCGTTGATCACTCCGAATCGTTCCGGGTCGCTCAGACGCACCTTGAACGAGGCCGGGAAACTGTCGGCACTGACCAACTCGGCCAGTTCGGGTTGGTCCTTGAACACTCGCTCGGTCGCGTCCTTCACCGCGTCCTCGCGGTTGAGGTACTGCACCGAGACCACCGACGGTGTGTTCTCGAGATCCGAGCGCAACGTAGCGCACGTTTCCTGGGCACAATCTGCGTCGGTGGCAGAGATGTCGTCGGTGAGGAAGATCTGAACCTCCACCCGGTCGAGGAAGATCTGCTGTGTCTTTCCTGCCATCTGCACCACGAGCAATCCGCCGCCGAACAGACCGAGGGAAATAGCGGTCGTCAAGATCATGGCGATCGTCATGGTGATGTTGCGGCGAAGGCCGGTGAAGACCTCGCTGAAGATGAAACTTGCGCGCATCGCGGAATCCGAGCCCTTCGATTCGTTCGGTCGAGAAGTCTGAGCGGTCGAGTTCGGTCGTCGGCGTCAGCGGCCGACGCCGTAGACCCCTCGGGCCTCGTCACGAACGACTCGTCCGTTGTCCAGTTCCACGACGCGTCGACGCATGGAATCGACGATGTGATTGTCGTGGGTCGCCATCAGCACGGTGGTCCCGGTGCGATTGATGCGTTCGAGCAGCAGCATGATGTCCTGGCTGGTGTCCGGGTCAAGGTTTCCGGTCGGCTCGTCGGCGAGCAATACCAGCGGGCGATTGACGAACGCCCTGGCGATCGCCACGCGTTGCTGCTCACCACCGGACAGCTCGTTGGGCAGACGGTCGGACTTGCCGCCGAGTCCCACCAGATCCAGCACTTCGGGAACAGTGCGCTTGATCATCGATCGAGGCTTGCCGATCACCTCGAGCGCGAACGCGACGTTCTCCACCACGGTCTTCTGTTGCAGCAGTCGGAAGTCCTGGAACACGCACCCCATGCTCTGTCGAAGCCGCGGGACGCGACGAGCAGCGAGCCGGTTGACGTGAAAATCCGCTACGTGGATATCGCCGGACGTTGGCGTTTCTTCTTTGAGCAGCAAGCGCATGAATGTCGACTTGCCCGAACCCGAGGGCCCGATCAGAAACACGAACTCGCCTTTGTCGATGGAGACCGTCACCTTGTCCAGAGCGGGCCTGGTCGAGGTCTTGTAGGACTTGGACACATTCGAGGTGCTGATCACGGGTCGCCAGTGTAGTCCTTACCCGCCGGTAACCGCCGGAAGCGAGCGGGTGCCGCGGCGAGTCCCGAGGGCCGGTAAAGGATGCCTCAGCGCGATGACGTCGGCGCAGGCCGGGACGGGATGAGCGACTGAATCGCGGGCGGGATGGGCACGCCGAACGGGGCGGTCGTCGTGGTTGGCGGGGCGGTGGTCGTCGTCGACTGGGTCCCGGTGTCGTCGGCGCTCGTCGAGGACTCCGGTTCGGTCGTCGCGCTTGGTGTGGTGGTGGTCGACAGACGTGAGGGGGTCGGGACGTACGTCTGCGATTCGCTCGGTTGATTGAGCTCTTCCGGGCTCACCGCAACCGGACCCTGGACCGCTTCCTTGTCCCTCTCGGCGATATCTTCGCTGACCTGCCCGTACAACAGGCCGGTGAGCACGAAGCAGATTCCGAACGCCACGGTGGAGGTTCGGACGCGGCCGTAGATCTTTGCCGGAATGCGCCAATGACGCCAATTTCGTTGCGAGCGTTCGGTTCCGGTATCGGGTGTACTCACTGGTCTTCCGTCCGATCTCGTCCCGATGATTCCGGTGCAACTCCGGCCGTACTGACGTCGGGGGCAACGTTGATGCCCTCGGGCTGCAGCGCAGCGGCGACTCTCACTCGAAGCTCTCGTCCCACCTGGAACTGCTTGCCCGGCAGCGTCCGCGCGACCAGGCGCACGTTGACCTGCCCCACCTCGATGCTCTCCACGCCCATCACGGTCGGTTCGTCGAGCAGGAGCGGACGCAAGTGTGAATCTGCGAACGCATCGCGGCCGACCGCACGCAGCAGCGCGTTCACCTGAGTCAGATCGGCGGTACTGGGCACTGGCACGTCGACGACGGCGCGAGCCCAATCCTTCGACAGGTTGATCGCCTTGACGATCTGCCCGTTCGGCACGGTGATGACCTCGCCGTCGACGCTACGGACCCGCGTCACTCGGAGCGTGACGTCCTCGACGGTGCCCTCGGCATCCTCGGCGGAACCGTTGACGGCGATCTGCACCACGTCACCGAAGCCGTACTGCCGTTCGGTGATGATGAAGAATCCGGCCAGGATGTCTTGAACCACGCGTTGGGCACCGAAACCGAGGGCAGCACCGATAACCGTTGCCGGTGCCACGAGTCCACCGACCCCGAAGCCGAAGCGGCGCAACACCTCGATGGTGACCAGGATGTAGATGAGCGTGACCAGCACCCAGGTGATGACCTGAGCCAGGGCATGACGGTGTTTGGCGGCCTCCGACCGGACGAGCGCATCGCTGTGCTGATAGTTCTGGTCGATACGGGCCGTGATCCGGGAGCCGGTCCACGTGACGAACCGCGCGGCCAGCAGTCCACCGAGGATGTACAGCACGATTCCGAGTGCGTTGAGCTTGAAGTCGAGCGTCGGGTCGAGCCAGGACGTCATCGGTTACTGCTCCCCTCGCATTCGCCAGCGAATTCCCGATTCCAGGAAGCCGTCGATGTCTCCATCGAGAACAGTAGACGGATTGTTGACCTCGTACTCGGTACGCAAATCTTTGACCATCTGGTACGGGTGCAGGACATACGAGCGCATCTGATTGCCCCAGGAGCTGCCGCCGTCACCCTTGAGCGCGTCCATTTCGGCCCGCTCTTCCTTGCGCTTGACCTCCAGCAGCTTGGCCTGCAGCACGCGCATGGCCGACACCTTGTTCTGCAGCTGCGACTTCTCGTTCTGACACGTCACGACGATTCCGGTCGGAATATGCGTCAACCGGACAGCGGAGTCGGTGGTGTTGACCGACTGCCCACCTGGCCCGGACGAGCGATAGACGTCGACCCGAATGTCGTTCTCGGGGATTTCGATGTGGTCGGTGGTCTCGACGACCGGAAGCACCTCGACCTCGGCGAACGACGTCTGGCGTCGACCCTGGTTGTCGAACGGGCTGATCCGGACGAGCCGGTGCGTGCCTTGCTCGACCGAGAGCGTTCCGTAGGTGTACGGGGCCTTGACGGCGAACGTCGCGCTCTTGATTCCGGCTTCTTCGGCGTAGGACGTGTCGTAGACCTCGACGCCGTATCCGTGCTTCTCGGCCCATCGGATGTACATGCGCATGAGCATCTCCGCCCAGTCGGCGGCGTCGATTCCGCCGGCACCGGAGCGAATGTTGACGAGGGCGTCGCGGGCGTCGTACTCACCGGAGAGCAGCGTTCGAACTTCCATGGCAGCGATGTCCTCTCGGAGCGAGGCGCGTTCGGCGTCGGCGTCAGCGGTGGCGGATGCGGCGGCCTCGCCCTCTTCTCCCTCGGCCAACTCGTACAGAACCGGCATGTCCTCGAGGCGCTGCCGGAGTTCCTCCACTCGGCGAAGTTCGGCCTGCGCATGGGAGAGCTGACTGGTCACCTGCTGAGCGTGTTCCTGATCGTTCCACAGGTCGGGTGAGGCGGCCTGATGTTCCAGCTCGTCGATGCGTCGCCGCAGCTCCTCGACGTCGAGAACGGACTCGACTGTGGACAGAGTGGTGTCGAGCTCGGCGAGGTCTGCAGAAACGTCGGGATGCACGAGAGTCAAGGTTACCGGCACACGAACCCGTCCCCGACCGCCCCCGAAGACGGGTGGTCATCCAGGGGTTCGAACCGCGCTGATTCGAACCCTGTTCGGGCACCTCGCCCGCTGTTAGCTTTCGACGCGTCGACATATGCGCACGTCGACATCACTGCCGCCGCACGGTGCCAGCGACATTCGATGGACACAGGAGTCTCGTATGACCGTCACCGACCAGTACCTCGAGAACAACAAGGCATACGCCGCCCAGTTCGACGGCCCTCTACCGCTGCCGCCGTCGAAGCACGTCGCGGTGGTCGCGTGCATGGACGCCCGGCTCGACGTCTACCGGATTCTCGGCCTGGCCGACGGGGAGGCACACGTGATCCGCAATGCGGGTGGGGTGATCACCGACGACGAGATTCGTTCGCTGGCCATCAGCCAGCGGCTGCTCGGCACCAAGGAGATCATCCTGATCCACCACACCGATTGCGGCATGCTCACGTTCACCGACGACGAGTTCAAGAACGACCTCCAGGAAGAGACGGGTCTGAAGCCCAACTGGGCTGCCGAATCGTTCCCCGATCTGAACCGCGACGTTCGGCAGTCCTTGGCGCGCATCGAGCTCAGCCCGTTCGTCACGAAGCACGAGTCGCTTCGCGGGTTCGTCTTCGATGTTGCCACCGGAAAGTTGAACGAAGTCACCGGATAGGCCCGGCCACCCGTATCGCCGCGTACGAGCAGGCCCGTGCGCGGCGATAGTCTTCTGCGGTGACCGACTACTCTGCCGATCTGCATCTCGCCCTCCGGCTCGCCGACGAAGCCGACGTCATCACCCGTGGACGATTCCTCGCCATGGACCTGACGGTGGACTCGAAGCCGGATCTCACACCGGTCAGCGACGCAGACCTGGCCGTGGAAACGATGATTCGGGCGGAGCTCGGTTCGGAGCGTCCCGACGATGCTCTGCTCGGCGAGGAGTTCGGTGGCACGGCTACGTTCAGCGGCCGCCAATGGGTCGTCGATCCGATCGACGGCACCAAGAATTTCGTGCGCGGCGTACCCGTGTGGGCCACGCTGATCGCGCTGCTCGAGGACGGCGTTCCCACCGTCGGAGTGGTCAGCGCCCCGGCGTTGCATCGCCGATGGTGGGCCGCCGACCAGCTGGGATCGTGGACGAGCGTCGGCGACGAAACCGCCCGTCGAATCCACGTGTCGAAAGTCGACTCACTTTCCGCGTCGAGTCTGAGCTTCTCCAGCCTGTCCGGCTGGGCCGACCTCGGAACGAGAGACCGCTTCATCGGACTGACCGATGACGTGTGGCGAGTCCGCGCCTACGGCGACTTCTTCTCGTACTGCCTGCTCGCCGAAGGAGCCCTCGACATCGCTGCCGAGCCGGAGGTCTCCCTGTGGGATCTGGCGGCACTCGATGTTCTGGTGCGCGAGGCGGGCGGGACGTTCACCTCGCTCGACGGACGCGTCGGGCCGCACGGCGGGAGCGCGGTAGCCACGAACGGGCTGCTGCACCAGGACATCCTGGGCCGCCTCTCCCCCGCTGTGTGATTCGGTCGGCACTCACCGGAGACGGACCGTGAGAGCAGCGCGGAGTCAGAGGACTGCGGCCAGGACCAGGGCCAGGAGCGGAGTGATTCCCTGCACGAACGCGGGCCGGAAGTACTTCGCTCCGCCGGTGGCGAGTACCAGAGCCGCGCCGACGATGCTGGCGCATGCGAAGTAGACGATCGCGTCGCCGGCCGAACCGCCCACGATGAGGCCGACCACGATGCCGATGCCGAGAAACAGGTTGTAGAACCCCTGATTGAAGGCCATCGGTTTGGTGATGTCTGCGTCGTTCTGACTGGCGACACCGAACTTCGCCCACACGGCCGGCTTGGACCAGAGCACGCTTTCCATGACGAAGATGGCGACATGGAGTACCGCGGCGAGGGCGGCGAAGACCTGAGCTATCGGATGCACGGGAAACAGCCTGTCACATCGGTACGACGCAGGATACGAAAGACCCGCCACGGTGTCGTGCGCCACCAGTACTTACTCGACAGTAGACAGCTAACTTACTCGGGAGTAAGATCTGTGAAGTCCGTGCCCGACGCCGAGGAACTGGTGATCATGAGCAAGCAAGACAGTGTGGTCGACGCGAAGGCCCCCAAGGTGCCCCGCGATACTTCTGCGGTTGGCCTCAACCCGTTCAAGAGAGATGCGATCGGAACCGCCATGCGCGTTCTGACGGCCATCACCGGGTCCGAACTGGCGGAGAAGTACAACCTTCGACAGACGATCGACCGCGTTACGTACGAGAGCACCAAGACCGGGTTCAAGACCCTCGGCGCTGCCAACCGTACGTTCGCCAAGGTCACCGGAGGCGGCAAGCCCAAGCGTCTCGACGACGGTGCCGCGAAGAACCTGAGCTACTTCGACCTGACCCCCGACGACGAGCAGCGCATGATCGTCGAAACGGTCAAGGAGTTCGCCGAGGAGATCCTCCGGCCGGCCGCCTTCGAGGCCGATCACAACGCCTCCTCGCCCGAGGACCTGGTCCGCCGATCCGCCGAACTCGGCATCACGCTGATCAACGTCCCCGAGGAGCTCGACGGTGCCGCCAGCGAGCGCGGTGCGGTCACCAATTCCCTCGTCGCCGAGGCTCTCGCCCACGGCGATATGGGCCTGGCCCTGCCGATCCTCGCGCCCAGCGGTGTCGCTGTCGCCCTCACTCAGTGGGGAACGGATGCGCAGCAGAAGACGTACCTTCCGGCATTCGTCGGCGAGAAGGTGCCGAACGCAGCAGTGGTCGTCAACGAGCCCCGCGCACTGTTCGATCCGTACGCTCTGCAGACCAAGGCGGTGCGCTCGCCCAGCGGATACAAGCTCAACGGAGTCAAGAGCCTCGTACCCGCGGCCGGCAGCTCGGAGCTGTTCGTCATCGCGGCGGAACTCGAAGGTCGCCCGACTTTCTTCATCGTCGAGTCCGACTCCAAGGGCCTCGTCGTCGAAGCGGATCCGAGCATGGGTCTGCGCGCCGCGGGCCTGGGTCGCCTGATCCTCACCGACGTGGCAGTGCCCGAGTCGGCTCTGCTCGGTGATGGTGACGCCGACCAGCGCGCCGCCGAGTACAGCGCCGCCATCGGTTTGGCCCGTCTGGGCTGGGCCTCCTTGGCCGTCGGTACGAGCCAGGCCGTACTCGACTACGTCGTTCCGTACGTCAACGAGCGCGTTGCGTTCGGCGAGCCGATCAGTAACCGCCAGGCCGTGGCCTTCATGGTCGCCAACATCGCCATCGAGCTCGACGGCATGCGGTTGGTCACGCTGCGTGGCGCGTCTCGCGCCGAGCAGGGACTGTCGTTCACTCGTGAATCGGCCCTCGCACGCCGCCTGGCGTCCGAGAAGGGAATGCAGATCGGCTCCGACGGTGTGCAGTTGCTCGGTGGACACGGCTTCACCAAGGAACATCCGGTCGAGCGCTGGTACCGCGATCTACGGTCCGTCGGCGTCGCCGAAGGCATCGTTCTCATCTAGCTCGCCGACCCGAATTCCATGGCACTCACCCAAGGACACACACGATGATCAATCTTGAACTTCCCAAGAAGCTTCGGGCGCAGGCGAATCAGGCTCACCAGGTCGCTGCCGAGATCTTCCGCCCCATCTCCCGCAAGTACGACCTCGCCGAGCACGAGTACCCGGTGGAGCTCGACACCATGGCGTCCATGGTCGAAGGCATGTCCGACGCCGGTGGCGAAATCGGCGGAGCCGCTGGTGGCCGCGAGAAGGACAGCGAGTCGGCCAAGCCCAGCAAGACAGCCAATTCCAACGGCGGCAACATGTCCGCTCTGGTGAACGTCATCGAAACCTGCTGGGGCGACGTCGGCCTCACGCTGTCGATCCCGTACCAGGGACTCGGCAACTCGGCCATCGCCGCGGTTTCCACCGACGAGCAGCTCGAGCGCTTCGGCAAGGTGTGGGCTTCTATGGCCATCACCGAGCCCAGCTTCGGCTCGGACTCCGCGGCAGTCACCACTACCGCTGTCCTCGACGGCGACGAGTGGGTGCTCAACGGCGAGAAGATCTACGTCACCGCCGGTGAGCGTTCCACCCACATCGTGGTGTGGGCAACGGTCGACAAGTCTCTCGGCCGCGCGGCCATCAAGTCGTTCGTCGTCCCGCGTGACGCTCCGGGCCTGTCGGTTGCCCGCCTCGAGCACAAGCTGGGCATCAAGGCCTCCGACACCGCAGCCCTGCTGCTCGAGGATTGCCGCATCCCGAAGGACAACCTGCTCGGCACCGCCGAGGTCAATGTCGAAAAGGGCTTCGCGGGCGTCATGCAGACGTTCGACAACACTCGCCCTCTGGTTGCTGGAATGGCAATCGGAGTCGCACGTGCCGCACTGGAAGAGTTGCGGTCGATCCTGGTCGATGCCGGAGTCGACATCTCGTACGAGACTCCCGCCTACAACCAGCACGCGGCGGCCGCAGAGTTCCTGCGACTCGAAGCAGACTGGGAAGCCGCCCACCTGCTCGCGTTGCGCGCGGCGTGGATGGCGGACAACAAGGAGCCCAACTCGCTGCAGGCGTCGATGTCGAAGGCGAAGGCCGGACGCTCTGCTGTGGACATCACCCTCAAAGCAGTCGAGTTGGCCGGTACCTACGGCTACTCCGAGCGCCCGCTGCTCGAGAAGTGGAGCCGTGACTCCAAGATTCTCGACATCTTCGAGGGCACGCAGCAGATCCAGCAGCTGATCGTTGCCCGTCGCGTACTCGGAAAGTCCTCGGCCGAGCTGAAGTAAGCAGTGGCTCGTCATCGAGTCGGCACGTGATCGACAAGCGGCACCGGACTGTGCGTCCGGTGCCGCTTTCGTGCGCTTCGAAGAAATGTCGAGGGTCGGTGTCGATATCGTGATGTCTCGATCGTCGTCTTCGTGTACGGCGAATTGCGCCGCGACACCGAGGTACCGAGCCAAGGAGCGCACCATGAAGTACATCCTGTTGATCAACGCCGACACCTCCCCCGGTGCTGCACCCGGCTGCAGCAGTGTGGAGGACTGGATGACCTACGAGAAGGAACTGAAGGAGGCCGGGGTCTACGTTGCGGGGCACGCTCTGGCCGACTTGACCACCGCTACCGCGGTACGCGTCGATCCGAGCACGGGCGAACGGACCGTCACGGACGGCCCGTATGCCGAGTCGCACGAGGTACTCGGGGGTTACGACGTCATCGACGTTCCCGACCTCGATGCCGCGCTCGAGTGGGCGGCCCGCTGCCCCGGCTCCAAGGACGGCGGCACCGTCGTCGTGCGCCCGCTCGCAGAATTCTGACGCGCGGGATCGTTGGGTGAGCGAGGTCGAGGTCAGTCGAACGATCGGATCGGTCTTCCGTGCCGAGCGCTCGATGCTGCTTGCGTCGTTGGTGCAGCGCTACCGCGACCTCGACCTCGCGGAAGAGGTGACGTCGGATGCCATCGAGGCGGCTCTGACGCATTGGCCGATCGATGGCATACCGGCCAAGCCCGGGGCCTGGTTGCTCACCACAGCCCGGCGCAAGGCAGTCGACCGCCTCCGACGCGATGAGACACTGGCTGCGAAAGTGGCCTTGCTGCAGATCGACTCGGACCGCGGCAACCCGTCTGGCACGAATGCGCTCGACGACCGTATGCCCGACGATCGCCTCCAGTTGTTCTTCACGTGCTCCCACCCGGCTCTTGCTGCCCAGGACCGACTCGCCTTGACGCTGAGGTGTCTCGCGGGTCTGTCCACGGCAGAGGTGGCGCGCGCGCTGCTCATCCCTCCCGCCACGGCGGCACAGCGAATAGTGCGGGCCAAGAACAAGATTCGCACGGGGCGTTTTCCGTTTCGCGTTCCAGGACCGGACGAGCTGGCGGAGAGAGTGCCCATGGTGCTCGAGGTCGTCTACTCCATCTTCACCGAGGGGTACTCGGCGACATCCGGCGATGGGGTCGGACGCGTCGATCTCTCGGACGAAGCGATCGGTATGGGCAGAGTTCTGCACGCGGCTCTACCGGGCACGTCCGAGGTGACCGGCTTGCTTGCGCTGATGTTGCTGACCGACGCCAGACGCCGCGCTCGGATCGACGAACACGGCGAGATCGTGCTGTTGGCCGATCAGGACCGGCGCGTATGGAATGCCGCGTTCATCGCCGAGGGAACGCAACTCGTGAGCGAGGCCCTGACCCGCGGAACGGCCGGCCCGTACTCCGTTCAGGCCGCCATCGCGGCATTACACGACGAGGCTGCTGACGCCGCGAGCACGGACTGGCCTCAGATCGTGGCTCTGTACGACGTGTTGATGACACTCACACCATCACCGGTCGTCGAGCTCAACCGGGCCGTCGGCGTCGCAATGACCGAGGGGTTCGAGGCCGGGCTCGAGTTGTTGGACGCCATTGCCGCTGAGCCGGCCCTGCGCCGTTACCACCCGTTCGCGATGGCGAAGGCCGATCTGCTGCACCGACTGGGCCGGATGGACGCGGCCGCCGTGCACTACCGGAGAGCATTGGATTTCGCACGAACGGCGCCGGAGAAGCGTTTGCTGAGAAGACGACTGGCCGAGGTTGCCGACGCACGGGATCAGGCGGACAGCACAGCATCCACCTGATCGGCCGTGAGCGGTCGGTCTGCGTACACCAGCCGGATGGCCTCGGGATCGGGGTTGCCGATGTCGGGTCCACGGGATACCAGCTTCAGGCCGGCGCGCTCGGCCACGCGAGCGGATGAGAGGTTGTGTTCGAGAAGATATGCCACGACCGGCATTTCGGGCCGAGTTCGGTACGCGCACTCGATTGCGGATCACTGCAGATCTCGTACAGGCGTCGAGATCCGCATCTGCAGGCTCGTCGAGAACCAGTCGTTGGGTCTGCATTCGCACACCGGTGATCCTAGAGGGCTCGAGTCTGGTAGACCGGTGGTAGACGATCGAGCGAAGGGTGGCAGTCATGGCCGAGTGGATCAAAAAGGTCGAAGAGAACGCCAAGGGCCTCATCGCAGAGGCAGAACAGGAACTGACGGCTCTCGAGGGCGCGGACACCGTCGACCTCACCGCAGACGAGCCGGAGGATGCCGCGACCACCGACGATGATGACATTGTCACCAGTGACGATGCACGGGAGCAGGTCTCCGACTGACGTCGGTGCCCGAGCCCTCCGTGTCCGGCCGACGCACCTGGTCCACCACGACGCACGACTGGTCGATGGATGTCGATCGAGATCACCTCTCGCACATCAGAAGCCACCCCGGTGAGTACTCGCCGGGTGGAGTGCTGCACCTGGTTCTCGAAGTCCTCGCGTATGCGGTGGACGAAGCCGAGGATCAGGGAGGCGGTCACGCAACCATCACGTTCGACTCGGACGGCACGATCGATGTGACGGACCTCGGACGAGGCACCGACACACGATTCGACCGCGGACTCGCGATTCGCAAGCCCGTTGTGAGCACTGCAGATGTTCGCTTCTTCGACCGGCTGGAGCCAGTGCTGTTGGCGGACGGACATGCCCGCCGCGGAATGTCTACTGTCGCAGCGCTGTCGGACGTGCTCGAGCATACCAACCGTCGCAGGGAGGGCTCGTGGACCCGCCGGTACCAGTACGGCTTGCCCGTCACCGAATCGGTGTCGACTGCCCCTATGGATCGGACCGGTACCACGATCCGGTTCCGTCCCGATACCTCACTGCTCGCCGCAGATCATTTGAGCCCGCGCGATGTTCGCGCTCTGGTCGTCGACACGCAGTCCTTCACGGTCACGGTTCTGTAGATCTACTCGAACACGTACCAGCAGATGCTGTTTCTCCTGTGCCGGTCCTCCAACACCAGAGCCCGCACGCTGTCCGGCAGCTGTTCCCTCTGCCACTCATTTTCCGCAAACGCCGCGGCTGCTGCATTCGACGACGGTGCCGCAGCGCGAACTGCCTTGATGGCGTATGCCGCGGCTCCCAGGTCGTGTTCGGCCACGTGCGCCACGCATGCGGCCTGGCCTGCGGCGTAGGCGGCGAATCGAGCCGCTCCGCGAAGGGGACGCGCTGCGCCCATCGCGTGTCCGCCGAGGGCGCGGGTCTCCATCATCGGCAGCTCACCGCGTACCCACGCGCCGATCGCGTCGATGGCTTCCCTCGGTCTGGTGTCGGACGGAACCGAGCTCTCGAACAGGGGCAGCACGTGTTCGGCACAGGCAGCAGCCCAGAGTGCCAGGGCCCGATGATCGTCATCGGACAGCAGTCCCCCGCGCCGGGCGGTGACGAGCCGGGGATCTCGAACAGCGGGCAGGATCATCCTCGGCCGCACTCTTCGAACGAGTATCGGGCAGTCGAACGTGATTGCACGGTGGATATCAGAGCACAAAAAAGCCCGAGACCGTATGGTCTCGGGCTTTTTCAGTGGTAGCGGGGACAGGATTTGAACCTGCGACCTCTGGGTTATGAGCCCAGCGAGCTACCGAGCTGCTCCACCCCGCGTTGCATCTATGAAGTTACCCCCGCGTGTACGGCGAATGCAAATCACGTGACCACGGGGTGCCCGACGATGTCGACCGGGTTCGATATCCGCGCGTGCCGACCCTCGTAGCACGTACGAAGCCCCCAAAAATAGTGCTCCGCGTCTCTTTTCCAACGTGTTTCGAATCACATAACGGTCGGGTCACGAAGGTGAAACATTAACGCCACAATGCAGCTTGACCTGCACGAATAGGGGGCACAATCCCACTATGTGGACGGGTGGCATCCCATATCCGCACAGTGACGGTGGATGAATCCTCGACTACCTTCACGGACGGCCCTAAACCGCTGGGCTTGCACCACCCCGCCGCTTCTTTCGCTCTGCCCCGCGGGTGTGGTCCCCAATACGCACGGGGGCAGAGCCGCGACGATACGAAGTGCCTGGTCGCCACCGCCATCACCACCGGCGTAACGATTCGCAGGCCAGTCGCGCCAGTCGAGCGCGGAGAGGATTCACCCCGCATGACCACTCAGAACAACTTCGGTAAGCGCGCACTCGGATTGGCCGCCATCGCCGGCGCAGCCGTCGCCATTCCGCTCGGCGTTTCTGCCGGAACCGCCAACGCAGCCACCCACAACTGGGACGGCGTCGCACAGTGCGAGAGCGGTGGCAACTGGAACATCAACACTGGAAACGGCTACTACGGTGGCCTGCAGTTCTCGCAGAGCACCTGGACGGCCAACGGCGGAAGCGGATCGCCCGCCAACGCCTCCAAGGCCGAGCAGATCCGCGTCGCAGAGAACACCCTGCAGAGCCAGGGACCGGGCGCATGGCCCGTCTGTGGTCAGCAGCTGACCACCGGCACCTCGGCAGCCGAGCCCGAAGCGGCACCGGCACCGGCTCCTCAGGCAGCTCCGGCACCGGCGCCCGCGCCTGCCGTCGCACCCGAGGCCGCAGCAGCCGCACAGGCCGCTCAGGGCGCATTCGATGCGGCATCCAAGCTCGCCGACCAGTACGGCCTGAGCACCCAGTTCCAGCACTTCGTTGCTGCGAACGCTCCGGTGCTCGCGCCCATCGGACGCTGATTCACCGGCAGTTCGCTAGAACTGCCTCGTTCCGCTCGCAGTGATGCCCAGCGCATCCGGCTGTAGCGAACAACGACAGAGCCGCCTCACCGATTCGGTGAGGCGGCTCTGTCGTTGCAGTCAACCCGGTGGAACAGTGCCGATCAGCTACCGGCCCCGTTGTACGCGTCGACCGCCTTCTGCAAGTTCTCCAGCGCTGTGCCGAGCTGCGCCAGGTTGCCGCTCTGCTGTGCAGTGCGCACGGCGGAGAGTGCGTCGTTCAACCCGCTGACGGCGGCGTCCCTGGCCGCAGATCCGCCTGCGGACGGGGCCGGACTCGGTGACGCCGGAGTACTCCCCTCTGATCCCTCAGTGCTTCCCGATTCCGCCGGCTGCGGATTCTCCGGGGCACCGCCCGGAGCAGTAGCAGCAGAACCGGTTCCTGCCCCGAACACCTGATCCAGTGCCTCGGACAACCGAGCGGCGTAGCCGACGCGGACGCCACCTTCTGCTCCCGGCTCGCGATAGCTCACCAGAACCTTCGTCAACTGCGGGAAGGTCGACGTCGACGCGTTCTTACGTGAGGTGTACAGCGGCTCGACGTACAGAATTCCGCCGTCGGCGATGGGCAAGGTCAGCAGGTTGCCGTACTGCAGTTCGTTCGATTGCTCCAGGAGCGTTCGGTCCGACGCGACGCGTGCATCCGATGTCATGGAGTTCTGTGCCTGCTGCGGACCCTGTGTCTGAGTCTGGGTAGGCAACTGGAGAACCGTGAACTTCCCATAGTCGTCGGGATCGGAACCGACCGAGATGTACGAGGCCAGCAATTCACGATTGAACCCGACCATGGCACTGGTCAACCGGAATGACGGCTTTCCTGTTTCCGGATCACCGATGAGTACGTAGTACGGGGGCTGGTTCAATTCACTCCCCGCGCCGCTGTTACTGGTCGGATCGCTCGGCACGGACCAGAACGCGTTGTTGGTGAAGAACTCGTTGGGGTTGTCCACGTGATACTTCGCCAACATCTCTCGCTGGACCTTGAACAGGTCCTCCGGGTAGCGGAAGTGTGAGCGTAGCTCGTCGGAGATCGCGGACTCCGGCTGAACCGAACCGGGGAACACACCCATCCACGCCTTCAACACAGGGTCTTTGTCGTCGACCTGGTAGAGCGTCACCGTTCCGTCGTATGCATCGACCGTTGCCTTGACGGAGTTCCGGATGTACGACACTTCGTCTCGTGGGAGCGGTCGGCCTGTGGTCGGCTCGTTGCTGTCGACCGTGAGCCCGCCGAGAGACGCCCGCTGAGCGTAGGGATACGTGTCCAGCGTGGTGTAGCCGTCGACAATCCAGACGATCTTGCCACCGACCACTGCCGGGTAGGAATCGGTGTCGGTGGTCAGCCACGGCGCTACCTTCTGCACTCGATCGCGGGGATCGCGATCGAACAGAATTTTCGAGTCGCTACCGATTGCTCCCGAGAACAGAATGTTTCGCTCGCCGTACTTTGCCGCAAAGGCCAGGCGATTGAACCAGTTACCCACCGAGACACCGCCGGCACCGTCGTAGGTGAAGTTCGACTCGTCAGTGTCGTACTCACGATTCTCGCCCTCCGCAGCACCGACGATTGCGTAGTCGGGGTCTGCCTGAGCGATCACCTCGCCGTAGTAAATTCGCGGCTGATCCACCGGGATCACCTGGTTGGAACCCTGGGAAGCGATGTCGCTCACCGTGTAGATCGGGTAGCCACTGTTACTGCTTGCACCCTCGGCCGTCGGATCCTGCACCGCTGCGTTCACTCTGTTGGCAGGAGCAGCGACGAAGCCGTTTCCATGTGTGTACACCGTGTGACGGTTGATCCAGTCCGTCTGGTTTCCGGTCAACGACTGCGGGGACAGCTCGCGAGCGGCGACGATGTAATCCTGCAACTGCCCGTCGATCTCGTATCTGTCGATGTCGAGTGTGTCGGGGAAGCCGAAGAAGTTCTTCAGCTGCTGCTGCTGGGTGAATGTGCGGGAGAGCACGTTCGGGTCGAGCAGGCGAGTGTTTGCGATAGTGGTCCGGTCGGCCTCGCTCTCGCGCGGATTCTGCGAACTCTCACCCGAGTAGGCCTGATAATCGACGACATCGTCGCCGATTCCGTACGCATCACGGGTCGCCGTGATATTTCGCTGAATGTATTGGCTTTCTTTCTGGGCCGCGTTCGGACGCACCGAGAACTGTTCCATCACCAGCGGCCAGACCGCACCGATGAGGATCGACGACAGCACCAACAGCGCTGTGGCCAAGGCGGGGATTCTGAGGTCGCGGAGGAAGATGGCCGCAAAGAAGGCCACGGCACAGATGACTGCGATGGCCAACAGAATCAGCTTCGCCGGCAGCACCGCGTTGATGTCGGTGAAGCTGGCACCGGTGAACGTCGGCTCCTTACGACTGCTCGACAACAGCGTGTATCGGTCGAACCAGTAGGCGATGGCCTTGAGCAGGACGAAGGTGCCGGCCAGAACCGCGAGCTGAATCCGCGCCGCGCGGGTGAGCGCTCCTTCTCGGCCGGCGAGACGAATGCCGCCGAACACGTACTGCGTCACCAGGTTTGCGAAGAACGCCACCAGGATTGCAACGAACAGCCAGTTCAGGATGAAGCGGTAGAACGGCAGATCGAACGAGTAGAACCCGACGTCCAGGCCGAACTGCGGGTCGGTCTGCCCGAAGTCGCCGCCATGCAGGAACAGCTGCACGGTGACCCAGTTCGTCTGGGCGATCATGCCGGACAGGAAGCCGAACACGACCGGGATTCCGATGCCGAACAACCGCAATCGGCTCATCACCGTGGTGCGGTATCGAGCGATCGGATCGTTGGGTCCGGCCACCGGAACGAACACTGGGCGATTGCGGTACGCGACGACCAGCGCGCCGAAGACGATGAGCCCGACGACGACAGCGACGACGAGGAAAATCACCAACCGGGTCAGCAGAGTGGTGGTGTAGACGCCGCGGAAGTCGACTTCTCCGAACCACAACCAGTTCGTGTAGATATCGATCAACCGCGGACCGATGAGCAGCAAAGCTGCTACTACCAAGGCCAATACGAGCAAGATCCGGCTTCGCCGCGACAACGACGGCATACCGGTGGGGGGCCTCATGCCCACGTGCCACACTCCAACTTCGGGCGACGCCGATGGCGCCGCAGATGACTGTCACGGCGCACCTCGCGTGCGCCGCATGTCCGTTTCGCCCTACTGTACGTACGTTGATCCTACGGCTGTGACGCCCGTACTGCGGCCCCGCCGGACCGCAGGTCAGGAGCATCGACATTCGTGGAACCATTCGGATGCGAGGATAGTGCGGTGAGCAACGACAGTGACGGACTGCCCGGCCAGGAACATTTCGGAGACGACTTCGACCCCGAGTCGGGTGGACCCGACGTCGCCGAGGCCTTGGCTCGGTGCGCGCGTGAGGTGGCGGACTTCGTCGACGCGGGCGGGTGGGGCCAGTCGCCCCAGATGTTCGCGCTGGTGCCCACCGCTGCCCTCGCCGCGGCAGAACCCGGTCTGCTCGACGATCTGGCCGACGGTGCCGCACTCACACCGATCCAGCAGCATTCGTTGCCCGAGGACATCACCGGCGGCTCCCCCGCCCTCGACGAATTCCTCGCCACGTCGACGTGGCCCGAGGGCGTCGTGGGATGCGCACTCGTTCAGGAGATCGTCGTACTCCCCCCGGCTGCGGAGTCGGCGCTCGACGACGCACTGATGCCGCTGCTCGCAGATCCCGACGCGGCCGACAATGCGGCGCGATCGGCCGCCGAGAACCATCCCGAGAAGCGTGACGCGCGACTGATCGTGGCAGTGCTGAAAGACGGGCCGTCGTTGACGTTGTTGCAACTGCATCCGGACGAAGACGCCGATCCGTTCGCTCCCATCGACCTTCGCATCGCCGAGGACCTGGCACCCAACGTCGTCCACGGTCTGTACGCGACGTTCGATGTGGTCGACGACGAGTAAATACGACCGAGCGGGTCAGCTACAGGTCGGAGCGTCTTCGCCCGACCCGATCGCCCGAAGCGAATCGATCGCGTTGTCCAGCGATTCGACTCGCACCAAGCGCAGACCGTCGGGCACATTCTGTTGCGCCTCACCACAATTGGCGTCCGGCACCAGGAACGTCGTGGCCCCTGCCTCGCGAGCTGCGATCAGCTTGTAGGGAATACCGCCGATAGGGCCGACCGTTCCCGTTGCGTCGATCGTGCCTGTTCCGGCCACGAATTCGCCGTTGCTCAGCTCGCCGGGACTCAGTTTGTCCACGACCGCCAGGCTGAACATCAAGCCGGCGGACGGACCACCGACGTCGGCGAGATTGAACTTCACGTCGAACGGAACGTCCGGCTGTTCCTCGGGCGTCACACCGAGATACCCCTTGGACGGATCATCCGGCCTGGCCCCGAGCACAACGGAGCCCGTACGAGGGGCACCATCGCGCACGTAGTCGATGTCGAGCGAATCGCCGGGTGCCTTGGCGCTGACGGCCTCGCGAACCGCGCCGGCCGTCGAGACGGGGGCGCCGCCCACCGCAACCAGAGTGTCTCCGATGTCCAGCACGCCTGCGGCGGGGCCGTCCTGGGCCACGCTGGTCACCGACAGCGACACCGGGAGGTCGAGGTGATGCAGAGCGGCGAGTTCGGCACTGGATTCCGATTGCTCGAAATCGGCCTGATTACCCTCCTGCACTTCCTCTTTCGACTTGTCCGGTGGGTATACCTCCTCACGAGGTACCAGTCCCTGACGCCCACTGGCCCAGAACCCGAGAGCCTCGAAGAGATTGAGCTGATCCCGCACGGCCACCGTCGTCATGTTCAGATGGCCTGCGGTGGGGTCGACGTCGGTGCCGTCGATCTGGACTACGGGCACGCCGTCGACGTCACCGAGAGTGTTGTAGGTCGGCCCGGGGCCGAGTGCCGCGAACGGAACGGTGACGACCGAGCCGGTGACGCCCAGCACCACGACCGGTACCAGCGCTGCGACGAGTGTGGCGATCCTTCGGTTCACTCGGTAGACACTAGATCCGAACGTGCGGCGGCGTGGATACCGCCCCTGCCGGAGCCCGACGCACGATGCGACGAAGCCGTTCTGTTCGCCGTCAGCGTGACGATCTTTCGCGCTCCGAGTGCTCATGGCTTGTACCGTTGAGCCATGAGCAATTTTGGTTTCGGTGCTTCCGACGACGACCCGGACAAGAAGAAGGATCCGGACGGGTCGGGTAACCCCGCCGGTTTCGGATTCGGGGCCGAGGGCTTCGACCCTGCACAACTGGGCCAGATGCTCACCCAGTTCGGCCAGATGCTCAGCGGCATGGGTGCCGCGGGGTCGGGCGGATCGTCGGCCGGACCGGTCAATTACGACCTCGCCAAGCAATTGGCCCGACAGCAGATGGGCGATTTCAGCCCGGTGTCGGCCGGGGAGCGTGAGGCCATCACCGAGGCCGCCCACCTCGCCGAGCTCTGGCTGGACGGTGCCACCACATTGCCTGCCGGTGCCACCAAGACTGCAGCGTGGACGCCGGTCGACTGGCTGGACAACACCATCGACACCTGGAAGCGGCTGTGCGATCCGGTCGCCGAGCAGATTTCGGGCATGTGGACCTCGGGGCTGCCGCCGGAGGCTCAGCAGATGGCCGGACCGATGATGGGCATGCTGACCCAGATGGGCGGAATGGCATTCGGCTCGCAACTCGGTCAGGCACTGGGCCAACTGTCGAAGGAAGTGCTCACCTCAACCGACATCGGTCTCCCGCTCGGCCCGTCGGGCACCGCCGCGTTGCTACCGTCGGCGATCGAGTCGTTCAGCGAAGGTCTCGAACAGCCCGAGCGTGAGGTGCTGGTGTTCCTGGCCGCCCGCGAAGCTGCACACCAACGGCTGTACAGCCATGTCCCGTGGCTGCGCCAGCGGGTTCTCGCCACTGTCGAGGAATATGCTCGCGGCATCCGCATGGATTTCTCGGCAATCGAGGAAGCCGCTGCCGGGCTCGACCCGTCGGCGCTGACGGATCCGTCGAAAATCGAAGCGCTGCTGCAGCAGGGTTCGTTCGAGCCGCAGACCACACCCGAGCAGAAGCACGCTCTCGAACGTCTCGAAACGTTGCTGGCGCTGGTGGAGGGCTGGGTGGAGACCGTGGTCACTGCCGCACTCGGCGACCGTCTCCCCGGCACAGTTGCCCTCGCCGAGACCATTCGCCGTCGCCGCGCTTCCGGCGGCCCGGCAGAGCAGACGTTCGCGACGTTGGTCGGTCTCGAGTTGCGCCCCCGCAAGGTGCGCGAGGCCGCCGATCTGTGGCGCCAACTACTGGCCGCCGCGGACGTGGAGGGCCGCGACGGGGTGTGGGCACACCCGGATCTGCTGCCCGACGCATCCGACCTGGACAACCCAGCAGCGTTCATCGACCGAGTCGTCGGCGGCGGCACCTCCAGCTTCGACGACCCCATCGCGCAACTCGAGGCGATGGAGGCAAAGGAGGCCGCCGAACGAGCGGAACACGGCACGGACGACGCCTCCGGGGACGGCGACGACCATCCGGACAAGGGCTCTTCCACACCCTGAACCCGGACGGCGCACACCAATGCCGTCGGACCCGTCGAACGCCTGCTCGAAGCCCATTTTCCCCTGTGGATAACGTGCTCCGAGCGGGCGTTTGCCGTTCGACCGAGTGTCACAGTGTGCTTCATGATCACATCGACCGTGCGACTCGATCCTGCGGTGGCCATCCTGCCGCGACGGGACGGAACTGTTCGACTGGGGTGGAGCCCCGAGACCAGCGTCGTCGTCACTCCCCCTCCCGGTGCGGAACTGGGTTCGATACTCGAGATCCTGCGGCTTCTCGCTGCAGGACGTTCCAGGCCTCACATCGTCTGTCACGCAATGACGTTGGGTTTGTCCGCGAACCGAGTGTCGTCGATGCTCGCCGAATTGGACGATTCCGGCCTTCTCGTGCACGGCACGAATGGCCCGACGGCGAGCAATGCAAACGCTCCGTCGAGTGAACTGCGCGACATTCGTTCCGTGCATGTCGTGGGCCGCGGGCCGCTCTCGGATGCGCTGACCGCCGGGTTGCGGCGCACCAGCGTCGCGGTGACCAGAACGAGCCTGACCCCGACACGCTATCCGCACCTCGCCGTGAACTCGTGGCAGTACGACGTGGTCGTGCTCACCGACGACCTCGTCGCCGAGCCCCGCCTGGTGACCGATCTGGTGCGGAAAAGGATCCCGCACCTGCAGGTGCGATTGCGGGACGGGAAAGGAATCGTCGGCCCGTTCGTGGTGCCCGGACAGACGAGTTGCCTGCGCTGCGCCGATCTCACCCGCTGTGATCTCGATCCGGAGTGGCCGCACCTGTCCGCACATCTGCTCGGCACGGTGGGCCAGGCGAGTACCGCCACGGTGTTGGCCACGGCAGCGTTCGCGTTCGCGCAACTCGAAACCCTCATCGATCGCACGGACGGAACGATGCCCGAAACCACCGACTGCACGATGGAGCTGAGTTTTGCGGCAACCGGCACGTCCGTGCACAAACGGCAGTGGACTCGGCATCCGCATTGCGACTGCTGGTACTGACGACACGGTCACTCGACCACCCGCCCACCTCGGCCGGCGGAGCCACGGTTTCACCGGTCCGAGCATTTGTCGGAAGGTTCAGCCATGATGGAGCTGTGTCAGACATACCGCGCCGTGGATCCACTCGTACCGCGAAACTAGCCAGCATTCCCCTGGGAATGGCCGGACGTGCCGCGATGGGCTTCGGAAAGAAGCTCGCCGGCGGAAACCGCGACGAGATCGACGCGGACATGGCCGCCAAAGCAGCCGAGCAACTCTTCTCCGTACTCGGAGAGCTCAAAGGCGGGGCCATGAAGCTCGGTCAGATGCTGTCGGTGATGGAAGCCGCCGTCCCCGAGGAGTATTCGGAGCCCTACCGTGAGGCACTGACGAAGCTGCAGGCTCAGGGCCCGCCCATGCCGGCCAAGACAGTGCATCGCGTACTCGATCAACAACTCGGGACGGCGTGGCGATCACGGTTCGAGAGTTTCGACGACACCGCAATCGCCTCGGCAAGCATCGGCCAGGTCCACCGAGCCACGTGGGCGGACGGGCGCGACGTCGCGGTCAAGATCCAGTATCCGGGTGCGGACGACGCCCTGCGGTCGGACCTCAAGACTCTGTCTCGTTTCGCGAATCTGTTCAGCACGGTGCTCGCGGGTACGGACGTCAAGCCCGTACTCGAAGAGCTGACGGCTCGCACCGAGGACGAGCTCGACTACCGCATCGAGGCAGCCAATCAGCGCGCCTTCAGCAAGGAATTCGCGGGCGATCCTCGGTTCGCGGTACCCAAGATCGTCGCCAGCGCCCCGAAAGTGGTTGTGAGCGAATGGATGACGGGCAGGCCCCTGGCCGACGTGATCGCGCACGGAACTGCGAACGAGCGTAACCGAGCCGGCGAACTACTCGCGCGGTTCGCGTTCGAGTCTCCTGCGCGCGCGAAGTTGTTGCACGCGGACCCACATCCGGGAAACTTCATGATGCTCGACGACGGCCGAATGGGCGTCATCGATTTCGGGGCATGTGCTCCGATGCCCGACGGCCTGCCTCCGGTCCTCGGCCGGATGGTCGCACTTGCTCGTGACGACAAGTTCGACGAACTGGTCGAACTGTGCACCGAAAGTGGCTTCGTGGTGCCGGGGCGCACGGTGACGGAGAAGGAAATTGCCGATTACCTTCGCCCGTTCACAGACCCGATCCACACCGAGTCGTTTCACTTCACTCGGGCGTGGCTGCAGAAAGCGGCAGGCACTGCCGCCGATTTCAACAGCGCGCAGTTCCGCACCGTTCGCTCGCTGAACATGCCGCCGGAGTACGTGATGATCTTCCGGGTACTGGGCGGCCTGGTGGGAATCTGCGCGCAGCTCGACGCCTATGCGCCGTACATGGCAATTCTGACGGAATGGTTGCCCGGCTTCACCGAGTGAGTCACTCGGTGAAGCCGGACCTCCGGACCGAGCTTCATGCCGCGTTCTTACGCGGCCGTCCGCGAGGACGCTTGCGTGCGATGACAACACCCTGTTCCAGGATCTCGCCGCCCCATACGCCCCACGGCTCGGCGCGATCCAACGCGGCGCTGAGACAGGTACGGCGGATGGGGCATTCGGCGCACAGCGCCTTGGCCTGCTCCAATTCGGCAGGGGTGTCGGCGAACCACATGTCGGGGTTCGCCGCTCGGCAGGGCACCGACAGCTCGAGCTCCGCCGATTCGGCGAAACTTGTTGCTGCGTAGGTGCTTTCGGACTCTGGTCGGCATGTCGTCCGGATCGTGGCGGTTGACACGTCGGTCTCCTCTACTTTTCGTGCGGCGTCGTTATCGGTTCGAGGGGTGATGCGAACCATGTCGGCCTCACGCTCGGGTAGAGGATCTACCTGAACGACAAAGGCCACGGTCCGCGAGTGCGGGTCCGTGGCCTGGTGGGCAAATCGAAGCGTCTACCTACAGTGAAGTCGGTATCTGCTGTCGAACACGGACGCGCGTGGTGCGCGGTGACGTCGATGGGTGTACACAGCGGCTGCTGCCAACGCCAGGACACCGGGGGCGGAATTCGACCCGAGGGCTTCCGATGCGGACTGGTGCATCGGGCCGAAAGCGGTGGGACGAATCCACGTCTGCGCAACCGAGCCGGCGGCTACGGCCGCAGCAGCGGGCGTACCGACCAGCGCATCGCCGAAGGGCGTTGCACCGAAGACAGGGCTGAGCACGACGGTTGCTCTTGCACCGGCGATGTCGAATGTGTCGATCATGTTCTTCAGCTCCTGTTCTGGTCTCGTGGGCGGACTGGGCAGTGTGCGGTCTCCCGCGACACGAGAAACAGACTAAGCCCCCCGCCGAGATCTGCACAAGTTATTTTTGACCAGCAGTTTTACGGCAACTGTTCGACGGACGGTTACCGGTCGGAAGACCGCACCACCGTCAGCACGTCCTCGCCGAAGCGCTCGAGCTTCTTGGCCCCGATTCCCGGTATCGCAACGAGCCCACGCTCGTCCTGCGGTTGCTGTTCCGCGATAGCAGTCAACGTGTTGTCGCTGAACACGACGTATGCGGGCACCTTGAGTTCACGAGACTTGTCCAAGCGCCACGACTTCAACGCGTCGAGCAGGGCGATGTCCACGTTGGACGGGCAACTGTCGCATCGTCCGAGCATCGTGGCCGACGTGCCGATCAGCGGCTTACCGCAGATTCTGCACTTGGGCCCGGACCTCTTGGCCGCGGGTGCCGCGATGCGCGACGCGGGCGAATCCTCGGGCACCAATCCGATCAGGAATCGGGAGCGCCGACGCGACTTGCGCCCACCCTCGTTACGGGCCAGGGCCCACGACAGGTGCAGGTGGACCCGCGCCCGGGTGACACCCACGTAGAGAAGGCGACGTTCCTCCTCGACGGCGGCCTCGTTGTTCGCACTGGGATCGTTGCCGATCGCATGGGATATCGGCAGCGTTCCGTCGGCAAGCCCGACGATGAACACTGCATCCCACTCGAGCCCCTTCGCCGCATGCAACGAGGCCAGAGTCACGCCCTGCACCGTCGGTGGATGCCGTGCCTCGGCGCGAGCCGCGAGTTCACCCAGAAGTGAGTCGAGGGTCAGTTCGGGGTCGTGCACCAGCAATTCCTCGGTGAGTTGCACGAGACCTCCCAGGGAGGCCCACTTCTCCCGCGCCTGCGCACCGGTCGGCTCGGTAGCGGTCAACCCCAGTGGAGCCAGCACGGCCCGAACCAGACCGGTCAGGCCGTCGCCGGCACGAGAGCCGTCGGGTAGATCGTCTCGGCCCGCAGCCTGGCGCAGTGCATTGACTCCCTGCCGCACTTCGGGTCGAGTGAAGAAACCCTCGCCGCCGCGAACCTGATAGGGAATCTTCAGCTCGGTCAGGGCCTGCTCGTGCGCCTCGGACTGCGCATTGATGCGGTACAGAATTGCGATCTCGGCAGGCTCGACGCCTTTCGAGATCAACCTCTTCACCGCGCGCGCCACTCCGTCTGCTTCGGCGGGCTCGTCGTCGTACTCGAAGAACTCCGGCTCCGGACCGGAATCACGCTGACCGATCAGCTGCAGCCGAGTGCCCGCAATGCGACCCCGCGCGGCACCGATCACGCGATTGGCCAACGACACGACCTCAGGTGTCGATCGGTAGTCGCGTTCGAGACGGACAACCGTGGCCTCGGGATACTTGCGAGAGAAGTCGAGCAGGTAGCGAGGGGATGCTCCGGTGAACGAGTAGATCGTCTGATTCGCATCCCCGACGACGGTGAGATCGTCACGATCGCCCACCCAGGCGTCGAGAACCCGCTGTTGGAGCGGCGTCACGTCCTGATACTCGTCGACGACGAAGCAGCGATAGCGTTCGCGGAATTCGTCGGCCACCGAGGAGTGCTGTTCGAGCGCCGCGGCCGTGTGCAACAGCAGATCGTCGAAGTCGAGCAACATGCCGTCGCCGCCGCGAGATTTGAGTTCTTCGTATCCCGCGTACACCGCAGCGACCTTGGCTGCGTCCATGGGCACGTCGCGTCGGTTGCTCGCCGCTATGCGCGGGTAGTCCTCCGGAGCGATCAACGAGCCTTTTGCCCACTCGATCTCGCCCGCGAGGTCGCGGATGGCGTCCGTGGAGGTGGATACGCCGGCCCGGTTCGCCGCCTGCGAGACCACGGTGAACTTACGGTCGAGCAACTGCCATCCGGTGTCGCCGACGACCTGTGGCCAGAAATATTTGAGCTGACGCATCGCGGCAGCGTGGAAGGTACGAGCCTGCACCGGAGGGCCCTCTCCCCCGACGCCGAGTTCTCGCAGACGGCCCCGCATCTCACCGGCCGCCCGCGCGGTGAAGGTGACCGCCAGTACCTGGCCGGAGGACACGTGTCCCGCGGACACGAGATGCGCGATGCGTCGAGTGATCGTGCGAGTCTTGCCCGTTCCGGCCCCGGCGAGCACACAGACCGGACCACGAGGTGCCAGCACCGCCGCGGATTGCTCCGGATCGAGCCCGGCAGTCATCGCGTCGTCAGCCATGGGGTCCATTGTGTCAGTGCCTACCGACAGCGATGTCCGGGCCCGACGCCGCCGAGACTCGCCGAGGCGGACGTCACGGAACAATCACCTGCGCCCTGCTGTTGACTGTCTGCGTGACCACTACCGAGAACACTCCACAGACCCCGGCCGCGCTGACCGTCTACTCCACCACCTGGTGCGGGTACTGCCGCCGGCTCAAGACTCAGCTCGACGAGGCGGGAATCGCCTACTCCGAGATCGACATCGAGCAGAACCCCGAGTCTGCGGAGTTCGTCGGCAGCGTCAACAACGGAAACCACATCGTGCCCACCGTGCAGTTCGCGGACGGATCGACGGCAACCAATCCCAGCCTCGCCGAGGTCAAGCGCGCTCTGTCGCTCTGATCGGGCGTCAGGTCGTCGCTGCCCACGCCTCGAGCATTCCGCGGGCGATAGAGATGGACCCGGGAAGCAGCAATCGAGACGTCGAGTCCGATCCCCAGTCGCCCAGTTCGAGGGCGGCGACGACCTCGGTCCGCTCGAACCAGTGCGCCTCGGCGATCTCACCGTCCTGGAACGCGAGCGGCTGATCCGGGTCGGCGACGGCCGAGAAGCCGATCATCACCGAACGCGGAAACGGCCACGGCTGACTGCCCAGGTATTCGATGCCGGAGACGTCCAGCCCCACTTCTTCCTTGATCTCTCGCGCGACGCAGGTCTCAAGCGATTCGCCGGCCTCGACGAATCCCGCCAGCACCGAGAATCGACGTTCGGGCCACATCGGTGCGCGCGCCAACAGCACTCGATTCGCGCCGTCGTGAACCAGGCAGATCACCGCGGGATCGGTGCGCGGAAATTCTTCGTGACCCGAGGACGTGCTGGTCCGCGACCAGCCTGCGGCCGACGGAACGGACGGAGCGCCGTCGAGCGAGCTGAACCGCGCACTGGCGTGCCAATTGAGGATGGCCAGAGCCCCGGTGACCATCGACAGCGACACACTGTCGAGGCGCTCACCGTCGGTTCGCAGGTCTCCCAGCGTGCCCTGAAGTAGTTCGACGCGTCGGGTCCACAGGTGCCGGTCGCCATGAATTCCGAGGAAGACCACGTCCTCGGTCGGTTCCGTGGCCACGTCTGCGGCGTCGACGAAGACCAGACCACCCTCGTCTACTGCGAATCTGCCGCGACCGTCCACGTCGAGTACGCGAGCAGTGGGCCAACCGGCGGCCAGTGCCGCTGTGTCGCGGCGCAATTCCTCGGCCCGGTCGAGCGGTGATCGAGACAGTCGAGGTGGATGGACGAGCTGAAAATTCGGCACGCTCACGACCCTACTGGGCCTGCTCAGTCGGCCACGCGACGGATGTACAGCAGTCGGTCGGTTGCCTCGATCGCGTCGACCTCGGGTGATCCGACCCGGAACAGCTTGCCGCCCCGGACCACTCCCAACACGATGTCGGCCAGATGACGCGGTGAACCGCCCACCTCGTCCCGCTCCACCTCTCGCTCTGCGACAGCGAAGCCTGCCTCCGGGGTGAGAAGATCTTCGATCATCTCCACGACCGACGGAGTGGACGTGGCGATACCGAGCAGCCGTCCCGCTGTCTCGGACGAGACGACGACCGAGTCTGCGCCGGACTGGCGGACCAGGTGCGTGTTCTCTGCCTCGCGGATGGCCGCGACGATCTTGGCCTTCGGGGCGATCTCCCTGGCCGTCAGCGTCACCAGGACTGCCGTGTCGTCGCGGTTGGTCGCCACGATGATCGCCGCGGCATGTTGAGCGCCCGTGAGCCGAAGCACATCGGATTTGGTGGCCGAGCCGTGGACGGTGACCAGACCCATCGCCGAGGCCGCGTCGAGCACGGTCTGATCCGTGTCGACCACGACGATGTCCGAGGCCGAGACTCCGTCGCCGAGCATCGCGTCGACTGCGGTTCGGCCCTTGGTGCCGAAACCGATGACCACGGTGTGATTGCGCACGCTGCGTCTCCATCGCTGAATTTTGAATGCCTGCCGAGACCGCTCGGTGAGAACCGACAGCGTGGTGCCGACCAACAGAATGAGGAACAGGACTCGTAGGGGGGTGATGACCAGAATGTTGACCAGCCGCGCAGACGGGCTCATCGGCGCGATGTCACCGTATCCGGTGGTCGACAGCGACACCGTCGCGTAGTAGAACGCGTCGAGAAACGACAGCTCGCCGTTCTGATTGTCGCTGTAGCCGTCGCGATCGAGGTAGACGACGAACGCCGCGAGAAAGAGAATTCCCAACGCCATAAGAACCCGCTTGTAGATCGCGCTCCACGGGCTGGATTCGATTTCCGGAACCCGCAGCACACCTACCAGCGCGAAATCGGGCTTGTCGGTCAACGCGCCGCTGTCCCCCAGGCGCGTGCGCAACCTACCTCCCACGTCGCCCACCGAGGTGCTCACCGAAGTCGAGATCATTCACGGCACGCAGCGTAACCCCATGCCGCGCTTCCGCGTCGACAACCGACCGCATCGAGCGGACCGGATGGGCGGATGCCGCACCGTGTGGCACGGTGTGTGCATGACACAGAGACCGAGTCAGGCCGCAGCGCTGCGTCTCGCGGGATTGCTCGCCGGCGCCGGAGTACTCCATTTCGTCACGCCCCAATTCTTCGATGCGCAGGTACCGACCGCCCTGCCCGGTTCGGCGCGGACGTACACCCAGGCATCGGGAGTGGCCGAGCTCGCTGTTGCTGCCACGTTGGCCGCACCCCGCACCCGTCGAGTGGGCGGTGCGTTGGCAGCGGGCCTGTTCGTCGCAGTCTTCCCCGCCAACATCAACCTCGCATGGAAGTACGTACGCAGCTCCAAGACGTCACCGGCCTTGAAGGCCGCCATGATCGCTCGTCTCCCCCTGCAGATTCCACTGGTCACCGAGGCTCTGAAAGCTCGTCGACTGGCTCCGTAGTGCCGATGTCGTCCACGACGGATCGACCTTCGAGCAGCGCCGCCAAAGCTGTTGCGTCAGGCAGCTTTTCGGGCGAGATGGTACGGCCGCTGCGGACGTAGTGGAACGCCGCACGGACGCGATCGAGCGGTACCGGCTCGGCACGACCGACGGACATCAACTCCGCCCACGCCAGCCGGTACGCCGCCAGCTGCATCGCCACCGCCTGCTGCTCGGACGCCGACGGTTCGGCTCCGGTCTTCCAGTCGACGACGGTCCAGCCGCCGTCCGGGTCGGCGAACACCGCGTCGATCCGACCGCGCAGCACTGTTCCTGCCACCGACGTCTCGAACGGCACCTCTACCTCCACCGGGCTGCGCAGAGCCCAATCGGAGGCCTCGAACGCCCGCTGAAGAGTGTCCAGGTCCACATCGGCAGAAGCACCGGTATCGGCCGAGCCCGGCAGTTCGTCGAGATCGAGCAGGCGGGTCGCGCCGAACCGGCGCTCGATCCACGCGTGAAACGCTGTTCCCCGGCGCGCCAACGGATTCGGGGGAAACGGAAGTGGCCGGCGCAGTCGCGAGGCGAGCGCATCCGGATCTGCCGCCAAGTCGACCAGCTGAGTCACCGACAGGTTCTCGGGTAGTGCGACATCGACCCCGGCAACGGCCCGCGCCGAGCGCTCGGCCAGCAAGGTCCGGACGTCGAAGCCCCACTTCTCCGGGTCGTCCTCGTCCTCGTCTTCGTCCGAATCATGTTGGGAGCCGGCCCCGTCGGCCAAGGCCCGCAGAACCTCGGCCGCACCACTCTCGATCGCGCCTCGCCTCGGCCCGAGCGGATCTCGCGGCCAGGATGCCGTATGCGGCTCTGCCCCCAACGGGTTGACGGCTCCGGCTTCGGGGGCCGGTGCCCACTGCTCGACCACCGCAACGGTGTCCTCGGCCGTCGAGGTGTACCGGTGGAGCTCGTCGAGAAACTCGGACGGGCCACGGGGCTTCGTGGACGTCTCGTCCCACTGATGTGCCGAGACCAGCAGCACCCGTTCGGTTCTGGTGAGTGCAACGTAGAACAGTCGACGATCCTCCGCGAGCCGACGCCGAGCGAGTGCATCCTTGTGCCGCTTGACGGCGTCCTCGAGGTCCTTTCGGTTGTAGAGGTCCTCGAGCTCGAGTACCGGTACCCCCTCGGAACCTTCACCGTCGAGAGCGCGGTCACCGCGTAGCGACGGCGGCAGTTCGGCCATCGCCCCGAGCCAGGTCGACGAGGCGTTCGAGGACGGGAACACCCCGGTCGCCACGTGTGGTACGGCTACGACCTCCCATTCGAGGCCCTTCGCCGAATGCACCGTCAGCACCTGTACTCGATGCGGGGCGACCTCGACCTCGCCCGGAGCCAACCCGTCCTCGACAGTCTCCGCGGCCGCAAGGAACGACAGGAATCCGGTGACCGTGGCCGTTGGGTTGTCGGCGTAATCGGCCACCACATGGGCGAATTCGTCGAGATGCTCGCGCCCGACCGCACCATCGACACCGAACGGTGTCCGCGCCTGCGCTTCGACGCCGATGCCCATGATCCGTTCGATGTCGGCGACCAGTTCCGTCACCGGCTGCCCGATTCGGTCGCGCAACAGATGTAGTTCCCCGGCGAGCGCAGTGATGCGTCGGTGCCCGGCCTCCGAATATCGTTCGGCCGAACCTGGATCGGCGATGGCGTCGGCCAGACCGGCCTGCTCCGATTGTTCCCCCGGCAGGGCACTTTCGAGCGCGGCGTCGAGCGCCTGTGGGTCGTCGACGCGGCCCGCGGTGCCGTAGCCGCCCCGAATCTCGAGTTCCTTGGCGCGCTGAGCGAGCGCCCGGAGATCGGCGGCACCGATCTGCCACCGGGAGCCCGTGAGGATGCGCATGGCCGAGCTGCCTGCAGTCGGATCGGCAACCAGACGCAGCATCGCGATGATGTCGGCGACCTCCGGCACATGCAGCAATCCGCCGAGCCCGACCACCTCGACGGGTAGGCCACGGCTACGCAGCACCTCGGCGATCGGCTCGGCATCGGCGTTGCGTCGCACGAGTACCGCGGCACTGGGCGGTGGCCGGTCCAGTTCGAGGGCGGCGCGGTAGTGCTCGGCGATTCGGTCGGCGATCCATTCCCGTTCGTCGAGGACGGTGTCGGTGACGGCCAGCCGTACATCGCCGGGCACCGCGCCCGGCCGGGCCCGCAGGGTCGGCACCGGTACACCGACGCGGCGTAGGGGGTCGGTGATCAGATTGGCGAGAGCGAGTGCCTCGGGCGGGTTGCGCCAACTGGTGAGGAGTTCGAGCCGCGGTGCGGGAGTGCCATCCGCCTGCGGGAAATCGGTGGCGAACCGCGGCAGGTTCGCCGCCGACGCCCCTCGCCACCCGTAGATCGACTGCATCGGATCGCCCACGGCTGTCAGCGCCAGGGTGGCATCGCTACCGGATCCGAACAGTGAGGACAGCAGCACCCGCTGGGCATGACCGGTGTCCTGGTATTCGTCGAGCAGAACGAGCCGAAAACGTTGCCGCTCTGCGATTCCCACTTCGCGGTGTTCGGCCGCGACCCGGGCCGCCATCGACATCTGCGAACCGAAATCCAGTGCCCCTTCGTGCCGAAGCGTCTGCGCGAGCCGTTCCACCAAGGGCAGTAACGCGATTCGTTGATGTTGGGCATCGAGGATGTTGAGCAGCTCCTTGGTCGGCCCGCCACGTTGACGTGGACCGGGGCCGAGTGTGTGCACCAGTTTCTCGAGTTCCACATGCGCCTCGCGCAGCTGGTCGGGTTCCACCAGATGTTCGGCCAGCTGACCGGAGAGGGCGAGTACGGCCTCGGTCACCGAGGTGGGACTTCGGTCGGTGTCGAGATCGCCGTCCCAGGTGCTGACCACACGATGCGCGAGCTGCCACAGTTCGGTCTCCGACAGCAGCGTCGCGGAGGGCTCGATGGGCAGCAACAGGCCGTGCTCGGTGAGCAGTCGCCCGGCATACGAGTGGTAGGTGCTCACCTCCGGCTCGGCCGCGAGAATCCGTTCGCGCAGCGCCAGGCTCGGATCCAGCGCGCGCACCAGATCCGACCCGGCGAGCCGGGCCAGCCGAGCGCGGATTCGGGACGTCAACTGCTGCGCGGCCTTTCGGGTGAACGTCAGTCCGAGTACCTGATCCGGATCGACGAACCCGTTGGCCACCATCCACACCACTCGGGCGGCCATCGTCTCGGTCTTTCCGGCACCTGCGCCTGCCACCACGAGTGTCGGACCAGGTGGGGCGGCGATCACGGCCGCCTGCTCGTCCGTGGGTGGGTGCTTCTGCCCGAGGGCTCGGGACAGTTCGACGGGTGAGACCCGCGCGGTTGCGGTGCGCGTCGCCGAGGCGGTCACTGCTCGGTCACCTGCCGTCCTGTCTCATGCGCCGGGCAGCTGGATTTGACGGGGCAATGTCTGCACCCGTCGTTGACTCTGGCTTCGAAGACGGGACCCTGCGTCGCCGAGGCCGCCCGGTAGACGGTGTCTCGCCATTCCTCGAGCTTCTCCGGTGTCGGCACCTCCTGGATCCGCTGCGTCGCGCCGTCCTTGTTGTGCGGTTTGGCCACGAACACCAACCGGGCACCCCCGGGTTCGCCCGCGGGCTCTCCCTCGATCGCACCCGCGGCAGCGGCGACCTGATAAGTGGCCAATTGATGGTGGTTGCGCGCGTCTTCCTTGGACATCACCGTTTTGGCCGTCTTGACGTCGATCACGACCGGGCGGCCGTCCGGATCGTGTTCGAGCCGATCGATCCGGCCACGCAGGGCGACCGCAGGCTCGTCCTCGGATCGGGCGGCCAGAATGCCGTCGACCTGCACCTCGACGCCCGCCTCGGTGAGCTCGCCTCGGGTGCCCTGCAGCCAATTCTCGAACGTGTCGAGCATCGCCCCGGTTCGATCGAGCTCGTGACGCGAGAACCACTGCGATCCGAGATCGACTGCATCCCACGCCGTCTCGAGTGCCCGCCTGAGCTGGTCCGGTGGGATCCGGCCTGCCACCGCCTGCACCAGAGTGTGCACGAGAGTTCCGGTGACGGCGTGAGTGTTGGTGCCGTCGTTTCCTCCGTGACGTTCGAGCATCCAGCGCAGCGGACAGGTGGTGAGCTGTTCCACCGTCGATGGCGAGAGCGGGACCGGCCCATCGCCGAGGTGCCACAGGGGCTCGCTGGTGCTGAGGCCCGCAATCCCGAACCACTCGTCGGGATGTGCGCCTCGGACGCCGGCCTCGGCGAGTGTGGCCAGGTGCCGCGCGGCGCGTGCTCGCTTGTCCGGATCATGTTCGGCGACAACGGGATCGCAGACGACCCCGCGAAGCTCCGCGACCAACATGGGTAATGCCAATACCCGGTGCGGGGTCGGCGGCTCGGAACCTTCGGGCAGCGGGACGGCATCTGCGTCGCCGTCGACTCCCCGGAGTTCGTCGACGAATCGGGAGCGGACCAGATCGGTATCGCCCGTGCTCGAGTCCACGGCGGTGACGATCAGAGTGGAGCGCGCGCGACTGCACGCCACGAGGAAGAGCTTGCGTTCCTCGGCGAGTAGCGGTGCAGCCTTCGACAGTCGTCCGTCGAGGGCCGCAGCCGCGTCGACCTTGCCGGACACCAGATCGACGAGGGTGTCGGTTCCGAGGAGGCTGCCGCGCGCTCGCAGACCCGGCCACAGCCCCTCCTGAACCCCGGCGACCGCCACCAGTTCCCATTCGCGACCGGCTGCCGAGTGCGCGCTGAGAAGCGTCACCGCATCGGCCGGCGCGGTCGAACGGTTCGAGCTCGAGGTAGGAATCTGTTGCTGCGCAATGTAATCGAGAAATCCGCCAAGCTGCGCACGCGGCAGCCTGTCGACGTAGGCCGCCGCGGCGTCGAAGAGTGCGACCACCGCGTCGAGGTCTCGATCGGCTTGAGCACCTGCGGATCCACCCCACGCGGACGCGGCGGACCAACGCCGCTCGAGTCCTGACGCCTGCCACGCAGCCCACAGCACGTCCTCGACTCCGCGGCCTTCTCGAGCCACCGCTCGCGCCTTACGAACGACGCTCAGTGCTCGTCGCAGCGGTGCCGCTTCCACGTCCGACAGACCAGTGATCCACCCGAACTTGTCTCGCGTCTCGCCGGTGAGAACGACTCTGAGCAGCTCGGCCGAATCGCGCTCGCCGCCCGAGGCCAGTTCGAGTCTGCGGACACCGCGGCGCAGCCGCCGCAGACCCACCGGATCGGCACCCCCGATCGGGCCGGAAAGCAGAGCCAGCGCATCTTCTCCGTCGAACGACGGGTCGGAGATCGCCCGCAGCACCAGCAGCAAGCCCACCGCTCCGTGCTGGCGATGCAACGGCAACTCCGACGCCGGGGTGATCATGGGGACACCGGCCGCGTGCAGAGCGCGACGCAGCGGCGCGACGGTGCGCGGGACCGACCGCACGACGATTGCCATCTCGGACCAGGGCATTCCGTCGATCAGGTGCGCGCGTCGCATGGCGTCGGAGATGATCGCGGCTTCTTTGGCAGGCGACGACACGACGTGTACCCGCGCCTCCGGTTCGCCGAACCGAGCTGTGGCCACCGGTTCGGGACTACGGTGCCGACCGAGCCCGGGCAGTCGCCCTGCCACGATGTCGGTCAGTTCCGCCACCGCAGGCACCGATCGAAAGTTCCGCGTCAGTGCCACCCGTCGAGGCGAGTCCGCGTCGAGCAGATCGGCCACGAACGTGGGATCCGCTCCACGGAACGTGAAGACGGATTGATCGGGGTCCCCGGCGATCACAGTCGATTCGGTATCGGTGCCGATCAGCCGAATCAGCTGCGCAGCTTGCGGATCCAGGTGCTGAGCATCGTCGACGACGAGGTGCCGGATGCGGGCGCGCTCACTGCGCAGCAGATCCGGGTCGGTGGCGAACGCCATCAGTGCGCTGCCGATGAGCTCGGCCGCGTCGAGGCCCGGTGCCGTGGCCCCTGCGGCCTCGACACCGACTGCGCCGCGCAACAACATGGCTTGTTCGTATCGAGCCGCGAACTTGCCGACGGCGATCCATTCGGGTCTGCCGTGCGTGCGGCCGAGCTTGACCAGATCTTCGGGTCCGATTCCGCGTTCGGCGGATCGGAGCATCATGTCTCGCACCGCGGTGACGAATCCTGCGGTACCGAGAGCCGGGCGCAATCGATCCGGCCAGTCGATTGCTCCGTCCTCGATGTCGCCCCGCAGCATCTCGCGGACCACCGCGTCCTGCTCGGCACCGGTCAGCAGTCGAGGAGGCGGATTGCCGTAGAGGGAGGCCTGCAACCTGAGTACCGCGAACGCATACGAGTGCACCGTGCGTACCAGCGGTTCGCGCGTGGCGCGCAGCGCGTGATCGCCGCTGAACAGACCGGCGGTGATCTGCTCGCGGAGCGTGATGGACGCACGCTTCGACTGGGTGAGGACCAGGACCGATTCCGGATCGCCGGACACGATTCGGGAGACTGCGTAGTCCGCCACGAGCGCTGTCTTTCCCGAGCCGGGCCCGCCGAGCACCTGCCAGGGGTTCCATCGAGGAGCGCCCTGAGCGGCCTCCGCCGCCGAATCTGGAATCCACGCCAGCAACCGGGCAGCGGAATCGGTCCACCGGCGGGCCGGCTGCGCCACCCTCGGTGCACGGACGAGGGTGACCGTCGCGCCGTGTCTGCCGTCCGTGCTCATGCGGGACATGCAATCACGACCCACCGACACGAAGGGCCATGCCCCGATCCGGTGACCCCGCAGGCGGCAGCCGACCCGTCCATTTCGGAACGGGGGCCTTCGATGCGGCATAGTGGTTCACGTGCCCGAGTTGAATCTGCATACGTTCGGACCCGCAGACGGTCCCGAAATCCTCGCCGTTCACGGTGTGACCGGCCACGGTGCCCGTTGGTGGGACCTCGCCGAGAATCACCTGCCCGAGGCCCGCATCCTGGCTCCCGATCTGATCGGCCACGGCCATTCTCCATCCGTTCCACCGTGGGACATCGACGCTCAGGTCACCGCGCTGAAGGCCGTGCTCGACGCCCATGCGCGCGGTCCGGTGCTGGTTCTCGGTCACTCGTACGGCGGCGCGTTGGCCGTACATCTCGCACAGCGGTTCCCCGAGGTGGTGCGCGCGCTGGTGCTGCTCGATCCTGCGATTGCCTTGCCGCCGGAGGAACTGCTCGAGGTCGCCGAGGCCACTGCCAAGTCCCCCGATTACACCGACGCCGACGAGGCGCGTTCGGAGAAGATTCACGGCGCATGGGCGGACGTGCCCACCGAGTTGCTCGACCGCGAGGTCGCCGATCACCTGATCCCCGCCGACGGCGGGAAGGTCGCGTGGCGAATGTCGATTCCGGCCATCGTTGCGACGTGGGGCGAGCTCGCTCGTCCGATCGTGGTGCCCGCCGAGAGCGTCCCGACCATCGTGGTGCGGGCCATGCGCGTCGAACCTCCTTATGTGACCGAAGAATTCGTGTCCGCGCTCCGAGACAAGCTCGGTGAGAACCTGCGCACCGTCGAACTGGACTGCGATCATATGGTCGGCCAGGCCAAGCCGGCCGACGTGGCCGAGCTGGTGCGATCCCTGCTGTAGATGGCTCCGATCACCGAGGCGCAGGTGGAGCGGGTGCGCGCGTTGGTCGCGTCGATTCCCGTCGGGTCCGTTGCCACCTACGGGGACATCGCGGCGGCGGCCGACCTGTCCAGCCCCCGCATCGTCGGGTGGATCATGCGGACCGACTCCGCCGATCTGCCGTGGCATCGTGTCCTGGGTGCCAGCGGAAAGCCTGCGGCGCATCTCGCGACGAGACAACTCGAGAAGCTACGCGGAGAAGGTCTCGAAATCCGCGACGGGCGAGTGTCGCTGAAATCCGTTCGCTTCGACTTCGGGGCGCTCCCCCAGCCGCCGACGTCGACCACTAATCTCGAAGGATGAACATCGGAGATCGGCTCGGGCAGTTCGATCCACGCCCTACGTCGAAGTTCGCCCTGTCCAAGGCGAGCACTTTCGTCGCCGCAGCCGGCCTGGTGATCGACGAGGTCTCGGGCACACGGGTAGCGGGGCACATCGAGTTGACCGAGGAACATTTCACGCCCTGGGGCGTCGTGCACGGTGGGGTCTACACCAGCGCTGTGGAAAGCGCCGCGAGCATCGGTGCGAGTGAGGCGGTCAAGGACCGCGGTGAGTTCGCGGTCGGAGTGCACAACGGAACCGATTTCCTGCGCGCCAGCAAAGGTGGTCGGGTGGATGTCCTCGCGGAACCGTTGCAGCAAGGCCGCGTTCAGCAACTGTGGCTGGTCACGATCACCGCGACCGACAGCGGTAAGACCATCGCACGCGGCCAGGTTCGACTGCAGAACGTGCCGCTGCCGACGTGATGGGACCGCACCGGTGAGCGGCTCGTCGACCGACCCGATCTGCGACGCCATCGTGCTCGCGGGTGGTCGCGGCTCGCGAATGGCAGGCCTCGCCGGCTCACCATCCGCGGAGGTCGACAAGCCCGCGCTCACGGTCGGCGGACGACGACTGGTCGACATTGCGGTGGCGGCCGTCTCGGGCTGTCGCCGAACAGTGCTGGTGGGACCCACCCGCGACGCCGTATCGGGTTCGGTGGTGCAGACCCGGGAGTCCCCCGCCGGCGGCGGCCCGGTGGCAGCTCTGGCCGCGGGACTCGAATTACTCGACGGCACAGCCGATCTGGTGGCGGTCGTGGCGTCGGATATACCGCTGCTGAACGCTTCTGCGGTGCAGTCACTGATCGGTCACGTCGACCGCATCGAGACCGACGCAGTGTTCGCGGCCGACGCCACCGGCCGCACCCAGTTCCTGCTCGGAGTCTGGCGCTACAGCGCGCTGCGCTCGGCGGTGGCGGCGCTCGATACCGTCGAGGGCGCCCCGATGCGCGCACTCGTCCCGAACGAGCACCGCATCGTCACGGTGGCCGATATCGAGGACTGCGATACCCCTGCCGATCTGGTTGCCGCGCGCGCCGCAGCCGCGTCGAGATCGGAGGATGTACTCGACATCGACGCCGCCCACGAACGAATTCGACAGCGAGTAGCCGCCCTCCCGGTTCATCGAATTCCGTTGCAGGACACGGCAGGGACCGTGCTCGCGCAACCGTTGGTGGCGGCAACGGCGCTGCCCGCGGTCGACATCTCCGCGATGGACGGATTTGCCGTGAGCGGACCCCCGCCGTGGACGCTGAGGCCCGATATCGCCTACGCCGGGACGTCCGGCATCGCCCGACTCGCCGACGGCAGCGCGGTACGCATCGCGACCGGCGCAGCGCTTCCTCCCGGTGCCACTGCGGTCGTTCGCGACGAACACGCAATCACCACGCCGGACGGGGTCGTGGAACGCGCACCGACGGCGACGGCGACCGACGACACGCGTCGCCGCGGTGAGGACTGGCTTCCCGGAACGGAGTTGGTTGCCGCGGGTACAGCCATCGACGCTGCTGTTCGGTCACTCGCCGCAAGCGCGGAGCTGACCGAACTCGACGTGCGGGGGCCGGTTCGCGCACGAATTGTGATCAGCGGAAACGAGATTCGGGTATCAGGTCCGCTGGCACCCGGTGAGACCAGGGATGTACTCGGATCGGCGCTGCCGGAGTATTTGGCGCACTGTGGAATCGCCGTCGTGGACGCGCTGCTGCTCGACGACACGGCGACCGCATTCGCTGACCTGTTGGGGAGTACCGAGAACATCGACCTCGTGGTCGTGGTCGGAGCCACCGGAGGAGGCGCCGCCGATCAGCTACGCTCCACGCTCGCAGCCCTCGGTGCCGAGACCGTGGTCGGGCGAGTGCGCGTGCGTCCCGGCGGATCCCAGATCACCGCGACCCTACCCGCGGGCACGGTTGTCCTGGGCCTCCCCGGCAATCCGCTCGCGGCCGTGAGCACGGCGCTGCTCACCGCACCGGCGATCGTCGACGCGCTCACCGCTCGCATTCCGCGGTCACCACGAACGGGGTTGTTGTCCAACGCTTCCGAGGTTCGAGCCCCGGTCGCTCGAATCGTTCCCGTGGTGGCCGACGGTACCCGCTGGCGAGCCGACACCAAGGTCAGAACAGCTCATCTGGCGCACCTCGTCGGCCGTGATGCTCTCGCCGTGATACCCGCCGATGTCAGCGCCGACGAGCCGGTGACAATTCTTCCGTTGCCGTATTGAATTCCGAACCGGCCAGCAGCCGAACACCCTCGTGGTACCGCTCGACGACGAGATCGACGATGGCGGGATGCACACCGAGCGGCGCACCGACACCGTCGGCTCCCACGTCGGCCAACCGATTGTGGAAGAGCCCACGAGCCAGCAGATAGCTCGCCACGAACACTCGATCGTGCCCGGCTTCCCGCAGTCCGGACACCGCCTGCGCGACGGTCGGCGTGCTGGTGGCCACATATCCGATCTTCACCGGTGCTCGAGCCGCGTCCGCGAGCATGGCTGCTGCAATCCGATGTTCTTGCAGCGCACGAGGATCGGATGATCCTGCGGCCGCGAGCACGATGCTCTGGCCGGCTCGCCAGCCGGCGTCCCGGAGCCGATCGACCATCACTCGCGCGAGCACCGCGTCCGGCCCGAGAGCACGGGTGACGGCGACCGACGAGTGCGCACTGTCCGCGATCTCACGCGGTACGTCGGTATGGACGTGATAGCCCGATGCCAGAAAAGCCGGAACGACGACCGCCGATTCCGGAGTGTCGCGCAGCACCTCGGACGGGGACGGTCCCAGCACGTCGACGAAGGCGACACGCGTGGTACCGATCTGCTTCGAGACGGCGTCGGCGAGCGCGGCGACCATCTCCACACCGCGCGGGTTTCGGGTGCCGTGTGCAACCAACACCAGGGTGGGTTCCATCAGTACTTGCTCCCCTCACTCACGGCAACCGTCCCCGCGGGTTCGCTTGCATCGCAATCGGATTCGGTCTCGATATAGTCCAACGCGATACGATAGCCGCGTTTGACCACGGTCTGGATCGCCTTGGGTGCCCCGAGTGACGAGCGGAGTCGGGTCATGGCCGTCTCCACCGCATGGGTGTCCCCACCCCCTCCGGGCAGCGAGGCCAACAGGTCCTCACGGGAGACCACGCGCCCCGGATTACGACTCAGCGTCTTCATCAGTGCCATCCCGGCCGGGGACACGGGCCGCACCTCCCCGTCGACCACCACACACCGACCCCGAACACTGACCACGTGCCCGCCTGCGTGCAGGCGACCGGTTCTCCTGGGCAGCTCCTCGGCGATGTGACGGGCGAGCGCACCGAGCCGCGCACGAGCAGGCGCAGTGGTGGCAACCGACAACTGTTCGAGCGGGGCTGCAGTGACCGGTCCGACGCACACCGGAAGCACCCGCGAACGCAGCGACTGCAGCAGAGGCTCGAGTACGCCGTTCTCGTCGGCACGCATCAGCATCGACGCGACCGCCGGTGCCGAGGTGAAGCTGATGGCGTCGAGATCGCCGACGACGACCGACTCGATCATGCGATCCATCGGACCCTGATCGTCGGGAGCCGTCCAGCGGTATACGGGCACCGGCACCACTTCGGCTCCGGCGCAGCGCAGTACCTCGCAGAAATCCGGAACCGGCTCCCATTCGGTGGTCGCGCCGTGCAGTTGGACCGCTATGCGCTTGCCCTCGACGCCCTCGGCGAGCAGATGTTCGAGCACCTCGGCGGACGACTCGGAGGCAGGTGACCATTCCTCGCGCAGATCCGCTGCTCGAATGGCACCGGTGGCCTTGGGACCGCGTGCCAACAGCCGCGACGCTCCGAGAGCGCGGCCGAGTTCCTCGGCTCGCCCCCAACCGTCGGCGGCCTCGATCCAGCCACGAAAACCGATTCCCGTGGTGGCGACGGTGATCTCGGGTGGCGCAGCGATGATCGCCGCGGTGACGCGTTCCAACTCTGCGTCGTCGGCGAGCGGGATGATCCTGATCGCAGGCGCGTGCATCACGGTGGCCCCACGCCGCTCGAGCAAGGTCGCGAACTCCTCTGCGCGACGCGACGCCGTCACCCCGACGGTGAACCCGGCCAGAGGCATGTCCGCCCCGGCGTTTTCGGTCACGTAGATCCACCACGGACGAGCACGACACCCTCGACCGTGGCGACCTCGAACGAGCCGAGTGACACCTCCGCGTCGTCGAGGCAGCGTCCGTCGACGAGAGAGAAGACCTGCTTGAGCAGCGGCGACGCGACCGTGGGCTCGCCGCCGCGGTCGCCGACCAGACCACGCGACATCACTGCGGCCCGGCCGTAGGGATCGATGTTGCCCACGGCGAACAGTCGTCCGTCGTCGAGCAAGAACAGTGCCGCCTGGGTGCCGCCGCGCAGCAGCACCGCCACCCCGCGGCCCGGGATGAGAGCGTCGAGGGTGCAGGCCGGGGTCCAGTCTCGCGAAAGATCGTTCGGTACCGAAGTATGTGAATCGATGACAGTCATGGCGTACCTCCTGGTCAGCTATTTCACGCTGCCCGTGTTACTTGGCCGTTAAGCGGCGATTACCCACCTGTGCACATGCGCTCAGGTTCATGACCTGTCGGTTGTCAGGAACTCGTCACTCGAGCACGTCACGCGCCGATGCGCGGCATCCCCATCAGCACTGGCACCTTGCGTGCGCCGGACTCGTCGAACGCGATGGTCGGATCGGCCTCGGCCGGAGCGTTGACGAAGGACACGAACCGGCCGAGCTTCTCCTCGTCCTCGAGCACCCCTGCCCATTCGTCCTTGTAGCCGGCGACGTGGCGTGCCATGTCTGCCTCGAGTTCTGCGCCGATGCCCAGGCTGTCCTCGCAGACGACAGCTTTGAGGTGGTCCAATCCCCCATCGAGCGATTCCAGCCACGGTGCGGTGCGTTGCAGGCGGTCCGCGGTGCGGACGTAGAACATCAGATAGCGGTCGATGTAGCTGACGAGTGTGGCGTCGTCGAGGTTGGACGCGAGCAACTGGGCGTGCTTGGGCGACTGTCCACCGTTGCCGCCGACGTAGAGATTCCAGCCGCCTTCGGTCGCGATGATGCCGACGTCCTTGCCGCGGGCTTCGGCGCATTCACGTGCGCAGCCCGACACTCCGAACTTGATCTTGTGCGGCGAGCGCAGTCCGCGGTACCGGTTCTCGAGGTCGACGGCCATTCCCACCGAGTCCTGGACACCGTAGCGGCACCAGCTGGACCCGACGCAGCTCTTGACCGTACGTAGCGACTTTCCGTACGCCTGACCCGATTCCATGCCTGCGTCGACGAGCCGCTTCCAGATTTCGGGGAGCTGTTCGACGCGGGCACCGAACATGTCGATGCGTTGTCCGCCGGTCACCTTGGTGTACAACCCGAAATCGCGAGCGACCTCACCGATGACGATCAACTGCTCGGGCGTGCACTCGCCTCCCGGCATCCGCGGCACCACCGAATAGGTGCCGTTCTTCTGAATGTTGGCCAGGAAGTGGTCGTTGGTGTCCTGCAACGACGCCAGTTCACCGTCGAGAATGTGATCCGACGAGGTGGACGCGAGAATCGAGGCCACGACGGGCTTGCAGATGTCGCAGCCGGCACCCGATCCGTACTTGGCGATCAACGACGAGAAAGTTCGGGTGTTCGTCGCCCGCACGATCTCGAACAGCTCGGCCCTCGACTGAGAGAAATGCTCACACAACGACTTCGACAGCACCACCCCCGATGCCGCCAGCAGCGATTTGATCGACGGCAAGCATCCTCCACAGGTGGTGCCTGCCGTGGTGCAGCTCTTCACCGCGGCCAGATCGCACGCACCGTCGGAGATGGCCGAGCAGATCGCACCCTTCGTCACACCGTTGCACGAGCAGATCTCGGCGTCGTCGGGAAGCGCTCCGATGCCGACCTGCTCGGCCGCCGGAGAGATCAACGAACCCGGATCGCCCGGCAATTCGCGTCCGACGAGCGGCCGTAGCAACGAGTACGCCGATGCGTCGCCGACGAGGATGCCGCCGAGCAACGTCTTGGCGTCGTCGGTGACGACGAGCTTGGCGTACGTGCCCTTGGGCGCGTCGCTGAAGACCACCTCGAGCGCACCCGGAGTTGCGGCCATCGCGTCACCGAAGCTCGCCACATCGACGCCCATGAGCTTGAGCTTGGTCGACATGTCCGCTCCGGGGAATTCCGCTGCGCCGCCGAGCAATCGGTCGGCCACCACCTCGGCCGTCGAGTATCCGGGCGCGACGAGTCCGTAGCATCGGCCTTCGACCGCAGCACATTCGCCGATGGCGTAGACGTTGGGATCGGATGTAGTGCAGCCGATGTCGACCAAGATACCGCCACGCTCGCCGACGTCGAGGCCACTTTCGCGAGCCAGCCGATCCTGCGGTCGTACCCCGGCGGAGAACACCAGCAGGGCCGCGTCGATCGTGTCGCCGTTGCTCAGCTCGACCGTCAATCCGGCACTGTCGTTCTCGGTGATCGACGACGTGCCCACTCCCACATGCACGTTCAATCCGAGGTCAGTGACGAGGCGGGCCAGTAGCGCACCGCCGCCCTCGTCCACCTGGAGCGGCATCAACCGCGGCGCGAACTCGATGACGTGCGGCGTCATGCCCATCTTCTTCAACGCGTTTGCCGCTTCGAGGCCGAGCAGGCCGCCGCCGACGACCACGCCCACGGCTCCCGGTCCAGCGGCGTCGGCACGCGCGCGGATCCTGTCGAGGTCGTCGAGGGTGCGGTAGACGAAGCACGCGGGCAGGTCGTGTCCGGCGATCGGCGGAACGAACGGATAGGAACCGGTGGCGAGGACCAGCGCGTCGTAGTCCACGGTGTCGCCGGCCGAGGTGACGACGGTTCGGCCGCCGCGGTCGACACGTTCGGCGCGCACGCCGGTACGCATCTCGACGAGGGCGTCACCCGGGTAGTCGTTGCCCGCCAACGCGAGTTCCTTGTGGTCCCAGGCACCGACGTAAGACGACAGACCCACCCGGTCGTACGCCGGCAGAGCCTCCTCGCACAGGATCGTGATCTTCCACTCGGCTGCCTCGTCGCGCGCCCGCAGCGCTTCGACGAACCTGTGCCCTACCATTCCGTGCCCTACCACTACCGCGTTCTTCATTGCGGGTCCTTCCGATTTTCGTTGCCGTGCGGAGTGTTTCGAGTGCGCCTGCGCTGGGGCGTCAGACGGCTACCGGTGCGTCGGCGTCGGCAGAGTTGGTTCTGCGCAGGTAGACCGCCCACGTGACGATCGCGCAGACCACGTAGAAGCCCAGGAACACCCAGAAGGCGGTGGTTGCCGACTTCGCACTACCCGAGTACGAAGCCCGCAGCACCAGGTTGATGGCGACGCCACCGAGTGCGCCGATGGCACCCGCGATTCCGATCAGCGCGCCGGACATCTTGCGAGACCAGTGCTGCTGCTCCTCGACCGTCATACCCTGCAGTGCAACCGATTTCGCGGCGAAGATCGCAGGGATCATCTTGTACACCGACCCGTTGCCGAGGCCCGAGAGCAAGAAGAGTGCGATGAATCCGATGACGAAAAGGACCATCACAGTGCCGCTGGCCGCCCCGGGCGTCGAGTCGTCCCAGGTGCTGGCCGCTACCAGAATCCCGGTGGAGAAGGTCATGGCCACGAAGGTGTACAGAGTGATCTTCCCGCCGCCGATCTTGTCGGCGAGCTTGCCGCCGAAGGGTCGCGACAGCGATCCCAGCAGTGGCCCGAGGAACGCGATCTGTGCAGCGTGCAGCGAGGCCTGGGCCTGCTGAGCCGCCGTGGCGGGTGCCCCGTCGGTCAGTCCCGCGAGGAAGTTGATCTGGAGTACCTGCCCGAACGCGAAGCTGAATCCGATGAAGGATCCGAACGTGCCGATGTAGAGGAAGGCGATCCACCATGCGTCGGAGAACTTCAACACGTCGATCATGGAGCGGCCGTTGGTCTTCTGGTTGTCGAGGTTGTCCATGTACAGCGCGGCCCCGACGGCGGCGATCGCGATGAACACCAGGTACACGGCGCAGACGATTTCGGGCGCGGTGTTGCCGATGGTGGCGATGACCAGCAGACCGATGAGCTGGATGACGGGTACGCCGATGTTGCCGCCGCCGGCGTTGAGTCCGAGGGCCCAACCCTTTTCGCGCTGCGGATAGAAGGCGTTGATGTTCGTCATCGACGAGGCGAAGTTTCCGCCGCCCACTCCGGCGAAGGCCGCCACGACGATGTACGTGGTGTACGAGGCCGGGTTCAGCATGAAGTACATCGTCATCAGCGTGGGGATCAACAGCACCAGTGCGCTGAAGATGGTCCAGTTGCGCCCGCCGAATTTTGCCGTGGCGAACGTGTACGGAATGCGCAGGACCGCACCGACGAGGGTGGGGACGGCCACCAGGAAGAACTTGCCCGCCGCATCGATGCCGTAGACCGACAACGGCATGAACAGCACCATCACCGACCAGATCGACCAGATCGAGAAGCCGACGTGTTCGGCGACGACCGACCAGATCAGGTTTCGCTTGGCGATCTGCTTACCGCCGCCTTCCCACGCCTGCACATCCTCGGAATTCCAGTGCGCAATCCGGTGATTCACCGAGACGGGAACGGTTCCGGGCGGAACGGGGCTGGTGGCAGCAGAGCCGGTATCGGCTGAAGCGCTGCGAGAAAGGCTGGTCACGTATGGCCTCCTGGTTTGGTGAGTGAAACCAAGATAGGAAAGCCATGTTGCAGCGGCGCTGCCTGCGGTGACCCGTTGATTAACTCGGTCTCACCCGCTCGTCGACGAGCACGTGAGATCGAACGCGTCCACGGGCCGGGTCACCAGGAGTCTTCGAGCATCCGAGGTCGACAGCACAGGTAGCCGCCGACCAGCAGAATCACAACGCATCCGGTGAGCAGCGTCAGCGGCAGTCCCCAACCGCCGGACGCGGTGTGCAGGAAGCCGAACAGAATCGGGCCGGTCGCCGACACCACGTAGCCCAACCCCTGGGTGAAACCCGAGAGTGAGGATGAGCCCACCGCGGTGCGGGTCCTGAGATTGATCAGAGTCAGCGACATCGGGAAGGTCATCGTGCCGAGACCGATCAGGCACACCCAGATCACCGTTCCGGAGGCAGGCGAGAAGTGCAAGCCGGAGAACCCACAGAGGTAGCACACCGCGGCGACCAGGACGAGTCCGAACGGATTACGCAATTTCGCGCAGAGGGTCGGTGTGGCCAGTGACGTGACCAGCCCCATCGCACCGAACGCGGCGACCGAGGCTCCGGCCAGACCCTCGCCGATACCCGAGTCGATCAACAGCGTCGGCAGCCAGGTCAACATCGAATACGTGATCAGCGACGTCATCGCGAACATCATCACCATTCCCCACGCGAGCGAGGATCGGTGGATTCGGCCGCCGGACCGGGTGTGGACGGCAGCCGAACCGGCCTCGGCCGAGACGTCCTTCTCGTCGCGACCGCGTCGGGCGATCACGACACCGAGCCACGGCAGTGCTGCGGCGACACCGACGACTGCCCAGACTCCGATGGAGAGCCGCCACCCGTGGGCGTCGGCGACCGGAACTGCGAGCAGGGGCGGAATCATGGTGCTGATCTGGAGTACGCAGATGTAGATGGTGCTGACCACTGCCAGTCGATCCGAGAAGTATCGCTTGACCAGAGGTGGGATGACGACGTTTCCGATGCCCATGCCTGCGAGTGCGATCGCGGACAGTGCCAGCAACGACGCCGTGTTGGGCGCGAACGCCCGGGTGGCCATCCCGATCGTGGTCAACGCCATGGCGAGCAGGGCCGCGCGCTCGAGACCGGTGCGCTTGGCGAGAAACGGTGTCGCCAATCCGAACACCGCGAACATCGCCGGCGGCAGCATCCCGACGACGCCGATCACGGCATCCCCGAAGTGCAGATCCGTTGCGATCCTGCCGAACAGAGGGCTGATGGACGTCACGGCAGCGCGCAGCGTCAGCGCAGAGAGAACGATGGCGGCAAACACCAGTAGGCGGCCGCGAACGAGTGAAGTACCGGTCTGGGTGGTCTCGGAAACGGTAGGCGCACTCACCGCGTAATCATAGGATGACCGGATCATCGGGTGCAACGCAGTATCATCGTCGGCGCAGCACCCCGAGCACTGCACCGCCCCCTGAACGAGGAGCCTCCGTGCGCCAGGTCCACCGATCGAGCCTGATCACCCAGGTCACTGCTGCCCTGCGCGACGAGATCACGTCGCAACGATGGCCGGTCGGCAGCAGAATCCCCACCGAACCGGAGCTGTGCGAGATGACCGGCACCGGGCGAAACACGGTTCGCGAGGCCGTTCAGGCGCTCGTACACGCCGGCATGGTCGAGCGACGACAGGGGTCGGGAACGTTCGTCATGACCTGCTCGGACCTCGGCGGCACCCTGGGCAAATACTTCTCGGACGCACGTTATCGCGACGTCACCGAACTCCGGGAAACTCTCGAGGTCACCGCAGCAGCATTGGCTGCGGATCGACGCGACGAGCACGACATCCAGGAGATGAAAGACGCCCTCGAGCACCGCAATGTCGCCTGGTCGAGCGGCGACGTGCCGTTGGCCGACGCCGTACGCATCGACGCGCGCCTGCATCGCAGCATCGTCGCCGCCAGCCACAACGCGATCTACCTGGAGTTCTACGACTCGTTGCTACCGGTGATCCACGAGACGATCAGAGAACACGCCACTGCCCACGACGACGACTACGTCACCGAACACACAGCCCTCGTCGACGCGATCGTCGACGGCGATTCGGCCCGGGCAATAGCCTCCGCCCGGTCGCTGTTCCGCGAACTCTCGGCCCCTCTGGGCCGCGCGCCCGAACCTACAGAATGAGACGCACCAGATCTGCCGTGCGGGCTAGGCCGGGAAATGCCTCCGACGTCGACCGCGGATGAAGTGCGTGCACAGCCAGACGAAACATCAACGCGCGCAACAGCATCTGCGGCCATTCCGGTAGATCGTCCCACCGTCCGACCAAACCGTCATCGGCGTCTCCCCACGACAGCGCGTCCACCACAGCGACGCCCGCGGCCCACGATGCCGGCCGCCAGTACGGGGTGATGTCGCTGATCCCCGGGGCATCGCTGCCGGAGAACAACACCGTCCCGAACAGGTCGCCGTGTACCAATTGATCCGGCGATTCGACGGGCTTACGCAGTGTCGCAAGCTGTTTGACCAATTCTAGGCTGCTCTTGCCGTCACTCGACGACGGCTCGGGCGCACCCGCACCGCGAGCGGTCCGTAGCGGAACGGCCTCCCAGGCAGCCCGGTCGGCCGCAACGAACACGTCGACGTCGGCCCACGGGGCGACGGGTGGCTGCACCAAGAACCGGGGGCGTTCCAACTGCGCGGTCGCTGCGTGCAACCGCATGGACAACGAGACCACTTCGTCGTGGCGAGGCTCGGGTTCGCCCGCGACGAACGTATCTGCACGCCAACCGGACACGACGTATCGACCATCGGTCGAGCGCACCGGTCGAGCGAGGCGAACACCGTCCACAGTCAGTGTTTCTCGCACCTTCGCAGACCAGGCTGCGCGAGCATGATCGGCGACGGGCGAGAGCACGACGTCACCCAGACGCCACCCTCCGTCCCAGTCCGCACCCAGTGGCGCAGGCTCGACATCGCGCAGCCCGAACGTAGAGATCACGTGCTGAGGAGGTTCGACAGAGCTCACGAATGCCACGGTACCGCCGATCGGGCAGAGCTCTGCGGACGACGCGCGCATGCGGCCCAGCCACCACGTCAGTAGATGGGTAAGCCTGGCTCGATCTGCCTGGCCCACTCCACGATTCCGCCGTCGAGGTGGGTTGCGTCGCTGAAACCGGCACCGACGAGAGCGTCGAGAACCTCCGCGGACCTGATGCCGGTTTTGCAGTACAGGACGATCGGTACCTGCTGTGGCAGTTCGGCCAACGCCGCCCCGGACAGAATTCGCCCGCGCGGTATCAGCCGAGCGCCCTCGATGCGAACGATGTCCCACTCCACCGGCTCACGCACGTCGATCAAGGCGACCTCGCGTCCGGAGTCCAACATCGCCCGTAGCTGCTCGGGGCTGATCGATGCATCGTTGGATTCGACGGCCGGCACCACCCCGCAGAAGGCGTCGTAGTCGATCAGTTCCGTGATCGGAGTTCGGTGCGGATCACGGGCCAGTCCGACGGTTCGGTAACTCATGGCCAACGCGTCGTAGATCATCAGCCGCCCCAGCAGCGTCTCGCCGATTCCGGTGATCAACTTGATGGCTTCGGTCACCATGACCGATCCGATCGAGGCGCAGAGCACTCCCAAGACGCCGCCCTCGGCGCAGGAGGGCACCATTCCCGGCGGCGGAGCCTCGGGGTACAGATCGCGATAGTTGATCCCGACGCCGCCGGGAGCTGCATCCCAGAACACCGAGACCTGCCCCTCGAACCGGTAGATCGAACCCCACACGTACGGGATACCGACCAGCGCGGCCGCGTCGTTCACGAGATATCGGGTGGCGAAGTTGTCGGTGCCGTCGAGAACGAGATCGTAATCGGCGAACAGATCTATCGCGTTGGACGAGTCGAGACGGACCCTGTGCAGCACCACGGTCACACCGTCGTTGAGTTCGAGGATCGAGTCCCGCGCGCTGTCGGCCTTCGGCCGTCCGACGTCGGACCGCCCATGGATGACTTGACGCTGGAGGTTGGACAGCTCCACGTCGTCGAATTCCACGATGCCCAGAGTTCCGATTCCGGCGGCCGCGAGGTACAGCAGCGCAGGCGAACCCAATCCGCCGGCACCGACCACGAGCACGCGGGCGTTCCGCAACCGCTTCTGGCCGTCCGTTCCGACGTCCGGAATGATCAGGTGACGGCTGTACCTGGCAACCTCCTCGGAGGTCAGTTCACCGGTGGCTTCGACCAGTGGCGGTAGGTGGACCACGCTCAGCGACGCTCCTCGACTCGACGGGGCGACCGCGGAACTGCGTTCGCCGCCTTCGAATCTAATCCGCTACTGCTCACCCGCGTGGATAGGGCCACGGGTTGAAGCGGCAGGTCTTGCCATCCATGGGCACGACTCCCTCGGGGTCGAGCCGCGCGATGTCGTCGTTGGCCGTTCCGAACGTCTGCTGCATCATCACCGGCGCCAGACCGCCGTCGGTTTCGCACGGCTGATGCTGCTGGTAGCCGATGGCGTGCCCGACCTCGTGGTTGATCTGATACTGACGGTACGAACCGATGTCTCCCTGGTAAGAGATCGCGCCGCGCACCCATCGGGGTTCGTTCAGCACGACCCGCTCGATGCCGGGGTTGTAGCAGGACACCTCGAGTTGGATGTCGTATCCACACGCCTGCCGGATGGACATCTGCGAGGTCAAGGAGATCCGAAAATCCGGATCGCCCTGGTCGATACGCCGGAATGCGAAACGGGGGTCGTTGGTCCAGCTCTTGGGGTTGGCCAATGTCTGATCCACCAGACGGCCGAACGACTCGTCGCCGCCGAAACCGACGGTGTCCACACCGTCCTCGACCTCGACGGTGTAGGTGAACACCCGCTCGGTTCCCTGGCCGACCTGCTCGGTGGTACCGGCGACGGTGTGCCAGGTTCCTGCCCCCTGCACCGCGAACGGCCCGCCGTCGGGCAACTCACCCGAGGAGATCGTTTCCGCGAAATTGCCGTCGGCCTGCGGCGGGACCCCGATGATGCCGGTTCCGGACGTATCGGAGCTCAGCGTTCCGAAACCCGGGTCCTGCGAGGTGCCCTGTGAGGCGGTGCCGACGACCGGGTCTCCGGCTCGCACGGCGTCGACGACCACCAGCGCGGTGACGGCGATCAGAATCGGTACCGCGTACGCCCGCCAACCGTAGGTGGCGGCGAACTTTCCCAGCTTGGTCTGTTTGCGCACGTCACGCTCGGGACGGCGACTGCGGTCCTTGACCTCGCGCTGCGTCGGGTCCCACTGCGCCCGCAAGGGCTGATGCGACCCGCGACCGCCCACGCCGCGTGGAAGACCGTCCGACCGCTCGTCGAACCCGCCGTCGAGGTCGCCGGACTGCACACCGCCGCGAATTCGCGGCCCGCCTCGGTCAGTCACTCGATCACGATCTCACAATCCTGCTCGCTCGCCGCTCGGCACGCCGATGCCGGGGACGGATCTATCGGGCTCTCGGTACGGCAAACACTGTACAAACAAACCATCCGATGTGATTCGACAACGCCCCTTTCCGACAAGGATCCCCCAGGATCCCAGCGGTGCCGGCGGCCACGAGTATCGTTGCGCGTGATCTGCGCTACGAGCGGTCCGAACCGTAGGCCACCCGCCGAAAGTTCACGCCGGACCGCACGTTGTCGAACCAAGACGAGCGCAGCTGTCGACGCGGATGGGAACATAATTGATGACAGATCTCGACGACCGGAGGTCCTCCGACCGTCCGGCCACCACCGGCAACCGCCGCAGCGCCAGGCTGCCGCGTGATGCCCGTCGGGCGCAACTGCTGGCTGCCGCGAGCGAAATTTTCGTGACCCGCGGCTATCACGCGTCGGGAATGGACGAGATCGCCGAATGCGCGGGCGTCAGCAAACCGGTTCTCTACCAGCACTTCCCCGGCAAACTCGAGCTGTACCTGGCGGTACTCCAGAGCTACGTCGACACCCTCATCGCCGGGGTTCGTCAGGCTCTGCGTTCGACGACGGACAACAAGCAACGCGTCCGCGCGGCGGTTCTGGCGTTCTACGATTTCGTCGACACCGACACCCAGGGTTTCCGTCTGGTCTTCGAGTCGGATCTGATGGGTGACCCTCAGGTCAACGCCCGCGTCGAGCAGGCCACCGAAGCCTGCGTCGACGCAGTCTTCGACTTGGTCGCTCACGATTCCGGACTCGATCCGTACCGGGCACGAGTGCTGGCCGTCGGCCTCGTCGGTGCCAGCCAGTTCACCGCGCGCTACTGGCTCGAAGCAGACCGGCCGATCTCGAAGGAAGACGCCGTCGACACCACGGTCTCACTGGCCTGGGGCGGTCTGTCGCACGTTCCGTTGCAGTCTCCGTAACACCAGCCGGACGGGCTTACCTGCCCACATACGCCACACGCCCCTCGTTCGAGTAGAACGAGGGGCGTGTGTGGTTACCGGCCGTGTCAGGTGGTTGCGAACCCGACCTTGCGAGGATCGGACGGGCCGATCTCGACGTACGACACCTTGGCGGCCTGGATCAAGAACTTGCGTCCCTTCTCGTCCTCCAACGACAGCACTCCGTCCTTACCTGCGAAGGCGGTCGACACCAGCGCTTCGACCTCGGCCGGGGACTGCGCACTGTTCACGACGAGTTCACGGGAACTCTCCGACACACCGATCTTGACCTCCACGGTCAACCTCCGAACTCTCGACAACTGACGCTGTTCTCGCCAGGCTAGTGCAGCCCGCGTGCCGCAGCCGCTTCCAGGCCTGTGCTGTCAGCGAACACCGCCAGTGACCGGCCCCGCCCGGTGCTCGATCGAGCCGATCAGTCCAACCCGAGCGAGGACATCCGCTCGGCATGCTGCTCTTGCATGCGATCGAACAGCGCGACGACCCCGTTGAGATCGCCGGACGCGGTGATGACGAGATCGGTGAGTGACTCGCGCTGCGCGAGCACGAACTGGGCCTGTGTGATCGCCTCGCCGAGCAGTCGACGCCCCCACAACATCAGGCGTGCCTTGTCCTGGGAGCTCGCCCGGACCCGTTCGGACACCTCGTGGACGACGAATTCCGAGTGCCCGGTCTCGGCCAACACGTCGCGGACGATCTCCGCGACGTCGGGGGCGAGGCTGTGCGCGATCTGCCGGTAGAAATCGGCGGCGATTCCGTCGCCCACATATGCCTTGACCAGCGACTCCAACCAGGTCGACGGCGTGGTGGAGGCGTGGTACTCGTCCAGTGCCCGCACGAACGGATCCATCGACGAATACACGTCGAGGCCACGGTTGGACAACGCCTGTTCCAACGTCTCGAAGTGACTCATCTCGGCGGCAGCCATACTCGCCAGCGCCACCCGCCCCTCCATCGACGGAGCCATTCGAGCGTCCTCCGCCAAGCGGTAGAACGCGGAGATCTCGCCGTAGGCGAGCACGGCGAACAAGTCGGGAACGCCCGGGTGATCGTGTGCGATCGCGGGCTCCCCCCTGTCCGGCTCGCTCGACCCGACGACGGCGGTGGATGCAACTGCGGGCGACGACGACTCCGACGAATGGGCTCCCATTCCACGAATCGTAGACCCGTGTCCGACGCCCCGTCGCGGGGCGCGTCGCACCTGCCGCGACCTGTCGACCGTGGCGAATCGGGCCGGGCAAGCTACCATGGTGTCGATCGTTGCTCGCGGACCTGTCACACGGACCGAAAGCCGATGCGGCGATCATCGATAATGTGTGCGCACCTGATCCGGGTCGCCTCGAGAGCTTCGCCGCAGCGAATGTCACAGTTCGCGGCCGCGCTGAGGCTGACGGCGACATCACATCGGATTGAGGGCATCGACTTCGGCCGGCAATAGGCCTGTGCCCTTCCTTGTGCGTACGTTCGACCACGAGGAAGGCCAGTCCCCTGAGCAAGATAGTCGTAGACCAAGAATCCGAAACCGGCGACACGACCCTGTCGGCCCAACTGGACGACACGCACGTGCCACCGACGTTCGCCGAACTGAACGTCGACGCCGACATCGTTCGTGCACTTGCCGACATGGGCATCGAGCGCACCTTCGCCATTCAGGAGCTCACGCTTCCACTGGCCATCGCAGGCGACGACCTCATCGGCCAGGCCAGGACCGGCATGGGCAAGACGTTCGGTTTCGGCGTGCCCCTTCTGCATCGTCTCGCGACGGAGAATTCGGGGACGACACCCCTCGACGGCACGCCACGCGCGCTGATCATCGTGCCGACCCGTGAGCTGTGCGTTCAGGTCAGCTCCGACCTCGAGAACGCGTCGAAGTACCTCAGCGGCGCGAACGGCCCGGTGAAGGTTCTCTCCATCTATGGCGGCCGCCCGTACGAAGCTCAGATCAGCGCGCTCCAGAACGGCGTCGACGTCGTCGTCGGCACCCCCGGCCGTCTGCTCGACCTCGCGAAACAGAACCATCTGATCCTCGGCAAAGTGGGCGTTCTGGTTCTCGACGAGGCCGACGAGATGCTCGACCTCGGGTTCCTTCCCGACATCGAACGCATCCTGGGCATGGTCCCCGACAAGCGTCAGACGATGCTGTTCTCTGCGACGATGCCCGGCCCGATCATCACGCTGGCCCGCACCTTCCTGACACAGCCGACGCACATCCGGGCCGAAGAGGCGGAGTCCTCCGCCGTCCACGATCGCACCGCCCAGCACGTCTACCGGGCGCACGCACTCGACAAGGTCGAGATGGTCGCCAAGGTGCTCAAAGCGGAAGGGCGCGGCGCGACGATGGTGTTCACTCGCACCAAGCGCACCGCGCAGAAGGTCTCCGACGAGCTCGCCGAGCGCGGTTACTCCGTCGGCGCGGTCCACGGAGATCTCGGCCAGGTCCAACGCGAGAAGGCTCTCAAGGCGTTCCGCACCGGCAAGATCGACGTGCTGATCGCCACCGACGTCGCGGCCCGGGGTATCGATATCGACGACGTCACCCACGTCATCAACTACCAGTGCCCCGAAGACGAGAAGACCTACGTCCACCGCATCGGCCGTACCGGCCGTGCGGGGCGCACCGGTATCGCCGTCACCCTCGTCGACTGGGACGACATCCCGCGCTGGCAGCTGATCGACAAGGCTCTGAACCTGGGTATGCCTGATCCGGTCGAGACCTACTCGAGCTCGCCGCATCTGTTCGCCGAGCTCGATATCCCCACCGATGCGACCGGCACCGTACGTAAGGCGGCACCCGCGCGATCCGCTGAGCAGGCCGCCGACCGGACCCCCGACGCCGACTCCGCAACCCCGTCGGCAGAGCCGTCTGCACCGAGCAAGCCGCGCCGCTCACGCAGCCGCCGGCGCACCCGCGCAGGACAGGACGGCGACCAGGCCTCGACCTCGGCCGACTCGACCAGCGCTTCCGTCTCGACCGCGAATCCCGCTGCAGCACAGGCAGAGTCGACCGATTCGTCGACTTCGGAATCGTCGACCAAGACCGCTCCGCGTCGCCGACGACGTCGCCGCACGAGCGGATCGTCCGCCGAGACCGGGCCGTCGACGGCGAGCGCGTCGGAGTAGTCTCCAGCCGTGCTGGCTCCAGAACGTAGGTCGAGAACCGATCTCGTCGTCGCGGCAGTCATCGCGGTGACGTTGATCGTGGCCGCGAGCGTCGCCTGGCTCACCGGCGACGCTCGGGGCACTACCTCCATCACTGCCGACGAGCCTCTCGCCCCGTCCGAGTCGGCCGCCTCCGTGCCCGCCACCCTGTCCGAATTGTGGCGTGCACCGAGTCCGGCGACCGATTCGGCACGTACGCCGGTTCCGGTCGTGACCGGTTCGACCGTCGTGACCGCCGACGGCGGATCGGTCGTCGGCCACGACCCCCGTTCCGGCGACCAGGCGTGGTCGTATTCGCGAGACCTACCCCTGTGCTCGGTGATCGCTTCCTGGAACACTGCCGTCTCCGTGTACCGGGACGACCGCGGTTGCTCGCAGGTGACCACGCTCGACGGATCGACGGGCGTTCGTAAGGCGCAGCGCACCTCCGATGCCGACGACGCGGTGTACCTCTCGTCCGACGGCACCTACGTGACCTCGCGAGGCGACACTCGGATGGAACTGTGGCGCTCGGACATGGTCCGCACACTCGAATTCGGGCGCGTCGATGCTCCGGTCAACCCGGGTACTCAGCCGAGAAGCGGATGCACGCTCCTGTCCACCGCGTCGTCCAATTCGCGGACGGCAGTGCTCGAACAGTGCCCGGGTGAGCCGGCCGCACGACTGTCTCTGCTCAACCCTGCCCCCAAAGATGCGAGCGAGCCCGAGGAGTACGGATCTTCGGTGGTCCCGGATCTCGTCACCTCGGCGCAGGAGCCGACATCCGGACGCGTCCTGGCTCTGACGGGAAGCCTTGTCGCGCTCTATGTTCCGGCAGCAAACGGGGCCCCTGCGCGCGTCGCGCTCTACGACGACACCGCCACGTCCATCGCCGAGTTCCCACTTCCTGCGGGCATCGACCCCGCATCTGCACCGCCCCCTTTGCCCGCGACGAAACAGGGTTCGGTGTTCACCTGGTTCACCGGATCGGGAGTACAGGCACTGAACTCCGCGGACCTGGCACCGGCGTGGTCCGTACCCGGGGCCCTCGGCAGCGGTGCCGTCATGGCCGGCAGGCTACTGCTTCCGGTGCCCGGCGCGATCGCAGTGCTCGACCCGGCCACCGGAACCGTGTTTGCCCAAATTCCGGTCGATCGCGGCAACTACGACGGGCCGGTGCAGACCTCTGTGATCGGCGATGTCGTCGTCGAGCAGCGTGGGTCCGACGTGGTCGCGCTGGGCTGATCAGGGACGGCTGATCGAGGACGGCCGAATCGGAGGAGCTACTCGGCGGGGTCGTACGTCTTCAGCTCTGCTGCGCCCTCCCAGTGGGCCAACAAGTTCTCGGCCAGCTCGCGATACGCCTGCGCGCCCTTGTTCTTTCGGCCCGACAGCACCGTTGCGCCGGATGCACTCGCCTCCGCGAAACGCACCGTCCTGGGGATCGGCGGAGCAAGGACCGGCAGCGCGTACCGGTCGGAAACATCTCCGAGCACGTCTCGGCTGTGGGTCGTCCGAGCATCGAACAGGGTGGGCAGTGCACCCAGCAGCGCAAGGTCGGGGTTGGTGATCTGCTGCACCTCGGACACCGTCCTCAGCAATTGTCCGACGCCGCGGTGAGCGAGCGTCTCGCACTGGAGCGGGACCAGAACCGATTGCGCGGCAGTGAGACCGTTGAGGGTGAGCACCCCGAGCGAGGGTGGGCAATCGATGATGACGACGTCGAAGTCTTGAAGAATCGGTGCCAGAACACGTTTGAGCGCGAACTCTCGACCGGCGCGCATCAGCAGCAGCGCCTCCGCTCCGGCGAGGTCGATCGTGGCCGGCAACAGCACGATCCCCTCTGCGGTCTCGATCAGTACGTCCTCGACCTGTGCGTCCCCGGTCAATACCTCGTGTACCGACGAGTCGAGCTTGTCCGGGTTGTGTCCGAGCGAGAACGTCAGGCATCCCTGCGGATCGAGATCGACCACCAGGACACGTCGGTCGAGAGCGTGCAGCGCGGCTGCCAGTGAGGCGACCGTGGTGGTCTTGGCCACGCCGCCCTTCTGATTCGCTACCGCGAGAATTGTCGTCACGCCCTGATCCTTGCCTAGATTCGCCGCTCGAGCGAGGTTTGTCGGTTCCGGGCGCGTCAGTGCATCACGATCGGCGGCGCGGATTCCTGAGAAACGTGTTTGGTTCGGGGCAGGAAGAACGCGGGCACGAACGTGATGACGATGAGCACCAACGCGACCATGAAGGTGGTACCGAACGCGCGCGCCGAGATGTCGAATGCTTCGAGGGGGTTCGAGGCCGTCAGCGCCGGCTTCTGTTGCGCGGTCAACACCACCGACATCAGCGCGGTGCCGATCGATCCTGCGGCCTGCTGGACGATGTTCATCAATGTCGAACCGCGAGCGACGGTTTCGTTCGTCAACGTCTGCAGCGCAGCAGTCATGATGGGCATCATCGTCGAGCCGAGCCCCAGCCCCATGACGAACAAGGCTCCGATCAGCAACGTGTACGACGTGCTGGTGCCGACCTGGGTGAACACCGCCATGCCTGCGGTGATGAGCACCATGCCCATCAGCACGATTCGTCCTGGACCGGTCTTGTCCGCGATCACTCCGGCGATAGGCATGGCGATCATCGCGCCGATACCCTGCGGTGCAAGAAGCAGCCCGGCCGACAGCGTGGATTCGCCGCGGAGCAGGAAGTAGCTGGGAAACAGCAAGCCTGCGCCCATGAACGCGACCATGAAGAAGGTGGTCGTGATGACTGCGACGGTGAGTGAGCGGTTCCGGAAGAGCCTCAGGTCGATCAACGGATGCTCGACGCGCAGAGCGTGGAAGACGAACAACACGATCAGCACCAGTCCCACGACGACCGGAACGAGCACCTTTACGGCCAGCACGGTCTCGGTTTCGACGACCGACGACGCACCGTAGAGAAACAGGGCCAGACCGGGCGAGAGCATCAGCATCCCGCGGAAGTCGAACGATTCCGACGGGGTCGGATTGTCTCGCGGAAAGATCACGATTGCGGCGATCAGCGCGAGAATGCCGATCGGCAAGTTGATGAGGAAGATCCAGTGCCAGCTCGCGGCCTCGATCAGCCACCCGCCGAGGATGGGGCCCGCGATGGGCCCGATCAGCATCGGCACGCCGAGCACGGCCATCACCCGGCCGATCCGTTCGGGGCCGGCGGCACGCGTCATGATGGTCATACCCAGCGGCATCAACATGCCTCCGCCGAGGCCCTGCAGTACCCGGAACACGATCAACGACGTGATATCCCAGGCAAAACTGCACAGCACCGAACCGAGAACGAACAGCACCAGTGCGGTGATGTACAGACGCTTGGTGCCGAAACGGTCCGCAGCCCAGCCCGTCAGCGGGATGACGGTGGCCAGCGCGAGGGTGTAGCCGGTCATCGTCCAGGCCGCATTTGCGTACGTGGTCTCGAACACGTCGGTGAACGTCCTCAAGGCCACGCTGACGACGGTGACGTCGAGAATCGACATGATCGCGCCGAGAACGACGACACCGGCGATCTTCAGCAACGCTCCGTCGAGCTTCTCCGGGGCACCGGAGGGCGCGGGCTTCTGCAAGTCGGTCATTGTTCTCCAGATCGATGAGAAGAGCTACGAGGTCAATGCAGTGAGCACACTGACGGGCAGGACTGCGTTGCCTGCGACGGTGAAGATCCAGAAGAGAATAACCGTCCGGTAGGTCTGGACTCAATCGCGTTTTCGGACACATCCACCGGTTCGGTATGACGAAGCCCACACTCGACCGGCAGGCATGATCGTGTGCATGACCAACCACGGAGCCGTCGAGGCCGGCCGAGTCGTTCTACTCCGTCACGGGGAAACCGAATGGGCCCTCGCAGGTAAGCACACCGGAAACACCGATGTTCCACTCACCGCCCACGGTGAGCAGCAGGCGGTCGAGGCCGGCTCACTGCTGACTCTGCTGAATCTGCGCGACCCGGCTGTCATCAGCAGCCCGCGCGAACGGGCCCGTCGGACAGCCGATCTCGCGGGGCTCGAGATCGATCGGACATGGGACGCGCTGTCGGAGTGGGACTACGGAGACTACGAGGGGATCACGTCGTCGGAGATCCACGAGACAGTGCCGCACTGGACCGTCTGGACGCACCCGTGCCCGGGCGGAGAGTCGATCGGCGACATCGCTGTTCGTGTCGAACTGGTGTTGTCCGTTGTTCTTCCATTGCTCGAAGGCCGGGACGTGGTGCTGGTGGGACACGGCCATTTCTCGAGAGCACTGATCGCCGGCTGGACGGAAGCGTCCATCACCGAAGGGAAGCGCTTCGCGCTGTCCCCGGCCGCCTACTCACTGCTCGGTTTCGAGCATTCCTTTCGACAGCTCATCGCCCACAATGTTCATCCCTCGATCCTCTCTGCAGCCACCGATCGCTCGATCGGTACCGACCCGACCGGAGGTCCACGATGATCCGACGCGCCACCGAACACGATGTATCCGCCATCTCCGGGCTGGTCCACGAACTGGCGGAGTACGAGAAGGCGTCCTCGTTGTGCACGGTCCGAGACGACCAACTTCGGTCGGCTCTGTTCGGTGAGAATCCGTCGGTCTTCGCGCACGTCGCCGAGCACGACGGCGTGGTCGTGGGATGCGCTCTGTGGTTCTTGAACTTCTCCACCTGGGACGGGGTCAACGGAATCTACCTGGAAGACCTCTACGTGCAGCCGGACGCACGCGGCCATGGATTCGGAACCGCACTGTTGGCAGCGTTGGCGGCCGAGTGCGAAACCAACGGCTACACGCGACTGACCTGGTCGGTGTTGGACTGGAACACCCCGTCGATCGGCTTCTACCGAGCGTTGGGCGCGCAGGCTCAGGACGAGTGGACCACATTCCGATTGACCGACGGTGCCCTGACGGACCTGGCAGCGAAAGCTTCCTAGAGACGCGGTTCGTCGTCGACGTCGCTGTACTCGGCCGCCATCCACTGCGACGAGGGTGGACTGAACAGCAGCACCAGCACGGCAACCACGACGATTCCCAGAACGACGCCGTAGACGGTTTGATATGAACCGGTGAGCAGCGACCAGACGACCGGAAGCAGCAGCAGCTGTACGACGGTTGCCAGTGCCCTCCCCCACCGTTTGCCGAGAATCAGGGCGACGCCCGCAGCGCCGACGCCGAGGCCCAGCACCCCGAACCACCCGGCCGTGCCGTATCCGTTGGCGACGGCGTTGTCGCCCTCTCCGGAGACCGCGCGCACGACGAGAACGAAGGCCGCGACCAGTGAGACGGCACCTTGTGCTGCGACGAGGACCCCGGCGGATCGAAAAGTGGCCGGTGGGGTGAGGTTCTCGGGTTGGGTGGACACGGGACCAGCCTAGGCAACCGGGAGTGGAGCCTGCGGAACGCCCCAGGGGGCGGGAGTGGAGCCTGCGGAACGACCCGGGGGGCGGGAGTGGAGCCTGCGGAACGACCCGGGCGTGCCGGTGGAGCCTGCGGAGCGACCCGGGTGGTGCCGGTGGAGTCCGCCGAGCCGCCCGGTTAGTGTTTGTTCCTGTGCGTGCGCTGCTGATCGTCAATCCCAATGCGACTTCTACGACGGCTGCAGCTCGGGATCTGTTGGCTCATGCATTGTCGAGTCGGTTGCGGGTGACGGTGGCGCAGACGACGCATCGTGATCATGCGTCGGAGTTGGCTCGTGGTGCCCGTGAGGACGGGGTGGGCCTGGTGATCGTTCACGGGGGTGACGGCACGGTGAACGAGGTCATCAACGGTTTGCTCGGGGTTCCGTTGCCGACGTCGATGCAGGCGGTGACGATCGGCGCGATTCCGCCTATTGCGGTCGTTCCCGGTGGTAGTGCGAATGTGTTCGCCCGCTCTCTCGGAATCGAGGCAGATCCGGTAGCGGCCACGAATCAGTTGATCGGTCTGCTGGACGCGCGGGCGCGGCGGACGGTCGGTCTGGGGCATTGCGACAACCGGTGGTTCACGTTCAATGCCGGGATGGGTTTGGACGCTGAAGTGTGTCGGGCCATCGATGCGAGCCGGAAGGACGGTACGCCGGTGTCGGCGACGCGTTATCTCCGGTTCTCGGTGCAGGAGTTCTTCAAGCACAAGCGTCGTCCGGCGCAGCTGACGGTGGAGGTTCCCGGTCGGGATCCGTTCGAGAACGTGCACTATGCGTTCGTGTCGAACTCGAGTCCGTGGACCTTCTTGAACGATCGTCCGGTCCATACCAATCCCGGGACCGCTTTCGATTCGGGTCTCGGTGTGTTCGCGATGCGCTCGACGGCGTTGTTCCCCACGCTGCGGGTGTCGCGTCAGCTGTTGGCCAAAGGTGCAGAACCGAAGTCTCGCAAGTTGATTCGAGTCGACGACGTCCCGAGTGTTCGAATTACGTCTGCAGAACCGATGGGGCTGCAGATGGACGGAGACTATCTGGGTGAACGCACCGAGGCGGAGTTCTTCTCGACTCCCGACGCATTGGATGTTGTCGCGCCCGTCACGTGAGACCCACTGTGACCTGCGCGCGAAGATGCTCGATGGGCAATTTCCTGCGAAATCACGAGCAATATCTGCCGAGTCGGGGTACAAAGGAGCGCAGAAGGCTAAAGCGAGCCTAACAGAGTGAGCTTGACCACGGTCACGCGCGTATCCCTTGACTTCACCTGAGTTCGTGAAAGCATTCACAAGCAACAGTGCGGAAACATTGGTTACCCACTCGTGAAACAGAAGAGAAACGAAACGGCGCTTCGGCGCCCGGTAAGGAGCAGAGGATGGACTGGCGCCACAAGGCAATTTGTCGCGATGAAGATCCGGAACTATTTTTCCCGGTGGGAAACAGTGGTCCGGCGCTCGCGCAGATCGCCGATGCCAAAGTCGTCTGTACTCGGTGCCCCGTCACCGCAGAATGCCTGTCCTGGGCACTCGAATCCGGCCAGGACGCAGGAGTATGGGGCGCAATGAGCGAAGACGAGCGCCGTGCACTCAAGCGACGCAACGCACGTACGCGCGCACGTAGCTCCGTCTAGACGCAGACACACAACACTCGGTAGGCCCGGTATCCGCTCAGCGGATACCGGGCCTTCTGCATGTCGGACTGCATAGCGGGCGCTTCCACAGATCGGGCGTTCTCACGTCACAGTGCGGCCGGTTCGTAACGCACTGTTCACGAGCGGCCCGTCAGGCTCGCGGCACCCGACGGCCCAGTGGCACTCGCAGCATGGCGTCGGTGCCACCTCCAGGAGCCGGATGCAGGCCCAGAGAACCGTTCAGTTCGACCGACACCAGAGTGCGTACGATCTGCAGCCCCAGTCCGTCCGAACGCTCCAACGAGAACCCTGCGGGCAATCCGCGACCGTCGTCGTGGATGACGACGTCGAGCCATTTCGACGAACGATCGGCACCGATGCGCACCACGCCGACCGATCCGGCGTCGAACCCGTGCTCCATCGCGTTCTGCACCAGCTCGGCCAACACCATCACCAGCGGCGTCGCCCGCTCGGCGGAGAAGACACCGAGTTGGCCGTCCCGGACCACCCGCACCCGAGGGTTGACGGTGGCGATGTCGAGCATGATCGGCACCAACCGGTCGACTATCTCGTCGAGATCCACTTCTTCGTCGACCGACATCGACAGCATCTCGTGCACCAGCGCGATGGACGTCACGCGGCGAACGGATTCGGACAACGCGGTGCGAGCTTCCTCGTTCTCGAGCCGCCGCGACTGCAGCCTCAGCAGAGCCGCCACGGTCTGCAGGTTGTTCTTCACTCGATGGTGGATTTCGCGAATCGTCGCGTCCTTGCTGAGCAGCGCACGGTCGCGTCGCTTCACCTCGGTGACGTCTCGGACGAGTACGGCTGCGCCCGCGGATCGACCGTGCGGCTGCAGTGCCAATGTGCGCACCAGAACCGTCGCGCCGCGGGCGTCCACTTCCATTCGGTGCCCGACGTTGCCGGACAGTGACGACCGGATGTGGTCGGCCACTTCTTGCGAATCGAACGGGTCGGTCACCAGAGACCGCGTCACCGACGCGAGGTCACGGCCCGACAGTTCCGTCGTCAAACCCATCCGGTGGTACGCCGACAGCGCATTGGGGCTCGCGTAATCCACCCGTCCCTCGGTATCGATGCGGATGAAGCCGTCGCCGGCCCGCGGCGACGAGTTGACGTCGGTTCGCTCCTCCGGCGTCGGAAACGTTCCCTCGCTGATCATCAGGCACAGATCGTCCGCACATTCCCGATACGCGACCTCGAGCGCACTCGGCGGCCGAAGCTGGGCCGGATTGGTGTCGCGGGTCAGCACGGCGATGACGTGCTCTCCACATCGCACGGGAATGCTCTCGCTGCGGGTCAGAACACCACCCTGCACGATCTTTCGATGTTGCAACGCGACGAGCACTTCGGGGTGCTCGGACTCGGAGATGGTCGTCCCCACGATGTCGTGGGTGAACACCGTCGGCGCGGTGGTGGGTCTGCACTGGGCGACACACAGCACGTCCGCCGACCCGTCCGAGACATCGTCGGTACCGACCCAGAGCAACACGTCCGCGAACGACAGGTCGGCCAGGAGCTGCCACTCCCCTACGACGCGCTGCAGATGGTCCACCGCGGCACCGGGCAGATCGGTGTGTTCGGCCAGCAGGTCACTGAGGGTCGACACGGGATCTCACGCAGCCGTCGGTCAGGACACCACAGCGATGAGATCGCCCTGTTGAATGACATCCCCCACTGCGACGTCCACGGACGTGACGGTGCCTGCGGTCTCGGCGAGCACGGGAATCTCCATCTTCATCGACTCCAGCACGACCAACGTGTCACCGACCTCGACGGCATCACCGCGGGCCACGACCACCTGAAACACCGTCGACACCATCTCCGCACGAACATCCTCGGACACCGGCGAACCCCTCTCTCACGACACCTCGAACCGCGGCGGGCACACACCGGAGACCATGCCCGTCACAGTAAGCCAATCACACGTGGGAGACTGTAGTGAACAAACGAGAGGAGCCCATCATGGGAAAGCGTGGACGTAAGAAGCGTGCTCGTAAGGGCAACAAGGCCAACCACGGCAAACGTCCCAACAGCTGACGTTCTGCCACCAGCCACGAAGGGCCGAGAAGCACTGCTTCTCGGCCCTTCGTCGTCGGTACGATCAGGTTATTCGGAGTCGACGCTACGGGTCAGCACCGTGCGTCGGATTTCCACGCTGAGTCGTTCGCGAAGCCCGGCGGGCGCTTGATCTCCGCCACATTTACGGGAGATCAGCCGCTTGACCTTCTCCTCGATGCCGTACGCCTCGAAGCACGATCCGCACTCGTCGATGTGCTTCTGCAACCGTTGCCTGCTGGCCTCGTCGCACTCGTTGTCCAACATGATCCATACGTCCGCGATCACGGCCGAGCAATCCAGTCGCTCGAATTCGGCGTCGGCTCCGCCGTCGCCCACAGAACCGCCGCCGATGATGTCATCGCCGGAATCACCGGTGCGCGTCACTGGACTACCTCCTGCTCGTGCCGGTCGACTGCGCCGTCCCGGTTGAATCCACGGTCGCGGGCCACACCCGCCAGCAAACCTCGAAGTTGCTTACGCCCGCGATGCAAGCGTGACATCACCGTTCCGATGGGCGTCCCCATGATCTCCGCAATTTCCTTGTACGGAAAACCCTCGACGTCGGCGTAGTACACCGCCATCCGGAATTCCTCGGGCAACGACTGCAGAGCCGCCTTGATGTCGTCGTCCGGCAGTGCATCCAGCGCTTCGACCTCGGCCGAGCGCAGTCCGGTGGACGTGTGTTCAGCGGTCGCGGCGAGCTGCCAGTCACTGATCTCGTCGGTCGGGTACTGCGCCGGCTGACGCTGCTTCTTGCGATAGGAGTTGATGTAGGTGTTGGTCAGGATTCGGTAGAGCCACGCCTTGAGGTTCGTGCCCTCACGGAACGACCGGAACGCCGAGTAGGCCTTCACGAACGTCTCCTGCACCAGGTCCTCGGCATCTGCGGGGTTGCGCGTCATCCGCAGCGCGGCACCGTACAGCTGGTCGAGCATCGGCAACGCGTCACGCTCGAAGCGTTCGGTCAGCTGGGCCTCGGTTTCGGCTGCTCGCTGCTCGGCGATCGCCTTCTCGTCCGCTTCGGTGGGAGTCCTGGCTTCTGTCACGCTGATCCCTTCGGTAGCTTCCACCGCCCAGGCTACCGCGCCCGAAGTCGGCTTCTGCGACGAGATCACCCCCTTGATCGCCAAGGGACGTCCCGCGGTCAGCACTGCCATTCGTCATTCCTTCCGCCTGCATCCGTATCTGCCCTGTCACAACACTGCCGCGCGCCGCGGTGTTCCCGTCGCAGTCGATAGAGTCCGACGAATGGCTGCGTCGACTCCCGCTCTTGCGCTGCTCACCGCACAAAAGGTGGCGCATACCGTGCACACCTACGAGCACGATTCGCGCACGCAGTCGTTCGGCAGCGAGGCCGCCGAGATTCTGGGCGAGCGCCTCGGCGTGCACCCGGAGCAGGTGTTCAAGACCCTGGTCGTCGAACGCGCAGATCGTTCGCTGGCCGTCGCGGTGGTCCCCGTCACCGGATTGCTCTCGTTGAAAGCGGCAGCAGCCGCTCTGGACACGCGGAAGGTCGCGATGGCCGACAGAGCTGCCGCCGAACGGTCGTCGGGCTACGTGTTCGGTGGAATTTCTCCGCTCGGCCAACGAAGATCCCTGCCCACCGTCATCGACGACTCGGCACTCGAGTTCGACCGTGTGCTGTGCAGCGGGGGTCGCCGTGGCCTGGAGATCGAACTCGCTCCGGCCGATCTGATTCGCCTCACGCGCGCCGTCACCGCGCCCATCGCCACACACTGACCGCCGATGAGCGAAGATGGACCGGTGAGCACTTGGACAGCCCCCGCCGCCGATGGACCCATCGACGCGACAGTCACTCTGCCCGGATCGAAGTCGATCACCAATCGCGCGCTGATCATCGCCTCGCTCGCATCCGGCCCGTCTACCGTCACCGGCGCGCTTCGCAGCCGCGACACCGACTTGATGATCCACGCTCTGGAGACACTGGGCGTGAAGGTTGCCGTCGACCACGACGACCCGACGTCTCTCCGTGTGACCCCGGGAACACTGCACGGTGGATCCGTCGAGTGCGGTCTGGCCGGAACGGTCATGCGCTTCGTCCCGCCTCTGGCCGCGCTCGCCGACGGCATTGTGTCCTTTGACGGAGACGAGCAGGCCCGCATCCGGCCCCTCGACACCATCCTCGACGCACTGCGTGCTGTGGGTGCCGACGTCGACGGCAGCGCGCTCCCTTTCACGATGCGCGGTACCGGTTCGCTGCGCGGGGGCTCCGTCGAGATCGACGCCTCGGGGTCGTCGCAGTTCGTCTCGGGCCTGATGCTCTCGGCCGCGGCGTTCGACGAGGGAATCGAGATCCATCACATCGGTAAGCCCGTCCCTTCCATGCCGCACATCGACATGACCGTGGAGATGCTGCGCCGTGCGGGCGTCCGAGTCGACACCCCGGAATCGAGCGGAGACGCCAACACCTGGCGGGTGCATCCCGGTTCGGTCACCCCCGTCGACTGGAGCATCGAGCCGGATCTCTCGAACGCCACCCCGTTCCTCGCCGCCGCCGCTGTCACCGAAGGTGTTGTGCGAGTACCGAATTGGCCTGAATCGACGACCCAACCCGGTGATGTGTTCCGCGAAATCCTCACGCAGATGGGCGCGGTGGTCGAACTTCGCGCGGGGGTGCTGACCGTCGAAGGTCCGAACACGTTGCGCGGCATCGACTTCGATCTGCACGACGTCGGCGAGTTGACCCCCACCGTCGCAGCGCTCGCCACCCTGGCCGAGGGGCCGTCCATCCTGCGTGGCATCGCTCACCTACGCGGGCACGAGACCGACCGACTCGCCGCACTGACGACCGAAATAGTTCGCCTCGGCGGGCGAGCGGTCGAAACCGACGACGGCATTCGCATCGATCCCGCACCGCTGCACGGCGGAACCTGGCACTCCTACGCCGACCACCGCATGGCCACTGCCGGCGCGATCGTCGGGCTCCGCGTCCCGGGCGTCGAGGTCGACGACATCGGCACCACCGCCAAGACTCTCCCCGGCTTCGAGAACCTGTGGGACACGATGTTGTCCGCTTCCACACCCAGCGGGGTCGGATCCTGACCGCGCGCCGCTACGACGAGTCCGACGTCCGCATCCGGCCGGGCAAGAGTTCGCGTCCGCGCACCAAGACTCGACCCGAACACAACGACGCCGAAGCCGGCATGGTGGTGTCCGTGGACCGCGGCCGCTGGGGCTGCGTACTCGACGGTGACCCGACGCGGCCGGTCGTGACGATGCGGGCCCGAGAGCTGGGTCGAACCCCGATCGTGGTGGGCGACGAGGTCGGCATCGTCGGAGATCTGTCGGGCAAGGTCGACACTCTGGCCCGAATCGTGCGCGTGGCCGAGCGGCGAACGGTGCTGCGCCGCACCGCGGACGACACCGACCCGTTCGAACGCGTCGTGGTGGCCAACGCCGACCGACTGCTCATCGTCGCAGCGCTCGCCGATCCACCTCCCCGTACCGGCTTCGTCGAGCGCGCCCTCGTCGCGGCGTACGTCGGCGGACTCGAACCGGTGCTCTGCCTGACCAAGAGCGATCTCGCTGCACCCGACGAGTTCACCGCGTCGTTCGCCGATCTGGACGTCCCCGTCGTGCTGGCCGGCCAATCCGAGGACCTGACAGAACTGACCGCCATGCTGACGAACAAGGTCACCGCGCTCATCGGGCACTCCGGTGTCGGCAAGTCGACCCTCGTCAACAGACTGGTGCCCGACGCCTATCGCGCGACCGGGGTGGTCTCGGGCGTCGGCAAGGGCCGCCACACGTCGACGCAGTCGGTGGCGCTGCCGCTACCGGGCGGAGGATGGGTGGTGGACACTCCCGGCATCCGGTCGTTCGGATTGGCGCACATCTCGCCGGAGAACGTCGTGGCAGCATTCTCCGACCTCGCCGAGACCATCGAGGACTGCCCCCGCGGATGCACTCACCTCGGTCCGCCTGCGGATCCCGAATGCGCTCTCGACACGCTCACCGGGGATGCAGCACGACGGGTGGCTGCCGTACGTCTTCTGCTGGAAGCGGTTCGAACGAACGAAGCCTGGTAGAGACCCACAGGGTCCGTACCAGGCTTCACTGCTCGAATCGGAGGCGGTCAGGCTGCCTTGCCGACCAGTCTGCGAATTCCCTTGCGCTTCTTGGTTTCTGCGATCGCGGTCCGAAGGCCACGCCGCTTTCCGGTGTCGGGGTCGACGGCGAACAGACCTGCAGGTGCCTGTTCCCATTTACGCTCGGACGCGGTTTCCGGCGCGTCGTCGCTGGTCGCCTTCAAGTACTTGTTCGGAAGCGACAGCTTGGCGATGGTTCGCCACGACAGGAAGTACTGGTGCACGATCGAACCGGTCGTGTACGGCAGGTCGTACTTCTCCGCGAGCTCGAGAACCCGAACCTTGATCTCCCGCAGACGATTGCTGGGTAGATCGGGGAACAGGTGGTGCTCGATCTGGTAGCAGAGATTGCCGCTCATGAACTCCATGACCGGACCGGCGTTGAAGTTCGCGCTGCCCAGCATCTGACGCAGGTACCACTGCCCCTGCGTTTCGCCTTCCATGTCCGACTTGGTGAACTTCTCGGCACCGTCGGGGAAGTGCCCGCAGAAGATGACGGTGTTGGTCCACACGTTGCGCATCATGTTGGCGACGATGTTCGCCGTCAGCGTGCTCTTCCAGGCAGGTCCGGTGAGCAGTGGATGCAGGACGTAGTCCTTGCCCATCTGCTTGCCGACCTTCTCGAGGACCTCGCGACGCTTCTGCTCGAATTCCTCGCGTGGGACGCGGCCCTTGGCCACCTTGCCCAGTTCCAGATGCTGCAGCGCCACGCCGTACTCGAAGAACAGCTGCAGCAACAGGTTGTAGACCGGGTTGCCGATGTTGAACGGCTTCCAACGCTGGTCGCGGGTGACGCGCAGCAGGCCGTAGCCCACGTCGTCGTCCATGCCCAACACGTTGGTGTACTTGTGGTGAATGTAGTTGTGCGTCTGCTTCCAGTGCGCCGAGGGCCCGGTGTTGTCCCACTCCCACGAGGTGGAGTGGATCTCCGGATCGTTCATCCAGTCCCACTGGCCGTGCATGACGTTGTGGCCGAGCTCCATGTTCTCGATGATCTTCGCGACCCCGAGCATGGCGGTACCGACCAGCCATGCCGGGCGGCGGCGACTGGCGAACAGGACTGCACGTCCGCCGATGTCGAGCGAGCGTTGCAGCCGAATCGTGTTCTTCACGTACCGGGCGTCGCGTTCACCACGGGACGCCTCGATGTCTCGCCGAATTGCGTCGAGCTCGTGGCCCAAAGCTTCGATATCGGCGTCGGTCAGATGCGCGTATTCCTTGATGTCCGAAATCGCCATGGGAAACAGCCTCCTGGCAGTTGTGAACACACAGCGTGCGGTAGTGAGCCGTGTGCATTTCCGTCACCTACCGTATCGTAACTTACGGTCGCGTAGGTTACGGGCGGAAATCTGTGTGACGATTCACAATCAGGCGGTGACGTCCGATCGCCGCAGTGCCTTCGCCTGACGCTTGGCTTCTTTCTTCGCATTGCGCAGCGCCACTCGCGCCTCCTGCATCGCCGAGCGCAGTCCACGACGCTGACCGGTGAGCGGGTCGATCCGAAGTGCGTGCACGGTGGGCGAATCGCCGACGCGCCAACGACGCTCCGACGACGTCTCGGGGGCGTTGTCCGAGGTCGCACGCAACCACTTGTCGGGCAACGACAGCTTGTGGATGGTCCGCAGCGCCAACAGGTACTGCTTACCGAGCGACCCTGTCGTGTACGGCAGGTCGTACTTTTCGCACAGCGCGTGCACCTTCTCGGCGATCTCCGAGTACCGATTGCTCGGCAGGTCCGGGAACATGTGATGCTCGATCTGGTAGCAGAGGTTTCCGCTCATGAACGCCATGACCGGGCCGGCCTCGAAGTTGGCACTACCGAGCATCTGCCGCAGATACCACTCGGGACGGGTCTCGTTCTCGAACTGACCCATCGTGAACTTCTCGGCTCCGTCGGGGAAGTGACCGCAGAAGATGACGGCGTAGGCCCAGAGGTTCCGCACCAGGTTGGCCGTGGCAGTGGCGGTCAACGTGGACTTCCACGCCGGGCCGGACAGGGCTGGGAAGAGGACGAAGTCCTTGCCGACCTGCTTGGCGATCTTGCGCGCAAAAGCGCGGGCCGCCGGTGACTTGAACAGGCCCTTTTCGTGTTCCCCGTCGAGCTGCTTCTGAGCGTCGTAGTCGTGCAGTGCGATGCCCCACTCGAACGTCGTCGCCAGCACGATGTTGGCGAGGGGCTGGACGAGGTTGATCGGCTTCCACGGCTCGTCGCGGGTCATCCGCAGGATGCCGAAGCCGATGTCGTCGTCCATTCCGACGATGTTGGTGTACGTGTGGTGCGAGTAGTTGTGCGCCCGTTTCCACTGCTCCGACGGTCCGGTCTGGTCCCACTCCCACGAGGTGGAGTGAATTTCCGGATCGTTCATCCAATCCCACTGGCCGTGCATCACGTTGTGGCCGAGTTCCATGTTCTCGATGATCTTGGCGACGCTGAGCATCGCGGTCCCCACGAGCCATGCCGGCCGGTACTTGCTGCCGAGTAGCACGGCGCGTCCGCCGAGCTCGAGCATGCGCTGAGCTCGAATGGTCCGGCGAATGTATGCGGCATCGCGTTCACCGCGACTGTCCTCGACGTCGCGGCGAACGGCGTCCAGTTCGCGCCCGAACGCTTCCATGTCTTCTTCGGTCAGGTGAGCGAACTCTTTGATGTCGGTGATGGCCACCGGGTCCTCCAACAGTTGTGTGCGGCGCCCGAAATACCGGGGTTCAGCGTGGGCAACCTACGTGAGCGTAACCGAACAGCCTGAGAAGGCAGTGAGCGAAAAACAGACTTACAGTTCCAATGTGCAGTCCCCCGCGGCTGCGGAAATGCAGGTCTGGACGCGGTCACCCTCGCTGTGCTGCTTGCCGGAGCGCAGGTCGATCACGTGCCCCGCTGTCAACGGCACCACACAGGTCTGGCAAATACCCATACGGCAGCCGAACGGCATCCGAACACCCACGTTTTCGCCCGCTTCGAGCAGTGTGGTCGCCCCGTCCACAGCTGCTTTCTTGTCGGACTTGGAGAACGTGACGGTGCCGCCCGAACCGGACGTATCGGCGCGTGAGATCTCGAACCGCTCGAGGTGCAGCTTGTGCTCGATACCCTCGCGCTTCCACGTCTTCTCGATTTCCTCGAGCAGTGCGGCAGGACCGCAGGCCCAGGTGTCGCGGGTACGCCAGTCGGGGTAGAGCTCGTCGAGCGAGGACAGCGCGAACTTGCCATCGGATCGCGTCAGCTGCACGTGGGAGGTGAACTCGGGATGCGACTTCTCGAGGGCAGCCAGCTCGGCTGCGAACATCACCTCGTCCTCGGTGGGTGCCGAGTGGATATGCACGGTGTCGGGCATGTCGTCGTGGCGATCGAGCGCTCTGAGCATCGAGATGACCGGGGTGATGCCGCTGCCTGCGGTGACGAAGAGAATCTTGGCGGGCGGCGGAACGGGCAGTGCGAAATTGCCCTTCGGTGCTGCGAGTCGCACGATGGTCCCCTGCGGCACGCCGCCCACCAGGTGTGACGACAGGAACCCTTCGGGCATCGCCTTGACAGTGATCGAAATCAGCTTGTCTTCCCAGTTGGGCGGCGAGGTCAGTGAATACGACCGCCAGTGCCACCGGCCACCCAGATGCAGTCCGATTCCGATGTACTGACCCGGCTGGTAGTCGAAGTTGAAGCCCCACCCGGGCTGGATGACCAGCGTCACCGCTGTGGCGGTTTCCTTCTCCACGCGTACGACGCGGCCGCGCAGTTCACGAGCAGACCACAACGGGTTGGCAAGGTGCAGATAGTCGTCGGGCAGCAAGGGGGTGGTGATGCGGGTGAAAGCACCACGCAGCATGTTCAGCCTCGGCCGCTTGGGTGCCGAGACACCGGCCACGGGGGCCTCCAACCACTTCTTCAGATCCATCGGGTGTTTCCCCATCCCCTCGATCGACATACCGAACCGCGTGCGGGCATCGAGGTTACGCTACCGTAGGTTGAGGTCCGGGGTCACCTGTGCGGGCACCTCTACGGTGAGTACCGCCTGGTGACGACGGAGAGCAGAATCACAGCAGGTCGAGCAGAAACGGTAGCTCCTGAGGGGCGTACCACGCCAGCGTGTGGTCCTCGGCATCACCGAGAACGAATTCGGCATCGGCATCGCCCATGTCCGCTGCGTCCACGGCGGAGACAGCTTTGGCAACCGCTCCCTCGGCCCCTTCCAGATCGACGTGCACCGACGCGACCTGATCCATTCGCAGCGGTTCCTTCAGCCGAACTACAGCGTCGTCGAGATCGGGACGCAGGGTGGGATCGTCGACGTCGGCGGCAATCACCGCGCGTCGGTAGACAACGCCGTCGGCCACCGTCCCCGTGTCCGCCTCGTCGTCGACGGCCGCGGCGATCAAGCGCAGCGAGGCACGCGCGGCCTCACCCATCGCGACCTCGGACAGCTCCTCGTCGTCGCCCGACGAGTACGCCTCACGCAAGGTGGGCGTCACCGCGAATGCGGTGCGCGATACCGGACTGAACTCGCCCTCGGCTGCGAGCACTTTCAAGAACTCCAGCGTCGCCGGAACGTAGACACGCATTGCAGAAGACCTCACACTCTCGATTCGTTGCTGGCGTCGACCAACTCTTCCAGCGCCTCGTGCAGAAGCGCTGTCACCACATCCACATCGGGCATCGCTCCACGGTCGGCGTTGAGCCCGAAGAACACGAAACCGTCGTACGACGTCAGTCCGATGCTCAACGCCTGATTCTCGAACAGCGGTGACACCGGGTACATCTCGAGCATCCGGGCACCCCCGACGTACAACGGAAACTGCGGTCCCGGCGCGTTGGTGACGATCAGGTTGAACACTCGTTGCGAGAGTCGGCTACCGGCCCGCGCACCCATGGCATGCAGGCTCGCCGGAGCGAACCCACTGATCCGCATCAGCGTCTGAGCCGTCACACCGCGACTTTGATGAGAATGCGCCTCGGTTGCGTGCGCGATGTGAGACAGCCGGACGACGGCGTTCGACTCCCCCACCGGGAGGTCGACGAGGAACGAGGACACTTCGCTTCGATCGTCCTCGGCCGGCTCGCCGGACATGTCGCTGCCCTCACCGAAACCGACGCGATCGGACGAGACGTACACCGACATCGGCACCATGGCCCGCACCGTGGACGATGCCGTGACGGGTTCGCCGCGCGAGAGCAGCCAATTTCGCAGCGCGCCGGTGACGACCGCGAGCACGACGTCGTTGATCGAGCAGTCGAATCTGTCGTGGATCCTGCGGTAATCCGCCAGCTCGGTCTTGGCCACGGCGAACCGACGATTTCGTGAGATCGGCGCGTTCAGTGGGCTGGACGGGGCGCTCTGCGTCGCGGTACGCAGCACGGCCGCGACCTTGCCCGCGGCGCGCAAGGCGTCGCCCGCGAGACCGGCAACCCCGTTGACCGCGCCGCGCAACGTCTCGATGCTCTCGCCCGGACGCACCACCAGTTCGGTGAGAGCGTCGAGCACCAACACCGAGTCCTTGGGCTCACGGGCGGGCATCCACAGCTCCTCGGCCATCGGCGCGGGGTTCTTGCTCGCGTCCAGAATGACCTGACCGATGTCGAGCGCATTCTCGCCGTCGACGAGTGCCGAATGAGACTTGGTGAAGATGGCGAAACGATTCTTCGCCAGCCCCTCGACCAGGTACATCTCCCACAACGGTCGGGTGCGATCGAGCGGCCGTGAGGTCAGTCGCGCGATCAGGTCGTGTAATTGATCGTCCGTCCCCGGCTTGGGTAGTGCCGAACGACGGATGTGATAAGTGATGTCGAAATCCGCGTCGTCCACCCAGACCGGTCGCGCCAGCCCGAACGCGACTTCCCGGACCTTCTGCCGGTACCGCGGAACCAGCATCAGTCGCTGTTCGACCAACGACAGCAGTCGGTCGTAACTGAAACCGCTCCGCGGGGTCCTGAAGACGGCGAGCGAGCCGAGGTGCATGGGACTGCTGCCGGCCTCGAGAAAGTAGAACGACGCATCCTGCGCCGTCAGTCTGGTCGCCATCGCGTGTCTCGGTCCCCGTCCTCGCTCGTGGTGCGCCCCGATCGATACCGCCAGTTGCGCGGTGTGCTCGAACTCAGAGTACGTGGGTTCACGACACGAGTCCCAGTGCCGGGTGGGCACCGACGTGTCGCCGATCTCGGGAACCGAAATTAGATCGCCACCGTCAATGTCGGTGTGAGCGTCATCGAATCCAACGATCCGCCGGACACCGCGGACGACAGCCCGATACCGTCGCCGGCGGACTCTCGGCTGCGCGCCGAGCACCATTGCTTTCTGTCGCGGCCGGCCCAGTTCGAGCCGCCACTCTCGGCGGGCGCGGTGCACACCTGGGGCCGGGGTGAGAGCTCGGACAAGCCACCGGAACGCCATCCGGCATCGGTACGCAGTACTCGCTCACGCCGCCGGCCCGAGGCACCGCATCGACCCATCGTGCAAGACGTGCCCGCCGATGCGCGGGCGAGCGCCGAACGCGCCATGCGGTTGCTCATCGAGGTGATCGACCGCAGGCGCAGTGCCGAGCAACTGTCACCGTTGTTCACTGCGCCCGTGATCGACCTGATTCGCTCCATCGTCCGCACGCCCCCACCTGGACGGCGACTCGGATTCGCCGCGGTGCGCCGCGTGCACGTCGCTTATGGATCGGACACGTCGGCCGAGATATTCGGCTCGTACACCCGCGGTCCACGCACCTTCGCCTTCGCGGGCCGAATCGAGCAGGCGGTCGACCCGCGGCGGCCAGGATGGACGGTCACCTCGTTGCGAGTGGGTTGAGAACACGGGTCGCCCGGCGAGGTCGCGCCGGATCGACCCGGCCGGCTACTTCTTGCGCTTGGAGCGCGCCGACTTCTTCGGTGCTTTGTTCTGCGCTCGCGCTGCTTCGCGACGCTCGCGTCGGGTTCCCTCGGCCGCAGACTCCGCGCTCGCTGCAGCATCCGATCGCTGCACAGCCGTACCGCCGCCCTCGGCCGGGCCGGAGAACGTCAATCTCTGTTCGTCCCGCTCGTCGAGTCCTTTGGCACGCAGAGCTGTGGGAGCTGCCTGAGCTGGAGCGGCAGGGGCCGGGTCCGCCTTGGCCGCAGGCCGATCGCCCGTGGCTGCAGGTGCCGACGTTGCCGCAGCTGCCGGGCGACCGGATCCGACGGGTGAGGCCAACCCGGGGGCAACCGCGAGACCGGCGGACGCGGCCGGACCTGCCGGGGCAGGGGTTGCTTCGACCTGGAGGTTGAACAGGAAGCCCACCGACTCCTCTTTGAGGCCGTCGAGCATGCCTTGGAACATGTCGTAGCCCTCCCGCTGGTACTCGACCAGTGGGTCTCGCTGGGCCATCGCACGCAGTCCGATGCCCTCCTTGAGGTAGTCCATCTCGTAGAGATGCTCACGCCACTTGCGATCGAGGACGGACAGCAGTACCCGACGTTCGAGCTCTCGCATTCCGTTCTCGCCTGCGATGCCGTCGATCTCGGCCTCACGAGCGGCGTAGGCCGAGCGCGCGTCCTCGAGCAGCGCCTCGCGCAGCTCGTCGCGGCTCAGGTCACCCTTTTCGCCGTCTTCGTTCTCGCCCGAGAGAACCTTGTGGTCGATGCCGACCGGGTACAGAGTCTTCAGCGCCGTCCACAACTGCTCGAGATCCCAGTCCTCGACGTAGCCGTCGCTGGTCGCACCATCGACGTAGGCGGTGATCACGTCGGTGATCATGCCCTCGACCTGGCCCTCCATGTCGGCACCTTCGAGGATGCGCCTGCGCTCCTCGTAGATGACGGTGCGCTGCTGGTTCATCACCTCGTCGTACTTGAGGACGTTCTTGCGGATCTCGAAGTTCTGCTGCTCGACCTGCGTCTGGGCACTCTTGATGGCCTTCGACACCATCTTGGCTTCGATCGGGACGTCGTCGGGCAAGTTGAGCCGAGTCATGATCGATTCGAGTGCGCCGCCGTTGAATCGACGCATCAACTCGTCGCCGAGCGAGAGGTAGAACCGCGACTCGCCCGGATCACCCTGACGACCGGAGCGCCCTCTGAGCTGGTTGTCGATACGGCGTGAGTCGTGGCGCTCGGTTCCGAGAACGTACAGGCCACCGGCCTCACGCACGGTGTCCGCGTCGGCCTTGACCTGTGCCTTGACCTCTTCCAGAGCAGGCTCCCAGGCGGCCTCGTACTCCTCGGGCGTCTCCACCGGGTCCAAGCCCTGCTTACGCAGCTTCAGGTCGGCGAGGATGTCCGGGTTGCCGCCGAGCACGACGTCGGTGCCACGGCCGGCCATGTTGGTCGCCACCGTCACCGCGCCCTGTCGCCCGGCCTCGGCGATGATCGTCGCTTCCTGCTCGTGGAACTTCGCATTGAGCACGTTGTGCGCGACGCCACGCTTGGTGAACTGCTTGGACAGATACTCCGACCGTTCCACGCTCGTGGTGCCGATGAGAACCGGCTGGCCCTTCTCGTGCCGCTCGACGACATCGTCGACCACCGCGTCGAACTTCGCTTCTTCCGTCTTGTAGATCAGGTCGCCGTTGTCGACGCGGACCATCGGGCGGTTCGTCGGGATCGGAATGACGCCCAATCCGTAGATCTGATGCAGCTCCGCGGCCTCGGTCTCGGCCGTACCGGTCATGCCGGAGAGCTTGTCGTACAGCCGGAAGTAGTTCTGCAGGGTGATCGTGGCGAGGGTCTGGTTCTCGGCCTTGATCTCCACCTTCTCCTTGGCCTCGATCGCCTGGTGCATGCCCTCGTTGTAGCGGCGTCCCACCAGGATGCGACCGGTGAACTCATCGACGATGATGACCTCGCCGTCGCGGACGATGTAGTCCTTGTCCTTGGTGTAGAGCTCTTTGGCCTTGATGGCGTTGTTCAGGTAGTTCACCAGAGGCGAGTTGGCCGCCTCGTACAGGTTGTCGATACCGAGCTGATCCTCGACCAGCTCGACGCCGGCCTCGTGCACACCGATGGTGCGCTTGCGGATGTCGACCTCGTAGTGGGTGTCGACCTTCAGCATGGGGGCGATCCGGGCGAACTCGCCGTACCACTTGCTCGACGCGTCGGCCGGGCCCGAGATGATCAGTGGGGTTCGCGCCTCGTCGATGAGGATCGAGTCGACCTCGTCGACCACCGCGAAGTTGTGTCCGCGCTGCACCAGATCGTCGAGCGAGTGCGTCATGTTGTCGCGTAGGTAGTCGAACCCGAACTCGTTGTTGGTGCCGTAGGTGATGTCGGCGGCATACGCTGCGCGGCGTTCGACCGGCGTCATCCCGGACAGGATCACGTCCACCGACAGACCCAGGAAGCGGTGCACACGGCCCATCCACTCCGAGTCACGCTTGGCGAGGTAATCGTTGACCGTCACCACGTGCACACCGTCGCCGGAGATGGCGTTGAGATAAGCAGGCAGAACACACGTCAGGGTCTTGCCCTCGCCGGTCTTCATCTCGGCGATGTTGCCGAAGTGCAACGCAGCTCCGCCCATCACCTGCACGTCGAAGTGCCGCTGGGACAGCACCCGCCACGACGCCTCACGGGCGACCGCGAATGCCTCGGGCAGCAACTGATCCAAGGTCTCCCCGGACGAATACCTCTCCTTGAACTCGGCGGTCTTACCCCGCAGTTCGTCGTCGGAGAGACTCTCGACGTCCGAAGACAGGGTCGAGACGTGGTCAGCGATGTTCTTGAGCCGCTTGACCATGCGACCTTCACCAACACGGAGCAGCTTGGAAAACGACAGCGACGGCACGGGTTTTCTCGTCCTCGATCCTCGGTTCACGGGTACTGACACGAACAAATCTGTTACTCGACGCGTTACTGCTACCTGCACGAGCGCACGGGTTCGTCACCGTGACGTCCGCGCGGCAGTAACCCGAACGCGTCCATGGTAGGCGGTCTCGCTGTGGGTACCGCAGCCCCACTGTCGGTCCCCGAACGACACCACGTCGGCATTCGGACAACCCCGACACAGCACTGCAGGCTCGACGTGGGGATCGTGTCTCCGCCGTCGAGCCTGCAGTGATCGGATATTTCACGGACGGCGAACGAGCCGTTCGCCGTCACGCTCGGTCAGGTGAGCCTGATCAGGCCGTAGTCGAAGGCGTGCCGTCGGTACACCACAGAAGGCCGGTCGGTGGCGCTGTCGTGGAACAGGAAGAAGTCGTGGCCGACCAGTTCCATCTCGTACAGCGCATCGTCGACGCTCATCGGTGCCGCCGAGTGAACCTTCGTCCGAACGATGTGCCCGGGGCCACTCTGATCGTCCTCGAACGAATCCAGCTTGGTCTCGGGGTCGAGTGCAAGCGTGTCGTCCTCGGCAAGTTCAGCGGTGGCCTCGGCGACGGATACGGGTCTCTTCTCGCCGTAGTGGACCTTGCGCCGATCTTTGGTACGCCTGAGTCTGCTTTCGAGTTTCGAGGTCACTGCTTCGAGTGCGGCATAGAAACTGTCTGCGCACGCTTCGGCACGAACGACCGGGCCTTTGCCCTTCGCGGTGATCTCCACGCGTTGACATGCTTTGGCCTGACGGCGATTTCGTTCGTGCTGCAGTTCGACATCGAACAAGTAGATGGAGGGGTCGAAGCGCTCGAGGCGAGCCAGTTTCTCGGACACGTATATCCGAAAATGGTCCGGTATCTCGACGTTGCGGCCCTTGACCACAACGTCGGCATTGCTCTTGGCGGGTTCTTCCGAAGGCTTCTCGTCGAAGAAAACCGAGGCTTGTGAAGGGGTCGTCACGTGTACCTCCCGATATCGGCCACGCCCACTGTTGGACGTGGCAGGTGTGCATGCCGAATGGGGAACCTTCCGGCATCTCGAGTCCGGGGCATCACCTCACGTCCGTGTTTCTACGGGTCGTTCTACCGGTCCGCTCCATCGTGATGGAGCGTGTCCGCGACGTTAGTCGGTCATCGACGCGTGTGCCACCGTTCACCCCGAATTGGTTGTCGGCGTGTCTCGTCGACTCGCGTTCACGCGCTGGCCACCACGATCGCACCGGCCAACGAGATCCCGAAATCGGTTAGCGCTCTTGCGCATTCGGCCAGGGTCGCCCCGGTGGTCACCACATCGTCGACGAGAAGAACGGTCGGTTCGTCGGTTCGCGGCCGCGCCCGGCCGATACCTGGGCGCGACTGTCCGATCACGTCGATTCGGCCCGCCACGTTGTGCTGACGTTGACCTGCCGAGAGGCCGACCGAATCCCGTACTCCCCCGGCCATCTTCAGCAGCTCGGGAACCGATACACGCTCCGGTGCCAACTCGGTCGCTGCGTTCCTCGCACACCGCAGCACCGGGTCACCCCCTCTCGCTCGCGCTGCGCGCGCCCGGGAGGGAGCGCACACCAGAACGAGGGGACTCAGCTCCGGTGGATCGATCTCGCCCGCAGAACGTAGTTGTTGCACCGCACCGGCCAGCGCCCGGCCGAACGGCACGGCCACGGCCCGTCGGCCCCGTTCCTTCAGTGCGATCACCCCGTTGCGCCGAGGACCGGTGTACGTGCCAAGCGCCCAGCAGGGCACCCCCGGATCGACCCGCGGACGCACCCGGACAGGCGGCACCGACAGCGCCTGTTCACAACGGCGACACCACTGCTCCCCCGGCACCCCACACCCGGCACATTCGAGGGGCAGGACGAGGTCGAGAAGCGTTCTCATGACCGTGAAGTGTGCCGGTACCCACCGACACCCGCCGAACGTCAGCCGGGCAGGATCGGCACGGCCTTCACACCGGCCAGGCCGGTGACCTCGCGCCAGTACCTGTCGCCGACCGGATCGGCATTGTTGAGTGCGAACACGGCGCGGGCGTCGGCAACGTACTCGGTCTCCGGTGACGCATCGACCGCCAGAACAGGATTGGTGAGATTGCGCGACGGCAGGGCGTCCATCCTCGAGCCGTCGACCGTCACCTGGACCACCGGAGTATCGGTGGCAACCCGTGCGATCACGATGGCCTCGCCGGTGCTCCAGTCCAGGCTGGTGGCGTCACTGCCGAGTCCGATCGCGACCGCGCGCGGTGCCGTGAGCGAATAGACGCCCGAGGGATCGCGTACCACGGTGGCCACGTACACCACGCCGTCGACGATGAGTGCGGCCCGAACGCCGTCTCGGGCCAGCCGGAGTTCGGTGATGCGAGTTCCCAGGGTGGTGACCGCGCGGGCATCGACCGGTATCACCGATACCTGACCGGTCGAGGGGTCGCGGGCAGCGCGGATGACGTTGGTGCCGTCGATGACGGCCCAGGCGGCGTTGTCGTCGGCTCCCCATGTCGGGCGCGTGATCGACTGCCCCTCGGCCACCGGGAACGCGCCACCGTCGTAGCTACCGACCATCAAGGTGCTCGACGGTGCCGGAGCGGGTCTACCGGTGTCCGCGACGCCGGCCACGAGCGTGCCGTCGTTCGACAAGGCCACCGAGCGCAGATTCCGCGCCTGCCCGAAGTACCCGGGAGCGGGTGTGGTCGCGGCGTCCTCGACGCGGAGCAGTCGACCGGAGGCCAGTGCGTGCAGGCCGACCGATTCGTTGGTGGAGCCCTGCGGATCGAAGGAGTCGACCCCGGCCGTCGTCCACCCGTCCGGCTTCGTCGTGTCGATGGGTTGCCCGTCGGCGAGCAGCACGTACGGCCCGGCCACCTCCGCCGAGGCCAGAGTCCAGATCACCTGTGCGGCAAGCAATTCTCGGTCGCGATCGCCCTTGTTCTGCAGACCACCGAAGTCGATTCTGATGCCGCCGAGACCGACTCCGACCTGCGTGGTCTGCCCGTCCGCCTTCGTGATGGGCCCGCGGATACTGACGTCGTCGGACAACTCGTTGCTCACCGCTGCGGACAGCGCGGACTTGGGTCCGTCGATCAACAATTGGACGAGCTGGTTGGCGAGCTGATCCTGCGATCCGCTCGTCCACCGAACATCGGGCACCAACACCCCACCGAGTGGATCGACGAAGTAGATCGATCGCTGCTGATAGGTGTCCATGAATGCCGAACGATCGATGACCACACCCGGCGGTAGCTTCGAGATGCGCCACTGGCCGTCGACCCGCGTCATGTCGACCGCGATGTCGAACGTGTCCGATCCGGCCTGATACTCCCCGCCGGGAGCCAGAATTCCCGCGGTCGTCGACCGGATCGTGAATTGCGCAGAGTCTGCGGTTCGGGGTCCGGACAGGGTGTCGATCCGATCTGCGACGACGGTACGAGCGCCGTCGTCCCAGGTGTTCGACGAATCCTCGGTCAGGAACTGTCGGGCGGCCTGATGACGGTTGGCCGACACTGCGCTGGCCTCGAAGAAGTCGTCCAGCAGCCGGTCCGGCTCGCGTCCAGGTTCGGGGGCCGGGGCGCTGGTGGGCGCGGCACCGTCGGTCAACGTGCCGATGGCCTGGGGGCTCGAGGACTCGGGCAGGCTGGCACAACCGGAGACGAGGGCGGCGATCAGGACGCAGACGGCAAGCGAGCGAGACAGACGACGAGACGAGCGAATCACGTCGCCGACTCCGACGCGGCCCGCTGCGCACCGGCAGCCGGGATCGGTTGTCCCTGAGCGTATTTCTTGGTGCTCGGCTTCAACGGCAGAGGTGAGCCGATCACCTTGTGACCGCGTACCAGCGGCAACGTGAGCCGGAAACATGCGCCTTCGCCGACTGCACCCCACGCCTCGAGCTTACCGTCGTGCAATCGGGCGTCCTCGACACTGATCGCCAACCCGAGGCCGGTACCACCGGAGCGCCGGACGCGGGAGGGATCCGAGCGCCAGAACCGATTGAAGACCAGCTTCTCCTCGCCGGGGCGCAGACCGATTCCTTGGTCGCGCACCACGAAGGCTGCCGCGTCGGCATCCGATCTCAGGCGCAGCAGCACCGGCTTGCCTTCCCCGTGATCGAGGGCATTGGCCAGTAGGTTGCGCAGGATTCGTTCGACACGACGCGGGTCCACCTCGGCGATGACGGCGGTCTCGGGCATGTCGACGATCACTTCGGTGCCGGTTTCGCGGGCGAGGTGACGCACCGTGGAGACCGCCGCGCGTGCACACATCCGTAGGTCGAGCTGCTCGGCGGCCAGTTCGGCGACGCCGGCGTCGTGGCGGCTGATCTCGAGCAGATCACCGAGCAACGTCTCGAAGCGGTCCAGCTCGTTGACCAACAGCTCGGAGGAACGCTTGAGGGCAGGTTCGAGATCGTCACTGGCGTCGTGAATGAGATCCGCGGCCATCCGCACGGTGGTGAGCGGGGTCCGTAGTTCGTGGCTGACGTCGGAGGTGAACCGACGCTGCAGGTTTCCGAATTCCTCGAGCTGGGTGATCTGTTTGGAGAGACTTTCGGCCATTTCGTTGAACGACATCGCCAGCCTCGCCATGTCGTCCTCACCGCGAACCGGCATTCGCTCCTTGAGCCTGCCGTCGGCGAAACGTACTGCGATGCGGGACGCGGATCGAATGGGCAGCACCACCTGCCGTGCGACGAGCATCGCGATCGCGGCGAGCAGTACCAGCAACACCACGGCACCGATGAACAGCGTGCCGCGGACCAGGGAGAGCGTCCGGTCCTCGCTGGCGAGCGGGAAGATGAGATACAGCTGCAGCGCCGATATGTCGGAACCGGTGGGCGATCCCATGATGAGCGCCGATCCGGAATATCCGCCGTCACTGTCGGTCACGGTGGCGTACTGCGAGCTGATCAGGCCCTTCTTGACGAAGTCGCGCAAGCTGGCCGGTATCTGGTCGACCGGACCGACCGACGCTTCCGCGCGGGTCGCGTCGCCCTCGACGATCAGGACGGGATCGAAGGACCCCGCCGATCCCGTGGTCGACGCGGCGTCGAGGTCCTGGTTCGTCAACGCTGCTCTCGCCCGTTCGAGACGGGTGGACAGGCCGCTCGAGTCATCGGCACCGGCGAGGTTGCCCTCCACCGTGGTCCGCGACCGGTCGAGTTCCTCGGTGGCCGCAGACAGCTTCGCTTCGAGCAGCCGATCGGTGATCTGGCTGGTCAGAACGACGCCGAGGATCAAAATCACAACGAGTGACAGCGTCAGGGTCGAGACGACCACGCGCAGTTGCAGCGACCTCCGCCAGGCATGGCCCAGCGAAGTGCTCAGCGATCGAAACCAACGCAGGAGCGGGGAGAACTTGCCGTTGATTCGTCGCCGAGAGTGGGAAAAACCGATCACGGCGGTCCGGCCTTGTACCCGACCCCCCTCACGGTCAACACCACCTCCGGGTTCTCCGGATCCTTCTCGACCTTGGCGCGTAGGCGCTGAACGTGAACGTTGACCAGGCGGGTGTCGGCGGCGTGCCGGTAGCCCCACACCTGTTCGAGCAGAACTTCACGGGTGAACACCTGACGGGGCTTGCGGGCCAAGGCGACCAGCAGATCGAATTCGAGCGGAGTGAGCGAGACCAGCTCGTCGCCGCGGCTGACCTTGTGCGCGGGGACATCGATGACGATGTCGGCGATCGACAACAGTTCGGCCGGCTCGTCCTCGGTTCGACGCAGCCGTGCCCGGACGCGTGCCACCAGCTCCTTCGGCTTGAAAGGCTTCATGATGTAGTCGTCGGCCCCGGATTCGAGGCCGAGCACCACATCTACGGTGTCGGTCTTGGCCGTCAGCATGACGATCGGGACGCCCGAGTCGGCTCGCAACACGCGACAGACGTCGATGCCGTTCATTCCGGGAAGCATCAGATCGAGCAACACCAGATCGGGTCGATTCTCGCGGACGGCCGCCAAAGCTTGCGTGCCGTCTCCGACCACGAACGGCTCGAATCCCTCACCGCGCAACACGATGGTGAGCATCTCCGCCAGAGCCGAATCGTCGTCCACAACCAGAATCCGAGGCTTCATGGCTCTATCGTGTCACTTTCGGCTCGGCGGATGGCTGATTGAACATGTCGGCGGCGAGTCGATCGGGGTCGACGTCGGCGCGCACGACTCGCCAGGGCGACGCCCAGTTCGTCTCTGCGAGACGGCCGTAGACGGCCGAGGTACGGGTCTGCAGCGATCCGTCGCGTTCGTAGGCATCCCGAGTGCGAGCGGCGTCCGCAGTCTCACGGGCAGCGGCCCGCTCCGCAGCGAGAGCCACCGGTACGTCCAGAAGTACCTGCACATCGGGAACGGGCACATCGAACCGCTCGAATTCCAGCGACCGGATCCACTCGACGGCTGCACCGTCGACGGACTGCTCCAATCGCGCTGCGGTGTAGGCGGCATTGGACGCCACGTACCGGTCGAGCAATACGATGTCGTTGCGAGACAACAAGTTTCGGATCTCGTCGGCCGCATCCTTACGGTCGAGGGCGAACAGCAGCGCCATCGCGTGCACGCTGCCCGCGGTGTCTCCGTGTTCCCCCTGCAGCGCCTCGGCCGCCAGATCGGCATGAACCGACCTGCCGTACCGGGGAAACCCGACCCGGACGACGGCCAGGCCGTCGCGTTCCCACGCCGAAACGAGCCGACGGGCGAGCGTGTTCTTGCCCGCTCCGTCGACTCCCTCGATGACGAAGAGCTTTCCCAACGACCGAACTCTCGCGGTCAGTAGCGGTAGTGCTCGGGCTTGTACGGGCCCTCGACGTCGACGCCGATGTACTCGGCCTGCTCCTTGGTGAGCTTGGTGATCGAGCCGCCGAGCGCTTCGACGTGGATGCGAGCAACCTTCTCGTCGAGGTGCTTGGGCAGCCGGTAGACCTCGTTGTCGTATTCACTCGGCTTGGTCCACAGTTCGATCTGCGCGATGACCTGGTTGGAGAAGCTGTTGCTCATGACGAACGACGGGTGACCGGTGGCGTTGCCGAGGTTCAGCAAGCGGCCCTCGGACAGCACGATGATCGAGTGCCCGTCCTTGAACTGGAACTCGTCCACCTGCGGCTTGATGTTGATCCGCGTGACGTCGGCTGCCTTCTCGAGGCCGGCCATGTCGATCTCGTTGTCGAAGTGACCGATGTTGCCCAGGATCGCCTGGTGCTTCATCTTGCGCATGTGCTCGAACGTGATGATCTTGAGGTTGCCCGTCGAGGTGATCACGATGTCGGCCTGCTCGATGAACTCGTCGACCGTGCGCACGTCGAAGCCGTCCATCAGTGCCTGCAGGGCGTTGATGGGATCTGCTTCGGTGACCGTCACGCGAGCGCCCTGGCCCTTGAGTGCCTCGGCGCAGCCCTTGCCCACGTCGCCGTAGCCGCAGACCAGCACGGCCTTGCCGCCGATGAGAACGTCGGTGCCACGGTTGATGCCGTCGATCAACGAGTGGCGAGTGCCGTACTTGTTGTCGAACTTGCTCTTGGTGACCGAATCGTTGACGTTGATGGCCGGGAACGACAGCTCACCGGCTGCAGCGAACTGGTACAACCGCAGCACACCGGTCGTGGTCTCCTCGGTGACACCCTGCACGGACGCGGCGATCTCGGTCCACTTGGTCGTCGACGCCTCGAGGGAGCGACGCAGCAAGCCGAGGAACACCTTGTACTCGTCGGAATCCTGGTCGTCGTCGGTCGGCGGCACGACGCCTGCCTTCTCGAACTGAGCGCCGCGCAGCACCAGCATCGTGGCGTCACCGCCGTCGTCGAGGATCATGTTGGCAGGCTGATCGGGCCAGGTGAGCATCTGCTCGGCGGCCCACCAGTACTCCTCGAGGCTCTCGCCCTTCCAGGCGAACACCGGAACGCCCTTGGGCTCTTCGACGGTGCCGTACGGGCCGACGACGACGGCCGCGGCAGCGTGGTCCTGGGTGGAGAAGATGTTGCACGAGGCCCAACGCACCTCGGCACCGAGTGCCACCAGCGTCTCGATCAGCACAGCGGTCTGCACGGTCATGTGCAGCGATCCGGATACTCGCGCGCCCTTGAGCGGCTGAACGTCGGCGTATTCGCGACGAAGCGCGATCAACCCGGGCATCTCGTGCTCGGCCAGCCGTATTTCCTTGCGGCCGAATTCTGCGAGTGACAGGTCTGCGACCTTGAAGTCGATTCCACCGCGGTGTTCCACGGTGAGTGCCGATCCTGACGTAACTGAGGTCGTCATCTTGCCTCTCCTGTTGACTTGAATGTCTTCGTCCAGGCTATCGGGTCACGGCGCGCGGCGACCGCCTGCCCGGCGAATCGGTCCGATGCCCGGGAGACGGCTCGTCGAGTGGCGTCCCGGTCACCCGCGTTGCTGGGCTCGCGCCAGAATCCGATCGCGCTTTCGGGGCAGGATGTTGGCCCGGAGGAGATCACCGTCGTAGTGATCGAGCACCCGCGGGTCCATCACCCGACGCCACAGCGGCGGTACCGCTGCCAGTACAACCATCGTCGCGTACCCGGCAGGCAACTGCGGGGCCTCCTCGCACGAAAGCAACGTCTGGTACCGCTTCCCCGGATTGGCGTGATGATCGCTGTGTCGCTGCAGGTGGTAGAGGAAGATGTTGGTGCACAGCCGGTCGCTGTTCCAACTGTGCCGCGGCGCACACCGCACGTATCTGCCTCGCTCGTTCGTCTCGCGCAGCAGTGCGTAGTGCTCCACGTAGTTCACCATCTCCAGGAGCACGAATCCCACGACGGCTTGTATCAGCAGATACGGCGCGATCGCCCAGCCGAAGACGACCATCAGCGTGACGAAGAGAACGGCGCTGAGCAGCCAGGTGTGCAACAGGGCGTTCGACGGGTGAGACACGGAGTGGCCCTTGCGACGCAGCCGCCGAGCCTCGAGCTTCCAGGCCGAGGCCAGGCCGAGAAGAGCGCTGCGCGGCACGAACGTCCACACGCTCTCCCCCAGCCGGGCACTGGCCGGATCCTCCGGAGTGGCGACCCGCACGTGGTGACCGCGGTTGTGCTCGACGAAGAAGTGTCCGTACAGGGTCTGCGACAAGGCCACCTTCGCCAGCCAGCGTTCGTGCTGCTCGACGCGGTGGCCCAGCTCGTGGGCGGCGTTGATTCCGGTTCCCGCGACCAGGCCCACCGTCACTGCGAGCCCGATCTTGTCCACCACGCTCAGACCGCCGTACGCCCACATCCAGCAGGCGACGATCAGACCGATGAATTGTATGGGCAGGAACAGGTAGGTACACCAGCGGTAATAGCGGTCGTTCTGCAGCTTTTCGGCGGCAGACGCATCCGGGTTGTGACCGTCCTCGCCCGCGAGCAGATCGATGATCGGAATGATCACGAAGAACACCAGGACGCCGCTCCACCAGAACACCGGCATGCCGGTCCAGTACACCAATTGGGACGGCAACAGTGCCGATGCCGGTGCCAGCAGACCCAGCATCCACAGGTATCGCTTGTTGTCCCACCGCCGAACCGCAGGTGCAGCCCCGGCCGAATTCCGCTCCCCGAAAGCGACACCCGAAGCCTCCGATGAGGTGATCCGGCCGTCCACGCTCACACTTGCCACACCCTCTCACCGAAAGTTTGCAGTCCTAGAAGTTTGTTTTCGAGGGTATAACATCCCGGGCGTTGGGACCGAGGGGTGTGACGTACACCCCGGACACGTCAGGCCCGAGAAAACCGGCCCCGCCCGCACAGTCGACGGTCGGGGCCGGCCTCGCAGGACGACTCAGCGGCGTTTCACTCGGATCGCGACTCGGCCTTCTTCGCCTCGAGCAGTCCCATCACCGAATGGCGTCGGCCGTACAGCACGTAGATGACGACACCGGCTGCCATCCACACCAGGAAACGCAACCACGTTTCGACCGACAGGTTGAGCATCAGCCACAGGCACGCGGCCACTGCCAGGATCGGAACCAGCGGAACCCAGGGCACGCGGAATCCGCGTTCGAGATCGGGACGCGTCCTGCGGAGTACGAGGACACCGGCAGACACCAGAACGAACGCGAACAGCGTGCCGATGTTGACCATTTCCTCGAGCGTGCCGAGCGGGACGAACGCGGCCAGCAGTCCGACCACCACACCCACCAGGATCGTCGTTCGAACCGGCGTGCCCTTCTTTCCGGTGTGCGCCAGACCGCGCGGCACGAGGCCGTCTCGCGACATGGCGAACAAGACGCGGGTCTGCCCCAGCATGAGAACCATGACCACCGTCGTCAGACCGGCCAGTGCGCCGAACGAAATGATGTTCTTGGCCCACGTCAGCCCGTTCAGCTCGAAAGCCGTTGCCAGCGTGGCACTGTCGCCGGCCAGATCCGTGTACTTCACCATCCCGGTCAGCACCAGAGTGACCGCCACGTAGAGCACGGTCACGATGGCCAGAGATCCGAGGATGCCGCGCGGCAGTGCTTTCTGCGGCTCCTTGGTCTCCTCTGCCGTGGTCGCGACCACGTCGAAGCCGATGAACGCGAAGAACACCAGCGACGCCGCCGCCAGCAGTCCGTACCAGCCGAAGGTGCTACCGCCGGCACCGGTGACGAAGGAGAAGAGGGACTGATGGAGCCCTTCACCGGTGGACGCCGGCTCGGACGGCGGAATGTACGGGTCGTAGTTGGCGACCTTGATGTAGAACGCACCGAGCACGACGACGAACAGCACCACGATCACCTTGATCGCTGTGATCACCAACGACACTCGCGAGGACAACTTGGTTCCCGAGGCGATGAGAACCGTCAACACCACCACGATGAGCAGTGCGCCCCAGTCGAAGTTCAACGAACCGATCTGCAGTACCGGGGCCGACGTACCGAGCAGGTCTCCCAGGTAGAGCGACCACGCCTTCGCCACCACCGCCGCGGCGAGTCCGAATTCGAGAATCAGATCCCAGCCGATGATCCAGGCGATGAACTCGCCGAACGCGGCGTAGGAGAACGTGTAGGCACTGCCGGCGACCGGAACCGTGGAGGCGAACTCGGCGTAGCACAGGGCCGCGAGTCCGCAGGCGATGGCCGCCAACACGAACGCCACCGAAACAGCCGGTCCGGCAACGTTTCCGGCAGTCCTCGCCGTCAGCGTGAAGATGCCGGCTCCGACGGCGACCGCGACACCGAACACGGTCAGGTCCCACGAACCGAGCTCCTTGCGTAATTTGGTATCCGGTTCGTCGGTGTCCTTGATCGATTGTTCGATCGACTTGGTCCGGAACCACCCCGTCGTACGCGGGGCCTTCCTGGGCCGGTCTGCCTTGGTCATCGGACCTCCGTATCGCCACTTCGCTTCTGCAGACGGCCGTTCCGATCGGACACACCCGTCCCAGACTTCACTGTGACATCACCCTATTGGTTGCGGGCACCCGTGTTGCACACTTCGACCACTCGACTTGCAGCGCGTTACGACTAACGTGATCCGACTGCGGCCACGAATACTTCGGCCCCCTCGGAGTCCGCGGTGACGGTGACGGATCGGTCGGCAGCGGGAATCCACGCCGAACTGCCCTGGGCCACGGTGAGCTCGGCAAGTGTGTCACCGGTCGTCGCGAGCACCGAACCGCTGGTGCACAACAGTATTCGCGGACCGGTTCCAGGAATCTCGACGGTCTCACCCGAGCCGATCGTCGTCCGGGTGAGGGCGAATTCCGGGGCCGGCGTCGGGTATCGGTAGGTGGGCCGGTCGTTCTCACCCGGCGTGATCGGCGAGATGTCGGCGGGCTCGAAGTCCAGCACCCGCAACAACTCCGGTACGTCGACATGCTTGGGCGTCAACCCTCCGCGCAGAACGTTGTCGGAGTTGGCCATGATCTCCACTCCGGTTCCGCGCAGATACGCATGGAGATTGCCCGCATCCAAGTACAGGCCCTGACCTGGAGTCAGGGTGATCCGGTTGAGAAGCAGGGCCGCCAAGACACCGGCATCACCGGGATACGACTCCCCCAGCTCGAGCAGAGTCCGTGCCTCGGCGGCGAATCGGCCGCCGTCGGAACGGGCGGGCCCCGACAGATAATCGATGCAGCCCTGGGCAACTGCAGGCAAGAGGTCGTCCAAAGACTGTCCGGGCAACGTGATCCACGAGGTGAACACGGTTCTCAGGCCCGAAGCGTCGGGCTGAGCGGCGAGCAACGTGCGGTACCCCGCGAGCGACGGCACGGCCAATGCATCGAGAAACTCGACCGTCTCGGCCGGTTGCCGAAAACCTGCCAATGCTTCGAACTCGGTGAGCGCGACGATCAGCTCGGGCTTGTGATTGGGGTCCCGGTAATTGCGCACCGAAGAATCGATCGGCACACCTGCGGCATTCTCCCGCGCGAAGCCCTCACGCGCCTGCGTGCTGCTCGGATGTGCCTGCAACGACAGAGGTTCCTCTGCGGCAAGCAGTTTCAACAAATACGGCAGCCGCGACGAGAAGTCCTGTGCAGAGCCGCCCAACTGCGTATCCGGATCCCCGTCGATGAGTGTCAACAACGGCGTGCTGCCACCCTCGTGGACCACGTGAGCAGAATCGGCCGGGTGTGCACCCAGCCAGATCTCCGCCTCGGGATGATCGGACGGTACCGGCCGGCCCTGGATACGAGCCAGTGCTGTGCGCGAACCCCAAGCGTAGGACCGGACTGCGCCTCGCAGGAGTTGCACTAGCTACCGCCCATCAAAGACAGATACGCGGCAGTGGTGTCCAACCGCGTCGCCAACACGGACATCGTGTCGAGCATCGAGAGTGTAACCGGATCCGATGACGCCGCGCGGGCCTCGAAACCCGAACCCACGAACTCTCCGCCCGACATCGCCTCACCGGCTTCGGTCAGTATCAGATCGGAATTCGGAACACCGGCGATGCGTCGTTCCGTGAACGCGCGATCGGATTCGGACGCCACGACGAAAATCCGCATCGGCTGCTCCGGAGCCGGTCCGTCGAGCTGCTCGTCATGAAAGATCGAGTCGAATGTGCTTGCCGGACCGGATGATTCGACCATGGACGCACGGATGGACGCGGCGATGACATCGCCGAGCTCACCCGCGGCCACAATGAGACCGGCCACCCGCAGCAACACCTCGCTACCGTGCCGCGCCACCTCGACCGCAGCCGGCCCGGCACCGCTGATCACCACACGTCTACCGCTGAACCCACTGGCAAGAGCTTTGGCAGGGTTGTGGAACACCTCGTTGGACGGGCTGTTGCGCACCGCCTCGGCGTCGAGCAGATCGGCCAATCGAGAAAGGTTGGGCAGCAGCGCCTTCCACGAACCGCCGGAAACCGCACCGAGGACGGCCACGAAGGCGGCAAGGTAGCGCATCAGCGCGTTGTGGTCACGAACGGCTATTCGCGGCGGCAACCACATGACCCTCGCACCGCGCACGGCACGCAAGGGGCCCTCTTCCGGGGCCACGACCACGACCTCGGCACCACGACGCGCGGCCGCATCGACCGATTCGGCCAGACGCGGATCGCCTGCATCGTCGCCGGCCACCACGACGACGTCCAACGGCCCGATCCACGGCGGAGTTCCGGTACTACGGACGAGGGGTACACCCAGATGATTTCCGAGAGCAGCGACAAGGAGAGACGCGGCCCGGCTGCTACGGCCGTCACCGGTCACGATCACCACGCTGCGAGGTCGTAGGTCGGCCAGGCGCGCGAGCACCGACTCTTCGACCGCAGTGGCGACAGCGCGTACTTGCGCACCCGCGAGCGCGGCGCTGCGGAGCGCGCCCTCCCGATCGGCGGCCACGATCGCGCCGGCGTCGTCGAGATCGACCAGAGACGTCACTGCCCTCATGACCTCGGCACCTTCCCTTGCGTCACCGACTCGAAATGCCTGTGTACCCACTAGTGAACTCTAGGTAACCACTATTCCAGTCCGGCGCGAACGACGCTCAATATCTCGGTCGACAACGCGTCGACCTCGGTCCGGGTGCGCGCCTCGACATTGAGTCTGAGCAACGGCTCGGTGTTGGACGCGCGCAAGTTGAACCACGCACCACCCTCGAGGTCGACGGTCACCCCGTCGAGACGGTCGATGCCGGTGGTCCGATCGGCGAACGCGTCGAGCACGGCCTGGGTGCGCTCGGCTGCGTCGTCGACCGTCGAGTTGATCTCACCCGACGCGCTGTACGTCTCGTACGAGGCCATCATCTCCGAGAGCGGCCGATCCTGTGCACCGAGGGCAGCGAGTACGTGCAGCGCGGCGAGCATGCCGGAATCGGCACCCCAGAAATCGCGGAAGTAGTAGTGAGCGGAATGTTCTCCGCCGAAGATCGCACCGGTGTCGGCCATCTGCTGCTTGATGAACGAGTGCCCCACTCGGGTGCGGACCGGCTTCCCACCGAGCTCGGTGACCAGTTCCGGCACCGCACGCGAGGTGATCAGATTGTGAATGATCGTCGCACCGGGCTCCTTGGCCAGTTCGCGTTCTGCCACCAAGCAGGTCACGGCCGACGGCGACACCGGATCGCCCTTCTCGTCGACGACGAAGCACCGGTCAGCGTCTCCGTCGAACGCGAGCCCGATATCGGCACCGGTCTCGACGACGAAGCGCTGCAGATCCACCAGGTTCGCCGGATCCAGTGGGTTGGCCTCGTGATTGGGGAAGCTGCCGTCGAGTTCGAAGAACAACGGTTCGATCGTCACCGGGAGCGGAGCGAACACCGCGGGGACGGTGTGCCCGCCCATGCCGTTGCCCGCGTCGACGGCGATCTTCATGGACCCGATGCCCGAGAGATCGACCAGATCTCGGACGAACCCGGCGTAGTCGGCCAACACGTCTCGCGACGTTGCCGTACCGGCCGGACCGTCGAACTCCGGCACCCCGTCGATCAGTTCCGATTTGATCGTGGCCAGTCCGGTGTCCTGCCCCACCGGCTTGGCACCAGCGCGACACAGCTTGATTCCGTTGTACTTCGCGGGATTGTGGCTTGCGGTGAACATCGCACCGGGGCATTCGAGCAGGCCCGACGCGAAGTAGAGCTGATCGGTCGAGGCGAGACCGATGTGCACGACGTCGAGTCCCTGCGCGGTGACGCCGTCCGCGAAAGCGCGGGACAGGCCCGGCGAGGAATCGCGCATGTCGTGTCCGATGACGACTGTGCGCGCCGCGCCCTTCTCGTCGCGGACCAAACGGGCGAACGATGCACCGACGTCTCGGACGAACGCCTCGTCGATCTGTTCACCTACGACGCCACGGACGTCGTAGGCCTTGATGACGGCGTTGACGGACTCTGCGGTTCGGGCCACGAAGATTCTCCTGATTGTCGGTCGTCCGGTGCCGCACATCGGCGTCGGACATCCAGCGTTGGGTACGGGGCGATCACCACCGAAGCTCGGCAGACCGGCTTGTCCGTTTCGGTACTGATGCAAACCTTGCCAGACGCCCGGTGGACAGGCCAGCCGACCCGTCGTTCGTTCGGGCGAACGCAGCGTCGCATCCGCCGCGGGGTTCCGAGCAGGGGTCTAGGACGTGGGATCGGGTAGCACTCTGAGGTGTCCGCGTCGGCCGGTTCGGACGGCAGGCGCGGCCCGTCGGTCGGTGTCCTGGTGACGAGCGGGCGACCGGTCACCACTGTCTCGCTCCTCGGAGCGCGTTCGGTCCCCTCGACCGGCTTCGCGTACGGCCTCGGCCAGTGCGGTCAGATCGTCCTCGTCGGGGGTCGACGTCGAATAACCACCCTCGTACCGCACGAGCTCCCAGCCCTTGGGTGCCGTGGTTGTCGACGCATGGACCTCGCACAGGTCCCAGGAGTGCGGCTCGTCCACGGTGGCCAGCGGACCGACGACCGCAGTGGAGTCGGAGTAGACGTATGTGAGCGTCGCAACGGCAGAACGGTTGCAACCAGGCCTGCAGCAGCCACGCAGTGATCTCACGAGTGCAGAGTATCCGGTACGTGCAACCGACCGAACGACCGACACACCGGACAGGCGCGATAACCTGCCCCCATGCCTCAGTTCTCTTCCGCGCGCAGGATCACGTCGCGGTCCGTTGCGCGGCACGGCCGCGGAATCCGCGGACCGGTGCTGCCCGAGGACCTACCGGCCCGGCGATCACGTGCAGAGAAGTTCGACCGGCTGGTACTCGACGCGTTCGCGCGCATCGACCACCGGTGGCACGACAAGCTCTCGAAGCTCGACATCGCCGTCGACGACGTGCCCAAGATCAGGGCGTTGGACCCGGAATCGGTCACGTGGCCACCCGAGGTGGTCGCGGAAGGACCGGTACCCCTGTCGCGGCTGGTTCCCGTCGGGATCGACAAGCGCGGAGAGACGACACGCGCCCGTGTGGTGCTGTTCCGGCGTCCGCTCGAGCGGCGCGCGAAGCACCCGGAAGATCTGGAGGACCTACTGTTCGAGGTCCTGGTGGAGCAAGTGGCGACGTACTTGGGAATCGACCCCGACGAGGTGGACCCCGCCAGCGCCGAGCCGTGACTCGGTGTCGGGCCGTGACGCAGTGTCGGCCCGTGGGTGAATCACCCGGAACGCGTTCGGCTCAGCCGATCCCGCGCTTGAGCCGACGACGCTCACGCTCGGACAGACCGCCCCAGATCCCGAATCGCTCGTCGTTGGCGAGAGCGTATTCGAGGCATTCGTCCTTCACCTCGCAACCGAGGCAGATTCGCTTCGCTTCGCGGGTCGAGCCGCCCTTCTCGGGAAAGAAGGCCTCGGGATCGGTCTGAGCGCACAGGGCGCGCTCCTGCCACTGATCCTCGATCTCCTCGAACATCTCGTCGAAACCCGCCACGAGACTGAGGAACGGCTTCGCGGGTGGAACCGATTCCGCCACGAACGGCATCGAATCGGCGTCGTTGTCCGAATCGTCGATATCGACATCATCGACGTCGGGGATCTCGATGTCCTGATCGATTCGCACGGCGTCACTCGAGAGTTCGCTGTCGACCGAATCGTTCGACGGGGTCACGTACGCAGAACCGGCGTCGACGGAGACGCTCGAATCCACGCCGGAATCGGACTCGGTTTGCGGCGCGTCGTCGACAGCGCTGAGGTGTGCAGTGGGTCCGCCCCGCTGATCACGTGTCACGTGCTGGTCATACATCGCTTCCGCCTCCTCACCTGTGGTAGCGCAGATACTTTCGGTCCTCGTAATCTCGAATACCTTGCCCCGCGCCGGTATTCGATCGAGCTGGTACGTCCGAGCCGGCTCTCCACCCGTCCAACTCTCGACCTCTACTCGACGTCCACTCAGGAACGAACAGGAAGGGAACGAGTGTTCGAAACCAGGTTCGCTGCAGTCGAACTCGTGCCGCGAACGCTGAATGACATACCTGTGATTAGACACGTACAGGTGTGTCGCGGTCAAGCCGATCGCACAAATCCAATACCATCCCATGCCCGAAATCGGCTGTCTCCCCGAATCGGAGCGCGTCCTGTGCGTGTCGCGGCGGTTCTCGGGCTCGGATCCCGGCCCCACGGACGGTCCGGGTGGGCGCTCACCCGGACCTGCGGCAACCGCACTAGGCTCGCATGTTGTGAAAGTTACTGTTCTGGTCGGTGGCGTCGGTGGCGCACGGTTCCTCCAGGGGCTCAAATCCCTGTTCGGCGACTCCCTTCTCGGCGACGAACCCGAGAACGAGATCACTGCGGTGGTCAACGTCGGCGACGACGTCTGGATGCACGGCCTTCGCATCTGCCCGGATCTGGATACGTGCATGTACACCCTCGGGAACGGGATCGACACCGAGCGCGGCTGGGGCCGGGTGGCGGAGACATGGAACGCCCGCGACGAGTTGGCCGCGTACGGAGCAGATCCCGACTGGTTCGGGCTCGGCGACAGGGACATCGCCACGCACTTGATCCGCAGTCGCATGCTGCGCACCGGATTTCCGCTGTCGGCCGTCACCGAGGCGCTGTGCAACCGGTGGCAGCCCGGGGTTCGATTGCTGCCGGTCACCGACGACCGCTCGGAAACACACGTCGTGGTCACCGACCCCGACGACCCCAGCGGCGAGCAGCAACGCGCAATCCACTTCCAGGAGTGGTGGGTTCGCTACCGCGCGCAGATTCCCACGCACAGTTTCGCTCATATCGGTGCCGAACAGGCCACTGCTGCACCGGGAGTCGCCGAAGCGATCGCCGAGGCCGACGCGGTGATCCTGGCCCCGTCCAACCCGGTGGTCAGTGTCGGCGCAATTCTTGCCATACCCGGCATCCGCGGCGCACTGCGCACCACCGCCGCCAAGGTCGTCGGCCTGTCCCCGGTGGTGGACGGTAAACCGTTGCGCGGCATGGCAGACGAGTGCCTGTCGGTCATCGGCGTCGAGACGACGGCCGAGGCCGTCGGCCGCCTCTACGGAAGCCGAAGCGGCACCGGCATTCTCGACGCCTGGCTGGTGCACAGCACCGACTCGGCGGTGGTCGACGGAGTCGACGTGCAGTCGATTCCGTTGCTGATGACCGACCCGGAGACCACAGCGGTGATGGCACGCACCGCCCTGCGCGCGGCCGGACTCGAACTGTGACCGCCCCACGCGACGTGGCGTCGATGCCAGAGGCTCCCGGTGACCACGCACCGGGCGGATCGATCGAAATCCTGCCGGTCACCGGACTTCCCGAGTTTCGTCCGGGCGACGATCTCGCCGCAGCGATAGTCGACCGAGCGCCCTGGCTGCGCGACGGAGACGTCCTCGTGGTCACCAGCAAGATCGTCTCCAAGGTCGAGGGACGTCTGGTGCCCGCACCGCAGGACCCCGAGCAGCGGGACGCAGCCCGCCGGGTCCTCGTCGATCAGGAGGCCGTTCGCGTCGTCGCCCGAAAAGGCCGGACGCTCATCACAGAGAACCGCCTCGGCATCGTGCAAGCCGCGTCGGGAATCGACGGGTCCAACGTCGACGGCAGCGAACTGGCGTTGCTCCCGGAGAATCCCGACGCCAGTGCTGCGGCTCTTCGGCAAGCACTGCTCGAGTCGGCTGAAGTCACCGTGGCTGTCGTGATCACCGACACGATGGGCCGGGCCTGGCGGATCGGTCAGACCGATGCCGCGATCGGGTCTGCCGGCCTGGCGGTGGTCCACCGATACGCCGGGGCTGAAGACGGGCAGGGCAACGAACTGATCGTCACCGAAGTCGCGATCGCCGACGAGCTCGCTGCGGCAGGCGATCTCGTGAAGGGCAAGCTGGGTGGTGTTCCGATAGCCGTCGTCCGTGGCCTGTCACCGGTCGACGACGGGTCCACCGCCGCCACCCTGCTGCGCGGCGGCGAGGACGACCTGTTCTGGCTGGGAACCGCCGAGGCACTCGAACGTGGTCGACGCGAGGCCCTGCTTCGCCGACGGTCGGTTCGATCGTTCTCCCCCGATGCAGTAGACCCGGACTCGATTCGGAGCGCCGTCGCGGACGCCCTCACCGCCCCCGCCCCGCATCACACCCACCCCGTCAGATTCGTCTGGATCAGAACACCCGCGGTGCGTCGCCGACTGCTCGAGACCATGCGGGAGCAGTGGCGAGCCGATCTGGCCGGCGACGGACTGACCGAGGACCGCATCGCCGCCAGGCTGAGCCGCGGTGACATTCTGTTCGATGCGCCGGAAATCGTGATTCCGTTCTGTGTGCCGGACGGGGCGCACACCTATCCCGACGAGAGGCGTCGGGCAGCCGAGGACACCATGTTCACCGTGGCGGTCGGTGCCGCCGTTCAGGGTTTGCTCGTCGCCCTGGCCGTTCGCGATCTCGGTAGCTGCTGGATCGGTTCGACGATCTTCGCCGCCGATACCGTCCGCGCCGAGCTCGGCCTGCGTGCGGACTGGAAAGCACTGGGGGCCATCGCAATCGGACATCCTAGTGAACCGCTGACGGTACGAGACCCGGCCGCGCCCGGGTCCCTGCTGGTGGAGCTCTGATCGGCGATGTCCGCTACCTCGCTGTGGCAGTCCGCAGCCCAGACGCTCGACCGATGGGCACCGACCGACTCCAGGGACGAATCCCTTCGGCACACCGTGATCGCCTTTCTGCACAGCAATCCCGACGCGTGTCTTCGCGCCAACGAGGCCGGCCACATCACGGCGTCGTCGCTGGTGCTCGACGCGTCGGGACGGCACGTGCTGTTGACCCTGCATCCCAGGGTGGGCCGGTGGATTCAGCTGGGCGGTCACTGCGAGCCCGAGGACGAGACGGTCGTCGCCGCGGCACTGCGCGAGGCGACCGAAGAATCCGGAATTGCCGATCTGTCGATCGATCCCGAGTTGCTCTCTGCGCACACTCACCCGATCACGTGCTCGCTGGGTAAGCCGACCCGGCACCTGGACCTGCGGTTCCTGGTGCGCGCCCCGGACGGCGCGCGCGCCGTGCGCAGCGAGGAATCGACGGACCTGCGTTGGTGGCCGGTGGACGAACTACCCGACTCGGCCGAGCGCGAGACCATCGACCATCTCGTCGCGCTCGCCGCGCATCGCTGATCGGCCCGGGCGGCCCCGCTCAGCCCCTCGGGACGACGATCAGACGTCGGTGGAGAAGCGCACTCCCCCGTCGGGCAGCTTCACTCCTGGCCATACCCGTGCCCCACGCAGCAACTCGCAACGAGCTCCGATATCGGCACCGTCACCGATGACGGCGTCACGCACGAGTGCCCGCGGTCCGATGCGAGCTCCGAAGCCCAGGATGGACCGTTCGACCACGGCCCCCGCTTCGACGATCGCACCGTCGAACACCACCGCGCCGTCGAGACGAGCGCCTGCGCCGATCTCGGCACCACGCCCGACGACGGTTCCACCGATCAGCAGTGCGCCCGGCGCGACACCCGCTCCGGGGTGAACCAGGGACTCACCGCGATCTCCGTGCAGTGCGGGCGACGGCGCAATCCCGCGAACGAGGTCGGCCGATCCCTTGACGAAATCCTCGGGCGTACCCATGTCGCGCCAGTACGCACTGTCGACGTGCCCGTAGACCTTCTTGTTCTCGGCGAGCAAGGCAGGGAACACCTCTCGCTCCACCGACACCGGCCGGTCGGCTGCGATGGACTCGATGATCTCACGCTTGAACACGTAGCAACCGGCGTTGATCTGGTCGGTCGGCGGATCCTGGGTCTTCTCCAAGAATGCCGTGACTCGGCCGTTCTCGTCGGTCGGTACACATCCGAACGCTCGGGGATCGCCGACCCGAACGAGATGCAACGTCACGTCCGCGTCGGTCGTGCGGTGCGTATCGAGCACTGCTGTCAGATCGGTACCACCCAACACGTCACCGTTGAACACCATGACGTTGTCTGCCCGCAGTCGCGGCAACACGTTTCTGATTCCGCCGCCGGTGCCCATGGGTTCGGTCTCGAACACGTACTCGAGTTCGATGCCCAACGCCGACCCGTCGCCGAAATGTTGCTCGAACACTTCGGCTTTGAACGACGTTCCAAGAACCACGTGTTCGATGCCCGCAGCCTTGATCCTGGCCAGCAGGTGGGTGAGAAACGGGAGTCCTGCAGTCGGGAGCATCGGCTTGGGTGCCGACAGAGTCAACGGGCGCAGTCGAGTTCCCTTGCCGCCGACCAAGATCACTGCATCCGTACGTGCGGCGACCGATGGGGAACTATCCGACATGTCCAGCCTCTGTTCTCTCGTCCGACGGTCGTTCTTCACGAGCTCGGGCCCGAAGCGCCGAAGTCACAACGACCTTCGAGCGAAGACCGAGACCAGCGCGCAACGCCCATCGTAGTGGAGCCTGCCACACCCGGTCGTGTCTGTCGGCCTGGAATCGGTAGGCGCTGGTGTGGTGCGCGGGCAGCATCACTTCCGGATGCCGTCCTGCCGCATGGCCTTTCGAGTGCGTGACCTCGACATCGGGTACGTAGACGTTCTGCCAACCCGCCCGGCCCAGCCGGTCACCGAGGTCCACGTCCTCCATGTACATGAAGTAGCGCGAATCGAATCCGTCGATGGAGTCGAACGCCGCGCGGCGAAGCAACAGGCATGACCCCGACAGCCATCCCACCGGCCGCTCGGACACCGTCTCGTTCTCCTGGCGGTATCGCCGAGTCCACGGATTGGTCGGCCAGAGCTTGCCCAGAATTGCGTGGCCGGCCCCGGACGTCAGATCGGGCACCGATCGCGCGGACGGGTATCGCGACCCGTCCGGCTCACGAATGAGGGGGCCCAGCGAACCTGCGCGCGGCCATCGCGCCGCGGCGTCGAGCAATCCGTCCAGGGACCCGGGGTGCCACCTGACATCCGGATTGGCGACCACGACGAATTCGACCTCGGGGTCGACTGCGGCGATCGCCCTATTGACGGCAGCGCCGTAGCCGATGTTGGCACCGGTGCGCAGCAATTCCGCTTCGGCGAACGCAGCCTCGGCTGCTTCCGGAGTGCCGTCGACCGAGCCGTTGTCGGCCATGATGACTCGCACGGGCCGAGTCGTGGCCTCGCGAAGAGACGTCAGGAATTGCTCGAGGTATTCGCCGGGGGAATAGGTCACCGTCACCACGGCCAGGTCGGAACTCACGCGGGCAAGACTAGCCCGAGGCGGGCATCGATCCCGCATCACGACCGAGCAAGAGCCGCCGTCAGAGCGTCGGACCAGGGGCGGGGCGCACCGAGCCCGGCCGCGGACCACGCATTCGGTGACAGCACCGAGTATGCGGGCCGAGGTGCCGGGACAACATACTCTGCGCTCGAACACGGTCGCACCCGCTCGGGGTCGGCACCGATTCCCGAGAACACTGCCCGGGCCAGGTCGTACCAACTCGCCTGCCCGGCATTGGTGAAGTGGAGGGTCCTGCCGGTCACCGTCTCGTCGGCTTCGATCTCGAGCAGACCGGCCGCCAGGTCGAGGGCGAAAGTGGGCGATCCGATCTGGTCGTCGACCACCGAGACGGTCTCCCGCTCGCCTTCGAGTCTTCGCATCGTGGTGACGAAGTTCTTACCGGTGTTGTCGTAGACCCATGCGGTGCGCACGATGACGGCCTCGGGAAGTTCCTCACGCACCGCTGTCTCTCCGGCCAGCTTGGTGCGTCCGTACACGGACTTCGGCGCGGTCGCCGCATCGACGTCGTACGGTTCGGTCGCTGTGCCGTCGAACACATAGTCGGTGGAAATGTGAATCAGACGGGCACCGACACGCCCGCACGCCCGCGCGAGATTTCGGGGACCATCGGCATTGACGGCCATGGCCCTCGACTCGTCGGATTCCGCGGCATCGACGGCTGTGTACGCGGCGCAGTTGACGACGGTCGCACCCGCGGTCACCACGGCGTCGACGGCACCGGGGTCGGTGATGTCCAGGTCGGCGGACGAATAGCCGTGCACCTCGACGTCGGAATCACGCTCGGCGGCGAGCGAGACCACCCGTCGGCCCAACTGGCCGTGTGCACCGGTCACCACGATCGCATTCACGGTTGCCAAGTGTGGCACGCCGCGCTCGGTTCGGCGAGAGCGCGGCCGATCGCCAGTAACCTTCGACTCGGGGGGAGTGAACGTCAGTCGGTGGGTGTCCAAGCCTGCCGGAAACGAGGAAAGGGTCGAAGGTGCCACGAGATTCAGGCACGCACGGAGGTGAGCGCACGCCCCCACCACACCGGCGCACCTCGCGGCGAGCCGACGGCGACGGCCTGCGCGGCGACCGACGCGACCGTGACATCGACCCTCGCGCGTCCCGCGGGCGCGACTCTCAGGATCGACCTGTACGTCCCCCCGCAGACGGCGAACCGGGCGTGCATCGCCGAGGCGGCGTACGCGGCGACGAACGACGAACCACGGCCGGCCGTGCACGACGACCGCAGCGCGAGCCCCGAGACGACGGCCGAGGATCCGACGCAGGCGAGGTGCCCCGCCGACCGGGTGCCGGCGGCCGCTGGCCGGCGACCCACGTTGCGGTGGCCGTACTGTCGGTGCTCGTCCTGTTGGTGACCGGCTTCGCGTGGCGCAGCGTGGACAGTCTGCGGTCGAACATCGCCACTGCGGGCGGCCTCGGTCTGGGCGGCGCAGCGGACGGCGCCGTCGACATCCTGATGGTCGGCACCGACAGCCGCACAGACGCCCACGGCAACGCGCTCTCACCGGAAGAACTCGCCTCGCTCAACGCCGGCGAGGAAGTGGCGTCGAACACGGACACGATCGTGTTGATCCGCGTCCCGAACGACGGCTCGTCGGCCACTGCCATCTCCATCCCGCGCGACTCGTACGTCGAGGTGCCCGGGATCGGAATGTCCAAGATCAACGCCGCGTACGGAGCGACCAAGGAGAACAAACGGCTCGAACTGGTCGAGCAGGGAGTCTCCGATGCCGACGCCGAACCGCAGGCCACCGAGGCCGGACGTGAAGCGCTGATCGATTCCGTCGCCAACCTGACCGGCATCACGGTCGATCACTACGCAGAGGTCGGTCTGCTCGGTTTCGTTCTGCTGACCGACGCCGTCGGCGGAGTAGCGGTATGCCTGAACAATCCGGTTCAGGAGCCGTTGTCGGGTGCGAACTTCGCGGCCGGTGAGCAGAACCTGTCCGGTTCGCAGGCGCTGAGTTTCGTGCGGCAACGACACGATCTGCCCCGCGGTGACCTGGACCGGATCGTGCGCCAGCAAGTCTTCATGGCCTCCCTCGTGCGCAGCGTGCTCAGTGCCAAGACGTTGAGCAATCCGAGCAAGCTCGGTCAGCTCAGTACCGCGGTGCAGCGGTCGGTCACCCTCGATTCGGACTGGGACATCCTGCAGTTCGCCACTCGCCTGCAGGATCTCGCCGGCGGCAAGGTCAAGTTCGAGACCATTCCCGCGGTCGACATCAATGCGACGACCGACTACGGCGAATCCATCGTGCAGGTGGACCCGGCAGCCGTGAAGAAATACGTCGCCGGGTTACTCGAGGACGGGAACTCCGCCGAGACCAATGCCGAGAATTCGGATGCCCCGGCCGTCGATCCGTCGACGGTGACGGTGGACGTCGCGAACGACAGCGGTATCGAAGGACTCGCCAACGGCGTGGCCGGATCGTTGGCGGCGCTGGGATACGTCGGTGGCACCATCGGCAACTACGAGGGCTCGTCCATCTCGACGAGCCGCATCCAGGCCGCCGACGCGGACAGCGACGCCGCTCGCGCCGTGTCGGCAGCACTCGGTGGCCTGCAGGTCACCGCCGACGACACCATGCCTGCCGATGCCGTCCGGGTCGTGCTCGCCGACGACTACGCCGGCCCCGGCTCGGGCCAGGCCGCGACGGCCGAAACCGTTGCGCCCGAAGCAGGTACAGCAGTACCCGAGGAGCCTGCGGCACCGATCGACGCTGGTTCCACCGGCCCCATGTGCGTGAACTGACAGAACGAACGCCGCGCGGAGATCGAGCCGGGTCGGCGTCGACTAGGGTCGAGGTGTGGCATCGAACCTGACTCAAACCCTGCTCGAGCCGATCCTGGCGGCAGATCCGGCCGGTCCCCGCATCACGTACTACGACGATGCCACCGGCGAACGGGTCGAGGTGTCCGCCGTGACACTGGCGAACTGGGCGGCCAAGACTGCCAACCTGCTCCGTGACGAGTTCGCACTCGATCAGGGCGCGCGCGTGTGCGTGTTGTTGCCGGCGCACTGGCAGACCGCTGCCGTACTTCTGGGAATCTGGTGGACGGGCGGCGAGGTGGTGCTCGGTGCCGACGACTCCGCGGATCTCGCCCTGGTGCACGGCGATCGCCTCGAGGATGCTCCCGACGTCGACGAGGTCCTGGCGCTCTCGCTCGATGCCTTCGGTAAGGCAGTCCCCGATCTGCCCCTCGGGATGACCGACTACGCCACCTCGGTTCGCGTACACGGTGACCAATTCAGGGCGACCGGATCGGGGGCCGCGGCATTGGACGGCCGCTCGGTGGACGACGTCCTCGCCGCAGCGAGAGAACGCGCCGAGGCTCGTTCTTTCTCGGCCGCGGATCGAGTGTTGTCCGGTGCATCCTGGACCACCGCCGACGAGTTGATCGACGGACTGCTCTCGGTGCTCGCGGCCGGAGCGTCGTTGGTACAGGTGGCCAACTCCGACGAGAGCAAGAAAGAAAGACGCATCGACACCGAGAAGGTCACGACGACCCTCGACTGAACCGCCCTCGACTGACTCGCCGCCTCATCCGGTCGGTCGGTAGCCGCCGTCCGCGAGTCCTGCTTCGATCTCGAACCGATTGGCGCTGCCGCGGTGCCGCGCCTCCTCGACGAGGTAGCGGAACGGAAAGGTCAGCCCGAACCTCGCCCACTGATCGGCGTGAATCGCCTCGTGTCGCAGCACCCGACGAGCGGTGTTGTTCGCCGTCAGGTATGCCCCACCGAATGTGGTTCCGCCGCGGCCGAATCCGCCGCGCAGGCCGGAACAGACGAAAATCGAGAACTCGTCGTCGAAGCGTGCCGTTCCGCCCCACAGTTGCGAGTAGCGCAGTGCCAGCCGGGTCACCAGCACCGACTGCCACCGGCCGCGACCGGCTCGTCGTATCTGCTCGCGCCGCGACAGCACCGCACTCATCCCAGCAGCGTGGTACGCAGCGCTTTGTCCTTTTCCAGCACCATGGCCTCGAGGGAGGACTGGAAAGCCGACATCTGTTGCTGCAGAACAGGATCAGACGCCCCCAGGATTCGGACGGCAAGCAATCCCGCATTGCGAGCACCACCGATGGAGACCGTCGCAACGGGCACACCGGCCGGCATCTGCACGATCGAGAGCAGCGAGTCCATGCCATCGAGGTATTTCAGCGGAACCGGAACGCCGATGACCGGCAGTGGCGTCGCCGACGCCACCATGCCCGGCAGGTGCGCCGCTCCCCCGGCACCGGCGATGATCACCTTGATTCCGCGACCGGCGGCCTCGCGGGCGTAGTCGAGCATCCGCTGCGGGGTGCGATGAGCCGACACGACGCCGACCTCGAAGCGAATACCGAACTCCGCCAACGCTTCTGCGGCGGCTTCCATGGTCGGCCAGTCGGAATCGCTGCCCATGATCAGGCCTACTACAGCGGTACCGGGTTCGTCAGTCATGGTGCGGGTCCCATCCGTCGGTCCATTCGGCGTGCGACATCCAGTGCGCTGCACGTTCGGCTCGTTCGCGTACGGCCGCCACGTAGGCCGGGTCGGTGAGCGATCCGGACCTCGCGCCCAGAATGTTCACGTGACCGATCTTTCGGTCTTTCCGCTCGGTCTTGCCGTACAGGTGAACCTTCGCGTCGGGCATGCGAGCGAACAGGTGATGCAGGCGTTCGTCCATCGTCATCTCCGGCGCTTCGGGCGCACCCAGGATGTTCGCCATCACCGTCAACGGTGCCAGTGGATCGGTGTCACCGAGCGGGTAGTCGAGCACTGCACGCAGATGCTGCTCGAACTGCGAGGTGCGGCAGCCGTCCATGGTCCAGTGACCGGAGTTGTGCGGACGCATGGCCAGCTCGTTCACCAGAAGCTTGCCCGATGTGGTCTCGAAGAGCTCGACCGCGAGGTCTCCGACCACACCGAGTTCGCCCGCGATATCGAGCGCCAGCCGGCCTGCGTACGTGGCGACGTCCTCGTCGAGGTCGGGAGCCGGGGCCAGGACCACCGCACATTGACCGTGCCGTTGCACGGTCTGCACGACGGGCCACGCTGCACCCTGACCGAACGGCGATCGAGCGACCATCGCCGACAACTCGCGGCGCATGGCGACCTTCTCCTCGACCATGAGCGGCACGCCGAGGTCGAGCTGGGCGGTGACGATCTCCTCGGCTTCCTCGGCGTCGGCGGGCATCCAGACACCGCGGCCGTCGTAGCCGCCGCGGACCGCCTTGAGGACGACCGGCCACCCGTGTTCGTCACCGAACGTGATGGCGTCCTGCGCCCACGAGACCTCCGCGTACGCCGGTCCGGGTGCGCCCAGCTCTTCGAGCTTGCGACGCATCCGCAGTTTGTCCTGGGCGAAGATCAACGCACTCGGCGGCGGCTGGACGTTGACACCTTCGGCAACCAGAGTGTCGAGGTGCTCGGTCGGGACGTGCTCGTGGTCGAACGTCAGGGCGTTGGACCCCGTCGCGGCCGTACGCAGCGCCTCGAGGTCGTCGTGATGCCCGAACACGACGTCGGGGCTCACCTGGGCGGCCGGCTCGTCTGCGCCCGCGGCCAACACGCGCAGCGTTTGGCCGAGCTCGATGGCCGACTGATGGGTCATGCGGGCCAGCTGACCTCCGCCGATCATCGTCACCACGGGCATTCCGGTCGACGACGGGCGCGCAGCGGTGGGGCGCGGTTCGGTACCTGTCACGGCTCACCATGGTGTCATGTCCCGCTGGTTCGGTCCGAACCGGCAGTCGCACGAGGGACGGCACTGTCGCGAAGACTGTGGAAGCACTGTTGCCGAGACTGTGGAAACGCTGATGAACAGAGCGTCGGTTCGCCGGATCGGGCGTTCGTTTCGTAGACTTCACCGTTGTGCCGACGATCGACAGCGTGCTTCGACGCTTACCCAAGCCCATCAGGGACCTTGCGATCCGGCACAGCGAGTTGATCAAGTTCGCCATCGTGGGCGGTACGACGATGGTGTTCGACCTCGTCATCTTCTACTCGTTGAGCCTGACGGTGCTCGAGCAGAAGCCGGTGATCGCAAAAATCATCTCGGGCGTACTGGCCACCCTGCTGAGCTATTTCCTCAACCGTGAGTGGGCCTTCAAGCACCGCGGCGGGCGTGAACGCCATCACGAAGCGCTTCTTTTCTTCGCCATCAGCGGCGTCGGCGTGCTCATCGCCGCCGGTCCGCTGTGGATCGCGAACAACATCTTCGACATCCGCGACGCCAACGAGTCGCTGACGATGGTCGTCGTCATCGACTTCGTGTTGAACTACATCATCGGCAACCTGCTGCAGATGGCGTTCCGCTTCTGGGCGTTGCGCCGCTTCGCCTTTCCCGAGGACAACGCGCGCACCATCCTGGAAGTGGACGCCGAGCGCAACGAGGATCCGACCGACGCATCGAGCGCGCTCGACTGACCCCTGGTTCTGTCAGTGCGGTCAGCGTGGTTCGCGCCGCGAGAGCGCGGGCGACGATTCGCGCCAGGCGGGCAGGAACACCGAGAACAGAGCCGGCCGTCTGCGTTGTAGTTCCAACCGTCCGCCGTCGGCCTCGATGAGGGCCCGGGCCAGTGCGAGACCGACTCCGGTCGAACCGGCTCCGGAGAAGCCGCGGTCGAAGATGTGGGGTGCCAGCTCGTTGCTCACCCCTGGACCCTCGTCGGACACCTCGACACAGACCAGTCGCTCTCGCCTCCGGTCCGTGCCCTCGGCAGCGGAGACGGCGCGTACGGCGACGGTGCAAGCACCGTCGCCGTGCACCAGAGAGTTGTCGACCAGTACCGACACGGCCTCGCGCAAACGCGATCCCGTCACCGATGCCTTGAGGTCTGCGTCGCCCTTGAGCACCAGACTCCGACCTGCATCGTCGAAATTTCGCTGCCATTCGACCACCGTGCCGGTCAGTTCCTCGATGACCGATACCTCGTGCGCATCGGCGGCACCGTCGCTGCGGGAGGATCGAACGAGTTCGTCGATGGCCAGGGTCAACCGGTCGACTTGATCCATCGCCTCGTTCGCCTCGTCGACCACCGCGGGATCCGGATGGGTGGAGATCTCGTCCAAACGCAGTCGAACGGCGGTCAGGCGGCTACGGAGTTGATGCGATACGTCGGCAACCAACGTGTGTTCGCGTTGCAGCCTCCCGGCGATCTCGACGGTGGCCGAGTCGAGAACCTCGGACACCCGGTCCAGCTCGGCAATGCCGTGGCGACGGGGATCCGGTCGAAAGTCGCCCTCGGCCAGTCGAGCGGCCCGCCGAGCGACGTCCTGCAATGGATCGGCCAGTCGTTTGGCCGTCACTACCGCTACCACTGTTCCGGCCAGGGCGGACGCCAGGACCACCAATGTCACCGCCCCGAGGGCCTGCCGCTGCAGTGAGCGCATGTCGTCGGACGGCACTTCGAGTCGGAGCGATCCAGAGGTCCCCATCGACAAGGATTCGACGAGGGGCCGAGGGACGGATGCCTGGCCGATGTCGGCGCGGGACGCGGCGTCCTCGGGCGTCGGATAGATGACGACCAGGCGGCCGCCCTGCGGAATCGCAAGACGCAGCGAACCGATGTCGAGTTGGCCCTCGATCAGGCCGGCCGAGCCCTCTTGCGAAATGATCTCCGCAGCCATTCGGTCGAGGCGCGCCTGCAGATCGTTTCGAGTGAAGTCCTCGACCCACAGCCAGGCCGTGTACATCAGCGGCAGCCCGAGCAACAGTGCCGTCATGATGACGACAGCGAGGATCGAGACCAGAATTCGACGCCGCATCGACGGCTAGTCGCTGTTGATGCGGAATCCGACACCGCGAACGGTCGCGATGCGACGCTCCGCCACCGGTCCTTCGTCACCGATCTTGCGGCGCAGCCAGGACATGTGCATGTCGAGTGTCTTGGATCCGCGCAATTCCGCGTCGCCCCACACCTCGCGCAGGATCACCTCTCGCGAGACCACCTGACCGGCATGATCGAGCAGCACCTTGAGCAACTCGTACTCCTTGTTCGCCAGTGAGATCTCGGTACCTCCGACGAGTACCCGTCGGGCCGCCGGTTCGAGACGAATCGCACCGACCTCGATGGGAACGTCCTCGCCGGCACCGCGTCGACGCAGGAGCGCTCGAACCCGAGCCATCAGCTCGGCGAGCCGGAACGGCTTGCCCACATAGTCGTCGGCACCGGCGTCGAGGCCGACCACGAAGTCGACCTCGTCCGTACGCGCGGTGAGCATCAACACGGCCACCTCCGACCGGTTGGCGCGGACCTGACGGCACACTTCGAGGCCGTCCATTCCGGGCAGCCCCAGGTCCAGGATCAGCAAGTCGAATTTGCCGTCGAGAGCACGCTGCAGCGTGGCGGGCCCGGTCTGTTCGACGGTCACGGTGTAGCCCTCGCGCCCGAGGGCACGAGACAGTGGTGCGGCGATAGCTTCGTCGTCTTCGGCAAGCAGAACATCGGTCACATGGGCAACCCTACGGTTCGAATGTGAGAACAGCCTGTGTTACCTGCGTTTACCCGCGCGCCAACCGGGCTTGGACTCGGCCGGTGCATCGTCGGCCATCGGCTCGAATGCTCGGTCCCGATCGTGAGCGGACTCGCGACGAAACTCCATCGAGTCGAATACTTGCTGGTAGAGCAGCGAATGGACGCGTTGCACCTGAGGAATGTCGTCGAACTCGAGTGGGTCGTCCGACGCCGACGCGATGATCAGGGTGCCGGTGCCGAGCATCCTGTCCAGCAGTCCGTGTCGAAACTGCACGTTGCTGATGCGGCTCATGGGGATGTCGATTCCGGAATGCGTGAGTACGCCCTGCCGAACGAGCACCCGACGATCGGTGACGATGAAGTGAGTGCACTTCCAGCTCACGAGCGGAACCAGGCATCGCTGCCCGACGATCGCTGCCCACGCCACCAGCGCGGCAATCGTGGCCACATCGGCAGCGGTGGATTCGAGTCGGGCACCTGCGACACCGAGGGCGACGCCGGCGAGACCCGTGGCGAGTACGAACGTGATCGACGGCAGGATCAACATCTTCCAGTGCGGGTGACGATGGAGGAGTAGCTCTTCCTCGTCGGCCAACGCATCCTGTGGGTAACCCACGTCCACTCCTGACTATTCGCGCCGGATCTGCCCGGGTGAAGATGGTCTCACGAGACAGGTCGAAGATGAGTCACGTCGCCGGCGGCGACCGCGAGCACCGACGGCGATGCAGAGCCTGCACGTTCGACCTCGATGACGATCCGGCCGTGTTCGTCCACATCGACAGCGGTTCCCACTTCGTTCTCACCCCCGGGCAGGTCGACCCGCACCCGCTGTCCGATGGTGCCGCACCGATCTCGATATCGGTGCGCCAGCGTGTCGGTATCCCAGTGCGCATCTCGCCATGAATCCACCTCCGCGGCCACCCCGCGCAGAATCGCACGCACCAGGGTGTCTCGATCGAGCACCGCGGCCTGTTCGAGCGCGAGTGACGTCGCCGTGGGCACCGGCAGCTCGGCCTCGGTCATCGAGACGTTCACTCCCAGGCCGACGACCACCGTCGGACTCGCTCCATGGACGGCTACCTCGGCCAGAATGCCCGAGACCTTCCGACCGTCGATCAGAACGTCGTTCGGCCACTTCAACCGCGCATCGACCTCGGCCACGGTACGCAGCGCATCGACCAGAGCCACGCCGGTCATCAGCGGCAGCCAGCCCAGCACCGCCGGGTCGATCCCCGGGAACTTCAGCAGCATCGACAGCAATATCTGCGATCTCGGAGCACCCGAGAACGGACGCGAATGCCTGCCCCGACCACTCCCCTGATGTTCGGCTATCAAGGCCGTCCGGTCCGCCCGGTCCGCCGCCGCAGCAACGAGGTCGGCATTGGTCGAACCGGTCTCGGTCACCACGTCCACCCGGGACCACGAGGCCTGCGGTCCGTCCACCAGGGCTCGACGGAGTGCGCGGACGTCGAGCGGTGGGCGATCCAGATTGGTCCACATGACCACCAGCATATGGGTTCGGCAAGAACCGACGTCGGCCCGTGAACCACCCTCGGTCGGGGCGCAGATCACACTCGCAGTTAAAGTGTTGCCCCATGACCAGCGTCCAGGATTCCACTGCACCCGGGTCGGCAGATGCACCCGATATCCATACCACTGCGGGTAAATTGGCCGATCTTCGTAAACGTCTGGGGGCTGCGGAGATGCCGTCGGGTGAGGCGGCGGTGGAGCGGGTCCATGCGAAGGGCAAGTTGACTGCGCGGGAGCGGATCACCGCCCTGCTCGACGAGGGCTCGTTCGTCGAGCTCGATGCGTTGGCGCGGCACCGATCCCAGAATTTCGGGTTGGGTGACAATCGCCCCTTCGGTGATGGTGTCGTCACCGGCTACGGCACGGTCGATGGCCGTGATGTGTGCGTGTTCTCCCAGGACGCGACCGTCTTCGGCGGCAGCTTGGGTG
>NZ_SPNG01000031.1:0-1009 GCF_004563845.1 Rhodococcus sp. 1R11 | reverse complement strand
GGGTGATCCCGCAGATCTCGGTGATCATGGGCCCCGCCGCCGGTGGACACGTCTACTCACCCGCCCTGACCGATTTCGTGGTCATGGTCGACGGCACCAGTCAGATGTTCGTCACCGGCCCCGATGTGATCAAGACCGTCACCGGGGAGAACGTGACGATGGAAGAGCTCGGTGGCGCGCACACCCACATGGAGAAGTCCGGGGTCGCGCACTACGTCGCCTCGGGGGAGCAGGACGCCCTCGACTACGTCCGCGACCTCCTGTCCTACCTGCCGTCGAACAATCGGGCCGATGCACCGCGGACGGCGGCGTCGGATCCGATCGTCGGATCCATCGAAGACAGTCTGACGGCGGAGGATCTCGAGCTCGATACGTTGATTCCGGATTCGCCGAACACTCCGTACGACATGCACGAGGTGATCCGCCGGATCCTCGACGACGACGAATTCCTGGAGGTGCAGGAGGGTCGGGCCCGCAACATCATCGTCGGGTTCGGTCGGATCGACGGCCGGTCGGTGGGGATCGTGGCCAATCAGCCCACCCAATTCGCCGGCACACTCGATATCGATGCCTCGGAGAAAGCGGCGCGGTTCGTCCGCACCTGCGATTGCTTCAACGTTCCGATCATCACCCTGGTCGATGTGCCGGGGTTCCTGCCCGGGACGGGCCAGGAATACAACGGCATCATCCGGCGCGGCGCGAAGTTGTTGTATGCCTACGGGGAGGCGACGGTCGGGAAGATCACCGTCATCACCCGTAAAGCCTACGGCGGGGCGTACGACGTGATGGGGTCCAAGCACATGGGTGCCGACGTCAACCTCGCATGGCCGACGGCGCAGATCGCGGTGATGGGCGCCTCGGGTGCGGTCGGGTTCGTCTACCGCAAGCAGTTGCTCGAGGCCGCGAAGAACGGTGAGGACGTCGATGCGTTGCGGCTCGAGTTGCAGCAGCAGTACGAGGACACGTTGGTCAATCCGTACGTCGCTGCCGAACGCGGGTACCTCGATGC
>NZ_SPNG01000030.1:0-1036 GCF_004563845.1 Rhodococcus sp. 1R11 | reverse complement strand
TTCAGTGGGCCGGGTACCGCCATCGTTCAACGACGGCCCATCGGCATCCTTCTCGGCATCATGCCGTGGAATTTCCCGTACTACCAGGTGGCGCGGTTCGCCGGTCCGAACCTTGCTCTGGGCAACACGATTCTTCTCAAGCCGGCACCGCAGTGCCCGGAATCGGGACTTGCCTTGCAGAGTTTGTTCGACGATGCGGGATTCCCGGCGGGGACCTACAACAACATCTTCGCCACCAATGAGCAGGTCGAACGGATTATTGCGGACCCTCGCGTGCAGGGGGTGTCGGTTACCGGTTCCGAGCGGGCGGGTGCCGCGATCGCGGAGATCGCGGGACGCAACCTCAAGAAGGTCGTTCTCGAGCTCGGTGGTTCGGATCCATTCATCGTGCTGGGTGTGAGTGATATGGATGAGGCGGTCGATGCAGCCTTCGAGGCGCGGATGGAGAATACCGGTCAGTCTTGTAATGCCGGCAAGCGTGTGATCGTTCTCGACGAGCTGTATGACGACTTCGTTGCGCGTTACACCGCGAAGATGTTGGCGCGGCCGGCGTCTCCGGTGTCCTCGCTCGTGGCTGCAGAGCGTTTGAGCGATCAGGTCGACCGGGCGGTGGCCTCGGGTGCGTCGTTGGAGACCAGCGGCGAGCGTAACGGGGCCTGGTTCCCTCCGGGTGTGCTCACTGGTGTTCAGCCCGGCGGTGATGTGTTCTACGAGGAGTTTTTCGGTCCGGTGGCGATGGTCTTCCGCGTTCGGGACGAGGACGAGGCGATCAGGATCGCGAACGACACCCCGTTCGGGCTCGGCTCGTACCTGTTCAGTACCGATCCCGAGCAGGTCAAGCGTGTCAGCGAGCAGATCGAGGCGGGAATGGTCTACGTCAACGGGTTTGGTGGTGAAGGTGCGGAGTTGCCGTTCGGTGGCGTCAAGCGTTCGGGTTTCGGGCGTGAGCTCGGGCGTCATGGGATCGACGAATTCGCGAACAAGAAGCTGATTCGTACCCTGCGTCAACCCTGAGGTCGGGGACAGTCACGCGCCC
>NZ_SPNG01000037.1:0-546 GCF_004563845.1 Rhodococcus sp. 1R11 | reverse complement strand
GTAGTAGATCATCGGTTTGTCGTAGACCGGGACCAGCTGTTTGCTGACGCCCATCGTGATCGGATGAAGCCGTGAGCCCGTGCCGCCCGCCAGAATGATTCCCCGCATGAGCCCGAAGTCTTCCAGAGAACGTCGCTGAACGCGCGGTGCAGACGAGTGCGCCTTTGTTAGCTCCGGCGCTACGTCACGTGCTTGACGGGAGTGCCCGGTACCGTTCTTGTTCATGAGAATTCTCGTCACGGGTGGGGCCGGGTTCATCGGCGCGAACTTCGTCCATCAGACCCTCGCGCAGCGCCCCGATTCCCAGGTCACCGTGCTCGACAAGCTCACCTACGCCGGCAACAAGGCATCCCTCGAGCCGTTGGCCGACCGCATCGACTTCGTGCACGGCGACATCGCCGACGCCGATCTCGTCGACCGCCTCGTCCGCGAGACCGATCTCGTCGTCCACTTCGCCGCCGAATCCCACAACGACAACTCCCTGACCGACCCGTGGCCGTTCGTGCACACCAACGTCATCGGAACCACCACCCTGCTCAACGCGGT
>NZ_SPNG01000003.1:0-435460 GCF_004563845.1 Rhodococcus sp. 1R11 | reverse complement strand
CCGGCCGCCTGCAGGTCGAAGTCCTGCCCCGCGGCACCGCCTGGCTCGACACCGGCACCTTCGACTCCCTCCTCGACGCCTCCAACTACGTGCGCACCATCGAACAACGCCAAGGACTCAAGATCGGATCCCCCGAAGAAGTCGCCTGGCGACGCGGATTCATCACCGACGACGAACTGCGCGCCCGCGCCGAGAAACTCGTCAAATCCGGCTACGGCCGCTACCTGCTGGACCTGATCGACCGAGGAAACCGATGACCTTTCGTGAACTGAAAATATCCGGCGCCTACGAATACACCCCACGCCAGTTCGGCGACGACCGCGGCGTGTTCTTCGAATGGTTCAAAGCCAGCCTCTTCGAAGACACCACCGGCCGGGCGTTGGATCTGAAGCAGGCGAACTGCTCGGTCTCCGCCGCCGGCGTGCTGCGCGGAATCCACTTCACCACCAACCCACCCGGGCAAGCGAAATACGTCACCTGCGCCCGCGGAGCGTTCCTCGACGTCATCGTCGACCTGCGCGTCGGCTCCCCGACATTCGGGCAATGGGATTCGGTGCTGATCGACGACATCGACCGCAAAGCAGTGTTCCTCTCCGAAGGACTCGGCCACGCCATCCTCTCGCTCGAAGATGGCTCCACCGTCATGTACCTGTGTTCGTTGGAGTACACCCCGGCGTTGGATCGCGACATCAACCCGCTCGACCCCGCCCTGGGCATCGACTGGCCCACCACCGGCCGCGACGGATCGCCTCTGACCTACGAGCTCTCCGACAAAGACAAAGCCGCCCCCACCCTCGCCGAAGCCCTCGAAGCAGGAAACCTGCCCTTGTGAGGTTTTCGCGCCAATAGAGGTGCGGAAAAGGCAATGTTGGCGAGCTTCTATCGGTGGCGGGGCAGTCTGGTAGGCGATCCATCCGCGGCATTCGGCCGGGGTGTCGAGAATCACCCTCACGTTGGGCCGGGCCGCAAGAGCGACTTACCGTTCCTGCTTGGGCCGGGTGGAACGCCGCTCAACGTATTCCGCCCCATATAAATATCTGAAGCGAAATTAGGGACCCAGATTGTCGTGAGACGTCACAACAGGGAATTCGCCGAGTAGATCTCGTGAATCAAACGAATGAGTGACTGGCTCCAGGGGCGATACTGATCCGGTGCACGGCGATCGAATACTTATGTAACGATTGAGCCACACAGTAGCCCGTTGCGGGGTTGTACGAACGGACGAGGAGCTCGAAGCATGGAGATACAGGATTATCTGAAAATCCTGAAGGCGAGATGGATTATCATCGCCGTAACCGTGGTCGTAGTGATCCTTGGTGCTTTGGGTGCGTCTCTATTGACGACACCCCTGTATGAGTCGAGCGCCAGGATGTTCGTCTCTACCTCTGGTGGCGCGACGGTAAGTGAGACCTACCAGGGCAACCTGACCTCGCAGCAACTCGTGGCGTCGTACTCGGAGTTGGCGACCAGCGACGCGTTGGCGGCCCGGGTCCTCAACGTACTTCCGCTCGGAGGGATGAGTGCGGCTCAGCTGGCATCGAAGGTGAAGGCGTCGTCGACTCCCGACACTGTTCTGTTCAATCTGACGGTCACCGATCCATCGCCTGAACGGGCTCGCGACATCGCCAATGCGATGGCGAACGAGCTGACTGAGCAAGTGCGAGAACTGGAGACGCCCGCCAATGGCGGTGACCCCGCAGCTGGCGTCAAGACGTTCCAACAGGCTGAAGCGTCGTCAACGCCTGTCAGCCCTAAGACCAAGCGCAATCTCGCCTTGGGGGCGGCTGTCGGCCTTCTGCTCGGAATTGCCCTCGCGGTTCTGCGTGACCGTCTCGACAACACCATCAAGGGCCGTCGAGAAATCGAAGCGATCTCCGGCAAAGCGCTTGTCGGTACGATCCCCTTCGACAAAGAACGCAAGGCACATCCGGCCGTCGACTTTCAGGATCTCACTCAGTCGGCCAGTGCCGAGGCGTTCCGTGAGCTTCGTACCAACTTGCAGTTCCTCGAGGTCGACCATCCTCCGCGGGTCATCGTCGTCACTAGCGCCATTCCCAGTGAAGGCAAGACGACCACTGCCGTAAATCTTGCTGTGGCCCTGGCCGAAGCAGGCCACCATGTGGCCCTCGTGGAAGGCGATCTGCGCCGTCCGCGGGTCTCGAAATACATGGGCCTCATCGGTTCGGTCGGACTGAGTACCGTTCTCGCGGGCCAAGCAACGGTCGAGGAGGTGTTGCAGCCGACCAAGTACGAAGGCCTGCAGGCCATGGCATCCGGTCCCATCCCGCCCAACCCGTCCGAGCTGTTGGGTTCCGAAGCCTCACGCGCTCTGTTGGTCGAACTGCGTTCGAGGTTCGACTACGTGATCGTCGACGGTGCCCCGCTGCTTCCTGTGACCGACTCGGCTGTTCTCACCACCCACGCCGACGGTGCACTGCTCGTTACCCGGTACGGACACACGAAGTCCAACGAACTCGCGCGTGCTATCAGCAATCTTGAGACCATCGGCGCACATGTTCTCGGCGTAGTGCTGGCTTTGACCCCGTCGAAGAAGGGGGACATGTACAGCTACTCGTACAACTACACCGCAGACACCAACCTGCCGCGGCAGGTTGTGCCCCCGGTTCCCGCACCTGCACCCCAAGGCCCGGTTCAGCATCCTACGCCGGCCGCTGTACCTACTCCGGCGCAGTCTCCATCGACCTACACCGGATCGGCACAGTCCACGACGCAGGCACCCACCGAGACCGCACGCACGGCCGCCAGCGCGGCTCCGTACGCACGGGCACGCCGTCCTGAGGTGCGCACCGATTCCTCGACGAATGGCGTCGAGGACTCACGTTTCGGAAAGTAGGCATAACGCCGCCATTGTTTCTTTACCGTCGCCAAGTACGGCGTCGAATTGGTAATTGAGCACCAACCGGTGCCTCGACTTGGTAGGGGACAGATCCGCTGCGACATCAGCACGAGCTATCGTGCGACCTCGCTTGTAATACTGCTCAATGAGTGTTCGATTCCCTGGTTGTTAGCTGACTGAGCGGCTCTTAAGCTTCGGCTATTACAGATTAATCGCAATGATGGCCTGGGTGTCGCAACAGTTGCCGTCGTTAGCAGCAGGACCCATCGAGCGTATGCACCGCGGAGAATCGGTCGAGCGATTTGTCCGGCGCGAACTTGCTCGACCGGTATGTCAGCCCCGCCCGATAGGCGTGGCGACGATTGAGATACCCACCTCTGACTCGTCATCGTCATACTGCGCCTGGCGACGGTACGCTACGGCGAGACCTGCGAAGAACCATACGGCCGCGCCGTACTGGGTGATAAGGGCAACTGTTGCGAGCGTAGGGATCTGGGCGACAACTGCGATTTCCGCAACCGAACCCTTTCTGCTCATGACACGCCAACTAGCGATTGCGATACAAGCAGTGAACAGGCCGACGATGATCCAGCCAAAGTCGAGTCCGATTAAGAGTGGTGTGGAATCGACCGAGCCGAGGTTCCGCCGCAGTGACCTTCCCGCCGGGTCAACACCGACGTTTCTAACCTGATTAATCCAGTTCAGGTCACCAGGAATGTCTGTCCATAGGTTCTCCCGGTAGGCCGTGCTCGGGTCGAGTTCATTGCTGATCTCGCCGAACTTCTGCAGGAGTGGCGGCACTGCGAAAAGTGCGATCAGCGTTCCTGCAACGACGGTCCAAAAGCGTACTGCCGTGCTGACGCCTCTAGCTAGCAACACCACAGCCAGAACCACGGCCACGATTGCTGAGAGCATTGGGCCGCGGCTCAGGGTCGTCACTGTGCCGATGACAACAATCGCTGTCATCGGCAGTCGTAGCCGGTAGCCGGTAGCCATAACGAATGGCACTGTGGCCGCCAGAAATCCGCCAAGTGCGATCGCATGACCGAACCCCGCCTCGCTTCTTGCCAGGCCGCCTCGGATCGAATCTCGGCCCAGAAACCGAGTTCTAGTTGGGTGCCCGAGTTCTCGTACACGTGCAGTTTCAGAGCGAACTCGATAATTGCCCAGGCGGCTACTAGGACGCCGGCTATCGCGACGTCAGTCAGGTACTTGCGACCTAGCGAATATCCGAGCCGACGTGCGACCAAGAACGCAGACGCCCATTGGATCACCAGCGCAGATGCCGCGTATCGGGGGCTCAGCCCGAGACCGGCGGCTAGTAGGGCGAGAACCGAAGTCACGACAAGCATCCAGTCGACCCCGGACATCGTGTCCTGCGGCCTGGCCCTGACCACTGCGGGCAGCACAATCGATATTGCAATTGTGCTCGGAGGGATAGCAATCAAGCCAGGAATCTGCAGCCAGAATGGTGCGACACATAGTGCGCAGAGTCAGAAGGCCAGAGCTGCTTTCGGTCTACCAACGAAGTGAGATGCCCCATCTCCTGCGACGATCAGCCCGGCAATTCGAACAGAACCCGCTGACGGCCGCCAAATGCACTCATCGGTCTAGTCCTCCTCGTAGCCACAGTTTGGAATACAAGCCTTGAGCGGAGAAGTCCGCGAACAGAATCACTATCGGCGAGACAAGAATTGTGAAACCCAGTTAAGAGGCCGACCAGTCAACGTCTGTTTTTGGCGTCGACCAATCGCGCGTGCGCAACGATCATGGACCCGGTCCCGAGCAAGCATGGCCACCATAGATGAAGCCTGGTCGCACTGGGCACCATTCCGTTCCGCGATGTGTCGTGGCCCGTCGAGTGCTCCAGCTATCGTCTCGTACTACCGTTTTAGTGGGTCCAGCCGACGCAGGAATGCGTTTTATTGTGCAGTTCCCAGTTTTCGGACGAATTCAGCTGGTCTTCCCACGTACAAGCTGTCCGGTTCGCAGTCTCTCAGCACCAGCGAGCCAGCGCCGATTACGACCCCGTCGCCGATGGTGACGCCAGGACAGACGGTGCTGCCCGCACCGATCCAGACTCCTCTGCCGACACACACGGCACTGGATTTTCCCCTACCGGCGCGTCTCTTCGATGAACCGATCTCATGTGACGTTGTGATGATGGAGACATTCATTCCGAAAGCAGTTTGTGCGCCGATACTGACAGGTGCGATCGCGTCTATGAACGCTCCGTGATTGATGAAGACTGCTCGTTCCACGCTCAACTTGGTGCCGCCAATGAAGCAGTGTGACTGTATTCCGCAGCGTTGGATCTCAAGTCCGGCGATACGGTAGAAGAACCAGCGGATCTCTGACGGAATCAACGTCGACGAGATGATGCCGTTAAATACAATGTTGCGGAGGATAGTTCGCAGGCGGGTGATCACGAAGTGATTCTTTCATCAAAGTAGGGCAGGTGCACGACTCGGGGCAGTCCTCCGCGGCTACGCAGTAGACCTCCGCCGGTGGAGTCGACCGATCGCAGCGAAGATTATCGTTCTTGAAATCTCCACCAAGCAATATCTTATAGAATCCGGACTATCGTACTATGGCTCGTAGTTACGCCAAATGGATGTCTGTACTATCCCGCCTCCGCCGGGCTTTGCGCCGCGGTAGTCTGAACGGGTCCAGTCGGCGAGTAGTTCGGCAGCTCGGGCGTATTGTGTCCTGTCAGAATCGTCTAGAAGCAGCATTCCGCCTGGTGCGACCTTGCTGGAAGCTGCGGCGACGCACTCAACTCGCGCGCGACCGTCGACGATTACAAGGTCCAAACTCTGGTCTTGGGTGGCATCGATCGTGTGGACGTAGTTGTCGTAGTACAGGCCCGGGGTGGACTCCGAGCCAATCGTTCCGGTCAGAGTTGCGGGTTGATGAACGACGGTACAAGTAGGTGGCAAGGTCTCCCGCAGTACTGAATACCAGTCATGGTCGTGCTCAACCGAGGTTAGCGCCGCGCCGCGGTCGTGTAGCCACAAGGTGGAACCGCCACCGCCGTACTCGAAAACTCTGGCGCTTGCTGGTAGCCCCGTTCTTACTGCCTCGATAGCGGCATAGTTCCACCAGGGCAGCCGCAGTTGAATAGTGCTCTTGTGTCGGTTCTGTGCCCACTGCGCGACTTCGCGAAGCCGATTTGGGTGACGTAAATAGAAGGTCCCAAGACTTTTCACGCTTCGTATCTGATTTGTCGGCATTCCCATCGGATGAATCATGCCGCACCGCCCTGCGTGTCGTCGGCTTTTCGTCTTCGCTGCCGTGCATCGATGATCCTTGGTAGGCCCCGTCGCGCCTACTGTGACGAACACGTGGCGATCGGGCTGTTAGCGCTGGTCCATCAACAAGGCAATCAGCACTGCGGAACGTCGATGCTCACGGTTGGCTGATCGACCAAAGGCTGAACCGGCACTGTCGCCCCGCCCGGAGCCGAGGGCTCCTCGAGCTCCCAGGTAACCGTCTGCGACTTTCCCGGCGGGATGGTCAGATACGCGGCCTGCACAGGACGACCCAATTCGGTTCCGGCTTGGATGGAGAATCCGGAGATACCGTTCACCTTCATGGACGTGATTTTCGCGCCCTGAGTGCCGTACAGATAGACGATCGACTCGTTGGTGCCATAGGGAACATTGGGCTGAAATGTGCTCGCCACGTACGACGTCAGACCGTTGGGATCCACATTGTTGGTCAGGGTCGCCGTCACTGTCGACTTGCGCGTCCCGGCGGTGCAGGATTCGGCCGAATACTTGATATCGCGCGCCAGGTAGTAATCGAGCTTGTTGCCGCCGGCATTGTTGACTACCACATTGGCGTAGGGGGCCGGGCTGTCCGGCAACACGTGACCCACCTTGGTATCGGCCAGAATTGCCTCCTCGGCCGGATCTGCGCTCCACACGGAAATTCGACCTTCGCTGCCAGCGCGGCCTACCGCGTCGAGCAAAGATCTGGTGGGGGCAGCGCCCGTCGTCATTTTCTGCACCACCGCAGACGCAATCTGCTGGAGATACGCCTTACGTGCCAACTGGTCGTCGCCGAACCTCGAATAGGCTGTGCTGAGGGTGATTTCGACGACGTTGTCTGCAGTGATCTGCTCGCCGTCGGCCAGCGTGACCGGGCCGGTGGCTCCGAGGATGTAGCTCAACGCAATCGGATCGGTGGCGATGGCACCGTTGAGCACCTCACCGGTCTGCTCTGTCCACATGGACGACCAGATCTGGCCGGCATACGGAAAGTGTGGGCTCGCATTCGAGTTACGGAAGTCGGTCGTGGTGTTACGCGGTGCCCACAGTGCGTTGTACTCGGGGCCCAGGTCGATGGGCTGCTGCGCGAATTCGAGTTCGTTGTTGCTGCCGAGAGTGTCGACACGGGCCGTACCGTTCTCGGCGCGAATGATGCCGTAGCCACCCAGCAGGCCGCCGGTGCCGCGGGCCTCCGCATTGGTCTGGAACGCGAGAAAGTAACTGCGCGGGCCGTTGTCGCCGAGCATCGACGGCAACAGCTGACTGGCGATGCGGGTGTTGGTGAGCAGGCCTGCGAGATCGTGTGTTTGATCGATCAACGACGTACGAGCATCGCTCACGACGCTGAGGAATGCGGGCTCGTCCACTTGCTGCGCCTGGAGGCTCAATTCCTCGGCTGCGGCAGCGGTCTGCTCCAGTATGGGTTGTGCGTCCCGGAGAGCCGCGGTATCGACCTTGCCGCCGCCTTCGACGAGGCTGCTGGGATTCAGGCTTTCGCCGGCCGTCGATGCGGGGGTGAGGACGTCCACGGCCAGTCCGTGCACCACATCGGTGATCTGAGCTACCGATTTCAGCGGACTACCAAGGTAAGGAACGGCTTTCGCTATCGAAAACGGGATGGACGTCGTTGCCGACACCGCGTCGTCCGCTGATTCCGAGGCCCTCGCCGCTGCGGCCTCGGCACCGGCCGCATCACCGTCGAGCAGAGCATCTTTCGCCTGCGTAGCGGAGTCTCGCGTGGCGTTCAGGCTGGACTGCGCGGTGTAGGCCTCGTAACCCAGCCACACCAGAAACGCGACGAGGACGACCAGCAACACCCCTACCGTCAGGAGAATCGGCCGCTTCTTGCCGGATCGAGAACCACGAACATCGGTGGAACTGGTCGCCATTGTCGGTGGCCTCTCGGTCATAGGAAGTCGGTCGAGTGCATAGCCTAAAGGGGAGCGGCGGTTCCGGCGTACCTGTCGTTCGATCCGGGTAGAGCATTCACAATGGGTCGACTAGGTTTGTCACGGGCGATGTAGATCGACGTTGCTGGGCGGCACGTCAGCCGAAAATTCACGCCGTCGAAGCATATGCGTTGAGGAGGTCATCGAGTGTCGCCAGAGGTCGGTGAGCTGTTCGAGGATGGCCGCTTCCCTTTGTCCGCTGCTCAGATGAATATCTACCTCGCCCAGCAGCTGGCACCGGACGTACCGTTCACCATCGCCCAATACGTCGAAATTCGCGGCGATATCGATCCGGCCGTACTGATCCGAGCCACGGACATCGCGTGCAGGCAACTCGAATCGCCCGCAGTCCGAATCGGGCTGCACGACGGGCATCCGTATCAGTGGCGAGACCTCCGGGTGCCGTACGCGATGATCTATCGCGATTTCCGAGACCGCGAGAATCCCGTCGAGGATGCTCAGCGCTACATGAACGAGCAGTACCGTCGCCCCGTCGATCTGGTTCGCGATCAGTTGATCGCCTCCGAGATCATTCAGGTGGGTCAGGCGCACTACTACTGGTACAGCCGCGCTCACCACATCGTCATGGACGGTCTCGGCGCGATCTCCGTCCAGGAACGCACCGCGGCGGTGTACACCGCGCTGACCGAGGGCACCGAGATCCCGAAGACACGCGCCATCGGCGTACGCGAGATCTACGACTACGAGGCCGCCTACCCCAACTCCTCCCGCTACGACGCCGATCGCCAGTATTGGCTCGGCCGACTCGACGGCCACCTCGACGCACCTCGGCTGGCCGGCACCACGTACACACGTGCGGCACCGAGCGGCGTGACGGTGAGTGTGGGGGCCGTGCTGGACGCAGACCTCACCGAAGCCGTGGCAGCCGTGGCGCATCGGTACAACAGCTCCGACGTTCCCGTCGTGCTCGCCACCTTCGCGCTGTATCTCGCGCGCATGACCGACACCGACGACGTGATGCTCAGCCTCCCGGTATCGGGCCGAGCGACCACCAAACTGCGGGAATCCTCCGGCATGATGTCCAACGTCGTGCCCCTGCGCATCGGCGTCGAACAGGGTGTGACGGTCGAAGAACTTCTACGACGCATTCAGGTGGAGCTCACTGGTGCCCTGCGTCACCAGCGTTTCCGCGTCGAGGACATGCAGCGCGAGACCGGTGACGGCACCGGTAGCGCCGCGGCTGGACGCGGATTGTTCGGCCCCACGGTGAACATCATGATGTACAACAGCACAATTCGGCTCGGCGATGTCATCGGCGAATACCGCGTGCTCTCCAGCGGCCCCATCGACGACATGATGGTCAACGTCTACCCCGGAGTTGCCGGCACCAGCACCCGCGTCGACTTCCTCGGCAACCCGGCTCTCTACTCCACCGACGAGCTCGCAGCCCATCACCGCCGGTTCTTGGTTCTGCTGCGTGCGGTGGTCAATGCCCCTGAGGGCCTTGCGGTATCGGAACTGGATGTGCTCGACGCCCAGGCCGAATCAGCGTTGCTGACAGCACGTCCCGCGGGCACGGTGACGCCGGCACCGCTGCCGTCACTGCTGCGAAGTGGCGCGGTGGTGCGTGCCGCGGGCGTCGATCAGTCCAGCGAGGACTTCACCAGGGTTGCAGAACACATTGCTGCGCAACTAGTTTCGCTGGGCGCGGGCACCGAGAAGCGCATCGCCGTGGCGATGGAACGCTCCTACGAATCCCTGCTTGCCTCGTGGTCGGTCTCCACGGCCGGGGCCTCGTTCGTTCCGGTCGACCCCACCGAGCCCACCGAGCGGCTGGTCACGGTGCTGGCCGGCGCAGGCATCGAATTCGGCATCACCACCAAGGATGTGCTGGAACAACTTCCGAGCACCATCGAATGGTTCGACATCGAGGATCTACTCGACGCGAACGAGCGCGCTCTGGTGCCGCCGGCGCTGCACGTCGACAACGAGACATACGTCATCCACACCTCGGGATCGACCAGAAAACCCAAGGCCGTCAGTGTCACTCATCGCGGTCTGGCGCAACTGGCCGACAACGTCGTCGATCGGTATGCCGTCACCGCCGACTCACGAGTGCTGCACCTGGCCTCGCCGGTGTTCGACGCTTCCATCCAGGAAATTCTCGCAGCATTCGCGGCGGGTGCCACCCTGGTGATCGCCCCGGCCGACGTCTACGCCGGGCCTGCCCTTGCCGAGTTCCTGGCGAGCGAGAAGATCACCCATCTGATCACCTCGCCGACGGTGCTGGCGACACTCGACCCGGCAGATCTGCACTCCATCGAAGTCTTCGACGTCGGCGGCGAAGAGTGCCCACCCACGTTGCGGGATCGGTTCGCCTCTCCCGAACGAACGATGCTCGACGCCTACGGCCCCACCGAGGCAACGGTATTGGCGACATTGTCTGCCCCGATGGTCGCCGGTGAGCGCGTCACGATCGGTGCGCCACTGCCGGGTGTTCGTGCGCTGGTACTGGATTCGCACCTGCGGCTCACGCCCCACGGTGGCGTCGGCGAGCTGTATCTCGGGGGCGACGGAGTTGCCCGCGGATACGACGGCCAATTCGGTTCGACGGCGGCGCGGTTCGTTGCCGACCCGGGCGTGGCCGGAGCGCGGCTGTACCGGACGGGCGACATCGTCCGGTGGTCGTTCGACGGGTCCTCGCTCGAATATCTGGGCCGCTCCGACCATCAGATCCAATTGCACGGGCGTCGACTCGAACTCGGTGAGATCGAAGCCGCAGCAACCTCTTTCGCTGGGGTGACTGCGGCTGTCGCGATCGTTCGCGACGACCGACTGGCCCTGTACGTCACCGGCGCCGCCGACGGGCTCGACGGCCACCTGAGGAACCGACTGTCGGCGTGGATGATTCCTCGTCACATCGTGGTTCTGGACGCACTGCCGATGACGGCAGGCGGCAAGGTCGACCGCCGGGCACTACCGGCCCCCACCGAGCCGACGGACACCGAGTACGTGCCGCCGCAGACCGAGACCGAACGCGCTGTCGCCGCAGCCTTCGTTGACGTCCTCGGCGTCGAAAAGGTGGGGCGCGAGCACTCCTTCTTCGAGCTCGGCGGTGATTCGCTCAGCGCCACCCGAGTTCTCGCTCGCCTCGGCTCGGGAGTCTCGCTCACCGCGCTGTTCGCCGATCCCACCGTCCGCGCCGTCGCGGCCGCCATCGATTCTTCGGCCGAACGTGAAGTGTCGCTCGACTTGCTCGATACCGTTCTGCCGGAACATGTCCCGCTGTCGTATGCGCAGCAGCGCCTGTGGTTTCTCAACCAGTTCGACCCCACATCACCCGCCTACAACATGCCCATTGCGATCCGGGTCGCAGCGGGTAGCGATGCGTCACTGGTCCTGACGGCATTGCGCGACGTCGCCGAACGACACGAAGCGCTGCGCACCTACTACCCGGACGATGGTGACGGTCCGCGGCAGGTGGTGCGGCCTACCGACACCGTCCTGGTCGACGTACCGGCGCGCACTGTGCCTGAGCATCACCTCGACGACGCCGTCGCGGCTATTGCCGGGCAGGGGTTCGACGTCGCGGCCGACGTCCCCATCCGGGCAGCGCTGCTGAGCGTGGAGGAATCCGGCGACACCGTGGTCGTCGTGGCAGTGCACCACATCTCGATGGACGGATGGTCTCTCGACCCACTCGTGCGCGACTTCGCGTTCGCCCACGCATCACGCACGGCCGGTCATGCACCGACGTGGCCACGCCTACGCGCGCAGTACGGCCAGTACTCGGTGTGGAACCGCGCGACGGTGGATGCGGTTGCCGACGAACAACTCTCGTTCTGGACGTCGGTGCTGGGGGAGCGCGACACCGCGTTGGCGGAATTGCCGTCCGACTTCCCCAGGCCTGCCGTGCAATCGATGACCACCGACGCGGTTCCGTTCGAGATAGGGCCGGACCTACATGCGGGTATCCGTGAGCTGGCGCGGTCGAACAATGCGACCACGTTCATGGTGGTCCATGCCGCGGTGGCTGCAGCCCTGAGTCGATTCGGCACGTCGAACCGCGTGGTGGTCGGATCTCCGACGGCGGGGCGAGGCCACGAGGCGCTCGACGAGATGGTCGGAATGTTCGTCGGAACACTCCCTCTCGCAGTCACAGTGGACCCGGCCGGCAGTTTCGCCGACCTGCTGGATGCCGTCCGTTCCGCAGACCTCGGCGCCTTCTCTCACTCGGACGTGCCGTTCGAGCGCATCGTCGACGCCGTGACGACCGACCGATCCCTGGACCGGCACCCGCTGTTCCAGGTGATGCTGGCATTCGACAACGCACCGCACCGATCGGTCGAGGACCTGCCGTTCTCGGTGTTGGAAGTCCCCACTCGAACCTCCGAGTTCGACCTCAATCTCGTGCTGGAGGAATCCTCCGCCGGACATGCCGAGTCGGCCGGTCTCGTCGGACAGATCGAATATGCGCTGGACCTGTATCAGCGGGCCACCGTCGAACAGTTCGCGTCCGCGGTGACGGCACTCCTGAATGCGGCGGTGAAGGACTCCGCATTCATCGTCGGCAACCTCGCTCTCGCCGACGCACCGACACTGCCGGTCGAATCCGCCACCGGCACGCTTCTCGACGTGTTGGTCGGTGGCACAGCAGATTCGGTGGCGATCGACGGTCTGGATTCGCTGACGTACTCCGAACTCGTTCGCCGATCCAACCGGATTGCACGACTGTTGATCGCCCACGGCGTGGGACCGGAAACCCTCGTCGCGTTGTCCCTCGAGCGCTCGGCCGAGTACATCGTGGCGCTGTGGTCCGTGGTGAAGGCCGGTGGAGCATTCGTACCGGTGGATCCCCGCTACCCGGAGGCTCGCCGAGAGCAGATGCTGAGGCCCATCCAGATCGGCTTCGGCGGAACAGAACCGGGAGTGCGGTGGGTCGAGGAGAGCCACGCGCAGACATTCAGCGACGCGCCACTGACCGACGACGACCGACTGGCGACGCTCGAACCGGCGCACCCCGCCTACGTGATCCACACATCGGGTTCCACCGGCACACCCAAGCCCGTCATCGTGACGCATCAGGGTGTGTACGCCCTGGCGCAGCAAGTTGTTTCGCGCTATGGAGTCGAAGCGACGTCCAGGGTGCTGCACGGATACTCGGTGAACTTCGATGCCGCAGTGCTCGAGCTCGTGCTCGCGTTCGGGGCCCGAGCGACCATGGTGATTGCGCCACACGGACTCCTCGGCGGTGACGAGATGGCCGCCTTCCTCGCCGATCACCGGGTGACCCACTACCTGTCCACGCCCGCGGTACTCGCGACGGTGCCGCCGGTGGACGGCGTCGAGACCGTCGCCGTCGGCGGAGACGTGCTCGGTGCCGGGGTCGTCGACGCGTGGTCGCCCGGGCGATCGATGATCAACGCCTACGGACCGAGCGAAGCCACGGTGGTGGCCACCCTGGCCGAATCACTGAGTGCCGGAGAGCCCGTCACGATCGGCCGATCACTCGACCACGTCGGAGCCTTCGTGCTCGACGACCGGCTGCAGCCGGTGCCGCTCGGAGGCGTCGGAGAGCTGTATCTCGCAGGGTCCGGCGTAGCTCGCGGCTACCGCTCCGATCCGGCGTCGACCGCCGCGCGCTTCGTCGCAACCGACGGCGGTACCCGGATGTACCGGACCGGCGACCTCGTCCGACGTGAGCTCTCGGGACTGCTCGACTACCGCGGTCGGCGCGACGATCAGGTGCAGATCAACGGTGTGCGCATCGAACTGGGTGACGTCGAGAGTGCGCTGACGGCACATCCCGACGTCAGTGCAGCAACAGCACTGTTGGTCAACAACAGAATTTACGCCTGGGTGGTGGGAACCGGCGAGTTCGATGCGGCTCAGTGGCTCCTGGACCGGCTGCCGTTGTCGATGCAGCCGGCCGTCATCACGTCGATCGATCGTATTCCGTTGACCGGCAATGGAAAGGTTGACAAGGCGGCATTGCTTCCGGCGGTACCGTCGGACTCCGAGTCAGGGGCCGGACGCACGTTGACGCAAGACGTCATCCTCGGAATCTTCGCCGATACGTTGGGAATCGACGCCCCCACGGTCGACAGCAATTTCTTCGTCCTCGGCGGAGACTCCCTCGCGGCCACCCGCGTTGCAACACGCATCAGTGCGGTTCTCGGCGTTCGGGTTCCGGTACGGACGGTATTCGAGGCCCCCACCGCGGCGCAGCTCGCGTCGGCGATCGAGTTGCTGTCCGACAACTACACCGCACTCCCCGCGCTGGTGCACCGCGCCGATGCGCGCTCCTACTCGGGCCTCGCACCGGCCGAGCGGCGCATCTGGCTGCAGAATCGATACGACCCGACATCGGCGGCATACAACATCGCTTTCGAGGTGACGCTTCCGGAAGTCCTCGACCTCGAGGTGCTGCGCGCGGCGATTGCCGATGTGCTGGAACGGCATACGCCGCTCCGCACGGTCTACCCGTCGACGGGGGACGGGCCCGTGACCGTCGTGCTCGATCCGCAGATCGTGCTATCGACACTGGACGACGCCCATGCCGGTATCGGCGGGGTGGCGCAGCAGGGCTTCGACCTGACCGTCGAGGCACCGCTGCGACTGATGCTCGCGGAACGTCGCGGTGAGCGCGTGCTGACCGTCGTCGCCCACCACATCGCGGTCGACGGCCTGTCGCTACGTCCACTGAGCCGCGACATCGAGACGGCTCTGCTGGCTCGAACGGCCGGAGCCGCTCCGCAGTTCACTCCACTCGCCGTCGACTATCCGGACTACCGGGTGTGGCAACGCTATGTACTGGACGCGGTGGCCGCCGACCAACTCGACTTCTGGCGTCGCACGCTGGACGGCCTGCCGGAATTCCTCGACTTGCCCACCGGCACCCCGGATGCCGAGCAGGACGCGTCGGGAGTCCAGTTTGCCGTCGACACAGACACTCTCGCAAGTCTGCGGTCGCTCGCATATCGACTGGGCGCGACGGTCTTCGTCGTCGTCCACGCGGCGCTGGCGGCCGTACTCGCAGAGGCCAGCGGCACGCGGGACATCGCCGTCGGAACCCCGGTGTCGGGTCGAGCAGACCCAGCGCTCGACCACCTCGTCGGCATGTTCGTCGGCACCGTCGTCCTGCGGACCGACGTCGATCCGGCGACGACATTCGAGGACTTCGTGACCGAGGTGCGCAACCGAGACCTCGATGCCTTCGCGAACTCGGACGTGCCGTTCGAGTGGGTGGTGGACGCGGTGCAACCCACCCGCGCCGTCGATACGCACCCGCTGTTCCAGGTGCTTCTCGCCTTCGGTGACGTCAGCACGCCCACAATCGAATTGGGCCAGGGCACCGTCAGCCCGCGTCGAGTGGACATCACGGCGACGCAATTCGATCTCGAATTCGTCGTCGAAGAAGCCGATACCGGGCTGCTGGGCACTCTCGCGTACTCCGCCGACCGGTTCTCGCGGGCGGTCGTCACCGGACTCGCAGAACGTCTGACCACCGTGTTGAACACAGTCGCCGCGGCACCGGACCTTCGGCTCGGCAGCGCAGAGTTCGGCCAGGGTGGATCGGCGGTCGTGTCCCGTCGAGACGGTACGGCCGATCAGTCCACACTGGCGCAAGTATTCGTGCGGGCGGCGAGTAGCTGGCCCGACAACATCGCGGTGATCGACGATGCACGTTCGCTGACCTACCACGAGTTGGACCGGCGATCGAATGCGCTGGCCGACAAGCTCGTCCGGGCCGGAGCCGAGCCGGGATCTTTGGTGGCGATCGCCCTGCCACGGTCTGTCGAGTACCTCACCGCGATCTGGGCCGTGGCCAAGACCGGTGCCGGCTTCCTGCCGATCGACCCGTCCCAGCCCGCCGCGCGAGTACGGGAAATTCTCGATCGCGCAGCCCCCGTCAAGGGAATTGCGTCTGTGGACTTCCACTCGGCCGGGAACGACTGGCTGACGGTCGACGGTGACGAGCTCGGCGACTTCCAGTTACGCGAAGCACCCGTCGACAGCACGGCGTACGTCGTCTACACCTCGGGATCGACCGGGGTACCCAAGGGTGTGCGGGTGACGCACCGCGGCATCGCGAATCTCGTTCAGAGCCAACGAGACCTGTTCGACGTCGACCCGACATCTCGTGTGCTGCAGTTCGCGTCACCGAGCTTCGACGCGTCGATCTTCGAGACCCTGATGGCCGTCGGCGCCGGTGCGAGTGTGGTGATCGTGCCACCCGACGTGCACGGAGGACGCGAGCTCGAAGCGCTCATCGACCGGCACCAGGTGACCCACGCCTGCCTCACCCCGACCGTGCTGCAGGTGACCGACTCCGCGGCGCTGCCATCCCTCCGGGTTGTCGTCATGGCTGGCGAGGCCGCCAATTCTGCACTGCTGCAGCGATGGTCGCAGGGTCGTTCGGTGTTCAACGCGTACGGGCCCACCGAGGGCACCGTCATGAGCACCTGCACCCGGCATCAACAGGACTGGGCATCGGCCGCGGTAACCATCGGCGAACCGACCCTCGGATTCGACACGGTCGTGCTGGACGCCCGTCTGCGCCCGGTGGGCACCGACGTCGTGGGGGAGCTGTACCTGGGCGGGGCCGGTCTGGCCGAAGGGTACGTGGGCGACGCTGCGATGACGTCGAGCAGCTTCGTCGCTAATCCTTTCGGCGACGGCCGGCTCTATCGCACCGGCGATCTGGTGCGGTGGGTGGCGCGCGAGACCGGACGCGAGCTCGAATACTTGGGCCGAGTGGATTCGCAGGTGAAGATTCGCGGGCATCGCGTCGAACTCGCCGAGGTCGAGGCGGCACTGCTGCGTAATCCGGCTGTGCGTCAAGCCAGCGTGATCGGGCATGCGAACTCCCTGGCTGCCTATGTGGTGGGTGCGGTCGAACCGCGAGAGACTCGCGACGTTCTGGCGCGAACAGTGCCCGCCTACATGGTGCCCAGCACCGTGACCGTCGTCGACGCATTGCCGATGACGTTGTCGGGCAAAGTCGATACGAACAGGCTGCCCGAGCCGTCGGTGATGTCGAGTGAGCGGCGCGCGCCGGGCTCGCCCACCGAAGTACTCGTACACACCGTGTTCTCCGACGTGCTGCACATCGCTGGCGACGACATCGGTATCGACGACAATTTCTTCGATCTCGGCGGGCACTCCCTCTCGGCGGTGCAGGTGATGGACGCACTGGGCGACAAGCTGAGTCGTCGAATTCCGATCAGTGCACTGCTCGCGTATCCGACGATCACGGCACTGGCCGCGCACCTCGACACTGGCGGTGGAGACAACGCATTCAGCGGCGCGTTCGATGTGCTGTTGCCCCTGCGGACCGACGGCGTGGGCGCACCCCTGTTCTGTGTGCATCCGGCCATCGGAATTGCCTGGAGCTACCTGTCGTTGCTCGGGGAGACGGACCGCCCGGTGTACGGCCTGCAGGATCCGGGCATCTCGAACCGCGACGCTGCGCCGTCGTCGATCGAGGAGTTCGCTTTCGTATACGTGCGGATGATTCGAGATGTTCAGCCGCACGGGCCTTACCACCTGCTGGGGTGGTCGCTCGGCGGGGTGATCGCGCATGCAATGGCCGTGCAGTTGCAGTCTGAAGGCGAAGACGTCGCGCTGCTGGCCCTCGTCGATGCGCAACTCGCTGCACCCGACGACGCCGAGGAATTCGGCGTCGACGATCTGGCTCGTCAGCTCGGGGTCGAGGCGACGTCCTTCGCGGATATCGTTGCCGAATTGCGGAGTACGCGAACCGAACTGGCATTCCTCACCGAGGACGATCTACGCGCCATGTATCGGCCGGTTGTCTCCGCTCCCAGTTGGGTCGCGTCGTACGAGCCCGCGGTGTACGTGGGCGACGTGCACTATGTGGCGGCCCGAGGTTCGGACGGCGCGAAGCACTGGACGGGCCTCGTCGACGGCCGGATCTCGGTGACAGAGCTCGATGTGGAACACGAAGACTTGCTGGGCGAGCAGGGCGCCCGTGCACTAGGCCGAGTGATCGGCACCGATTCTGTGGGGAAGGGTGTGGCGTTATGAACCAGCAACTGGAGCCGTTCGTCGATGATGTGCGTGCACATTACGACCTGTCGGACGATTTCTTCGCGTTGTTCCTCGATCCGAGCATGACGTACAGCTGCGCCTACTTCGAGCGTGACGACATGACGCTGGAGGAAGCGCAGACGGCCAAGATCGACCTGGCCCTGGGCAAGCTCGACCTGAAGCCGGGCATGACACTGCTCGATATCGGCTGTGGCTGGGGCGCTCTCGTCAAACGAGCGGTGGAGAAATACGACGTCAACGTCATCGGTCTGACGTTGAGCCGAAACCAGTACGACCGTGGCCGCGCACTTGTTGCGGACCTACCGACCGACCGCAACGTCGACATCCGTTTGCAGGGTTGGGAAGAATTCGACGAGCCCGTCGACCGGATCGTCAGCATCGGCGCGTTCGAGCACTTCCGACGTCAGAGGTATTCGGCGTTCTTCGCGAAGTGCCGTTCGGTGTTGCAGCCCGGTGGGCGGATGTTGTTGCACACCATCGTCATCACGCCGCCCGACCCGGCTTCCGGGGGTGGACTCACACGCGAGGATGCGCACTTCTCCCGCTTCATTCTGCGTGACATCTTCCCCGGTGGGCAGTTGACGTTGGTCAAGGTGGTGAAGGCGAAAGCAGCCGAAGCTGGATTCGAGTTGCTCCGCGAACACGCTCTGGGACCGCACTATGCACGGACCCTCGACACGTGGGCCGAGAAGCTGATCGCGTCCAAGGACGAGGCCATCGCACTGTCGTCGGAAGCGACCTACGACAAATACGTGCAATACCTCACCGGGTCGTCGGAGCGATTCAAGAACTCACGCATCAACGTTGTGCAATTCACCCTCGAGGCTGGGGACACGCCTGCGGCGTGAGCGTGCGACCAACCCTACACTGGGGAGGCCAAATAGATAGCGTTGCTAACGACAGTCGCAATTTTCCTGGGATGCAGGGGGTATCGTGCAAACAGTTTTCTGGGCACCACGAATTGCCTCGGTGTATTTCCTCGCGGCTCTCGCGGCGATCGTCCTGTCCACCACCATCGGTGCGAACATGGCAATAGTGGCACCGCTGATTCTGGCCCTGATCGGAATGGGAGTCGCTGTGTTGGTGCGAGGTCGCACGGTTCGCCCGTGACTAGTTCTGAAGCCGGATCACAGAGCCAGGCGTGACACCGCTCGACTATGCGGCGTCTTTTTCGGTGGTTCGTGAGTCGACCTGCTCGGGGACTCGGTTGCCGACTCTTCGACGTTGGCGCGGCGAATGCCACGGCCGATCCACACCGCCGCGAGTGCGCCGATCAGCAACCACACGGCGACGACGCCGACAACCCACCACACGGCGACGACGCCGACAACCCACCACACGAGTCGGATTCGTGGCCGGGCGTTGGTTGGATGGGCGTGAAACGCGACCATCGTAGTGGCGTTCACGGCGGTGTTCACCGAAACCGCTGTTGCGTCAATCTGAGGGTATCGGCTCGGGAATTGGGTTCATGACGACCGAGGTCTCGACGACTCCACAAGACCAGACAGGACTTGACGGTTCACGCTCGCTTTCTCCCAAGATGAACTAGCCAAGCGTTATGCGCCCGTTTCGATGGCAGCTCGTGTAATCGACAAACAGGGTGCACCCATCCCGACGAAGGCGGCGGACATCGTTCGCGACGAGAACGGCGAAATCGACGACATCATCATCAGGACGGTGAGCTGACCTGGCCTTCATGCGTGACTCGCGCGGCATTCGACTCGACGCGTTCGACGTTCTACGGGACCTTCCGGCTGTAGTGCTCGGCAACTGGGACGCATCCACCCTGCAAGGCGCGGTCGGTAGCTCTGTCGACGCGTTGCCCGACCTGTCCGGCTGCGCACAGGATCTCACCGGGTACACCGTGAACTCGAAGCCGATGACGATCGCGGAACGCAGCGGCCGCAAAGTCGTTCGGACCAACCGTGCTGCGAGCTCGCAGCCCTGCATCGGGTGGGGTTCTCGCTGGGAAGACACTTCCGTCCCATCGCCGGTCACGGTCTTCGCCCGCCTCAGCGGCGACCACGTTCGACGGCACGGCTGGTTTCCCCGCGTGATCGGGTCCGGCGCAGAGTGGAACCTGAGCCGCACCCTCTCGGCCGCATCCGCGATCGGCGCAACCACGCTGTCTACCAGTGCAACCGCGCCCCTCGGATCGGACCTGATCGTCGACAGCGGCGGCAACCGCGAGGCGCTCACGGTGTCGGCTTTGGCAGGAAGCTCCGCGCCGTACACGCTCACTCTGAAGAGTCCCGCGTAGTTCGCTCACGCATCGGGTGTCCAGATGTCGACGGCGTGTGCGCCCTCGCGAACCTATATGTAGGTGGCAGGTATTTCGTGCCCATCCGCACTGCTAACGGGATTGCTTCGGACGGCTCCGACTACGCAGCGAAGGCCGTTGGTCGGGACTCGATTCTCGTCTCAGCAGCGCAGTACGCAGGCAGGCGATACCGGTTCTACGCGTCCAAGTCCGACACGGACGTCTCGAAGGCCAACAAACGCAGATGCGTTCGCTACCTACCTCGGTACTAACGCGCTAGAGAAGTCGGTTCTCACGCATGATGGTGGCCATCTCGCGACTCGCTCGGCGTGGCGGCCGATGTACTCGTGTTCGTGAAACGCTGTCTGGCTTGAGCAGGGGAGGTACCGCGTGCATGGGCGGGGCTGGTCGCTACCCCTTACGATCAGCGAATGACTGACCCGTCGTTTCTCCTGTCGGCAGCGCTCGGCCTGTCCGTTCTCGTAGCCATCGCTCTCCTGGTCATGTCTGCCGACCGGAACACTCGGGACCGCATCATCGCCTTCGGTACCGGAGTAGCAGCCATCACGGTCGATCTGCAAGTCGGTGGAGCCCACGCCTTTACCGTGTTGGTTCTTGTGTGGGTATTCCTACATCTGCGCCGACGACCGGTTGTCCCAGGAATTGCGGTTCTACTCCTGATTTCATCCGCATTGATCGCGTCAACGGTTCTCGTTGGCGACTTGGTAGGCAACCCACAGCTAGCCATTCAATTGCTTGCCCTGACGGTGTCAGCGATCCTGTTGGCCGCGTACACCACGCCACAGAATCGCCTGCACATGATGTACGGGGCGTTGGTTGCGGTGTGCTTCGGCTGCGTATACGGGCTGGGGCAGATCGCAGGCATCTTCCCTTCCCGTGCAGGACTTGTACACATCGACGTTAGCGCTATCGGTCGACCCAGTGGAATCTGGCCGGAACCGGACTGGTTGGGCATCTACGCAGGTGTTGGAATCCTGCTCGCGTTCCATCTCCCGCTGAAGCGCTGGATGCGAATAGGAACAATGGCGCTCTGCACGATGCTGTGGGTGTTGTCGTTCGCGCGTGCTGGATGGCTTGCACTGGCCGGCGTGGCGATCCTCGCCGGCGCGGTGCATTTGGTCGGTCGTCGTACCAGTGCCGTAGGTCCACTGGGTAGAGATCGACGCCTGGCTATAGCAGGCAGCGCCGCAGCTGTCCTCCTGCCTATTTTGTACTTCCGGGGAATTGCCGAGGATCTCGCGGTCCGGCTTTCGCGAACCTTTTCTGCGCAAAGCGACGACATCTCGGGTCAGGCGAGGATTCAGCAAACGGATGGTTTGCTACACCTGGCGGACATCGCGCCCTGGTACGGCCACGGACTGAGCTCGGCCGGGAGAGTGGGCGTGTCGGGAAAGCTCTATTTCAGTGAACTCGGCAGCGGCAACTACGTCGCGAGCAACTGGCTTCTGGGATTGTGGGTGGACGCTCAGTATCTCGCTATCCCTTTCATCGTGACCATCGCCGCCATCGCGCTGCTGACCTTCAATGGGCTGCCTGGTCAGCTTGTCGTCCTCGTGGCGGCGAACAGCCTGTTCTCCAACGCGACCTTCGTGCCAGTGTTCTGGTTCGCGATCGCACTATCCCTCGCCGCGATTATCGATCGTCGTCGGACGACGGATACTTCCGGTCCCAGTACAGAAGACCACCACACACCGCCGCGCACGCTAACGCGAAGTGAACTATTGGACGCGAGCCCTCATCGAAGCCTCGACTGACTGCGAAAGCCTCGACTGACGACGAAGCGATGGCAAGGGCGATCGCACTGGCAGTGCCCGCGGTGAGAGCTACTGTCCTCACGCGGTCAGATCGATCGTCGTCGTAGCGGAGTTGCGCCGTCGGTGTGCGCCGACGCGCTTGAAGCGAAGCGCCTGCTTTTCCACGGTGAACCAGCTGATAGCGGCGAGCGGAATTGTGCCGATGACGCTCACTGCGATCAGCATTAAAACTCCGTAGTTGTGCAAACCTGCGACGATGACAAGCTGTTGCATCACCCACCCGTAGACGTACATGCCGTAGCTGATGTCGATCGATCCGTCGCCAATTCGTTCGACGAGCAGTCGCGGAAACTGTGCCGACGTCCAGATGCACAAGTACGCGATGCCCAGCGGGGCGATCGTAGTTCCCCAGTGGAAGGCAGTTGCTGTCACCGTTAGCGCTGCCGCAGCACTCGCAAGCATCGACGACGCCGGAATTCGGTCTCGATACATGAACACCGCAGCTCCGGCGAAGAAGTAGGTGCCCAAGACGAACAGGTTCTTCAGGTTGATGTTGTTGGGCAGCAGCCCTAGCCGCTCCATTACGCCCGCCACAGTGAATGCCGCGAATACGGCGAGCACTACCCATCCTCTGCGGAGTCGAGAGACCGCGAAGAGCGCCGCAATAAGGAAGTAGCAGGCGAACTCGTACATCAAGGTCCACAGCGGCCCGTTCCATGCTCCGGGCCATGGCGCGCCGTCCAGCGTGCCGCCTATCGTCCACTGTCGAACGACCAGGAAGACGTTGTTGTACACGTAGCCGGCTGCATCGGCCAGATCCCAACCGCCGCGCGAAAGACCTGCAATTGGCGCGGCGACGCACGCGGTCACCAGAAGACATACCCAGTAACCCGGAAAGATTCTGAGTATGCGAGCTCGAAAGTAGGGAAGGGCACGGTTGCTAAGTCGACTGCCTGTAATCAAGTATCCGCTAATCGCGAAGAACGCGGCCACGGCGAACTCGCCTAGCTTGAAGTCCCCGAATTGGGGATCGCCGCCGAACCCGGCTACCGGCCAAGAATGCGAGACAATGACGAGCGTCGCGAACAGTAGCCGGAGTGAGTTCAGGCTGTTTGCGCGAATGTTGAAAAAAGCCGCCAGAGTCATGCGGAGCATCATGCCGTACTGCCCGGTCGGGCCGCGCTTCGAACGGGCGCACAACGCGAGGAGTTCTCGTGCTCGTGTGCGCATCTCTAGGGATGACTGGGTTGCGTGCAACGCTCTCAGTACGCGTGCGCGAGTCATCTATGCCACGATCGAGCCGCGCTGTGCGCCCGCCCCGAATGCTGATCGACGAGGAATGCCCACCATGAAGACTGCTCGACTCGGTGTTGTCAGTGGCCTGCTCACCGCCCTGATTCTCGCGTTCATGGCGACGTCCACCGGCACCGCAGCCGCAGCACCCCTTCCGGTCGTCGGGCCCGGTAGTGGGTTCGTCACCACCGGAGGCCTCGACGACCTCACCGTCTGTTCCATCGCGGCCGTCGGACACGACGACGCGGGCCGGCTCGTTGCCCTCACTGCGGGCCACTGCATCCTTCGCCCGGGGCTTCCCGTCACGCTCGTCGGATCGCCTGCGGCCCCGGTCGGCACTACCGCCGTCGGACATTGGGGGCCGGATTACGGCGTCATCGTTCTCGACCCCACCAAGGTGATACCCGTCAACAGTCTCGGCGGAATCACCGTCACCGACATCGGTACCGCATCGGTAGGGCAACCCGTCTGCAAAACCGGCCTCGGCAGCGGATTGACGTGCGGCAGTGTCGTCGACGCCCGCGGCAGCGACCTGATGTCCGATGCCCTTACGGTGTGGTCCGATTCCGGCGGCCCGCTCGTCGTCGGCACCACCCTCGTCGGCATCACCAGCCACGCCTCCGGGGTGCCGCTGCTCAGCCCCACCGCATACGCATCGGTGCCAGAATCCCTGCGTCTGCTCTATGAGTCGGGAGCGCCGGGAGCGGGCTTCCGGCCGGTCTAGTTTTCTGCGGCGACACTCACCTTCGGTGCTGTTGCATCGATGGCCGAGCCCGGGCCGGTGCGCAGAATCAAGTCGGCTGCGTACGCCACGGCCTCGTCGGGTGGCACCATCGATGAACCCAATGCTGCTGCTGCGACGACAGTTTCAGGTTCAAGGGCAGCACCGAGGGCGTCCCCCAACTTCTCTGCCGTAATCGCGGACAGCTTCATCGCTCGACCGATTCCGAGCTCGGTGATCCGCGCGCCCCAGAACGGCTGATCTGCAGTGACTGTGCAGATGACCATCGGCAGTCCGGCTCGCATCGCCGCCGCGGTAGTACCGGCACCGCCATGATGAACCACTGCCGAACAGTGGGGGAATACAGCCGCATGGTCGACGTTGCCGACGAAGAACACGTCGGGGTCAGCACTATCGGGGCCCCGGCGGTCGCCGATGGCGATCAAGCATCGGTTACCGGTCAGCTGCCCGGCCCGGCGCACGGTCTCGATCAGCTGGTCGGGATCGGTCAACGGCATGCTGCCGAATCCGACGAATACGGGCGGGGGTCCCGCTGCCAACCAGTCTGCCAAAGAGTCTGTGCTGCTGACGGATCGGCCGTCGGGGGTCGGTGTCAACACCGCTTCGTCGAGGCCCGCGCGCTCCCGTCGCGGAAGGTCGAAGAACCCTACGATGGGCTTGTCCGCACCCCATTCCTCGGCAAGGCCGGGCACGATCACCGGATCGAATGCTTGGATCTGCAGGACTCCGAATTCGGAGAGCCTGCTTGGCAGAGGTGATCGCGCACGCGGCAGGCCGATTCGACGACGAAAGGCGTTCTCGTTCCACCCGGTTGCCCACCAGGTGATGCGGTCCGCGATTCGCCACGACCGTCTCTTCCACGTCGCGGACCAGCTCGAAGTGAGGCCGGGAATCGCGCCCAGGACGCCGTTCTCGGACATCGGTCCGAAACGCAGTACCGCCAGCGGTATCTCGAGCTTGTGGGACAGCGCGAGAGCACGGTCCTGGCCGAGAGGTGAGACCACCAACGCGTCGACGCCCGACATCGGGGCATCTTCGTCGAGGAACAACTGCACGAGCGCGTCGTCGAATGCGCGAAATCCCGCGCGGACCGTAGCGAGGGCGAACTTCATCTTCGCGATGGGATTTCTGCTTCGTGCGGTGTTCGCCTCGTCCGAGGACCACGCCGTATGTGTGTCCAGGCCGAGTGGCAGTACCGACAGCACGCCGACCGAAGTCGCGAAGTCGACGAGGTTGGGCGGTACCGCGACGATCGGCCGAGCCCCGCGTGCCTGCAACTCCAGTGCCAGGCAGACTCCCGGTTGGATGTCACCTCGACTGCCGTACAGCATGATTCCGATCCGAAGGCCCATCTCGGTCATCGCATTCTCCTTCGGGTTCGTCACCAGAATGTGTGGGGTAAATCCCACTCGGACAGCTGATTGCTGATCAGGGTGCGCAGCACTGCCGCGTCGCCGAAGTGGTCCGGGTGTATTCCGAAGAAGCTGAGTGTGATTCGGTCCCCGTATTCGACGAGCCAGGCAGCCACGCCCGGTCCCTGTATACGCCGCTGCGCCGCCGGAGTACCGAGCGTGACGGCCCGGACGGTGAACCACGAGGCTTGCCGACCACCGAGTGTCAGTACGTCGTTGGGGACGACACCGAGGTTGGAGACCGTGGTGTCGGGGCCGGGGATCGCACGCATCAACCGTCCAACGAGCCATCCTGGCAGCAACCGAACCAGCGGCTGGAGGTTGTCGGCAGCTCGGTCTGCGCCGGATTCTGCATAGCTGGTGAATGCACTCTTGCTCAGCGCGCGAATGTGCGAGAGGTCGCCTCCTGCAATCACCGGCTTGTCGAGCCGAATCCACACTCCGCCCGAAGCATTCGCTCGCTCGTCGGTGGCACCCTCGCGTCGGTTCACCGCGATGCAGACCCGAAGCCGATCGCCGACGGGATAGGTGGATGCCTGCACTATCCCCGCCAGTATCGCGGTGAACAGACCGTTCGAGGTGCCACCGTGATCGGCGGCACGCTGCTGCCACGTGCTCCGGTCGATGTTGACATTGACGAGAGTCGTTTCGGTAACGGCATTCTCGGGTGCAGCGCCCGAGCCCGGCTGTTGCGGCGGCTTCTGGAACGGGTGCGCGTCCCCGTCGGGGGTCGCGGGTACCGGCGTAGTCGACTTCTGCTTGCGTGCACGCACGAGTTCGGCGAGCAGTACGCGCACCGACACGGCAGCGGCGCGAATCTGATCGACGCCGTCGAGCAGATCGTCGCGGATCTCCTGCACACCGCCGAGAGCATCGGGCAGCGGCCGAGTAGGTGTCGGCGTTGTTGCTGCCGCGAGCGCGAGGTAGACGCCCTGACCGTCGGCGATCATGTGCGACACCGCCAGTGAGACCACCCGACGACCACCGGTCGTGGTCGTCGTCTCGAGCCGCCAGCCTCTGCCCTCGGTGGGGGCCAGGTTGGACCGCCGGACTGCAGCTTCGGTCCAGTCGCCGATCGCATCGTCGTCGATCTCGTTGTCCACGAACACCTGTGGTGGCTGTGTGGAGCGGACCCATGCGTGCCGAGCAGCCGGAATCCTGGTACGTCGAACAGCGCGGTGCAGCGGCCCCTGGGCGAGGCGAGCGCCGAGCATCTCGATCGCGGCCTCCCCGGGGTCGTCGTCGAAGACCCAGGCGAACTGCATCGGAGCCGCCATGCCGAAGAGATCCTCCGCGAGCAGATAGGACTCGTCGGAACCGGTCACACGCGGGCTCGGCCCGACCGTCGTACTCTGTCCCGTTGTTGCCGAATCGATTTCATCAATAGTCATGCTCATCGTGCTCCTCACCAGATCTCGTTCGGCAGCTGCCACGCTGCCAGTTCTGCGGACAGCAGATCGCGCAATCGCGTCTGCCCACCGAAGCTGTTCTCGTCGAACCCCAACACCGAGAACGTGAACGTGGTGTCGGTGCGCAGTGCCCAGGCCTGCGCGCCGTCACCGAATCGGTACGGCTGGGCCGCATCGACACCCTGTGCGTTGCCTCGGAACGCGAGGCGCGTTGCGCTGACGTCGCCCCATTGCATCGCCGCCGAGGGGACGTCGCCCAGATTGGACACCATCGCGTCGGGCATGCCTGTTCCCGACGTAGCCACGCCGACGAGCCACGACGGCGGAAGCAGCCACGTCAGCGGGTACAGGTGTGCCACTGCGCTGCGGTGCCCGGACTCCAGCCGTCGGTACGCGGCCTTACACGAGGCGCGAATACTGCGCAGGTCGCCTCCCGGTACGGGCTGATCGGTCAACATCACCGACACTCCCGCGGTCGCATTGGCGCGGTCGTCGTCGCTGTCTCCGCGCCGGTCGACCGGGATTCCCACTTTCACCGTGTCTCCGAGTGGGGCGTAGCCACTCGACCTCAGCACGCCGGCGATCACGGCGACGAACAACACGTTGGCGGTACCTCCGTGCCGCGCGGCCACTCGGTCCCAGGCATCACTCGGCACGGTCACCGTGGCCCATGCACCGACCGCCTGCGGTGCCCTGTCCGCCATCGGTGCCCGGACCGGACGCGCGGTGACGTGGCCGGTGTCGGACGACTCGGCACCACCGAACCCTGCGCGCTCGGCCACCACGTCTCCGACCGCGCGCAGTACGCCTCGACCGGCGGCCAGAACTCGGCCGGTCGCGTCGATCGTGTCGGCAAGGATGGCACTGGCTGCGGCGACGGTGCCGGTGCCTGCGGTGCTCAGCTCCGATGTGTGCACAGGCGGGGCAATAACGTTCGGCTGGGCCGAGTTCGGGACTGCAGCGGCCAGCGCTGCGGCGGCGGCGGTCACCATGGTCTTGCCGTCCGCGACGAGATGCAGTGCGCACAACGAGATGACAGTGCCCCCTCCCGTGCGGCTGGTGGCGCGCAGCCGCCAGCAATCGCCCTCGACCGCGTCCAACCCTACCGACGCCAATTCCTCTGCCGCCCAACGGTCGATGTCGGAGTCGTCGAGTGCGTCGTCCTCGAACCGGCAACCGGGCTCACCTATGGCGCGTGCCCAGCGTGGGCGAGCCCCCGGAACTGTGGGTGGGACGAGCCGTCGGTGCAGGCGGCCGCTGGCCAACGCGGAATTCACCTCGGTCAGCACCGCTTTCGATACCGGGGCATCGGTGGTCCAGACCAGCTGCAGGACTACCGACCACCCGAATGCCCGCCGCAGGAACCAGTAGGTGGCATCCTCGTCCGCGAGTCTGCTGTGCACGGACTGCATCATCGAGTCTGCCTCCTTCGTCCCGATGTCACTGTTGCCTCGATGTCACTGTTTCCTCGATTTCACGGACTGCCCGCGCCAGTGCGACGTCGCCCGATGTCAATTGGGCTGCCGCAGTGGTGGTCGCGTCTCCCGCCCCGAGGGAGAGGACGTGCGTAAGCGCGTCGGTGAGGCGATCGGCGTCGAGTTGCCGCACGGGCAGCGTCGTGCCGATACCGAGCCGCTGGACCTCACGACCCCAGAACGGCTGGTCGGAGCCGTACCAGCAGATCACCGACGGAGTCCCCGACCGCACTGCGGCAGCCGTGGTGCCCGCGCCGCCGTGGTGGACGATTGCCGCGCACCGACCGAACACAGCGTCGTGGTCGACGGCCCCGACCACGCGGATGTCGTCTCCGACCACCGAATCCGTCGGCAGATCGTTCCACCCGGCGCACAGCAGGAGCCGGCGACCGAGCCGACGTGTCGCGGTGACAGCTGCGTCGACTATCTTTGCCGGATCGCGGACCGGCATACTGCCGAATCCGACGTAGATCGGGGAATCTCCGGCATCGAACCAGTCCGACAGTTCCTCGGTGGAGTGCATCTCGTCGAGGCCGACGCGAAGCTTTCCCGGCAGTTCGAGGAATCCGACCACCGGACGTGGCCGGCGGGCTGCGTCGGCGTCCCACACCGGGTCGTTCCGTACTGCGAACAACGGATCGTAGGCCTGGATCTCGATTCCGGGTGCCGCGACCAGCTGAGCGGCCGGCGATCGGCGGGCCGGAGCGCAGCCGAGACGCTCGCGCAAAAGGGCGTCGCGGCGTCGGGTCATGAGGCCGAAAAGCCGGTCCAAGAGCCACCATTGAGCGCGAACCGTATGTGCGCCTCCCACGTGCAGGCTCGGCAGCGGGCCGTGGATGGTGTTGCGGCGTACAGGTGCGTGGTGCAACGAGATCAGCGGGACACCGGCACTCTCGGCGTACGCGAGCGTGATCTGTTCGGTGGTGAAACCGGTGACGATGGCATCGGCACCTGTTACGACGTCGCCCAGGTCGGTGATCAGATCCGCGTACCCGAGATCACGCATCCGTGCGACGGCTCGCATCTGCCGCAACGGGTTTCGGCCCGCCTCGGTCCGCGCCTCGGTGACCATCTTCATGTGTGTCCGCGTGTCGGGGCCGAGAGGCGTTGCCACGAGTCCGCAGCCACGGGCGAAATCGACGAGATTCGGCGGCACTCCCACCGAGACCTCGTGTCCCCTCTCGGTCAGGGCAGCGGCAAGCACGACGGCAGGTTGCACGTCGCCGCGAGTGCCGTTGATGGCGAAGGCGATCTTCACTTCGTCGTACCGAAGTGTTGCGCCGTACCGGGGTATTGCACTACACAGCACCATCTTTCGTTTCGCACAGGCATATCGGGTGTTGTCGCTTAGACTAATCGGGCTCACCGAGCACCGGGGAACGAAGGGAAGCGTATGAAGTTCGTTCTGGCGGCCAATGGAAGCCGCGGCGATGTGCAGCCTGCGGTGGCGATCGGTCTCGAGTTGCGTTCGCACGGTCACGAGGTTGTCTTGCTCGCGCCCCCGAACATGCAGGAATTCGGTACCGGCGCGGGTCTGTCCACGTCCGTGTACGGCGACAGCACCCGTGCGGTGCTCGAGTCCGATGCAGTCCGCACTCGGCTCAAGTCCGCCGATCCGCGCGCCAGGTTGGCGGCTGCCACCGAGATCACCGTTCGCGGTGGCCGGCAGATGCAGCAGGCTCTGCTCGACGCCAGCGTGGATGCCGACGCGATCATCGCCACCAGCGCGGGACAGGAACGAGCACACAATGTTTCGCAGGTGAGAGGCATTCCCCACGTGCCCCTGCATCTGTGCCCGATCCGGCGAAACTCCACCACGTCCCTGTTGTCGCAAGCGGGTGTCGATGTGTCCGGTCCGATCGCGTCGGCGAGTTGGACTCTGGTGGAGTGGCTGTTGTGGAAGGCGTCGAAGCGAGCGGAGAACGATTTGCGTTCCGAATTGGGCTTGGGGCCTCTGCGAACCCCGTTCGCAACCGCGATCGCCGCGACCGGTGTCCCCGAGATTCAGGCGTACGACCCGGCTCTGTTTCCTGGCCTCGTCGCCGAATGGGGTGAGAGACGACCGTTGGTGGGCTTTCTCGGTCTGCCTGCGTCGGCTCGGGCCGGCGTGGGCGACATCAGCGCGGACGACGATCTGTCCGACTGGATCGGTGCCGCGGACGCGCCGGTGTACGTCGGATTCGGGAGCATGCTTCCGAAAGATCCCGATCGACTGGGCGAGGCTGTCGTGGCCGCCGCGGACCGACTGGGAGTGCGCTTGTTGGTGGCCGGGGGATGGAGCGACTTCCTCGGTAATGCAGGTGAACTCGGCGATCGGGTGCGAGTGGTGAAGCACATCGATCACGATGTTGTTCTGCCCCGATGCCGAGCAGCGATCCACCACGGTGGTGCCGGCTCCGTTGCGGCGTCGTTGCGCGCGGGGTTGCCCACTGTCGTCACCTGGATCGGTGCGGATCAGCCGATCTGGGGGCGAGCTGTTGCCTCCGCACATGTCGGTTCCTCGCTTCCTCTGTCCCGGGTGACTGCGACACGGCTCACCGATGTGCTGCGAGATGCGCTGTCTCCCCACAGGCTCTCCGCTGCAAACCGATTGCGTGAACGATTGGTCGCGCCGTCGTTCGCTGTATCCCGCGCCGTCGATCTGGTCGAGCGGGTCGCGGGTGGCTCACGGTAGCGCGCGCGTGGGTACCGCGGTGCGCTGCATCAGTCGTCTCGGATCGAGTTGTCCCGTCTCGGGATCATAGAGCCGGAGCATCAGCAATCGGCCGGTGTGCAACACCGTCAGGGCCGGGACGTAGATCAGCGCGGTACCGGCGGTATAGGAATACCTGCGGTGCAGGGCAAAGGTTCTCGGCAGGAAGCTCATGTACTGGACGAACTCCGGGAGGCTGCTCTGCATGCGTCTGGGCGATACACCCACGGTCAACGATGCGAGGAAGGCGTTACGACCGCCCTCGTCCTGCACGCACAACCCCATGTCGACGTCCTCGAATATGTCCCGCCGCATGCTCACCCGTGTGCGTATGCGATTCCACACCTCCCGCCGCACGACCATGTTGGAGCCGTACAGGACGGGAATCTCCTTGACCTCGTTGGAGGGTCCGCGGTCGCCGAGTGGATGCAACTTGATCTTCCACTTGTCGAATCGTCCCGACAGTGGCACGTCGTAGGCCTCACCGCGACCGCACAGCGCCGACCACGTTCGGTCGATGTCGGCGGCGAAGAAGTCGACGACAGTCCGCGACCACTGTTCGCCGACCATCGTGTCGGAATCGATGCGAGCGATGAGATCACCTGTTGCCGCGTCCATTCCGGCATTGCGGGCATAGACCAGGCCCTGCTCGGCCTCGTGTATCAACCGAATTTCGGGGTGGCGCTGGGCGAGCTCGAGCACTATCTCGACGGTCCGATCGGTCGAGTTGTTGTCCACCACGACGATCTCGTCGATGTAGTCGGACTGCGCCGTCAAACGTTCGAGGCAGGCTGCGATCGTGTCCTCCTCGTCGAACGCCGGTACCACCACCGAGAGCGTAGGAGCGTGCCGCTCGGCGAGAAGTTCCATGGTCGGTTCGGTGTCCTCGTCGATCGTGATCGATTCGCCCACAACCACTCCTGTCGCTTCTGTCGGTCCGTTCGAGCTCATCGTGGAATCCCCCTTCATCCGGCCGGCCCTAGGTCTTGGCCATGTAGACGCGCAGTGTGACCGGGACGAATACGGCCAAGACTGCGGCCGCTCCGACCAGTGTGTACGCCACTTGAAGACCCGCGTCGGTGCCATCGGCAAGTCCGCGCACCGCCGACACCAGGTGAGAGACCGGATTGGCACCTGCGATCGTGCGCATCCATGCGGGCATGGTGTCGATCGGGACCAGAGCGTTGGAGACGAAGGTGATGGGCATCAGAACGAGCATCGAGACCCCCTGCACCGTGGACGCCTTGTCCAGCAGCACTCCCACCAGCGCGAAGATCCAGCTCAGCGTGAACGCGACCGAGACCACCAGCAGGCAGGCGAGTGCGAGACCGGCAGGATCGTTCGGGCGATAGCCCATGGCGACGCCGACCCCGACCGTGATCACGGTGGCCACGACGTATCGAAAAGCGTTGGCCGACAATGCGCCGGCGAGAGGCGCGATACGTGCGATGGGCAGTGATTTGAATCTGTCGAAGACCCCTTTGTCGAGGTCTTCGCGAAGCTGCACGCCGGTGACGACCGACGCGGCCACGGCAACTTGCACGAGCACCCCGGGGATCAGCAGCGGTAGGTAGTTGTCGACATCGCCGACGATGGCCCCACCGAAGATCGTCGAGAACATCACCGTGAACACGATCGGTAGGACGATGACGTCGAACATCTGTTGGGGATTGTGCTTGATCTTGAGCAACCCACGAAACGTCATGGTCATCGACTGCGCCAGTGCCGCGGACACAGGTTGCGCGTTTCGCGGAGTGTCATCACCGGGGAGGGCCGTATCGGTGATGCTCCGGTCTCGACGACTACGAGCATCCGTCGGTGTCGTCGTGTTCACGCGGCGGGCTCCTTGTTCGTCGTTCTCGTGTCGGTGATGTTCGAGACGGTGGCCGGGCTGCGGGGTGGTGCGTCGGTCAACTCGAAGAACACGTCGTCGAGCGTCGGCCGAGCCACGTTGACCGCGCTCGCCGAGATCTGCAACGAGCGCAACGCGAGGAGCATCTCCGGAAGACGCTCGATGTCCGGCATGGGCACGGACACGATGCTCCCGTCGTCTTCGACGGTCACCTCGACCGACGAGAAGACAGCGCACGCTCGTGCCGCAGCGGCCGCCTGTGTCGAGTCGACGAGGGTCAGTTTCACCGAGCTGCCGCCGACCTTGGCCTTGAGTTCGTCCACGGTCCCGTCCGCAACCACCTTGCCGCGGTCCATGACCGCGACCCGATCTGCCAGGGCGTCCGCCTCGTCCAGATACTGGGTTGTCAACAGCACAGTCGACCCAGCTGCCACCATCGCTCGCACCGTGTCCCACATCTGAGCGCGCGTTCGGGGGTCGAGCCCGGTGGTCGGCTCGTCGAGGAAGAGCAGGCGTGGGCGGGTGATCATCGAGGCGGCGAGGTCGAGGCGTCTGCGCATACCACCGGAGAAACCACGGACCTGTCGCCGCGCGGCGTAGCCCAGCCCGAACTCGTCCAACAGTTCCGCGGCGCGAGCACGTGCACGGCGCCGCGATGCGCCGACGAGCCGGGCGAAGATGAGGAGGTTCTCCTCCGCGGTGAGGTCTTCGTCGACCGACGCGTACTGCCCGGTCACGCCGATCATCGACCGCACGATTCCGGCCGAGGTACGCACGTCGTGTCCGAAGACTGTGGCCGAACCGGAATCCGGTCGCTCCAGTGTTGCCAGCATCCGCACTGTGGTGGTCTTACCCGCACCGTTGGTGCCGAGCACGGCGAACACTCCGCCGACAGGAACCTCGAGGTCGACATGGTCCACGGCCACGGTCGAGCCGTACCGTCGAGTCAAACCTGATGCCGCAATGGCTAATTCGGACTCGGTCATTCGCCTACTCCCGTGCTGTGACCGTCGGTCGACGAGTAGTCGAACGTCGTCTTCCGGCGGACAGTGATGTGGTGTGGTCGTCGCACCTCGGTTCGGTGTTGGCACCTGGGCTTTGTCGGTCGAACGTTATAGGCGCGAACGACGCTGCGCAACAGATCGGCATCGACGTTGCAGGGGGAGAAGCGTTGCATCCGTGCGCTGTTCGTAACGGGTGGTCGGTGCATCACCGCGCAGGGAGTACGGACTACCCGGTCGGAAGTCGCCAGTGAAACACGGCCTCATCGGGGGCTTTTACATCGCTGAAACATGTTGTTCACGTTGACTAATCAGCGTCGAGCCAGCGGTTTTCGCATTTCGGCGGGTCGGCATCACCGCCCGGTTGTGACATGATCACGTTGCATCTCCCGTAGTGACGAAATCCACTTGCACTCCACTGGACGTGGCAGCTCCTGAGGTCGATGCTCGGTACAGACACCGCCGTCGCTGATGATCTCGATACTGTTGACAATCAGCAGAATTGGGGATGTCACGTCCGAATGTGCAGCGCAGCGCTATGACCCGAACCCTCTAGTACCCGAAACGAACTCACCGAATCCGCACGTGGACAGCACCATTGACGAAGTGATACTCCGACGCTTTCCCCACGGACAGCGCGTCGCCGGAAAGCAGGTGTCGAGCAGTGAAATTCACCGAAATCGCTGATTATCAGCTCCCCGGGGGGAGAGTTACGAAGTTCTCTCCCCAAGCAGACTCCGGCACGTTCCGGTGGGATCCCGACGATCGCCCTCTCGCGTACGACCACGAAACCTACGTGCGTCGTGCTGTCTCCGGACGAGCAGAAAGCTCGTGGCTCGGAGCCGTTTTCGAGGTACAGGGAAATCTCGACACCGCAGCGATGAACCGAGCCCTACTGGCGTGGCATCGCCGCCACGAAGTGTTCCGAACAACCGCGACGGTTGCAGAAGACGGTGCGGGAAATCAACATCTCGTCCGAAGAACCTGTGCACCCGATCGCCTGCGCTTCGATTCCACCGACCTCGGCTGGATCGAATATGACGCCATTGCGACAACACTGACCGACATGTTCGACGGCGAACTCTCGCCACTGCAATGGCCGCACTGCATGGTCGTCACCGTCTCGGACACGCCCGATGTTCTGGAGGATCGCTTCCTGCTCGTGTTCGCCGCCGATCACTCGGTCATGGACGCGTATTCGATGCTGCTGTCGATCGGTGAGCTGTCCAGGCTGTACGACGCCGAGTTGCGCGGCGAGTCGGTCGAGCTGCCCGATATCGGCAGTCACGTGGACTTCAGCACGCGAAACCGCACCATGGGCAACGAAGTGACGGGAGAGCACGAAGCCGTCGAACGATGGCGGCATTTCCTCGCCACGACCGGGGGGTTTCCCGAACTGTCATCGGTAGCGGCGACGCGTTCGCGGCCCAGCTTCCTGAGTCCGGTGGACGCTGTCCAGCGGGGATGGGCGCTACCGGTGGCCGACGGGGATCGAGTCGGTGCCGTGAACGCGGTATGCCGGGCTGCCGGTCACACGACACAGACCGCGGTCATGGCAGCGATGGCACTGGCCCACCGCCGACTGACCGGACAATCGACTCTTCGGCTGGTGATGCCTTTGCACACCCGCGACGAGGCCAGGTTCCTGGAGTCGGTCGGGTGGTACGTGGGCATCGGGCCGCTCGAGGTCGACGTCCGACACGCGCGCACCTTCGCCGACGCGTTGAGCGCCGCTGCCACCGGGATCTCCGAGGCGAAGAAGCTCTCCCGAGTCCCCTTCCCGCGTGTGGCGGAACTGCTGGGCACCGTGGCCGAACCGCAGTTCGTCGTCTCCTACCTCGATCTTCGTTTCGTCGCCGGAGCTGCGGATTGGGCCGCGAGGCGGGCGCAGACCTTGCGCAGTGCCGCCAGGTCGGAGTCCGAGGTCTACATCTGGGTGGCTCGGACCGCCGAGGGCATCACCGTCTCGGCGCGCCACCCGGCCGACGATGCCGCGACAGCGGCCGTGACGGACCTCGTCGTCTCCACCTTCGAGACGATGTTCGAGGTGATCGACGCAGGAGTCCACGCCCCTGTCGGTGTCGAATCCGTAGGTGCGGCCGACGTGCAAATAGCCTGACGAGAGGGAAACAGTGAAGATCACCGCGCTCGATTCGTGGCACTCGACTCCCGGTACGACGATCGAATGGCACCCGACCGCCGACTCGGTCGCCAGGACCGCCCATGTCTCGCCGACGTCCGGAGGCCTGACGTTCCTGGCCGAGAACCACGTTCGAGGTGCCCACGTCTCGGCGCGGAACGGTCGCCCTCACCTGTCGTACATCGGGTCGGGAACCACTCTCGACGGGGTGCTGAACACGGAGGCGATGACCAGTGCGTTGACGCAGTTCGTCGCGCGTCATTCGATCCTTCGGATGTGGTTCGACGTGGAGGACGGCGACGTGGTGAGCCGCTCCCTTCCAGCAGACGCGGTGGAATTCGAGGCCTCCGTCGGAGCGCGACTACCGAGCGCCGCGGACGTCCACGACCACATCCGTGCGCGGTTGGGCGCGGAGACTCGCAGTGACTCGTACCCCGGTTTCGCGTTCGGCGCGATCGTCCGCGAGAACGACTTCTCGATCTTCTTCGGTGCAGACCACGCACTGAGCGACGGTTCGTCGCAGGCATTGGCATTGACCGAGATCGTCGGGTTGTACCGCCGAGCTCTTGCCGACCCCGCGGACACATCGCCGCCGGTGATCGAGTCCACTTCGGGCGGCTTCGCCGAGTACGCGCAGATCGAGGCGACACTGGCAGGCGCACACGTCGCCGGCACGCCGGAGTTCGCAGCGTGGAAAGACACATTCACTCGAAACGATCTGCAGATGCCCCGGTTCGCCCTCGACCTCGGCCTGGCCCCGGGCGAGACGGCACCGGTGAAGCCGATCGAGCTCCCGCTGCTCGATCGTGAGGGCATTGCCGGTTTCGACCGCGCCTGCAAAGCTGCAGGTGGCCGATTCCTCGCCGGAATCTACGCGGCCCTGGCGATCACCGACCACGAACTCGGCGGAGTCGACAACTACTACGGCATGACCGTGTTCGATTGCCGCGCAATGCTTCCCACCTATGCGGCCGACCAAGGGTGGATCTGTTCCTTTGCGCCGGTGGAATTCGCCGTGGCCGGTGCATCGACATTCCGCGATCTCGTCCCGCGTGCCAATGCCGGCTACGACCGCGCCAAAAAGCTCGCGACAGTACCGGTAGGGGCTGCAATGGCTGCCATGATGGCTGCTGGTGCATCACCCGAGGCGGTGGTCACCGCTCCGAACATGCTGTCGTACATCGACTTCCGATGGTTCCCCGGCTGCGGTGACGACGCCTACGATCGCGGCGTGATCTTCACCGGCGAGGGACGGACCGGCAATGCATCGCTCTGGATCAATCGTGATCACGACAGCGTGTATCTCGGTAGCCAAACCCCGGACACCCCGTTTGCGCAGTATCAGGTGCGACGGTACTTCGAGCACTTGGCCGCGGTGATCGACCGGGTCGCTCGGACCGGTGATCGAGCGATCGATTCTCCCGCGACAACCGCCGACTCCGGCCGGATCGTGTCCGCAGGATTGCCCCGAGAGCGCAGCGCCTGAACCGGGACGCTCTCGGCGTGCTTGGTTGATGACGGCACACTGCTCGACGACATGGATAGTGAACACGACGGTTGCCGTGCGTCGCAGCAAAACGGCTCGATTACGGTGTGCATATGCCAATCGCCGACGACGCGGACGCGGCGGTGACGGACGTCGTCGCAGAAGCATCCGTAATCCAGCGACGCCAACTGATCGTGACCCTGTTCGGTCTGTACGCACGCGCCGAGAGCAACTGGCTCTCGGCGGCGTCGGTGGTGAAATTGATTGCCGACCTGGAGCTGAACCGTCGTCTGAGTGGTCCGGCCCGCGAACATGCCCTCTCGGTCATTCACCGCTGAACAATTCCGATAACGGACCGAGCGTGCTGTTCAATTCGTTTTGCCGACGTAACGCACATAGATGCAGATTGAACTACCGTTCGATTTGTGGACTTAGGCAAAACCGGTTTCGGAAACCGAATCAACAGATTGTTGGCGGACCATGCCGGGAAGGCCGGCGAGTCTCTCAACACCTACGCACGTCGGGCGATCATCACTCGGCTCGTCTCCGAACTCGAACGAGAGTCCTCACCGGAAGTGGCCGCCGTACTCGCGGACGCCCGTAGTTTCGAATCCGACAATATCGAGTTGTCCGATCCCGATTCGACGTCACCGCCACAGACCTACCTGCAGATCGGCGATGTGGACCGGCTCGCCGCCGTACGAGCCACCGGCATGATCGGGAGTCCTCGTGACGAGCAATTCGACAAACTGGCCCGGATGACATTGCAAGCGATGGGAGCGCAGGGTGCATCGATCTCGTTCGTCGACGACCGAACTCAATTCATCAAAGCCAGCGTCGGAACCACGGGAACGGCAACGCAGCCGCAGACCGTAGCGGTCGAACGGTCGGCCTGCCGTGTCGTGGTCGAAACCGGCGAAACATTGGTGGCTCAAGACATTCGCGAGCATACGCTGCCCATGGGCGCGGCTTCGGAGCTGATTGCCTACATGGCGACTCCGATCAAGTCCGATGCGGGTTTCACCGTCGGTATTCTGGATGTGTGGGATTACCGTCCGCGTAAATGGACGCCCGGTCATGTGAAGACCCTCGAAGACATCGCATGGCTCATTCAGCAGCGAATTCGTTGACGGCGTCCCTGTTTCGGCTGTGACGATGCAGGCGTTGCCCGCCGGAAGATCGCGAAGGGTGATATGTCTGTGGTGTTCGAAATGTCGACTGCCGAACGGCGCACCGCTCTGAGGGCATGAACATCGGAAGGACCGGATATCGTGTCGAATTCGCACGGATCGACGATGACGATATCGACGCCGCAGTCGGTGAAAGCCCGCTTCACGAGGAACGTATCGGATCGAGTACGGACCGACCCTGTTCGTGCGATCCTCACCGCTTCCGTGGACGTGTTCGCCGCCGTCATCGGCGTGGCCGAAGGTGTCCAATGGCGCTCCGGCAGCGTCGCTGCGTTGGGTTGGTACCCATGGCTGTTCGTGCCCACTGTCCTTGTGCTCCTCGCGTCGAGAAAGCTGTACCGCCGTGGGCTTCGACGAAATTTCATCGATGAAATCGGCCCGGTTCAATCCGCCGTCGCTTTCGCAACCCTGATCACGCTCGCCCTGATCCTGGCCATCGGGACTTCCTACGCCCCAGGCCCGGTCATGGTCCGCGTGTGGCTGTGCGCAGCTGTTGCACTCGCGATCGCCTGCCTGGCCCGTGCGTGGGGACAGCGCTGGCTCCGCGCGAAACATCATGCGAGTGCACCCACCCTCATCGTCGGCAGCGGTCCGGTCACGGAGCAACTGGCGAACAGAATGAGGCAGTCCTCCGAATACGGAATGGATCCCGTCGGGTCGGTCGATTCGGTCTCCGACGCCGATCCTTCGTTGCAACAGGAGCTGCCGCATCTGGGACCGCTCACGGATCTGACTCGGATACTCCGGGCGCATCGGGTCGAGGAAGTGGTGATCGCGTTCGCGTCTGCTCCGCACGAACAAATAGTGGACGCGATCCGCGCAGCACAGCATGCCGGTGCACGCGTCTGGCTCGTCCCTCGCATGTTCGATACCGTCGGAATGCACGCGCGCATAGAACATCTCGGCGGGCTGCCCCTGATGGTACTGCGACACGTCGATCCGAGAGGATGGCAGTTCGTCCTCAAAGGCGCACTGGACAGGATCGCTGCGGGAGTGGCTCTGCTGCTGCTGTCACCGGTTTTCCTTGTGCTCACCGCGTTCGTGCGTGCCAGTTCGCCTGGGCCGATCTTCTTCGCGCAAGAACGAATCGGCCGAGACGGAGTTCCGTTCGACTGCTTGAAGTTCCGTTCGATGCGCCCACCACGCGATTCCGACGCAGACTTCGTCCGGAGCGAGGGAGCGGCACCCGGCGGTGTGGAGGGCGTGGACCGACGTACCAGGATCGGCAAGATCATGCGGCAGAGCTCGCTCGACGAGCTTCCGCAGCTGATCAATGTGATCCGCGGCGACATGAGTCTGGTCGGCCCCCGTCCCGAGCGGCCGGAATACGTCGACCTGTTCGCTGCACAGATCAGACGCTACGGCGAGCGGCATCGCGTCAAAGCAGGTCTCACCGGATGGGCTCAGGTGAACGGACTACGCGGTCAGACCCCGATCGCCGATCGCGCGGAATGGGACAACTACTACATCGAGAACTGGTCCCTCTGGCTCGATATCAAGATCGTGTTTCTGACGTGCATCGCCGTGCTCAAGAGGTCGGAAGACTGACCGACGCGTCCGTCATCGGCCTTCCGCCGCGCGTACGCGTGCGGCCTCGCGGACCGCGCCGACATTCGCCTTGCCCTGCCGCGAGCCGGCGAGCTTGGCGGCGATGTGATCACGGACCGACACCGGCTCGTACGCCAGGCCGGAATCCGCGTCGAGGTGCGACGGCAAGGTGGAGATCACCGCGCCGACGTTGCCGTCGTGGAAGAACGCCGCCGACCGCCGACGCACGATGGTGCCGTCGACGACCGGTGGCTTGACGCGATGGAGAGTGGACAGCCACCGGTCGTTGGTCAACCGCGCAGTCAGATCCCCCAGATTCACCAACAGCGCTCCGTCGCGAGGAGCGACGTCGTGCCACACGTGGTCGGTTCCCAGCACCTGAAGGCCTGCCACCTGGTCGGCCCACAACACCGTCACGATCCCGAAATCGGTGTGCTCTCCCATCCCGGTGAGTTCTCCGTCCAGGGTCACCGTGCCCTCGGGCAGGGCGTAGTTGTTCATCCGCAGCACATCGATCGAGTGGTCGGTGAGGTTGTCGAAGAAGTCGGCCGGGAGTTCGAGCGCGGCAGCGAAGATGTCGGTGAGAGTGCGGGCGACCCGTGATGCCTCGGCGAAATACCTGTCGACATCGCGGCGGAAATCGGGCAGCTCGTCGGGCCAGACGTTGATCCCGTAATCCGACTCGTCCAGGTCCAGGGAGTCGAAGGACCGCGCTTCGACCCCCACGTTGAACGCTTCGAAGAAGTCGTTCATCCGTGACGCCGACTCGACTCCCACAGTGAGGCTCAGTGATTCGCTCTTGGGTGGGCTGTACCCGCGATTCGCATCGGGTATCCGGTACTCGTTCTTGGTCTCCGGCGGCAAGGCGAAGAACGAGTCGATGGCTCGGGCCAGACCGTCGAACACATCGTCTGCGATGCCGTGTCCGATGATCTGCATGAATCCGGAACGGGTGCAGGCGTCGTCGATCTCGGCCACCACACGAGTTCGGGCCGCCGCGTCGTCGGTTCTGCCCGAGGCGAAGGGGCCGATGTCGATCGTGGGGATCTCGAACTCGTGTGCACGGTGATCGGACATCGGCGTTCACACTCCTGTAGTCCTGGCTGCTGAGCGACAATTTACCGCCTCAGCACGCATTCTCGCGCGTCGACGTCTCGGAAGCGATCCGGCGTGGGTCGTTCTCGGGCAGTGACTCGATGAGCACGCGACGCGGATGCGACGACGGTCCGGTGATCAGATACTTCTGACCGGGTCGCACTCGGGCGGCCTCTGCGACCAGATCTGGATCGGCCGGTGTCCCCGTATCGTTCTCTCGCAGAGCGTCGTTCTCTCGCAGTGCGTCGGCGACGATGCGGCGTGGGTCGTACTGCTTGAGGTCCAACGACTCCCACTCGCTGCGCCGTAGCGGAACGCCCATCTCGGCCTCCGCTGTGCTGCGGGTGCTGTCGACGAAGTGCCGGAGCGTGCGCACCGCCCGTCCGAGTCGGTGGGCGTAGCCGGGCAGTCGTTGCGGACCGAGGACGAACCCCGCAATGATCGCGACGAGGAACAATTTCTCGAATGTCAGGCCGAACATGATGAATTCTCCTGTGCAATAGCACGTCTGGACGATCGTCTGTCGTGTATCTCGGTGATCGCGAGAGCCGCGCCGAACAGGGTGACCATCGGCAGCGCGACGAGGAACATGGACAGCACGTCGGCTGCGGGGGTGACCAGCGCGCTGAACAGTGCGATCGCCACCACGCTGACCCGCCAACTGCTGCGCAGTCTGTGCGCGGAGACGACCCCGAGGCAGTTCAGCATCACCAACACTGCCGGCAGGACGAAGGCGATACCGGTTGCCAGCACGATCTTCATGACGAAATCGACGTAGTACGACGCGTTGAGGATGGTGCTGTCCTCGTTGGAGGAGAAGCCCGCGAGCACGCTCACCATTCGAGGGAAAATGGTGAACCCGAACGCGCACCCGGCGACGAACAGTGGGGTGGCAGCCGCGGAGAAACCGAGAACGTACTTCTTCTCGCGACGGGTCAATCCTGGAGTGAGATAAGCGAAGATCTCCCGCAACCACACCGGACTCGACACGATGATCCCGGTGAACAGTGCGATCCGCAGCTGGAGATCGAATGCGCCCGTCACGGTCTCGAAGTTGAGGCTGGCCTGGCGGGACAGCGCCAGTTCCTCGACGGGGTCGCGGAGGATGTCGAGACTCCGATCGGAGGTCGCGAAGCCGATCACGACGCCGACGAGCAGCGACACCGCCGCACGGATCGCACGTCGACGTGCCTCGCGCACATGCCCGGCAAGGGGCATCGCACCCCGAACGGCGGTGGCTGCAGTCATGATGCGTGTCGGTACGGAACCGGGACCGAGACGTCGTCGGGCGTCGCCGATGCCTTCGCTTTGTCTTCACGCACTTCGTCTTTGAGGATGCGTATCGACTGGCCGACACCCTTGGCGAGCGAGGGGAGCTTGGTCGAACCGAACACGAGCAGAACGATGGCGAGGACGACCAGGGCGTGCCATCCAGTGAGGTTGTGCAGCATGATGTTTCCTTCGATAGGTAGTGTCAGGGGGCAGGGTCAGTTGGTGGGAGCGGTGCCGCTTCCGGCAGGTCCGCCGCCCATCGCGGGTCGACCGCCACCCCCGCCTCTACCGAAAGACCCTGCGCTCGTGGCGGGTTCGGTGGTGGTGTCGATCGCGACTGCCAGCGAACCGACGTAGCCGCTCGTGGGGTCGCCGGTGAAGGTGCCCATCTCCAGGTCGTAGCCGTCACCGAATACGTTGTCGTTGTCGAGACTGCCGAGCTGGGCCAGGTTGGTCGAAGAGCCCGGATAGGTGTCGAGCTGGTAGATGTCGTTCAGGATCTCCTGCGGAAAGGCGACCTGCGACGTGGCAACTGCGTTCTCCGCGTTTGTTGCCGACGCTGCGTCGGGGTAGACCTCGAAGTGCATGTGCGTCCAGCGGCCGGAGTAGCAGCCGGGCACGATGGTGTCGAAGGTGGCGCTCCCGCTCGCATCGGCCGTCTGCACGCCGCGCAGGTACGTCTCGTCCTCGGCACCCTCGGAGTACATCGAGTACTTGCCGTTCGCGTCGCACTGCCACAGGTACACCGCTGCCCCCTCGAAGGGGCGGTTGTCGTTCGCCATGTCGGTGAGTGTGAACGTGAACGATAGGGGGACACCGCTGACCGTGGTGCCGCCGTCGAGGCTCGACATCACGTCTCGGCGAACGATTCCCGATTCTTCGAGAACGTTGACGCCGTTGGTGCCGTCGGCGGGATACGGGCCGTTGGTCTCCTGTGGAATCTCGCTCGTGGCCGAGGCGGCGGTCGCCGTCGTCGATGCAGCTGTGGTGGTGGTACTTCCGGCGTTCGACGTACTCGAGCACGCCGCGAGGGCAAGTGCGCCGGCACCGGCTCCGACGATGCTCAGAACACGGCGGCGGGTCAGAAGGGTGGTGATGTCGAAAGCGGCACCCTGATCGACCACCTCCTCGTCGGGACGGTCGAGCAGTCGACCTTCGTACGCGGGTCCGTCGGGGGTGTTCGTGGGTTCGGGAATGCGAGGCATCGCGCTGTGTCTCCTTCGATGTGGCACTGGATGTTTCGGTAGTGCCAATACTCTGCGGAGTTCCGGGGAGAACCTTGGGCTCCGGCTGGGAGGTTCCTGGGAGGCCGATTTCGCGGTTCAGGAAAGCTAAGGCTAACCTCTAGTCACTACCCCGACATACAGGACTTTTGATGACTCATCGTGTACTGACCAGCCTCGCTGCCGCGGTGCTCACCTCACTCGCCCTGGTGAGCTGCAGCTCGTCCGATGCCGACAACGCTTCCGCCCCCGCCGCGTCGTCCACCGACTCGTTTCCATTGACCGTGCAACACATGTACGGCGAGACCACACTCGACGCCGTGCCCGAGCGAATTGCCACCTGGGGCTTCGGCACCACCGATGCCGTGCTCGCATTGGGCGTGGTGCCGGTGGCCATGCCGTCGGCCGAATACGGCGGCGGCGACGACCTGATCTATCCGTGGATTTCCGACGCCATCGACGCGAGCGGTGGTCCCGCTCCGACGTTGCTGGACAACGTCACCGATGCGCTGACGGTCGAGAAGGTGCTCGCCGCCGACCCCGACGTTCTGCTGGCCCCGCATTCGGGTCTGACCCAGGCCGAGTACGACGCGGTGACCGACGCCGGAATCCCCGTCATCGCCCCGCCGGAAGAGCTGTGGTCGACGCCGTGGCGCGACGTCATCACCACCACGGGCGACGTGCTGGGCGTGCCGGACCGGGCTCGTGATCTCGTGGCCGATCTGGACAAGCAGGTCACCGATGCAGGCTCGCAACACCCCGAGTTCGAGGGCCGCACAATCGCTTACGTGTCCGAGGCCGCAGATGTCTACTACCTGCTGCTGCCCTCCGACCCGCGGGTGGAGTTGCTCGAAAATCTCGGCTTCACCTCGGACCCGTCGGTGACGGCCCTGGCAAATGGCGACTCGACGTTCTCGACCACCGTATCGGCGGAGAACATCTCGAAGATCGATGCCGACGTGGTGTTCACCCAGGTCGACACCGATGCCGCACTGGCCGAATTCACGGGTTCACCGGTGACGCGGCAGATTCCGGCGGTCGCCGGGGGAGCAGTGGCCGGATTCGTGGGCCAGGAAGCCGGTGCCGCAGTAGGCCCGACGGCTCTGTCGATTCCGTACTTTCTGCCCACCCTCGTCGACGGACTTGCTCGGGCTACCGAGGTGGCCGGGAGCTGATTCAGGAGGGGTGCCGGGCGGCGCTCCGGCACCTGTCCCTCAAAGCACCGACGACCTGCGTGTAGCCGTCGCATCGGTGGATTGACCTCCGTCGAGTTCTCAACGGTGTTCTCGGCGAACACGTTTGACGCCGTACAAATTTTCGTCCGCGCGGGCGAGGATGTCCGAGACCGGCTCTTGTGGGTCGGTGGACTCGGCTGTTCCGACACTTGCGTAGGGCAACGACTGGGTGGTGACCCGGACGAATTCGTCGACCACGTCATGGCCGTGACCGGTCAGCAGCGCAGCGAACTCGTCACCGCCCAGACGTGCAATCACTGCGTCGGGGGGAGCGGCGCGTGTCCAGGACTGCGCCAGATCGATCAGCAATTCGTCACCCGCGCGATGTCCGCCCGAATCGTTGACGGCTTTGAAGTCGTCCACGTCGACGATCACCACCGCGACCGGAAGCCCCGCAGCCCTGTTGCCGGCCACCTCCGCCGCGGCCATCTCCCATCCCGCCCGGTTGAACACTCCGGTCAGAGGATCGGTGCACGACGCCACGATGAGAGCCTTGGTCACCACACCGAACGCCTCGCCTGCGGCGATCACCGCAACACCGAAGATCAGGTACGAAATCGGGTACATCGGAGCAGGGGACACCCACACCGCCGACAGCACACTGACCACGAGCATGCCGACCAGTGCTCTGCCGGGCCCGTCACGATGGAACGCCCGGATGTACATCGCCAGAAACATCGCCGCGATCAGACACTGGCTCTGCGCCGCCGCGAGCCGATGGAACGCCATCACGGCGGGTGTCGCCACCATCGCCGCGGCCAACGCGAGCCGGAGCGCCACCGCGGTACCGGGTCGAACCCACAGCATCACGACACCGGACGTTCCCAAACAGACAGCCACGACACCGCCGGTGACGTCGGACGTCACCCGATCGCCGTGAGGCAGCAACGTCAAGATCACCCCGGTTGCATACAGACCGGTCGTGGCCAGCAGGAAGTACCTCAGCAGCCGCGTCCGTAGACCCGCCGTGCCATGCACCGAACTCGGATGCAGAACGTGAGGGAACGAGGGCATAGTCGATACCCTGCCAGGACGTCGCAGACGTGTCTCGGCCACGACCCGCCGTTCCCTAGTTGCGACGACTTTCGCGCGTGGGCGGGTCGAGCGCCGACGGTCGAAGCCGCCACACAGCGTGCCGGCTTTCCCGGCTGATCAAGTGGTCGACACAACAGGTACGGGGCGGTCGGGTAACGCCAGGGGCTCGGCAGCGATGATGAGCTGTGTCTCCGGGTCGAAACAGGCAGCCGGCGAGCGCGGGGTCGGTGGTGATGGACTCGCGTCGTCGTGTTCTGTCGTCCCTTCTCGCCGTACAGCTGGCGCTCTATTCGGCGGCGTTCGTCGCATCCTGGACCGATACCAACGGCGCAGGGGCTGTGGGGGAGATGCGGGCCGCAGTCGTCGCTGCGGTGGGGTTTGCCGCGATCCTGTCTCGTCGGCCCGGCCCGGTGCGGCAGGGGATAGCCATTGCATGTGCGGCACTGGCTCCAGCGCTGACGATGCTGTCCCACGAGTACCTCGCTGCCCAGGTGTGGGCGTTGATTCCCGCAATGTTTCTCGCGCTTTACCTGCGGGCGACGTACCCCGTCGTCGTGGCTCGGATCCTGTGTGTGGCGCTGGCTCTGCTGTCGGCCACTGCATTGCTGCTCGCGCCCGCCCCGGCACCGATGCTGTGGGGCGCGCTCTACGTCGTGTGCATTCTCGCGGCGGCCGAGGTGTTCGGCGCTCTCGGTGCCGCCCTGATCGCCGGCGCTCTGCGTGACCCTCTGACCGGAGTGTTCAACCGCGCCGGTGCCGTCGACGCGGCGACGAATCTCGCTGCCCGAGCGGCCCGTCGATCGGAGAACATCGCCGCCATCGTGTTCGATGTCGACTACTTCAAAGCCGTCAACGACCGGGACGGCCATGCTGCGGGCGACCGCATTCTCATGGGGCTCGCCGACACGCTGACGGAGAAAGCTCCGGGCGGAAGTGTGATCGCCCGGCTCGGCGGCGACGAGTTCATAGTCCTCGTCGCCGGCCTCGACGCGGTGCAGATCGACGCTCTCGCACGGGAGCTCGTCGACGGTCATGTCGTCACGGTCACGTACGGCATCGCCGTCGGTTCCCCGGGACCCGACGTACTCGACGCGCTGACCCAGGTGGCCGACGCCGACATGTACCGCCGAAAGATGCTCCGCCGCAAGGGTTGACAGCGCTGCGTCAGGGCAGGATGGAATCGACGTAACCGCCGTCGACCCGCAGAGCGCCACCGGTAGTGGCGGACGCCTGCTCCGAGCTCAGGTAGACGATCATGTTGCCGACTTCCTCGGGCTCGATCAGTCTGCCTATCAACGAGTTCGGGCGGTGGTTCTTCATGAACGTCGCCTGGGCCTCGTCCCACGGGAGCTCGTCGCCGACGAGCTCGGCCACGAAATCCTCGACACCGCCGGTATGGGTGGGGCCGACGATGACGGAATTGACCGTAACTCCAGTTCCGGCAGCAGCTTTGGCGAATCCGCGGCTCACGGCCAGCAGTGCGGTCTTGGTCATGCCGTAGTGGATCATCTCCTCGGGAATGACCACGGCGGAGTCGCTACAGATGTTCTGCACTCGACCCCAACCGAATTTCATCATCCCGGGCAGATAGGTGCGGATCAGGCGGACGGCCGAGAGCACGTTCACCTCGAAATAGCGTCGCCATTCGTCGTCGTCGATCTCGAGGGCGGGCTTGGACCCGAAGATACCGAGGTTGTTGACGAGGATGTCGACCGCGGGGACGCGTGCAGTGAGTTGCTCGACGCCCTCCGCAGTGGCGAGGTCGGCGGCGAGCCCGATGACACGCGCGCCCGGAACGGTATCGAGTATCTGCTGCTCGGCCTTGTCCACGGTGGCCTGCGAGCGCCCGTTGACCACCACGCGGGCACCCGACCGTGCGAGCGCCGTTGCGATCGCCAGGCCGATTCCCTGCGTTGACCCGGACACCAATGCGGTGCGTCCGTCGAGATCGATGTTCATGAAGCCTCCTCGTAGTGTTTGTATGCAGCCTACGCAGTTATAACGCGTATGCAACTAAATCGGGATTAGCACTCTTGGGCGTCGAGTGCCAAAATGGAGGGGCATACTTCAATGCAACAAACCCCAGCTCAGCGAGCCTGAGGAAGGAGAGAACAGTGACAGTGACATCCCCCGATTTCGACGCTCACGACATGGACGACGTGCCGCCGCGGTGGTGGAATCGGCATATTCGCACTCGCGCGCAGGTGACCGAGATCGCCGTGATGTTCGGCGCTCTGTCGATCGTGTCGTTCTGGGCCGCCGGCCTCGGCGTCGTAGCCGGTCTGATCGCCATCGTGTCTGCGCTATGGGCGGATCGAAGCCCGGATCTCTCCGGGGCGCGCGCCGAACGCAGCGATACCGCGCTCGCCATCGGCACCGGGGCCGTCGGCGTCCTCATCGGTCTCGGCTTTCTGTCGATGGTGCTGCCGCACTGGTGAGGTAAGGACCCCTGGCGAAAGCCGGTCGACGATTCGTCGGCCGGCTTTCGTCGTCTTCGGCAACATTTCGGTAAGTATCTGCGACGGTCCGTTGCACTAATGGGATTTATATGTGACGCTCTGTAGCGTAAAGATTGTTCGGGACGCAGGCGGAAGGACCACCATGACTGCAGTCGACGACGCACGAACGCACTACCGAGACACCCTGCACTCCTTGTCGACGGCATCGGTGCACCAGCACTTCGACGCTTTCCTCGACATTCCCTGGGACGAGCCCGAGTACGCGATCGTTCCCAACGATCCCCGGTGGGTACTCCCGGACGAGGATCCTCTCGGTCACACCGATTGGTACAAGTCGCTTCCCCTGGATCGGCAGATTCACATCGGCATGTATCGCCAGGCCAGCATGGTCAAGGTGGGACTGCAGTTCGAGCAGATCCTCATCAGCGGCCTCATGCAATACGCGCTGACGTTGCCCAACGACTCACCGGAATTCCGGTATTCGACGCACGAGGCCACCGAAGAGTGCCACCACACCCAGATGTTCCAGGAGTTGGTGAACCGCATCGGTATCGACGTGCCCGGCGGGCCCGCATGGTTTCGCAAGATCATTCCGATGCTCACGGTGTTCGCCAGCCGTTCGGCACCGTTCGGGTTCTTCGTCGGAGTACTCGCGGGTGAAGAACCGATCGACCACATGCAGAAGGGCATTCTGCGCAGCGGTGCCGTCGGCCACCCGTTGGTGATGCGCGTGATGCAGATTCACATCGCCGAGGAAGCCCGCCACATCGGCTTCGCGCATCAGTATTTGCGGTACAAGGCTCCTCGTCTCGGTCCCTTCGAGAAGGCATCGATCTCGGTACTCACGCCCGTCATCATGCGGCTGCTGTGCGACGTCATCATGAAGCCGAGCAAGCAGATGCGACGCGACCTCGACATCCCCGACGAGGTAGTCGATGCGGTGTGGTGGAACAGCGAGCCGTCACGAAAGGCATTGCGCGACACATTCGGTGACGTTCGCATGCTCGCCGGCGAATTGGGACTGATGAACCGCGTCTCCAAGCGGGTGTGGCGCGCCCTCGGAATCGACGGCCGACCGTCCCGTTACCGCAGCGAACCGTCGTTCGGCTGAGCTGTCAGTTGATCGGTGACCGATTCGAGAGGGACTTGGGGTATCGCGATTCCGCGGGATGCCCCAAGTCCTTTGACTTGCAGCCAGATGGTGTCGGCCAAGAACGTGGCGAAATGATCCAGCCCGGTACGTGATTCGGTCTGCCCGCTCCAACTCCGTACTGCGCCCATGCATCCGGAGACCAGGCCCGCGACCCACGGACGCACCAGCGACCAATCCTCGGGCGACAGATCCGCATGTACCAACGCGAGGAACGCCGCGACGCTGACCTCCAACTGCTCGGCGAGCAGGGCGTTGGTCTCCTCGAGCGGGCTGGGCGACTCGGCACTGACATCCTGCTCGACGAAACGCGTCCACGCGGGATGCTCGGCGACCCAGCGGACATAGGTACTCACCACGCGATGCACCACATCGCGTGGTGTACCTGTCAACGCGAACGAGGCGACCAGCGACGCGCTCAACTGCTTGCAGATGGCACGCTGAATTGCAGTGTCGAGATCGGTGCGGTCGTTGAAATACCGGTAGAGGCCGGTGCGATGAACGCCCGCCTCGGCCGAGATCTGTGCAGTGGTCAGCCGCTCCCCGGGAGCGATGTCACGGGCCAGTACCGTCATCGCGGCCTCGATGATGTGGCGTCGACGATCGGTGTTGTGCTGTTCCCACCGCCGCTTGCGGCCATCGGCCTTCGGTCGTGCGCCACCGTCACTCATGCTGCATGGTCTCATGTTCGACGGGCTGCTGTGGGCGCGTTGGGGTTCGGAGGTCACTCGTGCGGGGGTTCACCGGTGACCTTGTGATCGGCGAAATTGAGGCCCTCCCGTACCAGCCGAGCGAGATGGCCGTCGGCGAGGTTGTAGATGACGTTGCGCCCGTCGCGGCGCGTCTCGACCAGTCCGGTGAAGCGGAGCTTGGCCAGATGCTGGCTCACGGCAGTACGGGAGGTGCCGGTGGCCGCGGTCAATGCGCTCACGTCGGCGGGGCCGCGATCGAGGAGCCAGAGAATGTGCAGCCGAGTGGGATCGGACAGCATGCGGAACGTGTCGGTCGCCGTCGCCAGTCGCGCGGAATCGGGTTGTGCCTCGTGATGGAGACTGATGCGCTGTACCTTCTTCGGTGGCATCGAGGTGTCTCCTTTGTGGACGGCGTCTCCTCATGCGGAGGCGGCGACCGGGATTCGGGAGCGACTCCACAGGCGTGCTGCGGACAGTGCCGCAAGTGTAGCCAAGGCCGTGAGCACCGTCGCCGCGGCGAGCAGTCCGAACTGCGCCCCGACCCAACCGGCCAACGGATACGTGAGCAGAAACGCCGCATGGGACAGGGAGAACTGAGCAGCGAAGATCGAGGTTCGGCTGTGTTCGTCCGACTCTCGTCGCAAGATCCTCGCCGACGGCGTGTTGATCAGCGAGGTGCCGATACCCAGGATCGACCACGTGATCGCCAGAGCGGTCCACGCGGTCGGCCCGCCGCCGAGGGTGGCGACGAGTGCTGCGGCTGCGGTGCCGACGACAGCGACGGCGGCACCGGCGAGCATGAGGCGATGGTCGGAGATCCGCTCGAGGGCTCTCGGAACGAGCAGCGCCGCCGCCATCGACCCCGCACCGAAACAGCCGAGGGCGACGGCCAATTGGGTGCTCGAGCCGCCGAACAGATCACGAACGTAGACAACGGTATTGACGAGGACGAGAGCCGTGGCTGCGGCGACCACGGTGTTCAGTGCCAGCAGGCCCTGCAGTTCCCGCTGCCGGACGAAAGCCGCGATGCCGTCGAATGGGTTCTTGTGTGGCAATGCAGCGTATTTCGGCAGTGCTGTGCCGATCACCATCGCTGCGGAGACGACGAACCCCACCGCCGTCCCGACGAACAGGGTGTGGAAGGTGACGACCGTCAGCAGTGCGGCGGCGATCAGCGGGCTCACCAGTGATTCGAGGTCGTAGGCCAGGCGGGAGAGCGTGAGCGCGCGGGTGTACTGCTGCTCGTCCGGCACGACGGACGGGATCGTGGCCTGAAAGATGGGCGTGAACGTGGCCGACGCCGCCTGCAGCACGAAAATCAGAACGTAGACCTGCCATACCTGATCGACGAAGGGAAGCGCCAGCGCGGTGAGCGCTCGGATGGCGTCCGCGGCGACGAGGACGAGCTTGCGCGGCAACGTGCTAACCAGTGACGAAACAATCGGCGCGACAACCACATACGAAACCATCTTGATCGCCAGTGCGGTACCGAGGACGGCTCCGGCGGCGCTGCCGGCTATGTCGTAGGCCAGGAGCCCGAGCGCCACCGTCAGCAACCCGGTGCCCACGAGCGCGACCACCTGCGCGGTGAACAGGCGTCGAAAAGTGTGATTGTGCCGAAGCATGCGTTCACTGTACATACGAGTGCGCACTTGCGCACTCATATGTTTTATTGAAGATGCACCGACGAACGCCCCACGAAGGGGCTATTTTCTGTAGCGTTGTCGGTTGTCGGCTCAACGAATATCCAGGGGTGGTCAATGGCCGATCAGCGCACGTATCCAGTGGGGCAACTGGCATGCGCCATCGATCAGCTGCCGTCGATGATCGGCTACTGGGACAGCTCGGAGCGCAACGTCTTCGCCAACAAGGTCTATGCCGATTACTTCGGCATCGAGCCGGCGCGCCTGGTCGGTATGCACATCAGCGAGCTCCTCGGTGAGGGACTGTACGAACTGAACAAGCCCTTCATCTCGGGAGCGCTCGCCGGCGAGCAGCAACAGTTCTACCGCACACTCATCGACGTCAACGGCGTCGTACGCGTCACCCAAGCCACCTACGTCCCCGATGTCGTCGACGGCAGCGTCGTCGGATTCACGGCAATGGTCGTCGACGTCAGCGCCCGTGCCGAGGCAGAACGCGAACGCGACCGTGCCGTCCGCCTCTTCCAGATCGCCATGGAGTACGCACCCATCGGCAAAGCGCTACTGACGATCGACGGCCGCTGGCTGCAAGTGAACAAAGCACTGTGCGATCTCCTCGGATACACCTCGGAAGAACTGCTGCAGAACAGCTTTCGAGACCTGACACATCCCGACGACATCGCGATGGCAGACCAACACCTCGCCGGTCTGGCCGACGGGACGTTCACCAGCGTGGCATCGGAGAAGAGATACATCCGCAAGGACGGAGCCACCATCTGGGTCCAGCGGAACGCGACCGTGGTACGAGACATCGACGACGGCGACATAATCATCGCCCAGATCCAGGACATCACCGCCCGGAAGGAAGTCGAGGCGGCACTCGAACGCCAACTACTGATCGACGACCTGACCGGCCTGGCCAATCGCCGACGGTTGATGGCAGAACTCCAGGCCCTCAAGGAAGCCGACAGTGGTAACCCAGTCGGAATCCTGTTCGTCGACGTCGACTCCTTCAAATCCGTCAACGACCGATACGGCCACGCAGTAGGCGACCGACTGCTCGCCGCCATCGGAGCCCGCATCCGCGCCAACCTCCGCGCCGGAGACATCGCCTGCCGCACCGGAGGCGACGAATTCGTCGCTCTGCTGCGCAGCTCCCGATCGGCCGACGGCGTCGAACGCCTCGCCGCCCGAGTGCGAATGCTATTGGCCGGCCCCTACCTCATCGAGGGTGTTCCGGTACCCGCCTCGGTCAGCGTCGGATGGAGCTGGGACAAACCCGTCAGCCCCGAAAAACTTCTCCTCATCGCCGACGAACGCATGTACTCGTCGAAACGAAGCTGACCCCTCGTGCGGCTCCCCATTACGGATCAATGTGGCTTGCAGTCGCTTGCAGTGCAACAAAGTCGCATTGATCCGCCGGTAGGGGGTGAGCGGCGAGGTGCGGGTCCGGATCGTTCGCAAACGCGCGCGCACTTGGCAGAAAACCCCGGAATGGTGTGGCAATTATGGGAGCGTTCGGCAGACGCGCGCGCGTTTGCGAAGGTCCGCGAGAGCGTGGACCTTTGCCAGAGCGACGTAGACGCCCCTGTTGCGGAAGGCCTCGATCTACTCCAGTCGGCGTACGAGTCGGATACGAGGGTGGTGCCTCACAGTCGTGTCGGATGTGCTCCAAGTGTCGGTGCGGGAGCAGGGTCTGGCTTCTTGCGCGAATCGACCCGATACGCGAGATAGAGATACAGGAAACCGGTGACGGTGCCGCCGAGGCATCCCGCTGCGATATCGAGGGCTGTTGATCCGGAATTGACCAATAACTGCAGGAGGAGGAAGCCGACACCGACTGCGGGAGTGAGGGCGAGTGCATTGATGTAATCGGCCCGGGTTGCGCCGCACTTCTTACTCAATGCGCCGGTCATGACCCACTCGCGAAATGGCTTCTGCATCTCAGGCTCCTCGTATGGGTCTGATTTGTCCCGTTCAGCCAGGATACCGGAGAGTTGGTTTAGGTAGGGTTCGAGTTATGCGCGCTGTTGTCTTCCTGGCTGTACTCGCGATCATCTACAAATTGCCGGTGTTCGGTGACAGCCCTGGCCACTGGTCGGCCCTGACACAGGGAATCATGTTCGGCGCGATCATCAGCACCGTCGCCACTCCCACGGGATGGAAGGCCATCCGCCGCACGAACGAACGGGTGCGGTCATAGGTCGATGCCCGTGGAGGGTCGGCGTGGCAGCGCAAACGCGAGCGCATTCGTCAGGTGCGCGCGGATTCGTCGCCAACTTCGCCCGCCGGAGAGGGTTATTCGACAAAAGCGCGCGCGTTTGCGGAGGGGTTCAGTCTCGTTTCGTGACTCAGCCGGAGCAGTTCGGCGTGCTCGACCGCGCCGTCTCTGAATCTGAAGTAAGGACGGCTATCGGGCGGTGGTGAATCGGGTGCAGATAGCCGCGCTCAGCGCGGTCAGCTGCACCCGATTCAAGGGTCGTGAGGCCATGTGTTTGGGTGAGTCCCATGGACTGGGTCGGCAGAGAGCTGTGCGTGGCCGCGGGGAGCGGCGCAGTCACGCTGCGGTACTCATCGCGCCGGTCATCGACGACAATTGGTGGGATCTGACTATCCCTTCCGTACTAGGCGGAATCGTTGGACTGCTGGTGGGATTCGCGGCAGTGGTCGGGGGAAAGTACGCACTGAAGACTGCGGTGCCGTGGCCACCGAGCGGCCGCAAACAATGGCGACACAGATTTGCCCTGTGCACTGCGGCAGTGGTGACACTATTCGTTGCCGGACTCTCGGCATGGGCAAGCGCTGCCTCGGGGATGGTCGCTTCGGACACCGCGGAGCCGCCGATACAGCTGATGGTGACGGTTGGGTTGAGCGCAATCAGTTACGTATTCGCGTACTTCCTTGCGCCCGAGGTCAACTGACTCCGGCCGGAGAGCGGTTCAGTCCGATTCAGTGAACGAGCCGCAGTTCGGCCTCATTTGCAGGCCTCGTGATCGTCGAACGCGCCCACGAATCCGCAGGCAACATCGCGCGGGACTCTCCACTGATCGTCATAGCGCACAAAGGGAATCGGTCCGACGGGGTAACCCTCCATACTTCGGACCATCCCGACACCCATGGCCTCGACCGAGTCGGGACCGGTCGAAGCGACGGTTGTGAACTCGATGTGTTGCGGATCCGGCTGAGCACCCCAAGCGCGTGCGAGCCGCACGTTGTTCTCGGCCGGCCCGTCGAACAATCGAGCTCGATCTTCTTCGCGAATCGAGTAGTCGACGCTCGCCGCGAACAGAGACGTCAGCTGGGCTGCTGTCGGCACATCATCGGTGATGGGCGGCGGCGGAGGGGCGAATTGCGTCGGTCTGACCGATGCGACTGGCGACTTCGGCTCGTCCACTTCGACGGGGGAGCAGGCGCAGGCGAGCAACACCACAGCGACCGCGCTCAATCCGACAAGTTTCACCGGCCCAGTATGAACCGAAACAGCATGGTGGGTAGGTGAATCGGCGTCAGATACCCGACGTCGTCAGGCGCCGGTTGTGTTGGGCGGTGATTACCAGTACTGGGATAGCGATCGGCAGGATCAGAGCCGCGGCCGGAAGAGCGAGAGCAGCAGGATTGACGGGGATGTCCCAGACCGTGACAGCCACTATCCACGCGCTCGCGACGGCTACGGCCTGGGCACCCACTCGGATGGCCGTCACGTTCCGCGGGGAACGCACCGCGAATTTGCCGATGGTCACCGGCAGATAGTGGCCCTCGTTCACCTGTGACAGCTGCAGCGTCGCGACAGTCATCATGGCCGCGCTGATGGCGGCTAGCAGCAGGCCGAGAAACAACATGCTCAGTACGATACGCAAACTTGTGGCCCTAGGCTGCTGGTATGACTGCCGCTGCGAATTCCGATGCGACCCGCCGTCGGGTGCCGTCCTGGTTAAGAGAGTTGACGGTTCTGGTCGTGGTCGCACTGTTGCTGAGTGTGCTGCTGCAAACATTCGTCGGCCGTGTCTATCTCATACCCTCGCAGTCCATGGAACCCACGCTGCACGGCTGTCCCGGTTGCACGGGCGATCGAATCGTGGTGGACAAGATGACGTTTCGATTCGCCGACCCACAGCCGGGTGATGTGGTGGTGTTCAAGGCTCCGACGGAGTCGTGGAACAGGGGATACAGCTCGAGCCGATCGAGCAATGCGGCAGTGAAGGCGTTGCAGGACGTGGGATCGTGGGCCGGACTCGTCGCGCCCGACGAGAACGACCTCGTGAAACGGGTCATCGCAACAGGCGGGCAAACCGTCCAGTGTTGCGATGTGCAGGGAAGAGTCGAGGTCGACGGGCAGCCACTCGACGAGCCCTACATCGCGTTCGACTTCCCCTACGACGCGGACACGCTCACCTGCGCAACCGTTCCGCAGTCCGGTCGCTGTTTCGGGCCGGTCACCGTACCTGCCCGCAATCTGTGGATGATGGGCGACAACCGAAGCGGCTCAGCCGATTCCAGAGCACACTCTCGTGACGAGCTGGGCGGAACGGTCCCTATCGGGAACGTAATCGGCAAGGCCAGATTCATCGTGCTGCCACCGTCGAGATGGGGAACCATCGATTCGCCTGCGATACAGCGCTGATCAACTACGCATTCCCACGATCCCGTCGAGAGCAGCGTCTTCAGAACCCGAGATCGCGCTTACGGCGCTCGCGTTCGATTCGCCGCTGTTCCTCGGCGCGTTCGCGGCATTGCCGGAGGAATTCGGCATCCGCTTCCGGATTCTGGGCGGCCTGACGCCCGGGCCGCGTCTCGTACTCGGGATACGCAGAGTTGCTCGCGCGACCGTAACCGGACCCGCCCGCACCTCCCCAAATTCCGGCACCGACTGGCCTGCCCGCAACGAGCCAGGCCAACGACCCAGCGAACGGGAGGAAGACGATAAGCAGGATCCAGACGATCTTGGGCAGATAGCGGATGCCACCCTCGTCTGCGGTGATCGCGTCGATCAGACAGAACACCCACAGCAGCATGACCAGCAAACCGAAATACGGCATTGTGTCCCTCCATGTCCAAGACCGCTCGGTCCGATGTATCGAAGATCGTAGCGCTGTCCTCACGATTTCGACAGACGAGTCGGTTTGGAAATCTGGGGCGGGGGCTCGGACACGGCCGGATGCAGCGTCAATGACCTTGGCAGTAGATGTACAGAGATGATCGCTGCCCATCCCTGGTGAGCAGGACGGTCACCGGATCTGTCGTGCTCTTCGGCTCGGCAGAGGTGGACAGCATCTCCGACTCACACGTGAAGTTCACGCTCGTCCAGCTGCCAGGGGGCACCGACTGGCACGTGAAGGGACGAAGCGGAGGATAAGACGGGTTGGCCGCCGACGGCGTGAGCCCGTTGCCGAGTTCGTTCGGCGCATCGAATCGAGCCGACCAGGCGGGCTGACCCGAGAACTCCGAATGTGTCGCACCCTGCTCGAACGCGAAGCCATCCGGAATTGTGAAGGTTATGCGCTGCAGGTTGTGCGTCACCTCATCGCTGTCCATGGACCTGGGCTTGCCAATCTCGCTGCTGGCGCATGAGGCCAGGAGAACAAGAATGGCAGACGCGCAGAGGAGTTTCCACGAATTGGTCATGGACTCAGCAACATCGGGCGGACACGTGTGCGCCTATCGGCGAGCATCGTCACGGCCCGCAGTGGGCCTGATCCTCAGGGCGACGAGAACGACGACGAGGGTCACCAGAAACACCGCGGGATAGGTGAACTGGACGGCGAACTCGAATGAGGGTGAGCCCTCGAACATGAAGATTCCGATGGCCTTGATACCGCGGTAGTCGGTGAAGTACCAGGCAATCATCGGCGTGGTCACGGCGATCGGGGCCAGCCAACTCCACCAGGTTCGGCGTCGGTTGGCGTAGTCGAGAGCGAGGACGGTCAGCGGAATGCACCAGACCCAGTGATGGCCCCATGCGAAAGGCGAGACCATCGGCGTGGCCATTCCGCATATCGTCAGGGCCAGCAACGTCTTTCCGGCCGCCTGTGCGCGTGCCGCCACCCACAACGCCAGAGCGGCGACGACGACGGCGAGCACCAGCCACACAGTGAAGGGAGGTGTGTTGCCCGGCCACAGTCGAGCCAACGCGCCATGGATCGACTGGTTGGCGGGCGAGGCCAGTGCGCCGATTCGTTCCGAGTCGATCATCGCCGACGTCCAGAATCTCCACGAATCGGACGGAATCACGATCGCTCCGGCAAGCACGGTCACCGTGAACGCGGCGACCGCGGTGACTGCTGCCCGCCACTGTCTCTGTGCCAGTAGATAAAGCACGAAGAACGCGGGTGTCAGTTTCAATCCTGCAGCAATGCCGACACCCACACCGCGGAGGCGACTGCCCTCGCCGCGGGTGAGATCGAGCAGTACGAGAACCAGTAGAAGCAGGTTGATCTGGCCGAGCCAGATGGTCATGCGAACCGGCTCGAGCCACGTGAGTGCCACTGCCAATCCAACACTGACGAGATACATTGTTGCGCTTCGATATCCGAGCGCGCGCCAGCTCGCGACCACGGCCACGTAGACAAGGAACAGATTGATCGCCTGGACCACCGTTACAGCGGTCGTGACCGAGAGTAGGGCGAGCGGGGCGAAGGCCAATGCCGCGAACGGTGGGTAGGTGAACGGTAGTCCGATGTCGAACAAAGCGAACTCGTATAGCGGCTCGCCATGCTGAACGACGTACGCACCGTGCCGATAGACGATGGTGTCGATTCCGTTACCGAACAGACCGAAGGGGGTCGTCCATCCCAAGAAGTAGGCGTGCGCAACGACCGCGACGCACGCGGCGATCGCGGACGCGAGGAACCAGCGCCAACCCAGCCGGCCGACGCCCGTCGCGTGCACCTCCGGCTGCGTCTCCCGGATGGCCGTTTCATGGTCCTGCTCTGCGCGCCCGTCCGAGTCGGACCGCGCGTAGAGCGGCCGGAAACTGGACGTCGTCATGGCCTACACGATAGATCGTTGTACCTGATACAGGGAACTCGACACGGACAGACCGGTACGTTTTCTGGCCGACGCCGCCGATGGCCATCGGAGAGGACGTCGACCGGGGTGAATGAAATAGTTTTCGGACTAGTGGCGGGCGCGTGACATGCCGAGCGCTGAGAAATATTTATGTGACGAGCTCTACCGTCCATGGATGATCTGTGATAGTTCTTGGTTCATGAACACATTCGACACGTCGAAAGGCGCATGAGCGCCCATAGCTATCCCACCTCCGGTTCCACTACACCGAGGTGCAGATCATGAAGCTTGCCGAGGCCCTCGCTGAACGAGGGGAACTGATCAAGCGCACCGAACATCTGATGGTTCGGATTCTGGCGAACGCTCGCCACCAAGACGGTGAATCACCGGCCGAGGATGCAGCAATTCTGTTGTCGGACTACAACTCCGCGCTCGATCGTCTCGAAGTCCTCATTCGCAGGATCAACCGAACCAACAATGCTGCCACGGTGCGGGATGGAACCATCACCGATGCACTCGCGTCCCGCGACGTGCTGCGTATGCGACACAAGGCGATCTCTGCGGCCGCGGACGCGGCATCGGGGCGCAACCAGGAGCACAGATACGGCCCACGTCAGCTGAGGTCGGAATTGGTCTACGTCGCAGCTCTTCCGGTTGTCGAACTACGCTCTGCCGCAGATGATGTTGCCAAGCAGGTCCGGTTGGTGGACTTGGAGATCCAACGCGTCAATTGGGAGTTCGACCTAGTCGAATAGCATGCCACATGCCGGGTAGTAGGTAGTTTTCGATCGAGGCGAGCACGTACCGCGGGTCGGCGGTTTTCCGGCCCTTCTCCTGCGTGGTGAGCAGCGTTCCGGGCATTCACTCGGTCACATTGCAGCTCAGTACGATTCACGCAGAACGGTGCACAGCTTACCGTGCATTACCGTGTGCTGATCGAACGGAAACGAGGGTGGGTAAGGGGCCACCCGGCATGATGGCCTGAGCCTCTGTTCCCGACTAGTCTGGTCCGAATGACGGCTTCATCGATATCCCTCGCACGACCTGCACTGATCGTCGTCGATGTGCAGGCAGGTTTCGACGATTCTGAATTCTGGGGTCCGCGGGACAATCCATCGTGCGAGGGCAATGTTGTTGCACTCGTTGAGTTCTGGCGATCCAAGGCTTGGCCGGTGGTATTCGTTCAGCACGATTCCGACAATCCGCAGTCACCGTTGTCGCCGACGCAGGACGGACATCGCTTCAAGGACATGCTCGACGGGACTCCGGATCTGCTCGTTCGCAAACGCGTCAATTCGAGCTTCTACGGAACTCCCGATCTGGACGCCTGGCTACGCGGCGAGGACATCGACCAGGTGGTCATCTGCGGAATCACCACCAATCACTGTTGCGAGACCACCGCAAGGATGGCCGGGAATCTCGGCTACGACACCTACTTCGTCATAGACGCGACGCATACCTTCGATCGCGTCGCGCCCGACGGGACAGTCGTGCCTGCCGCAACACTGTCTGCCATCACGGCCACCAACCTGCACGGCGAGTTCGCGACGGTGATCGAAACGAAAGACATAACTTCCCACCGACGTCGCCCAATTTGATACCGTTCGGTATGGCCGATCGGGGAGCAGTAGCAGGGCTCGCGGGACCCATTGTGCTGCTGTATCTGGGGTACTTCGCGTCAGTGCCGACCCTCTCATCGCTGATCCACGGGATCTACGACCCTCGAATAGACTGGGCCGACACGGGTTTCGGTGAAGTGCTGCTGTTCTCGTTCCTGGTCGTGGGCGGTCTCGCTGCATGTGTTGCGGCAGTTCGCGCGCTGGCCGACTCTCCGAGGTTCCCAGGAATCGTTGTCACACCTGGGTCGTCGATCGGGCGGAAAGTCGACGCGGTGGTGGTGACACTGATTGCCTACGCCGTCGTTGTTCTGGTGTTCGTGACCGCTACCGCATCAGCCGGATTCCTGGTGCCCCTCATTGCGGCGTGGGCTTGCTCCAACACGATTCGGAATTACCGTGAACTGAAGAGTCGACGTCGAGCGTCCGCAGCATAGCGCATGAACACCGTGCTGATGCTGATGCTGATGCTGTGGTTCGTCGTGTTCGCGTACGCGGCATCCGTCGGATTCCGCGGCAGGGCAACGCATCCCGACTACTACGGTGCACGAGTGTCGGACACGGTGAAATCGACACCCCGACTGCGTGCACGAGCCAGTCGATCGGTCGGAATCTGGTGCACGGTCAGTTCCATGATGGCTGTGGTGCCAATCGTATGGATCGGCTCAGACTTTCACCGTGAAAGAACGACCTGGGAGCTGGCCGGTCTGGCCGCATACGTCTCCGTCGTCGTGGTGGTCGGCGGTTACCCGTTGGAGAAGATCAAGAAGTCGTGACGTTGGGATGGTCCAACAACGCGAACGCGGCCTTCAATTGCGCTCGGGCTGCGTCGACTTCGGATGTGTTGCCCGCCAGATGGTGCAGCAAGGCGCGTTGGAAGATCCCGTCGAGAAGGATGTAGGCGGAGGGGCGGTCGAGGGCGGATTCGGAGCCGCGTAGCTCGCAGTACTTCGTCACCACGCGCCAGATCATGTCTTCGCGGCGTTCCTCGATGTCCAGGACGTCGCCTCGAAAGGAACCGTCGAACAGGGCTTGGTTGCGGAGGTCGTACCAGAGTCGATGAATTCCGGCGTCCGCCACCAGGGTGGCGAAATACTTCGTCTCGAAGTCCGCGTACAGGCCGGGGGCGTCGACGGCGTTGGCCACCACCTCGTCGTAACGGGTGACGCAGATGGCCTCGTACTGGCGAACCGCGTGGGTGATGAGGTCGAGCTTGTCGGTGAAGTAGTAGTGCAGGACGCCGTGCGAGTACTCGGAGTTCTGTGCGATCTCCCGCAACGATGTGCGGGCGTACCCCAGCTCGGCCAGCGTATGCAGCGTCGCCTCGGCCAGCTCGGTTCGTTTGGACTCGAACTTGTTGCGAGCGCGCTCTTCGATGCGCGCGCGCGGATCGACCGTCTGGGTCATGTTCGGTGTCCTCTCCGCGCGGCGTTTCGCTGTTCAGTGTATGCCCGGCACGCCAGATGCGAATTTTGGGCAGTCGTCAAGAAAATCCTTGACGCATGTACAAATTCTAACTTAGTGTGATCCGCAGCACACGTCAGAGGGGTGGATGCACACCTGCCTCCGGTGCTTCACGGCTCGATCAACCTCGGCCCGTCCGACGACGGCCGATCACGAGAGGACTTTTCATGCCAACCGACAAGCGCGTCGTCGTCTACGGGGCATCGGGATATACCGGCCGACTGATCTGTGAATACCTGCGCGAGTACAACATTCCCTTCCTGGCCGCCGGCCGCGACGAAAGCCGAGTCAAGGGCATCGTCGACGCCGTCCCCGGCGTCGAGACGGTCGAATACGATGTCGTCGAGGTCGAGCACACGGCTTCCGCACTGGCAGAAGCGTTTCGAGGAGCCGAGATCGTGCTCAACACGGTCGGTCCGTTCTCGCGGTTCGGACACGAGGTGGCGCAGGCATGCATCGAGATCGGTGCGCACTACACCGACACCACCGGTGAGCAGGACTGGATCATCGATGCCGAGAAGAAGTACGGTGCAGACTTCGCCGCCCGAAACATCGTTCTGACACCGGGTTTGGCGCAGATGTACAGCATCGGCGAGATCGCGGCCAACATCTGCCTCGAGACCCCGGGTCTGGACACCCTCGACATCGAAGTCTTCTGGAAGGGACATCCGACGGTCGCGTCGACCAACACCATCCTGACCAATGCCGCCTTCTCCAAGGCGTACTACCTCGAACAGAACGAGTACGTGGAATGGCCCGACGACGGGGTGTTCCAGGTGGTCGTGCCGGGCCAGCACGATCTGGGCTTGGCGCTGCCGTGGGGCGGTACGTCGCATCCGGTGTGGTTCAAGAACGATCCTCGAGTCGCGAACGCGCGCGCCTACGGCGGGGTGATGAACAAGCCCCTCATGCTCGCCGTGCCTCAGATCATCGCCGGCGCAATGGCGCAGATGGAAGGCAAGACCGACGCCGAGAAGTACGACATCATCGACACGGTGTCGGCGTCGGTGCGCAGTGAGACACCGCCGCGGGAGAATCCCCGTATCAACACCTCCCTCGACTCGGTCTACGCATCGGGTCCACTCGGCCGCGTGCACACGGTGATTCACGGCAACTGCAACTACAAGCAGACCGCTCTGCTCAATGCCTTCGCGGCGGCACATGTGTTGCAGGGCCCGCCCAAGAAGGTCGGGTTCGCCTCCAGCTGCCAGGCGTTCGGGCACCGGGAACTGCTCGGCGTGCTCCGCGCCTTCGGTCTGGTGCTCGACCCCGTCGTCACAGCACACAGCTGAGGACCCGGCCGATGCGGCTTTCCGACTACCTCGACAAGGGCATGTCCCTCGGCCGAGACGCTCCCTGTCTCACCATGGGTGACACCACGAAGAGCTACGGCGAGGTGTACGACGACACGGTCTCCATCGCCGGAGCGTTGCAACACAACGGTATCGAGGCCGGAGATCGTATTGCGGTGCTCTCCGGTAACGATCCACTCGCCCTGACCTGTGTTTTCGCGATCTCCCGCGCAGGTGCAGTGTGGTGTCCGATCAATCCGCGAAACGAGGCCGACGAGAATCGTCAACTGTTCGATCTGTTCGGATGTCGATTCCTGTTCTTCCAGAAAGCATTTGCGGATCTCGTCGGCCGCATCAGAGACCAGCTGCCGCAATTGCAGTGGCTGGTCTGCCTGGACGGCGACGTGCCGGGAGCGCTGTCGTACGACCGATGGCTCGTCGAACACCGCTCGGAATCGGTCGTCGACAGGCGGCCGGCCGACGGGCTGTGCATGATCGCCGGTACCGGCGGGACGACAGGAAAACCGAAGGGCGTCAGGCTCACCGAAGAGAACATGATGACGTCGACGGCCACTGCACTGATGAGCTATCCCTTCGGGGACCGGCCTCGATACCTCGCACTGGCACCGTTGACCCATTCTGCGGGGGTACTGACATTCCCCATCCTGAGCCTGGGCGGGCACGTGGTCGTGATGCCGGCTCCGGACACCGGTCGGTTTCTCGCTCTCATCGAGCACCACCGGATCACGCACGCATTCCTGCCGCCGACGGTCATCTACGGGGTGCTCGACCATCCCGACCTGGACACGCGGGATCTGTCGTCGCTCCGATGTCTCTGGTACGGAGCTGCGCCGATGTCGCCTACGCGGTTGGAGGAAGCGCTGATCCGAATAGGGCCGGTACTGGGGCAGCTCTTCGGGCAGACCGAGGCACCGAACATGATTGCGACGCTCGCACCGGCCGATCACTTCCGGAGTGACGGTTCCATCGCGGTCGAACGGCTGACCTCGGCGGGTAAGCCGACGCCACTGACGACGGTGGCGATCATGAACGAGGACGGCGGCCTGCTCGGTCGAGGGGATCGCGGCGAGATCGTGGTTCGAGGACCTCTCGTGATGCAGGGCTATCACGAGAATCCGACCGCCACAGCCGAAGTCGGCGCTCTCGGGTGGCACCACACCGGAGACATCGGGTACCTCGATCATGCCGGCTACCTCTACGTGGTCGATCGTGCCAAGGACATGATCATCACCGGAGGATTCAACGTGTATTCGGCCGAGGTGGAACAGGCTCTGCTGTCGCATTCCTCGGTGAAGGAATGCGCAGTCGTCGGCCTCCCCGACGACAAGTGGGGCGAACGGGTCACGGCTGCAGTGCTTCTGCGACCCGGACGCGACGCGTCACCAGAGGATCTGATCGCTCACGTCAAGGCGCGGATCGGGAGTGTCAAGGCTCCCAAAGAGATTCAGATATGGACCGATCTGCCCCGCTCCAAGGTGGGGAAGATCCTCAAGACCGAAGTACGCAGCACGATGTCTGCACCGTCACCAGCGAAGGGAAGCACAGTATGAGCGAGTTCGAGGGCAAACGAGTCTTCGTCACCGGGTCCGGTGCCGGAATCGGAAAAGCGATCTCCCGGATGTTCATCGAGCGGGGCGCGCGCGTCGTGGTCAGTGACATCGACGAAGGTGTGGCAGCGACGACAGCCCAGGAGATCGGCACCGAGGGCACCGCCAACTGCGACGTGTCGGACGAGAGCCAGGTCCAGCGAGCCGTCGCCGGCGCGGTCGAGATTCTGGGCGGACTGGACATCGTCGTCAACAACGCGGGCATCGAGGTTTCGTCTCCGTTGCTGCAGCAGTCCACCGAGAGTTTCGACAAGATCTATGCCGTCAATGTGCGGGGCACATTCCTGGTGATGAAAGCGGCGATCGGGTCACTCGTCGAGTCGAAGGGCAACATCGTCAACATTGCATCGCTGGCCGGTGTCGGCGGCACCGCGCTGCTCGGGTCGTACTGCGCCACAAAGGCAGCCGTCATTCAGCTGACACGCGTTGCGGCCATCGAGATGCGTGCTGCAGGAGTACGCGTGAACGCCGTGTGCCCCGGCTTTGCCGATACGGCCATGGTCGAACGGCTCGTTCCGGACTTCGAAGCGGCAACGCAGGTCCCGTTCGGTGATCTCGTTGCCGCCAAGCAAGGCCGACTGGGAACACCCGAGGACATCGCAGAAGTGACGCTGTTCCTCGCCTCGGACCGCGCAACATGGATCACGGGAAGTCACTACATTCTGGACGGCGGCCTCTCGGCGTCGCTGGTGTAGCGCTCGGAGCTCCCCGTCAGCCGAGGGCGACGGGGAGCAGGCCGGGTCGCGTCCGAGATGCGATGTCGGCCAACGCACCCTTCAGCGTCGGGTATCGGAAGTCGAACCCGGTGTCGGTCAGCACCTGCGGCTCGACCCACCGACTCTTGAGGACCAGCTCGGGTTCGGTACGGATCACCCGTGCGCCCAGCTTCAGCAGCCATGCCGGCGTCGCCACTCCGTGATCGCGACCGAGAGCAGACCGAACCTGGTGCATCAGAACCTCGTTGGTCACCGGGAACGGTGTCGCGACGTTGACAGGTCCGACGATCTCCGGGGTGGCGTACAGATGGTCGAGAGTCCGAGCGACATCATCGACGTGAACCCAGCTGAACACCTGGCCACCATCGCCCATGTGGCCACCCAATCCCACGCGAGCCAGATCGATGATCGGATTGATCGCCCCACCGCCCGCGCCCAACACGATCGACAACCGCAGTGCCACTCTGCGAATCGACACGTCGGCGTCGAACAGTTCGCGCTCCCACGATCTGGCCACCTCGACCGAGAAACCCGATCCCAGTTCGCCGTCCCGTTCGCTCATCGACCTGTCGCGTGCATCGCGATAGATGGTTCCGGTGCTCGCGTTGACCCACAGCGTGGGTGGATTCTGTACTTGTGCCAAGGCGCGCCCGAGCTGGGCTGTCGTCTGAATTCGCGACGACATGATCGCGTCGGCGTTGGCCTTGTTGTAGCGACAGCTCACCGAGCGGCCGGCAAGATTGACCGCCAGATCGGACCCGTTCAGGACCTCGACGAGGCCGTGATGGTCCGACCACGTTGCATCGCTGGACGATCCGCGTCCGACCGTCCTGACGCTGATTCCGCGGTCCTCGTAGTAGCTGCGCAGATACCCGCCGATGTAGCCGGAGGCACCGCACAGGACGACGGTGGATGGTGAATCGGTCATCGACTCAACCCTTCTGGAGAGGTCATTCGTTTCAGGAGACCGGCGACATCGGCCACCAGGCCGCGCGCTACCGGGAGTCGGGCGAGACGAACAGCCTTGGATACGACCGGCACGAGCCCGTCGACCAGAGTGCGGGTGCGAGCCTGGTTGTCGGACGAATCGGTGACCCAATGCAGCGTGACGCCCATGTAGATCATCCAGAGCAGAAGCGGGAGTGCATCGTTCAGTGAAGCGGGTACCTTCTGCTTCGATGCATCCAACGTCGTGCGCATCAGATCGATGGCCATGGCTCTCGCGTCGGACGATTCCTCGGAGAACGGACTGGAACTGGACCTCGTCGGCAGCGCCAGCTGTAGGAACGCGCCACCGAACGCGTGATACGGCGTCAGGACGTCCAGGCCGGAATGCAGAACTGCGGCCAGGTTCTCCGACAGCGACCCGCCCTGGGTGATGACCTGCTCCGCACGTTCGCGGTGATCTCGCTGGATCACCACGTACAGCTCGTTGACCAGTTCGTCCTTGCCGGCGAAGTAGTAGTACGCATTGCCGAGCGACACGCCGGCCTCGTCGGCGATCCGCCGCATGGTGGTGGCCTGAAACCCCTCTTCACGAAACAGCCGAAGAGCGACGTCGACCAGCTTGTCGCGCGTCTCGGATGTGCGGGCCATGCGATCACCTCGTTTTCTGAACGTGTTCAAAAAGGACGGTAGACCCATTTTTGAACATGTTCAAGCGCAATGGCCGGGCACTGACCTGAATACTCGACGCATGCTCAGACGAATGGGAACCTCGCTGATCGGAGGCAAGGGGGCTCAGTGGGTACAAGCGCTGAACGCGCGGCATCCGTGGAGCCACAACGACTACTTCCACAGTTGGATTCTCGCCAACTTGCCGAGCCGTCGACGCGAGGCAATCGATGTGGGTTGTGGCCGAGGCGGTCTCGTGCGTTCACTCGCACCGTATTTCGATCACGTCACCGGAGTCGACATCGACTCGGACATGCGCCGCCGCACAGGTCTCGCGTGCACCGATGTCACCAACGTGACCGTCACCCAACGCCAACTCGACTCGTGGGCGGACCAATCCGTCGATCTGATCACGATGATCGCCGTTCTCCACCACCTCGACATCGATGACGCCCTTGGACAGGTCGAGCGTGTTCTTGCACCCAACGGCCGACTGTCGGTCGTGGGTATGGCTGCGCCACGAAGTCCTCGGGACCTGCTGTGGGACGCCGTATCCATCGTGACCAACCCGCTGATCGGATTCGTCGGCCATCCCTGGCCGAGTCCAGCGGGAAAGCAGCCGGCACCTTTCCCGGTCAAGGACCCGGTGCTCAGTTTCGACGAAGTGAAGCGGTCGGTCGACGCGATACTGCCCGGGGCAACGATGCGACATCGCGTCGGATTCAGGCACACCATCGAATGGACGAAGCCTGGGTGACCAGAAGATTCTCTGCTCTGAGCAGAATCGCCGACCCCTGCTGGAATCGGGGCTTAGGCTCCGATCATGGGCGAGGTCATACGAATCGATGAGCGCCGAGCAGCACGCGCAGTGGAACCGCTGTGGCGTGAGGTGGTCGGCCGCCGGCTGCGCGAGCGCAGACACTCCCGCGGCGACACTCTCGCCGACACGGCGGCGCGCGCAGGCATTGCGCCGCAGTATCTTTCGGAGCTCGAACGCGGCCGCAAGGACCCGTCGAGTGAGATCCTTGCGGCCGTCGTCGGGGCACTCGGCACCTCGATGGCCGAAATTTCAGGCCTGGCGCATCACGACCTGTCCCGCGGCAGTGCGACGTTGATGGCTGCCTGACGTCGTCCTTCGAGGACTTGGTCGACCAGGCCGTACTGCAGCGCCGACGGAGCCGTCAACACCAGGTCACGGTCGGTATCGTGACGAATTTTCGCCGCATCCCGTCCAGTGTGTTTTGCCAGGATCATCTCCATCTCGGCGCGCACCCTGACGATCTCGTCGGCAGCGAGAATGAGATCTGGAATGGTGCCTCGCCCCTGCCCCGCAGGCTGATGCAACACCACCCGGCTGTGCGTCAACGCCGAACGCCGACCCGGTGCACCTGCGGCGAGCAGCACTGCTCCGGCCGCCACCGCCTGCCCCACACATGTTGTGGCAACCGGGGATCCGATGAACTGCATCGTGTCGTAGATCGCCAACATGGCCGCAGTATCGCCGCCCTCGCAGTTGATGTACATGGAGATTTCCTGATCGGGGGAGTCGGCCTCCAGATGCAACAGCTGCGCGATCATCGCATTCGCAACACCGGCATCCAGTGCAGTACCGAGGTACACGATGCGTTCGCTGAGCAGATGTGAATAGACGTCGACCACGCGTTCGCCGCGCGAATCACGAGTAACGACATTGGGAATCGTGTACGTGCTCATCGTGCCATCTCCATCCCGAACGACACCCGACGTGCCGGCATGACCTGATCGAAGGAGCTGACGATGGCGTCGACGAACCCGTAGTCACGCGCGGCGTCGGCGGTGAACCAACGATCGTGCAAGGAGTCGTCGAATATTTGTTCTCGTGTCTGTCCGGTGTCGTCGGCGATGAGGCCGAGCACCGTATCGCGGGTATGTCGAAGATCGTTGGCCTGCACCTCCACTTCGACCGCAGAACCACCGATGCCGGACGAGCCCTGGTGCATCAGAATCCGCGAATGCGCTAGCGCGTAGCGCTTTCCGTGTGTTCCCGACGACAGCAGGAATTGGCCGGCGCTGCAGGCCAATCCGAGTGCCAGCGTCGAGACGTCGCAGGGAATCAGGTGCATCACATCGCGGATCGCGAGCATGGCAGGAACCGACCCGCCAGGGGAGTGAATCCACAGGGCGATATCGGCCGATGGATTCTCGGCGGCCATCGTCAACAGGTGGGTGGTGAGGACGGTGCCGTTGTCGTCGTCGAGGGGGCCGTCGAGCACGAGGATTCGATGACGCAGGAGTCGGTCGCGGAGTTCGGGTGGGAACATTCGGGGTGTCTCGCTCATGATTCGAGTGTGAACGTGAATGTTACTGCGTGCCAACGATTCTGCTGTCGGCAGCGACGCTGCTCAGAGCTTCGCGGTACTCGAGGGACAATGGAGGCATGACCACACTCGAATTCTCCGATTCCGTCGTCGTCGCCGCATCGCCGGAGGACGTGTATGCCGTCGTATCCGACGTCACTCGGACAGGTGAATGGAGCCCGATCTGCCAGGAATGCCGGTGGAACGAACCCGACGGGGGCGGTGTGGGATCGACGTTCACCGGACGCAACGTCACTCCCGACCGTACCTGGGAAACGATCTCGACCGTCGCAGTGGCCGAACCCGGACGCGAATTCGCGTGGTTCGTCAGCGATAACTTCGTGCGCTGGGGATACACACTCGAACCGGTGGACGTCGGCACCCGGCTGACCGAGAACTGGAACTTCCTGCCCGACGGCATCGCGCACTTCCAACGGAAATTCGGAGACTCCGCGCAGGAGCAGATCGACATTCGCAGCAAGGCGGCACTGGACGGCATTCCGCGCACCCTGGCGGCCATCAAGCGCATCATCGAGTCGGAGTCCTGATAGGCAGGTGTGCTGGCTGTCCACTATTCGCGTCGGCGAGCGGGAATCCGCCTGTCGACGCGAATTGTGGACACTGAGCCCTGCAGTCGCGCCTATTCTGTGCCGATGACGTCGACGGTTCTTCAGCTGACCACAGTTCTCGAGCCTCGCGGCCCAGCGGCTGCGATCGTGCTGACCGACTCCCAGGTCGCGTCACTCGGTAGCACCAAAACGCCGCCGGTGCGGTTCACGATCGGTGGACAGACGGTGGCAGGACGCATCGGGCGCATGGGCGGGGAGAACTTGCTGGGCCTGAACAAGAGTGTGCGCACCACGCTGGGCGTCGAGGCCGGTGACACCGTCGACGTGACCATCGAACTCGATGCCGAACCGCGCACCGTCGAACTACCGCCCGAGCTCGCCACTGCACTCGACGCCGAGCCCGCGGTACGCGCAGCATTCGACGCACTGTCTCCATCGAAGAGAAAAGAACACGCACGATCGGTCGCCGACGCCAAACGCGCCGACACCCGTGACCGTCGCATCGCGTCGATCGTCGAGGCACTACGCGCCTGACGTACTACCCGGCATGGGGGCGCGGGTGCCAGCGTCGACGGTGGCAGTGCGCGCTCACACCACGGTCGCGGGCCTGTTCGATGCGACGACCTCCGTCGACCTGTCCGCCGCAGACAGGCGAGTGAGGATATCGACAGCCGAGGTGATGTCGGGAAGTGAACGAGTGAAAGGAATGCGTTGACGGTCGTCGAAGGCATATCCCGTGCCGAAACGCAGTCCGGGTGCCAGCAGCACGCCGTGCGACTGAGCTTCGGCGACAAGGACACTGGATCGAAGACCGTCGGGCAGGGAACACCACAACGCCAGCCCGCCGTCCGGAACGCGAAAGTGCCAATCAGGCAATCGATCCCGCATCAGAGCAACGGTGTGATCACGTGCGACTCTCGATATGTCGGCGCGCACTCGGCGTACCTCGTCGTACTTGCCCATCAACTCGACCGCAGCGAGTTGATCGAGAATGGACGTCGACAGTTGGCGTCGCGCATAGGTGGCGGCGATCCTTGCCAGCAGCCCTGCCTCGGCGCGAACCCACCCGACTCGCAGCCCACCCCACACCGTCTTGCTCGTCGACCCGATCGTCACCGTCGCACTATCCGGCGTTGCCGCCCCGAAGGGTTCGATGTCGGGCGTCCCGTCGAGGGACAGGTCCGCTGCTACCTCGTCGACGATGGTCAGTACTGCGTGGCGGTGCATCGTTGCGGACAGCTGTCGGCGGGTGCCGAGGGGTAGTCGAGCTCCCGATGGATTGGAGAAGTCGGGCATGAAATAGGCCAGGGTCGGTGCGCTCTGACGTGCGGCCCGGTCTGCTGCCGGCACGAACGCCTCGGTCTCGTCCGGGTCGATGGGCACCGGGATGCATCGGCCCCCGAGTGAATGGACGAGTTCGACGACACCCGGATACGTCGGGTGCTCGACCAGCACGCGGGCACCCGGCTCGGTGAATGTCGCCAACACCGCATGGATGGCGTCGGTGGCACCGGAGGTGACGAGGATGTTCTCGGCGGTGGTCGACACTCCGCGCCCCCGGTAGTAGGCGGCGATCGATTCACGGAGCTCCAACAGCCCGAGTGGGGCATAGCCGCCGGACGCGAATCGGCCCTGAATCCTTTCGGCCGCGGTTCTGTACGCATCGGCCAACAGCGGAGAAGCCGACGGTGACGCGTTGACCAATTCCACTGTTGCACTGTCACGGTCGCCGGCAAGGGAACTCCAGGCCGGCATCGACCCCGTCGGGGAGACGTATGTGCCCGAGCCCCGTTGGGCGCTGATCCAGCCACCCTCACGAAGGTGCCGATAGGCCGACGCCACCGTGACCCGACTGACGTCCAGACTGATCGAGAGCGCCCGCTCGGCGGGTAGCCGCGTCTGAGCCGACACCTCGCCGTTCTCGATCAACCGCCGCAACTCGTCGGCGATCTCGAGATAGAGCGGACCACCGGATCTGTTGCGCAGCGTCGACGGGCCGATACGTGCTGCCAACTCCGGGGCCGAGATCGCGGTGGCGTCGAACGAGTCCATGCAGTCCACTGTCGCACACTGGACTGAACTATTAACGGGAAAACCAGTCCATTGTTGTCGCATGATCGCAATTGGAGCTGTATTGGCCTTGTCGTTGGTCGGCGCGGGATGGACTGTGGCCGCACTGCGCGACGGCGGGAGAAGCGCCCCCGCTGGTCCGCCGCGCAGCCGTATCGACGTCGACTGAGCTCACCGCCCACTATTCGTCTCCGACGACGGGATTCCGCCTCAGCGGTCGAATTGTGGACACTGAGCGCACCACCCTCGACCGCAAATCGCCGACGCAACCGGCGTACGCAGAGGACAATCGAGCCCATGCCCGTTCCCGTCGAGTTCTCCACTCTCGATCTCCCGCTCGATCTCCCGCTCGACGAGCGTGTCGAGCGCTGGGAGGGGCACAACGCGGACCTACTCATCGGGCTGCGATGCCGCATGCTGGAGGTGGAGGAACTCGAGGCTACGGGTACCAATCTCCGACTCGACTCGGTCGACCTGGCTCGGGTGATCGGAACCTCGCACGTGGTCGAGCGCGACGCCGAGCTGATCAGACAGCAGCCGTCGGATTCGGTGATGATGTACTTCAGCCTCGTCGGCGATGCGTTCTTCTACTCCGCGGACGGCATTCGCTCCGTCGGCCCTGGTCAGGGGTTGGTGTTCGACGCAGACCGAGCGTTCATGCGCGGCTTCTCGCACGGGCTCGAAGAGCTGGTGGTGAAGCTGCCGCGGTCGGTGTTCGGGGAAATAACGGGGGCAGCGGTGCCCTCGGAACCGACGGTGTTCGACTTCTCGCCGAGCGGGAACGTGCACGCCGCGGCGCTCGCTCGACAGGTAGGGCGGGCCACCAGTCGACGTGACCCGACACCGCCGGACGAGCGAGCGATCCTTGAACTCGTCTCGGTGCTGACCACCGGTGCCCGTGCAAATCTGAACTCTGCCCATCGAGCGGCAGCGCGCTCGTTCATCGAACAACGACTGTCCGACGCGTCGCTGTCCGCGGCGCAGGTGGCCCGTGCGGTGGGAATCAGTGCCCGGCACCTGTCGCGGGTGTTCGCCGACGACGGCACCAGCGTGCCCAAGTACATCCTCGAACGTCGGCTCGAGCGTGCCCATGCCCAGCTCACCGGCCCGTTCGACGCAGCGATGACCGTCGCCGACATCGCTCTGTCGTGCGGATTTTCGTCCGCCACATACTTTTCACGGTCGTTCGTCGCCAGATTCGGCCGTCGCGCATCCGATGTCCGACGCGACGCCGTGATCACCAGGGCAGCTGTGTGACACCGACGAAATCGGCCATGTCTGTCCATTTGCGCCGACCTCGCCGGCTTTCGAGTAATCCCGATACGTGATGCAGGACACTCGGTCGTAGGGCCCGAGACCAGAGTCGGGCACGACGAAGGGTGATCCGATGCCGGTGTTCGACGACGGTCAGAAGGCGACTGCACTGCCCGATTCCTCGGTGGTGGAGACCGACGTGCTCATCGTCGGATCGGGTCCGGCGGGCGGGTCCGCGGCCCTGCTGCTGTCCACTCTCGGCATCCCCAACATCATGATCACCAAGTACCGCTGGACGGCAAATACTCCACGCGCGCACATCACGAACCAACGGACGATGGAGATCTTTCGTGACGTGGGTATCGTCGAGCAGGTGCTCGCCGACGCGACCCCGCACGAACTCGTCGGCGACACGGTGTTCTGCACGTCCATCGCGGGCGAGGAGATCGGCCGAATCCATACGTGGGGAACGGGTGCCGACCGTGAGGCGGACTACCAGCTCGCATCTCCGTGCCTGACCGTCGACATCCCGCAGACTTACCTCGAGCCGATCCTCGTGAAGAACGCGACGATGCGAGGAACGCAAACCCAGTTCTCGACCGAATACCTCTCCCATGTGCAGGACGACTCGGGAGTGAGTGTGTCCGTGATGGATCGGCTGACCGGCAATCGGTACACGATCCGAGCCAAGTACCTCATCGGCGCGGACGGAGCTCGCTCGAAGGTCGCAGCCGACATCGACCTGCCGTTCGAGGGCGCGATGGACATCGCCGGGTCGATGAACATCACCTTCAAGGCGGACATCGCCGAGTACGTCGGGCATCGACCGTCCGTGCTGTACTGGGTGATTCAGCCCGGATCGAACGTGGGCGGTATCGGTGCCGGCCTGGTGCGGATGGTTCGGCCCTGGAACGAGTGGCTCGTCGTCTGGGGATTCGACATCTCGGTGCCGCCGCCGGTGGTGGACGAGGACGCCGCCATCGCGATCGTCCGGAACCTGCTGGGCATGCCGGAGCTGGACGTCGAGATCACGGGAACCTCGTTGTGGGGCAACAACGAAGCCCACGCCACACATCTGCAGAAGGGGCGGGTGTTCTGTGCCGGTGACGCGATCCACCGACATCCGCCGAGCAACGGTCTGGGGTCCAACACATCGATCCAGGACTCCTACAACTTGGCGTGGAAGCTCGCCGCGGTACTGAAGGGCCGGGCCGGTGAATCCTTGCTCGATACCTACAGCTCCGAGCGGGCCCCGGTAGCGAAACGGATCGTCGAGCGGGCCAATCGTTCCAGTCGTGAATTCGCGGGCCTGTTCGACGCTCTGGGTGTCACCGACGCGAAGACCGAGGCCGAGATGATCGAACGAATCGAAGAGCGGAAAGCCGATACGCCTGCCGGCGCTGCCAAGCGAGCGGCACTTGCCGCCGCGATGGATACCAAGAACTACGAATTCAATGCGCACGGAGTGGAATTGGGGCAGTTCTACACATCGTCGGCCATCATGTCGGAGGGGGTGCTGCCCGCACCGGCACGAGACCGCGACCTGTACTACCAGGTGTCCACCCTGCCCGGATCTCACCTACCCCACGCGTGGGTGGGCGACCATCTGAACAAGCGAGCAATGCTCGACCTTGCGCCCTACACGCGCTTCACGCTCGTCACCGGAGTTGCCGGATCGGCGTGGGAGGCAGCCGCGGACGCGATCGCCCAGGAACTCGGTGTGCCGCTCGAGACCGTTGTCATCGGACCGGGCCGCGAGGTGACCGATCTGTACTTCGACTGGGCTCGGCTTCGCGAGGTGTCCGAGAGCGGCGCGCTCCTCGTGCGTCCCGACAAGCACATCTGTTGGCGTGCAGAAGAACTCGTCGACGACCCCGAAGGTGCACTTCGGAAGGCTCTGACCTCGGTGCTGTCGCGATGACCGGCGACTTCGCCTACGAAGCCAACCCGATGCGAGTGCGATTCGGCTCCGGTTCTCTGGAGCGCGTGGCCGACGAACTCGATCACCTCGGAGTCCGCCGGGTGTTGGTGCTGTGCTCTCCGAGCCAGCAGAGCGTCGCAGACCGGGTGGCATCCATCCTCGGGGATCGTTGTGTAGGAATACGTTCGGATGCCGTGATGCACGTCCCGGCCGACCTGGCCGCCCGAGCCAGCGCAGAGGCCGTGTCCCTGGGGGCCGACGGCTGCGTGACAGTCGGCGGTGGATCGGCGATCGGGCTCGGTAAAGCCATCGCACTGGAACACCGCTTGCCCATCGTGGCCGTGCCCACCACCTACGCGGGGTCGGAGATGACACCGGTGTGGGGCATGACGACCGACGGACTCAAGGAAACCGGTCGCGACACAGCGGTATTGCCTCGCAGCGTCCTCTACGACCCCGACCTGACCACCGGTCTTCCGGTCGGGTTGTCGGTGACCAGTGGCATCAACGCCGTCGCCCACGCGGTGGAAGCGCTGTACGCACCCGACATCAGTCCGATCATCGCGCTGATGGCGGAGGACGGGGTGCGAGCACTCGCGTCGGCGCTCCCGGCGATCGTCGCCGATCCGTCCGACCCACAGGGGCGCAGTGACGCCCTGTACGGTGCCTGGCTGTGCGGCGCGACGCTCGGCAGCACGACGATGTCGTTGCATCACAAGCTGTGTCATGCACTGGGCGGAACACTGAATCTCCCGCACGCCCCGACCCATACGGTGGTGCTCCCGCATGTGCTGGCCTTCAACCAGTCACACGCGCCGGCGGCGGTGGCAGCTCTGTCCCGGGCGCTACCGGGCACCGCCGACCCGGCCCGACGGCTGTGGGACCTGTGCAGAGCCCTGGGCGCACCCCGCTCCTTGGCCGAACTGGGCATGCAGGAGAGCGACATCGACCGGATCGCAGAAGAAGCGACGAGCCGATCGTACGGAAACCCCCGCCCCGTCACCCGCGAGGCGGTTACCACAATTCTTCGAGCGGCATGGGCAGGCGACCGACCGAGCGAGGGCGACCAGTGAGCGAGAGTATGACCGACGTGACCTTTTCCGAAGCCCAAACCGCCGTCGAAGAACGACTGGTGGACACCGTCATCGGCTCGTTCGGTGACTGCACCGACCCACGCCTGAAGCAGGTGATGACGTCTCTGGTGCGGCACCTGCACGGGTTCATTCGGGACGTGCGCCTGACCGAAGACGAGTGGAACACCGCCGTTGCGTTCCTGACCGAGGTCGGGCGCATCACCGACGATCGACGTCAGGAATTCATTCTGCTGTCCGATGTACTCGGTGCGTCGATGCAGACCATCAACGTCAACAATCCGGCCCACGAAGGTGCGACCGAAGCAACGGTGTTCGGCCCCTTCTTCGTCGACGACGCACCGCGCATCGAGAACGGTGGTGATGCATCGGGAGGTGCTGCAGGACAACCGTGCTGGGTAGAAGGAACCGTGCGGGACACCGATGGGAACGCGATTCCCGGTGCCCGGCTCGAGGTGTGGGAGGCCGACGAGGACGGCTTCTACGACGTTCAGTACGACGATGCCCGCGTCGGCGGTCGAGCGCATCTCTACAGCGACGACGATGGGCGCTATCGATTCTGGGCGCTGACTCCGACTCCGTACCCCATTCCGCACGACGGGCCGGTCGGGCGAATGCTCGCTGCAACCGGCCGCTCGCCGATGCGGGCATCGCACCTGCACTTCATGGTCACGGCACCGGGGATGCGAACTCTGGTGACGCACATCTTCGTTCGCGGTGACGAACTGCTGAACAGCGACACGGTGTTCGGGGTCAAGGATTCGTTGATCAAGGACTTCGTGGAGCAGCCGGCGGGCACCCCGACACCGGACGGTCGAGACGTGGGCGACACGACATGGGCGCGGGCCGATTTCGACATCGTGCTCGTTCCTGCCGACAGATCGTGACGGGTCAGGACTCGGCTGGAGCGCCACCGGCGATGGAGTCGATGAACGGGGACAGCAGCAGGGCGAGATCGTCTGCGGCAGAGGCGGCGTCGTCGGGGGGCTCGGGAATGTAGCTCAGGGCCAGGCGCACGATGGACTTGCTGATGACGTCGGCTTGTCGTGGACTTGCGCCCACCCATCCACGCTGGAACGTCTCCGCCAGACGCTCGCCCGCACGGTCGATCAGCACCTCGCTGTCGGTGGTGATCAGGCGCAGAAGATCCTCCGGTGCGTCGCCGCTGTGCAGGGACCGGACGAGTGGATCCAGACCGCTCAGCTCGAAGAACGACGAAAAGCCCTGTCTCAGAGCGGCCGACGCATCGTTCTCGTGTTGGTAGAGCGCCGTTTCGCACATTGCGACGAACGCGTCCGTCAATCTGATGGCGTACCCCTGGGCGACACCGCGCCGCGAACCGAACTCGTTGTACAGGCTCTGCCTGCTCAGCCCCGCGGCCTTGGCGATGTGGCTCATCGTGACGTTGCGCCAGTTGCGCTCGTGCAACAATTCGCGCAGCGCATCGAGCGCCACATCGCGCGCCAGAGTGGACGCGGCTTCACGGTATCGACCGGGGGTCGACGTCTGTTCGGCGGCGGGCATGAACACGACTCTATCGAACGACCGCATGTGGCCTGTCCAGCCAACCTTCTTCGAGACTGTTCCGATCGACGGGGTCCGCGCTCGCGATGAGGGTGCGGACCTGCCGGATGTCCTTGGGATGACCTACCCCGATCGCACCGACGAGCCTGTCGTCGCGCACCGCGCAGGCCGTGAACCGACGGCTTTCGATGGAGCCGCGAACCACGAAATACTCGTCGCGTGCATCGGTCCACCCCGCGAATTGCAGGTTGACGCCGTGCTGCATGGACCATCCCCACGGAACATCGAGAGCACCCACGTCGAGACCGAGGATGGATCGCGCCGCCCGGGTGGCTTGGTCGACGGCTCCGTTCCAGTGCTCACTCCGATACGTCCCGCCGAGTACCGAGTTGGGAACTTCGGCGACGTCGCCCGCGGCGTAGACGTTCGGTCTCGACGTGCGCATGCCGGCGTCCACCAGGATTCCCGACGCGGTCTCGAGGCCCAGGTCCGCCCCGAGCTCGGTGTTCGCGACCGAGCCGACGGACATCAGCACGGTGCCGGCGGACCATGAACGACCGTCCTCGGAGGTTGCGAGAACGGTGCCGTCGGCCAGCTTCTCCAGGCCGGTCACGGCGACGTCGGTGTGCATCGTGACGCCGTTGTCGGAATGCAGGTCTCGGTACATCTGCGAGATCGCGGCCGGTGCGATCCGGTTCAGCGGAGCCGATGCCGCCTCCAACACCGTGACCTCGGCGCCGAGCGATCGTGCCGCTGCCGCCGCCTCGCACCCGATCAGGCCGCCGCCGATCACCAGCAGTGATCTCGTTCGGGCGATGTCGGCCTGCAGCGGGGCGACATCGGCTGCGGTGCGAAGGGTGAACACGTGCTCGGCACCCGGTAGGTCGAGTTGCCGTGCACGAGAACCCGTTGCCAGCAGCAGGGCGTCGTACGGGACCGGAGCTCCCTCGTCCAGGTGTACCTCGGAATCGGTGACGGCGGTAGCCGTGACGCCTGCGCGAACGTCGACCCCGTCGATGGCTGCACCGAGCTGAACCTGATCGACCGATTTCGTACCCAGCAGCAGTTCCTTGGAGACAGTCGGTCGACGGTACGTGGTCTCCGGTTCGCTACCGACGATCGTGATGGATCCGGTGAAACCCTCGGCGCGAAGCACTTTGGCGGCGGTGTATCCGGCGGCCCCGGTGCCGACGATCACGACGTTGCCGGGTTGGCGAGCGGTCACCCGCGCTCGACCTCGACCATCTCGAAATCGGCCTTGGCCGCACCGCAGTCGGGGCACGACCAGTCGTCGGGAATATCGTCCCAGCGCGTGCCCGGTTCGATGCCGTCCTCAGGCCAGCCGAGCTCTTCGTCGTACTCGAATCCGCACTGCACACAGCGGTATAGCTTCATTTCTTGCTCCTGAAGTCGATTTTCTCTCGGACGCCGCAGTCGGGGCACGGCCACTCGTCGGGTACCGCGGACCACGGAGTTCCGGCCGGAAAGCCCTCGCGTGGTGCGCCCGTGGTCTCGTCGTAGACGAACTCGCAGACCGGGCACTCGTAGGCAGCCATCACTTCGCTCCGTATGCGGCGAGGATCTTCTCCCGCTTGGACGGCGCGATGTTGACGCGAGTGATGTCGCCGTCGTAGTGATCGAGAACGCGGTGATCCATCACCTTGCGCCACACGGGCGGGAAGTAGGCCAGCGAGATCATGCTTGCGTAACCGCTCGGCAGGTTGGGTGCTCCGTCCATGCTGCGCAGAGTCTGGTAGCGCCGAGTGGGGTTGGCATGGTGATCACTGTGTCGCTGAAGGTGATACAGGAAGATGTTGGTCACGATGTGATCGGAGTTCCAGCTGTGCTCGGGGGTGCATCGCTCGTAGCGGCCGTTGTCCTTCTTCTGGCGCTGCAGGCCGTAGTGCTCGAGGTAGTTGACCGTTTCGAGCAGCGAGAAGCCGTAGATTGCCTGAACTACCAGGAACGGCAGCACGATCGGGCCGAACGCTACGGCAAGGACGGTGTAGAGGACGACGGACATCAGCCACGCGTTGAGCACATCGTTGTGAATACTCCACGTGCTCTTGCCCAGTCGCTCCATGCGGGTCTTCTCGAGTTCCCAGGACGACCGCAGGCTTCCCCACACGCTGCGGGGGAGGAAGGCCCAGAAGCTCTCACCGAACTTCGAGCTCGCCGGATCCTCGGGAGTAGCGACACGTACATGGTGACCGCGGTTGTGTTCGATGTAGAAGTGGCCGTAGAACGTCTGTGCCAGTGTGATTTTCGACAGCCAGCGCTCGAGGTCATCCTTCTTGTGACCGAGCTCGTGCGCGGTGTTGATGCCCACGCCGCCCATGACACCGATGCTGATGGCCAGGCCGATCTTCGAGAGCAGCCCCAGGCCGCCGTCGATGCCGAGCCACGAGAGGTTGTCGGTGGACCAGAGGTAGCAGGCGAACACCAGGCTGGCGAGCTGGAACGGAATGTAGGCGTACGTGCAGTAGCGGTAGTACTTGTCTTCCTCGAGCGCCTTCATCACCTCGTCGGGTGGGTTGTCGCCGTCCGGTCCGAAGAACCGGTCGAGGATCGGAAGCAACCCGTAGACGAGCAGCGCGCCGATCCACCACCAGACCGGCGCCACGGCGTTCCAGCCGAGCTGGTTGAAAGCCCACACCAGGCCGGTTGCCAGAAACACCGCCGTCGGTGGGATCAAGCCCATGAGCCAGAGGTATCGCTTGCGGTCGTGCCACTCGTCGACGGGCACCTGTGCCTGATCGTCGACATTCGATGCCGTCATCGTCACTCCTCGTGTAGGGCGGATCACTGTGCTGTGGACAATACGCGCAATTTGTATCCGCTGTGTACAAATTAAGATATTTGTACATCGACACGTGCATTGTTGCGGCAGTCACAGCGTCACCGTTTGGACGAAACGGCCTGCTACCTTCCGACTCGTTGTGATCGGTCACGAATGGTCACGGCACTTGCAGGTCCGTCTGTATCCCGTCGGGGGTACTTCACATCAGGAGTAGTTATGGACGCATTCATCGCCAAGATCATCGTCGACGTCATCCTCGGACTCATCGGCAGCGGAAGTGCCGAGAGCGGCAGCACTGCAGTGAGCGCAATCCTCGGATCCTGATCCGAACAGGGCTGCGCCGGTGAGAATGTCGGCGCAGCCCGCCGAGCGTCTGCGACGAAGCGGTAGGAGTGAACGCGGGGCATCGCCGCACACGCTCGATGGTGAAAAACTAGAAACGGCCCTCGGCGATGGCGAGTACGACGAGAGCGATCGCCGCGATAATGAGTATTGCTAAGAGTGCCAACTGGATTGGGCTGGTCGAGCCTGGCGGCCGAACGCCGTTCGGACCCCTTTTCTGGAGCATGGCACAGACTGTAGGTCACTTCTTGGGTTTGTGCACAAGTTGGATGGTACAAACCGGCGAATGTGCCGTTATGGTTCGCACACCTGTTCGATCAGGAGTAGAGTTCGAGTCGGTGGAGCGAGGAGGGAAGCCTTGCTTCACCGCTCCTACTCATGACATCCGAGCGAGTGGACGGTGACGGCGATGGACGACGTTTTGCGCAAGGTAGCGGAGCTCAAAGCGCTGGTCGCCGAGCTCGAGGCGCTCGACCGTCAACGCGTCGGGATGGGGGACCGGTTGGTCGATCTCGAACACTACTTTCGCCGAGCGGGTTGCCCCGAATTGTCACAGCAGGCACTCGACGCGTTCGTCGGCACTTACGCCGGACGAGTGCTCGAATTGGCGGACGGTATGCGCGGCTAGCACCTACCGGCGACATCTGCTGTTCGCGAACCAGCCGGTTTCTTCTGTGGTTCACTGGTTCATCCAAGTCGGGACACGAGGAAAGCCGCTCGAGATACGTGAACAGTTTGCGCGAATGGTGGGCCCTTCCAGTCGACTACGGATGGAATGTCGCCTTCGCGCGCTCGCAGCAGGCGCTCGAGATCACCAAAATACTCATCGGAATCTGGTGCTGGCTCTTCGGCGCGGCCGCGGCGATCGGATTGGTGGTACCAGGCCTCGCCGAGGGCAGTCTGGGTACGGCTGCACTCTGGGTCACCGTAGCCACGACAGTCCCGGTCGGAATTGCCTGGTGGATCGGTGGCTGGCCGAGCTGGCGGATGTCGATCGCGTTCGTCTTCTACGCCGACGTCGTTCTCGCCGCAGTGGTGCTCACCATCGGTGTTCCGACGACTGTTCTGCCGACAGCCGCCCTGTTCACCGTCATCGGTAGCTACGTCGTCGGTTTTCACGGTCCCAAGCTGCTCACTGCCCACTACGGCTTCGCCTTGACCACGACCGCAGTGCTGTACGGTTTCGCCTTCGTAGCCGAACCCGAACTGCGGTTACTGGCCACGGCCTACCTGGTGATCTTGATACTGGTGATGTTCTCGGCACCACTGATCGTGCACACGTTCATGATGATGCTGCGACGCGATGCCACCGGCGCGTTCTACGACCCCCTCACCGGGTTGCAGAACAGGCGGGGATTCGACGCGGCGATCGGCAACCTGCAGCTACGGCCGGGATCAGGAACCGGAGTGACGGCAGTGGTGATAGACATCGACAACTTCAAGGCCGTCAACGACCGATACGGTCACCTGCAAGGGGACGCCGTGATCCGGCTGGCGGCTTCCCGCATCCTCGACGTGTTTCCGACACCCGCCATCACGGTTCGGCTCGGCGGGGAAGAGTTCGCAATCATTGCCGTGGATGACCGCGATTCGGTCGCCGCTCGTGCGGAAATACTACGAATCCGACTGAGCAACGCCACCGATCGCTCCCCACTGACCGCCTCGATAGGCGTCGCACATGCTGTTGTCGACGCGCGAGAGACGGGTACCGAAGTCGAAGACTTGCTGGGTCGTGCGGACCGGGCGATGTACCGAGCCAAGGGGCTCGGCGGCGACCGCGTCGCCCTGTCGGAGGGCGAGCCCCGATCGCCGCGTCCGGCCGGCGAGCCGCACTGACGAGCGACGGCGTCGACCGATCCCACTTCTGGAACCGGTCAACGCCGTCGGCGGAGTCGAAAGGTCTTGCTACAGAGCAACCTTGGCTGCAATGGCCTGCTGTGTTCCGACGTCGAAGACCGGGTTGGTCAGGTGCACGTCGAGGGTGTTGTTGGGGCCGGCGATGAGACCGTTGAGCAACGAGGTGTATGTGCCGCAGTTCTGGAACTGAGGAATCGTGTACGTGCCCTTCACGTGCGTGTCGGCCTCGTTGTTCTGGATCAGATCGATTGCGTCGAGCGCACCGGTCAGATTGGCGGTGGTCTCGCTGGTGACGCAGTTGCTGTTCGAGGGAATCAGGTCGAGTGCCGCCGACCCGGACGATCCCGTGCCGCCGATGCCGAGAGGCTTGACGGAGTCGATGCGAATCTTGAAGCTCTGCTTGACATTCAACTCCAACTGCGGCGCCTCGGCGGGGCCGCCCGCTGCAATGGTTCCGGAGACCGGCGTGGCATCGACGATCGAGATGGTGAAGTTGGCGAGCGTGGCCGGGCCGAGCTTCAGATCGGCCGACGCCTGCGGCAAGGCGAGAGTGCCGGTCACCGTTCCGCCGACGAGGTCGACGTCGGTGGCCAGATCGGTGGTCGGGAAGACCACCGGCTGACCGGTCTTGGCGATCACGGTCGTCGTGTCGGCCTGGAACGTGATGGGCAGGGTGTCAGCGGCATTGGCCGGGCCGGCGACCAAGGTCGCCAGAGCGACACTCGACGCCAAGGCCGTCGCGGTGACGACGGCTTTGTTGCGGATCTTCACGTGCTCTCCTGAATATTGTTGTTGTGCTGGATGGGAATTGGCGATCAGGACAAGGTGAATGCTGGGTTCGGCTGCACCGACAGGCTGTTCACCGTGCAGTTACCCGACATCGGCTGGTTGCTCGACGTCAGCGTGTTGGTCATGTTGTCGAACGAACCTGCGAGCGTCGCGGGCCCGCAGTTGTAGCCCAGAAGCGAGAAGCCGACGTTCGAGACCTCACCGGTGGTGGCGCTGGTGGGAGTGAGCGTCCAGGGCAGGTTCTTGAGCTGCGGCAGGCCGCAGAGGCGGTTCGATCCGCTGATCTTCGCGTCGGTGATCGACGCCGACGAGCCGTCTGCGCTGGTGGATCCGGACAGGGTGATCGAGCAGCTGACGGGTACGCCGAACGAGGCCGGTGTGGTGACGACGATCGTGCCGGGCGCGGTGAAAGCGGTATTCGCCGGTGAGATGGTGGCGGCAGCGGCACTCCCGGCGCCGAGGGTGGCCCCGGCAATAGCGACTGCAGCAGCGACAGTGGTGAACGTTCGGGTACGGGACGGCAGGTTGAGCGTCATCGATCCTCCAAGTCCGAGCAGCTTCCGGCTCCCAGACGGGCATCCGGCGGCACCGGTGCTCCGGCAGCCGAGACGAACATTAGGACGACGAAATGGATGTCGGATATGTTCTTTTACAAGACAGTGACAAGTCACAATCCGGTCGGTATGTTTGTTGTAAGTCTTGGTATTGATTTCGGACGGCACCTCGGAAGGTATGCGCGTCATGGGTTTTCGGCCCGTTTTTCCAGAGGTAACCGGCGTGGTGAGCACGTCGCACACCGGCCTGTGGCGTTATCGAACCGTTATGGTTCGTTATCGAAACGAGACGTGCTGTGTTGTCTCGGTGACACCTGAGTCGGTCAGGCTGGCAGCAGCGAGAAAAGTCGACCCGAATAGGTTTGAAACAGAGAGCAACCCCTGCGTGACGGGGGTGACTTTTTCATGTCAAACTGTGGTGTGACGTTCGCGCTGGCCGAAGCAGGTTCCACAGTCGATACGGACACGGGAGAGTTGACGGTGCAGCCGTATTTCGCCCCGGTCTGTCGACTGGACAACGGCGCGCTCGCAGCAATCGAAGTCCAGCTTCGGGGCCCGGAAGACGGGCCACTGGCTTCCGCCGATGCACTCAAGCGCGCCGCTCGCGCCATGGACGCCAAGCGAGAACTCGACGTTCTCGCGTGGGGAGTGGCCCGGCTCGAAAGCGCCGTTCGACTGCCGATGCTGGTCTCGATGGACGTCGACTCGCTCGCGGCCATCGATGAAGCCACCGAAGAACAGTTGCGTCGCGACATCGTCGTCGTCACCGAGGCGGCTTTGGTGGACAGCCCGGCGCGCACCCTGGCCGCAATCGACAAAGCTCGGCGCGACGGAAAGGTGGTGGCCGTCGACGACGTCGGCCGCAGACCGCAGTCCATGACGTTGCTGCCGCTCATCGAACCCGACGTCATCATCCTGTCTCCTTCCATGGTCTCCACCAGGCCGGATCTGACCACTGCCCGTACTGCGCATGCGGTGTCGGCGCAGGTGGAGCGAACCGGCGCTGTGGTCGTGGCCAGCGGTGTCGACACCGCAGTGCACCGCAGCCGGGCACTCGGTCTCGGTGCCACCTACGGAGTGGGCGAGCTGTACCCGGCTGCGCAGACGACCGAGGAGTTGCCCGCCGACGCCGCGGAGATCATGCCGCCGTTCCCCACCTGGAGCACCCCCGCCACCGCGCTGGAGTCGCCGTACGCGATTGCCGCCGCAGGCAAGGTCGCGACGCGGAGCACCAAACGTCTGTTGGTGGCCATGAGTACGTCCCTGGAGATGCAGGCATCGGCGTCGGGGCCGGAAACATTGGTACTCGGCACCTTTCAGAGGGCCGAGCATTTCACCCCGACAAGCCGCGCGCGGTGGGTGTCGATGGCTGAGCAGATCTCGTACGCCGGCGTCTACGGGGTCGGGATGGGTTACGTGCAAGAGGGCGGCATCGTGCACGCACCGCTCGACCCGACGGACTCGCTCGTCGAGGAGTGGAACGTGGTGGTTCTCGGGCCGCATTTCTGCGGAGTGCTCGCCGCCATCGACCTACACCGGGGCGAAGCAGATGCGGATCGGGAATTCGATTACGTGATGTCGTACGACCGCGCCACCGTAGTCCGTTGCGCCCGTGCAATTCTCGCGCGCTTCTGAACCGTCGAGCCAGTGGTGTGCCGTAGAAGATGTTTCGCGCAGCTACAGCAGGGCATACGGCACAACAGGTGATGAAGTAGTCCGGACTGCCACATTGCTCAGACCCCGTACGTTGAAAACACAGCGTGCGGGGTCGACTTGTCAGGGCAGGTGGGACATCTCGTCCACGAACTCCCGAGCGATGTCGTGTACTTTGCGATTGGCACGTTGCGACCTGTCGACCAGCAGAGCGAACGCCTCGTCGGCACCGATGTGGTGAACCGCCATCAGGATTCCCTTTGCCTGTTCGATCGGCGCGCGACGCGCCAGCGTCCTGTAGATCGAGCGGGCCCTCGATCCTCGTCACGTGCGCTGTGCTCATGCTTTTATTGTCGCGCACATCGCGTCTGTGCAGGTCAGAGACGGAACGACACGCGTAATTTGTAGCAGACCGTGCTGCAGCCGTTACCGGTGGCATAGCGTTCCGTTACCGCCTCGTTATCAGGCCGCAGGGTTGGCCAGAGGTCGACCGATCAGAAGTTCGAGCGTCCGGTAGGCATCGGTGCGTCGACCGTTGCTGGCGTTGTCGTGATACGCCGCCCCCGCGACGACCACGCCGACCGGAATTCGACCCGACTCGATATCGCGAGCCGTCTGCTCGGCGCAGTTCCGCAACACCGGGCAGTCGGCGCACAGCCGCCATGCCTTCTCTGCGCGTTTGCGTCCGTGCCGAGGAAGTTGTTGCGAGTCGTAGGCATCCATGTCTTCGATGCACGCACCCTTGAGGCGCCAGACCTGGTCATCCGTCATCGTCGTGATCCGTTTCGCGTCGTGCCGATCGTTCCACAACGCTTATTCCCCATCCCTGAAGACTCGAAACAACCAAATGCCTTGCGCCGTCACAGGCCCGCAGTTCAGCCCCGCAGTTCTGGCCCGCCGCTCAGGCAGGACGACGAGCAGCAGACCGAGATACGACGGCCGCCGCCGCGATGGTCACCAGTGCGCCGAGCACGATGGCGGGGCCTTCACCGGGAGCCAGAACGCCGGTCTGCTCCCCGAGAGTCACGGCCGAAACCGGTACGCCGAGTTGGGCGGCCGCGAGTATCCCGAGTCCGACGGGCTGGCCTGTCGCGCGCATCGCACCGTGCACCACGATTGCACCCAGACCCAACACCAGCCCCAGCACGATCATGCTCGGGTGGCTACCCAGTGCACGCAGGTCGAGTGATGCGCCGAGCCAGACGAAATACAGCGGACCCAGGAAGCCTTCGGTGATGGCGAACAGTTGTTTCGTCAGACGTCGCGGTTCTCCGATTGCAGCGATGGCCAGTCCGAAGCCGAAGCCGGCCAGCATCACCGACGCGTGAGCGTGAACCGCGAGGGCCGCGAGGCCGAACAGCAGAACCAGGTTGAGGCGCAATTCGAGAGCGAACTTACGCTGGGCAGACACATGGTGTATTCGGCGGCGCAGTCCGGTGAGGTCGAAGTGTCGCAGGACGAAAAAGATCGAGGCGGCGGCAGCGATGACCGTGATGGATCCGAGCGCGGCCGGAACAGCGCGCGGTGGATCGATCACCAGGGGCAGAGCGACGATACAGACGGCGTCGGCGATCGCGATCTGTGGCAGGAAGGACATCAGCCCGGGTGTAGCCGTCCTGCGGGATTCGACTATCGGCATGATGACCGCGGCCGAGGACGATGCCATCAACACCGCGTAGAGACCGGGGTGCGGTGGATCGAACGCAGTGGAGACGGCCCAGCCGAGCGCGGTAGCCAGCAGCCCGACGGCCACAGCTCGCGCAGCGCCCACCCGAAGGCCGACCCGCAGTCGTGGATCTCGAATCGGTACCTGGCTGCCCGCCACGAACATCACGAGCGCAAACCCGACCTGCGCCAGAAAGCTCAGTGTCTGCTCACTCGGATCGATGACGCCGAAGCCTGTGTGGCCGATTGCAATTCCAGCTACGAGTTCTCCGATGACGACCGGTATCCGAAGCCCACGCGGAAGCGCCAGAAGTGGGCCGAACAAACCCACCGCGGCACACAGGGCGAGCGTCTCGAATGTCATACGACCCCGCCGACGTCAGGCAGAGTTCAGCGTCGGGTGCATGTTCGGCGGCAGCGCCGACGCAACGAGATCACGAGGGTGCAGCACGCCTTGCTCGGTCATCATCGCCTGGATTCGACAATGGACCACATGCAGTTGCGCCGCCAGAGGGCTGCGCATGAGTGCGCGCTCGTAGTCGATGCGGGCGGACCGATATTCGGTGTCGAGATCGCTCATGTCATTCTCTCCTCGAACGGGGCGATGGGCACAGCACGCGTCGGAGTCCTGTTGTCGAGGCGCGTGCTCGACGGCACTACCGCGAGGGGTGGTTTCGCGCCCGCAGGAAGTCTTTCCAGTCGCTGTCCCAGCGCCGCATGCGAACTCGATCACCGGCCACGGTGGTGAGATAGACCAGGAATCCGACCAAGACCGTGCCGAGAACCCACACGAACATCGCCGTGGACGCCCCGTTGATGACGGCACCGACCTCGCTGACGGGCGCATGCACGAGGGTTCCGTTCCCGTTGCACCAGATCGAAGTGGTCTCACCGATCTGCACGTCCGCAGGAACCTCGGTCGATTCCGAGCGAATGGACCCGTCCGGTGCCCTCCACTGCACTGTCGCGATGCCGTTGGCGAGCGTGGTGCTGTCGCTGCCGGTAGACGTGGACTGCACGGTGTCGATTACTCGGGCGTCGACCCGAACGTACTCTGCCCGTTGCTGTTCCGACCGCGACGACAAATCGCTGTAGTTCACCGAGCCGATCGTCGCGGCGACGGGTATCAGTAACAGAAGGACAACGACACCGACGACGAAGACCGTTCGTTCGATCCTGTCGGGCGGTCGCGTCAGCGGATTGGACGACCAAGGACTTCGTCGCCACCATCGGCGCGCAAGTTCTGAGAGCATGCCGTCACCTACCCCTCACCACCGTGTGTTCGGCGTCGATTGCAAGTCTGCGCCTCCGTGCACAGGTAAGGAAGGGCACAAGGTCCCGATACACCGCGGGCGGTGGCCCGTGGACTCCCTCGTGGTGCTCGGCCGTGGCGGAGTCGCGAAGCGGAGAGAAGTCCTCGGGGCGGCGGACCTTGTGCCCTAGTTCCCGAGGGGTTCGGCAGCCACGCTGAACCCATGATGTCCACAACACGAGCGCTCACCACGCAGGAACGGCGACGGCCGTGGCTGGGCGCTGTGTGCGCCGGAATTTCCATCAACGCTTTCGGTGGCGCGCTCGGTTTGGCCTCGGGTGCGATCGATCTGAGCGCCGAGGCGCACGCACGTCTGCCGCTGTCGAACACGGCGCTCGCCGGTCTGGCGTTGGTTCTGGTCGTCGGAGTGCCCATGGGACTGGCGGCGGCGTCGGCTCTGGCGGGTGGCGGCAAGACCGGCCCCATCGCCCACATGGCGGGCGTACTGCTCGCTGCCTGGATCGTGGTCCAACCGCTTGTGATCGGCGAAACAAGTTGGCTGCAGGGCATGTTCGGCGTACTGGGAGTTCTCGTCGCCCTCCGAGGCTGGCGGATAACGGTGCACACGAATCGCCTCGTTGGTCACGTCGCATGAGGATCCTGGTCTCGACCGCCGGGCGGCACGGAGCGACGGACTCGCTCGGGCAGGAGATGGCCCGCGTGTTCCGGCACGCGGGAGCCGATGTCGACATCTGCGCTCCGGATTCCGTCGTCGACATCAGTGACTACGACGCCCTGGTCATCGGAAGTGCCGTCTACTCCGATCGGTGGGTCCCCACCGCCAAACGCCTCGTCGAGCGGGTCTCCAGGTCTGCGCACCCACCCGTGTGGCTGTTCTCCTGCGGGCCATTGCATTCGAGCGACCGACCGGTCAACGACACCGCCGACGCCGCACGCGCAGTGTCGATGTTGGATGCATCCTCGCATCGAACATTTCCCGGTCGGCTCGACGCGGAACGGCTCTCGGTGGGCGAACGTCAGATCTTCGACAACTCCGGCGCGGTTGCCGGAGACTTCCGAGACTGGGTTCGTGTGTGCAACTGGGCCCGAGAGATCCTTGCCTGTCTCACGGCTGGGACACCGGGCTCATGACCTTCGTGGACGTGCCTGCACCGTCACGCTGAGGGGACGGGCAGACGTGCTCGTGAATCTCTGCCGCCAACTGTGCCACCGATTCGGTCAACACGGTATTCGCCTCGATCATGTCCTGCAGCAGGGCCGTGTTCGAAAGTGTATGTACGGCAACCTCACTGCTCACCGAATCCGCGCGTTTGGCCGAGATCAGCAGAATCGCACCCTGCAGTCCCGCGATCATCGACAGGAACAAGTTGAGCAGGATGAACGGGTACGGATCGAATCCGTCGTTCTGGTTGTACGCGGCCCACAGCGCCATCACGCCCAGGAACAGGAAGACGAACGGCCAGGAGCCCATTCCGTTTCGGACGTAGTCCGCCGCACGCTCACCGGTGGTCAGTGCATCACCGGTTCGGACGCCCGGGTGTCTTCTCCACAGGTTCATCGCTCGCAGGTCGCCGAATCGGAGTGTGCAGAATTGTCCATGGTGCCGAGTGTGGGCCCTGATCGTCGGAGCCACCAGGGACGAAAGACCCTCACTCCGATGCCTTTTGCTTTCCCACCTGCAATCTCAGGGAACGTCCCGACCGGGCGATGACTTCCGGCCCTACGTGCCGGCTGCCGCAGCGCCGATCATCGACGGTGTGCATTGCTCGATGGCCGAGAAGGGCACGGATTTCGAAAGTTGGAGGAAATTCACCATGAAAGCAGCTGTTGTCACCGAGTTCGGCGGGCCCTTGGTCGTCAAGGACATCCCGATACCGCAGCCCGCGCCCGAGCAGGTGCTGGTCAAGATGGAGACCTGCGGTGTGTGCCATACCGATATCCATGCTGCGCAGGGAGATTGGCCGGCCAAGCCGACCTTGCCCTTCGTCCCCGGGCACGAGGGAATTGGAGTGATCGAGGCAGTCGGCTCGCAGGTGTCGAAGGACCGGATCGGTGAACGGGTTGCCATCGCGTGGCTCGGCTCGGCGTGCGGCGAATGCGATCACTGTGTTTCGGGTTGGGAGACGCTGTGCGAGACACAACAGAACAGCGGCTACTCGATCGACGGTGCCTACGCCGAATACGCTGTCGCACATGCGAAATATGTCGTCCGTGTTCCTGACGGAATCTCCTCGTTCGACGCTGCCCCACTGACCTGTGCCGGCGTGACCACGTACAAGGCCGTCAAGGTCGGTGGCGTCACCCCGGCGCAGCGCGTGGCCATCTTCGGTGTCGGCGGGCTCGGTCATATGGCGGTGCAGTACGGCAAGATCGCCGGCGGATTCGTCACCGCTGTCGACATCGAGGACGAGAAACTCGACCTCGCAAAAGAACTCGGCGCAGACCACACCGTCAACTCGGCGACGACCGATCCGGTCGAGGCTATTCAGGCGCTCGGTGGAGCCGACGTCGCGATCGTCCTGGCCGTCATCCCCAGTGTGTTCGATCAGGCCTTCCGGTCGCTGCGCCGCGGTGGACGGCTGGTGTGCGTGTCGATGCCTGCGCACGGTGTGTTCCCGGTCCCGATCTTCGAGACGGTGGTCGGCGGCATCTCGGTACTCGGCTCGATCGTCGGCACCAGGAAAGATCTGCGTGAGGTGTTCGCACTGCACGAGGCCGGACGAACGACGGTATCGGCGGTGTCGCGCAAACTCGACGAGGTCAACGACTGCTTCGACGACCTGATGGCCGGACGCGTCACCGCTCGTCAGGTTTTCGAGTTCTGATCGGGGCTCTCGGGTCGCGATGACTGTTCCCCTTCGGTTCGATCCGCCGTAGGGTTGCTCGAGGGCAGACACGCGCTGGACCAGCGCGTGTGCCCACAAGGAATCGAGCAATGATGAATGCAGCGATTCAGGTGCAGAATGCGCGCGCGCTGGACAGTGTCGTACTGCTGACCGAGCAGCTCGAGAAGGCGTTGGGTAAACGCGCTGTGATCGATCAGGCCATCGGCATACTGATCAGTAGAACCGGGTGCAGCGACGCGGAAGGGTACGACACACTGCGGTCCATCGGTCGGACCGAGCACAAGAAGACCGCTCTGGTCGCTCGAGCGATGGTGGCCGAAACGCGCAATACTGCACGCTCGCGTCACCGGCACACCTGGATCGGGTGAGCACAAGCGCGTAGCGTCGAGGTTGCGGTTGAATCCGAGGCTGGGAGTCCGACTCGGGCCTCATACTCGAACCGGACGGTGGATGGCCACCGTGGCAGGACCTGAAAGAACCGAACAGGCGGTCGGGCCGCCCGGGGATCCTCGATGACACTGCAGGCTCGTCTGCTCGCCGATCTGGCGCGCTTGACCACAGCACTCGACAGCTCCACGGTCGACCTCGCACAACTTGTCGACCGGTTGTTGTCCGACATCGACGCGGCCGTAGCGGCCGTGGTCTCGATAACCCTCACCGTGATCGTCGACGGCGAGTACTTCGAGGTGTCGGCGTCGACGGGTGGCAGCGCCGACCGCATGCCCGCGTCGTCGCTCAGAATCACCCTCGCTGACCCACACCGCACCGGTACTCAGAAGCACCTGCTCATTCTGTCCGGCACCGCGGGCGCTCTCACGGACTTCGCCGCCGACGTGAGCCGGTCGCTCGGGCTCGGTGTCGACTCGGCTGTTCTGGACAGACACCTGCGCGGTGCCGGTGAGTCGGGATCGACCGAGTGCGGGTCCCATGCACTCGCTTCGGTGAGCGAGGTGAATCAGGCTATCGGCGTGCTCATCGCGGGCGGGCGCAGCGCGGTGGAAGGCCGGGCCGAACTGCATCGGTTGGCCGCGCAATCAGGAACGCCGACAGCGGAAGTGGCGCGGCGGACCCTGCGTGATGCCCGCGGATGGTTTCCTCCGCAGGCACCCTGACCGGCGGTGTCGCCGTCATCGGGGGCTCGAGGTCTGGGCGACCACGGCTGCGCAGATGGCACCGGCCCACTCGTCGACCTCCGCCCGTGATCTGTCGTCCCCGTCGTCGGCGTTGATCATCTTCACCACTGCGCGCTCGAATCTCGACAACATCGATCGGTCCAGCTTGCCGCCGAACACCTTGTGCTCGATCGCCCAGGACGCCTCGTTCCATTTCGACCTCGTCGCTGCGGGTGTATCACTCCCGATCGGCCCGCTGGAGAACAACCACACCGGCCTGGTCTCGAGCTCGGATTGCTCGCGGGCAACCAGTGATCGGGCATCGCGGAGCCATCGGCCCATGTAGACGCCGCTTCCGAGTACGACGGCGTCGTACTCGGCGATGCTGTCTACTTCGGCGGCGTCACGGACATCGACCGTCGCCGGTACCGCGGAATTCGCCAGCCTCGCCGAAATCGACGAACCCAGCCACTGCCCGAGTTCACGGGTGGAACCATGACGGCTTGCCGTCGCGATCAGGATGCGCATGATGCCTCTGCTTTCTTTTTCTGGGCTCGGCGTTCGGCCGGTAATGGACCGGTGCTGCAACGAGATTCACGGAGTAGTGTTTCGCGCGAACAGAGGCGGTGTTGTCCGGTCGGGGCCTGTCATGGGATGGCCCGGTGGGTGACAGCGGCGAGGCGACCAGGCGACGGCACGACGGTGACCGGGCAGTGCGCTCGCGTCAGCACCGACCGGCTGGTCGAGCCGAGCATCATCTCCGCGTAGCCGCCGCGTCCGTGACTACCGATCACGACCAGCTGAGCACCTTGAGCGTGATCGAGAAGTGCCTGCACCGGTTTGTCCTTGACCACCACGGACCGCACCGACACCCTCGGATGGAGTCGAGTGTGCGGCTCGAGCAGCCGCGCCAAGTGATCTGCAGCCGCGCGTCGATTGTCCGGCCACTCCAGTCCTCGAATCGGGAAGCCGATCGACAGGTCATCGTCCGACCAGGAGTGCACCGCAGTCAGTGGTGCCGATCGAACATCCGCTTCCTCGAACGCCAACGTCATTGCCGCAGCGCTCGCCTTGGTGCCGTCCACGCCCACGACCACCGGTTGGATCGCGTGGTCGAGACCGTCGTCTGTCCAGCCACGGACCACCGTGACGGGGCATCGAGCATGAGTGGTGACGGCGAACCCGATCGAGCCGAGCGACCGCTGCTCGGTGCCACCGAGCCCACTCGTGGCAATGACCACCATGCGGGCCGTCTCCGACAGTTCGAGCAATGTGGACACCGCGGATGCTTCGGACGAGACGGTATCGACGGCGACCTTCGTGGTCCCGCGAGTCGCAGTCGCCCGGGCCTCGTTCAGAATTCTGTCGGTTTCCGATCTGGCCTGGTGCACCGCGGTGTCGGCAAGGACACCCAACCCCGTCAAGACCTTGGGCAGCGACGTCGCCGAGACGACGAGCAGATCGGACAGGTGCAATCGTGCGTCGAGAACGGCCCAACGCACCGCGTCCAGAGCCGAAGCCGAACCGTCGACCCCGACGATGGTCGGAAGTGGACCCATCGTTTGCCTCCTCGCTCGTGGTGTCGAAACATCCATCAGACGCCGCGCACCGCCTCGGGCGCGGCGGGACAACAACACCTGGACCGAGGACTTTGGTCCTCTCTTTCGGTGACGAAAGGTCGGACCACCGCCGCCCGTCCCCCGTAGGCTCACAAGTCGAGGCGTTCGACATGGACGCAGGTAGAGGGGTGTCGGCGTGGTCACGGTGTTCCTGGTGGACGATCACGAAATCGTGCGGCGCGGTCTGATCGACCTCATCGACTCCGATCCCGATCTCGAGGTCATCGGTGAGGCGGGCAGCTGCGCGCAGGCGCTGGCCCGAATTCCGGCTCTGCAGCCCGACGTCGCGGTACTCGACGTGCGGCTACCCGACGGCAACGGCATCGAACTGTGCCGTGAACTTCTCGATCGCCTGCCGAATCTCAAGACCATGATGCTGACCTCCTTCACCGAGGACCAGGCCATGCTCGACGCGATACTCGCGGGCGCGAGCGGCTACGTCGTCAAGGACATCACCGGCATGGAACTGACCCGAGCGATCAAGGACGTGGGTTCCGGCCGGTCGCTGCTCGACAACCGTGCGGCCGCGGCGTTGATGGACAAACTGCGAGCCGGGACGGCGTCATCGGGCCCTATCGATCACCTCACGCCCCAGGAGCGCACACTGCTGGATCTGCTGGGAGAGGGCCTGACCAACAGGCAGATTGCGGCCAGGATGTACCTGGCGGAGAAGACGGTGAAGAATTACGTGTCCCGGCTGCTCGCCAAGCTCGGGATGGAACGCCGCACTCAAGCTGCGGTGTATGCGTCGAAACTCGCCGACGGCGAAGCGACTGCCGGGCGGAAACCGGGGTCTCGGGATGGATGACCGGCACGAGGAGACCCGGTCTTCGTTACCGCAACTACGGCTCGGGGAGCTGCTGGCCGAGGTACAGGACCGTATCGGTCGGATCGCCGATGCGAGGATTCAAGCCGACGGTCTGCTCGACGCGATGCTCGTCATCACCTCGGGACTCGATCTGGAGGTGACGCTGCGCTCGATCGTGGAATCGGCCGTCAAGCTCGTCGACGCCCAGTACGGTGCGCTCGGCGTGCGCGGAGAAGGCCACGGCTTGAGTGCGTTCATCAACTACGGCATGGACGAGGACACCCGAGTGGCCATCGGCCCGCTCCCCACCGGCCGTGGGGTGCTGGGACTGCTGATCGACCAGCCGAAAGTGCTCCGGCTGGAAGATCTTTCGTCACACCCTGAATCAGTGGGGTTCCCGCCGAATCACCCTCCGATGAAAACCTTTCTGGGCGTGCCGATTCGGGTACGTGACGAAATTTTCGGCAATCTCTATCTCACCGAGAAGAAGGGCGGAAAGCAGTTCACCGAGGACGATGAAGTCGTCACCAAGGCGTTGGCGTCCGCGGCAGGCATTGCCATCGACAACTCGAGACTGTACGAGGACTCGCGGGTACGTCAGGCGTGGATGGAGGCAACGCGGGACATCGGCACCGAGCTCCTTTCCGGGACGGACATCGACGAAGTGTTGCAGATGGTGGCGCGTAAGTCGTTGCACCTGACCGGGTCCGATGCGGCGTTCATCGCGGTTCCCGAGGACGCAGACCAAGCCTTCGGGGATGTCACGCAACTCGTCGTCACGGTCAGCGAGGGGCTCGGGGCCGATCGAATGATCGGAGCAGTCGTTCCGATCGAGGGCTCGAGCTCGGGAATGGCCTTTCGGCGTCGAACAGCGTTGCGGAAGGAGCGACTCGACTACGGGGTCAAGGAACTGGGCTCTGCTTTCGGACCCGCAATGATTTCACCTTTCCGCGTGGCGGAGGGCGTCAGTGGCGTCCTGGTGGTACTTCGCACAGAGGGGCGGGGACCGTTCGTCGAGACCCAACTCGAACTGGTCTCGAACTTCGCCAACCAGGCCGCGCTGGTGATGCAGATCGCGGACGCCAGCCGGCGAATGCATCAACTCGAAGTGTTGTCGGACCGGGATCGCATTGCCCGTGACCTGCACGATCATGTGATTCAGAGGATCTTCGCTGCAGGATTGGCATTGCAGAGCACCTTGCAGCGCACCGAGTCCCCGGACCTACGGCAGCGCCTGTCCAGAACGATCGACGACCTGCAGGACACGGTGCAGGACATCAGGACGACGATTTTCGACTTGCAGAGCACATCCCACTCCGCAACGCGGTTGCGTCAACGTATCAACAGCGCGGTACTCGAACTCACCGAGAACGTCGATATCCGTGCCGTCGTGCGGATGTTCGGACCACTGTCGGTCATCGACACGAAACTCGCCGATCATGCCGTTGCCGTTGTCCGCGAGACGGTCAGCAACGTCGTTCATCACGCCCAGGGCGACACTGTGACCGTTACTCTCTCGGTCGGAGACGAGCTCGAAATCGTGGTGTCCGACAACGGAATCGGCATGCCTGACAACACCACCACCAGTGGGCTGTCCAATCTGGGGGCCAGAGCGGCCGAGTGCGGCGGAACCATGACCGTCTGCCCCGGCTCCTCCGGCCGCGGCACCGATGTGACGTGGGCGGTACCTCTTCCCTGACGGGTCCCTTGGTCACCTCTTTCGATGACCTCCGGCAGTTACCGCGAGTGGCGATGGGCTCGTAGCGTTTTCGGTGACGGTGCCGATCCTGCGTCGCACCACCGAGAGGAACCCGATGAACATCTCACACACCACCGGACCCGTTCTGGTCGGAATCGACGGATCGACGGCCGCGCTCGATGCAGTGCGCTTCGCCGTCCGTGAGGCGCGAGGCCGCGGAACGTCACTACGCCTGGTCCACGTGATCGAACCCCACCTGCAGCGCGAGACGGTATACGGGGCGCCCGACGTAGATGGTGATTATGCACGCACCGTCCTGGATCAGGCTGCGATCATAGCGAGGGCGATCGACCCGACCGTCATCGTGGAAGCTGTTGTTCTCCAGGGTGTCCCGGAAATAGTAATGCTGTCCGAAGCCGCATCCGCGTGCCTGATCGTACTGGGCACCACAACCGAGAATTTGCTCGCTGCATGGGTTCTCGGATCCATGGTGCGCACGGTGGTCGAATGCTCGCTGAACCCCGTCGCGATCGTGCACACCTTCGATTCCGAGCGCGATGGAGCAGTAGTCGCCGCTCTGGGCGACGCTCGGGTGTCGGGTTCGGATGTCGTGGTGGCACAGGCTTTTCAGGAAGCGGCGATGCGGGGTGTCAACGTGCTGGCCGTGCACACCCAGACGGTCTCGACCATTCTGGCCAGCGCCATCGGTGGTCCGGTCGATCACCTGCATCCGGAGTCGGCGATGGACGTCCGGTTGGAACCCTTCGGTGCGGACTACCCCTCGGTGCGAGTGGCGTCGGTCTACGCCGAGGCCGACTCGGGTTCGGAACTGATCGCGGTGTCCGATTCTGCACAGCTGCTCGTGCTGGGTCACGAACGTGATCGCGTGCCGGGAAGTACGTTGACGACAGTCTTGCGGCACGCCGAATGCCCCGTTCTCGTCGTCCCGCACGCATGAGTACCGTCGGCGCGAAAGCGATCGTCGTCGGTGTCGACGGCTCCAGTTCGTCACTCGACGCGGTCGGCTGGGCTGCACGTGCGGCAGAGCTGCGTTGCATACCGCTGAAGCTGGTGTCCGCATACCAAGTCAGAGCCCTGTACACCAGTTTCGTTGCGCTCCCGTCCCACATCGGCGCCGAGGAACATGCCGCCGCAGAGTCGATTCTGACGTCTGCGTCGCTGGTGGCGAGGCGATCGGTCGAGAATCCGAACGCACTGACGATCACGACAGAATCGATTGTCGGACCGACCATTCAGGCCATGCTCGACGAGTCCTCGGACGCCTCGATGATGGTCGTCGGCTCGCGCGGCAACGGCGAATACTTCGCCGAGCTGCTCGGCTCGGTGAGCACGGCGGTCGCCGTGCAGGCGCAGTGCCCGGTGGTCGTCGTGCCGGGAAGCGTCGAGTTGCATTCGGCACGAGGCTCGGTGGTCCTCGGAGTCGACGCGTCGGCGCACAACCAGGCGGCCGTCCGGTTGGCCTTCGAGGAAGCCTCGCTTGGGCGCACCGGACTGCTCGCTGTGCATGTATCGACCGATGAGCCGGTCTCGTCACCCGAGGCATCCGCAGCGGACAGGTCCGACGCGATCGTGTTCAACGGCCGAACCGTGCTGGCCGAGAGCCTGGCAGGGTGGAGCGAGCAGTATCCCGACGTGGCGGTGGAGCGCACAGTCCTGCGTGGCAACGTGGTCGAGAAGATACTCGAGGTGTCGTTGCGCGCGCAGGCTGTCGTCGTCGGATCGAGTGGACGCAGTGGCTTCAGTGGTTTGCTGCTCGGGTCCACCGTCCGGTCACTGGCGCACCGCGTCGACTGTCCGTTGATCGTCGCTCGCGGATAGCAACCGATCCTTCACGACCACCGCCATTCGCGAATCTCGGGTAGATCCTCGAAATGTTTCCGGATGTAGGCGTCGTGACGGATCAGTTGGTCCTGGCAGTGCTGCCGCAGTTGTTCGGCACCGGCCGGCGCAGTGTGTGCTCGGTCGAGTGCTTCGATTGCCAGGTGGTAGCGACTGATCTTGTTGAGCACCACCATGTCGAACGGTGTTGTCGTGGTGCCTTGTTCGATGAAGCCGCGGACGTGGAATCTCTGCGCGTTCGGGCGGCCGTGCAGCAGCTGGTGCACCGCCCGGGGGTAGCCGTGGAAAGCGAAGACGACATCGGCCGAGTCGGTGAACAGATCGGCGAACTGGCCCTCCGAGAACCCGTGTGGATGATCGGCGACGGGTAGTAGCGCCATCAGGTCGATGACGTTGACCACGCGCACCTGCAACTCGAGAGTCCAGTTACGCAGCAGGTCGGCTGCAGCGAGAGTCTCCTCGGTCGGAACGTCGCCGGCGCACGCCAGCACGATCTCGGGATCGCTCGGAGTATCGGTGTTCTCGGTACCGGCCCAGTCCCACCGCGAGGCACCGGCTGCTGCGTGTGCGCGAGCCTCGGTGAGCGTCAGATACTGGGGATGGCTCTGTTTGTCGACCACCAGCACGTTGACGTGTCCGCGGCTGCGGAAGCAGTGGTCGGCAACGGCGAGAAGAGTATTGGAGTCCGGTGGCAGCCAGACGCGCACCACATCGGGTGCCAGGGGAATCACCGCGTCGATCAGTCCGGGCCCCTGGTGACTGAACCCGTTGTGGTCGTTGCGCCAGCAGGTACTGGTGAGCAGCACGTTCAACGAAGCGACGGGTGCTCGCCAGGCCAGAGTGGCCGCATGCTGCAGCCACTTGGTGTGCTGGATCAGCATCGACACGCTCACCATCGCGAAAGCCTCGTAGCTGGCGAACAATCCGTGTCGACCCGACAGCAGGTACGCCTCGAGCCAGCCCTCACACAGATGCTCACTGAGCACCTCCATGACGCGGCCGTCGGCGGCCAAATTGTCGTCGAACTCGGTGGTCGGCAGCTGCCAGCACCTGTCGGTCGCCTCGAACACTGCCTGGAGCCGGTTGCTGGCAGTCTCGTCGGGGCAGAACAGGCGGAAATTGCCACCGCCGTCGGGTCGGGCGTTGTCGAGGTAGATATCCCGCATCATCTCCCCGAGTACCGTGGTCGTCTCGTGTGAGACGCGTCCCGGGGAGTCGATGGTCAGGGCGTAGTTCTCGAGCTCACGGATGACCAAGGGCTGCAACAGCACACCGCCGTTGGCGTAGGGAGTGGCCCCGAGCCTTTTATCGCCCGTCGGAGTGAGTTCACGGATGTGCTCAGCAGGTACGCCGTTGTCGTCGAAGAGTGATCCGGGATCGTAGGAGAGCAACCACTGCTCGAGCTGCGCCAGATGCGACGGGTTCTCGCGGACGCCGGACAGCGGGACCTGGTGGGCCCAGTGCGTTCCCTCGATCAGCTTGCCGTCCACCTCGTGTGGTCCGGTCCAACCCTTCGGGGTGCGCAAGACGATTGCAGGCCATGCACTTCCGTGGTGCGACTCGCCGCCGCGGGCCGCACGCTGGATTCTCCGAATATCGTCGTGGGCGCGGGCGAGAGCGAACTGCAAGGCCGGCAACACCTCTCGCGGATCATCGCCCTCGACGAAGATCGGTGCCCAACCCTGACCGCCCAGATAGTCGGCAATCGCTTGATCGGTGCTGCGTCCGAGCACCGTCGGACCGGAGATCTTGGCGTCGTTGAGATGCAGAATGGGCAGCACTGCGCCGTCACGGACCGGGTTCAGAAACGCCGGGATCTTCCAGGAGCCCGACAGCGGAACGGTTTCGGCCTCCCCGTCACCGACGACACAGGCGACCACCAGATCGGGATTGTCGAACGCCGCGCCCGCGGCGTGGATCAGGGCATACCCCAGCTCGCCACCCTCGTGGATACTGCCGGGGGTCTGCACGCTCACATGGCTCGGAATGCCACCGGGAGTGGAGAATTGGCGACACAGTCGATGCACACCGTCGCTGTCGAGCGAGATGTCGGGATAGATTTCGCTGTACGTGCCTTCGAGATAGGTGTTCGCGACCAACGCCGGGCCACCATGACCGGGACCGGTGACATACAGCCAATCCGAACCGGTTCGGCAGATGAGGCGATTGAGCAGCGTGTAGATCATCGACAGACCGGGGCTGGTGCCCCAGTGCCCGAGCAGTCGGGGCTTGATGTGTTCCACCGTCAGTGGTTGCCGTAGCAATACATTGTCCTGCAGGTAGATCTGGGCGACCGTCAGGTAGTTCGCGGCAGCCCAGTAGCGCAGATCGGCGTCGAGTTCATCGGAGCTGTAGGTGGTTTCGGTGGTGGACGCGGTCATCGGTTCGTGGGTACGACAACGACGGGAACATCGACCGAATGCAGCACCGCGCGTGAGGTCGATCCGAGCAGCATCGAGGCGAAGCCGCCCCGGCCGCGGCTACCGACCACTATCAGCTGCGCGCTCTGGGAGGCGCGGACCAGTTCGCGAACGGGTCTGTCCTGAACCACTACCCGGCGGATGGTGACGTCGGGGTAGTCCTCCGACCATCCGGCCAGGCTCTCGGCAAGCGAAGTCTTCTCTGCAAGTTCGGAATCGGCCCACGGTCCTTCTTCGTCGCGCGTCAGGACACTCCCGAGTTCGAGGTCGCTCCACGCGTGTACGGCAACGAGGTCGACACCTCGCATCGACGCCTCGCGCAACGCGAATCCGATGGCCGGCTGGCTGTTGGACGTGCAATCCACACCCACGACCACCGGCCCGTCGCTGACCGTGTTCGACTTGATCACTGCAACAGGGCACTTGGCGTGTGACACGACGGCGGTACTGACCGACCCGACCAATCCACCGGTGAACTCACCGAGCCCCCTCGAACCGACGACGATCAAGGCAGGCGCGACGTCGAAGTGCGTCAGATTGCGTGCAGCCGAGCCATGTTCGAGACGAGTGTCGAGAATCAGCGAATTGCCTGCCGCGGTCTTGTGCGCAACGTCGACCGCAGCGGTCAGGACCCGCTTGGCCTCGACGTCCGGATCTGCGAACGCGCCGATCCGGAGGCTGATGGCATCGCCGTAGGTTCCCGGCGCGAACAGTGACGACGTGACCAACTCGAGCGGGGCGTGGCGTCGTATCGCCTCGCGCGTTGCCCAACGGACCGCGTCGAGCGATGTGGCAGATCCGTCGACTCCGACGACGACCCGACTCGATGCATTCATGTTGTATTCCCGTTCGTTGACTGTCGTGTTCAGGTACACCTCGAGCATGGCCGGTTCGCTGGAGCGCAGACAGAGTCGGAAGTCCCTCGGCTCGAGCCGGAATGCCCTGACCGCTACCCCTGGGGGGTATGTCTTGCTATCGTCGGTGACATGCATTCAGTGATCCGACGCCGTCGTCCGGGCTTTGCCTCGGCGACCGGATTGTTGATCGCGCTGACGATCCTCGGGGTACTGCTGATGCATTCGGTGGCACCGACCATGTCGGCACAAAGCGAGCATGCGGCCATGGCGTCGGCGACCCACCACGAGGACCCGGTTCAGGTGGCAGTCGGTGAGCACGACTGCCCGTCGGCACATCAGATGATGCATCCGTGCGCGGGAACCACCGTGTCGTGGGCTGCGCTGTCGGTCCCGGTGACGAGCGTCGATAGCGTCCATTCGGTCATCTCGGAGGACGGCATCGGTGGGCGAGTCCATTCCATATCGGAGCGTGCGCCGCCGTGGACCCTGTGTGAGTTGGACAGATCGGTGACCTTGCGAGTGTGACAGGCAGCCCGGTGGACGCACGACCACCGGCGGATCGACATACCTAGATCCCTGTATTTCACACTCGTTCAAGGAGATTCATATGCGTACAACACTCGTCGCTTCGCTGGCTGCCGCCACCGTGAGCGCGTTCCTCGTCGCCGGCTGCAGCAGCGACACCACGTCGGATTCGTCGATGTCGACTACCTCATCGGCTTCCGTTCAGGATTCGGCATCGGCATCGGCATCGGCGGAGTTCAACGACGCCGATGTCATGTTCGCGCGGATGATGTACCCGCACCACGCGCAGGCCGTCGACATGGCTGACATGATCCAAGGTCGCACCGACAATCCGGACGTCGTGGCGTTGGCGTCGGCGATCCAAGCCGCGCAGCAACCGGAAATGGACCGGATGACGGCCTGGCTCGCCGAATGGGGTCAGCCCGCACCCCCGTCGGACATGGGTGAGATGAGCGGAATGGACCACAGCTCGGGTATGGGCATGATGTCCCAGCAGGACATGGACGTCCTGACCGGTCTGTCGGGCCCGGAGTTCGACCGTCAGTGGCTGACGATGATGATCGAGCATCACGAGGGTGCGATCGAGATGGCGAACAAAGAGATTGCGGACGGCTCGAACCCCGACGCACAGGAGATGGCTCGCACGATCGTGGCCACGCAGCAGCAGGAAATCGACACGATGCAGCGAATGCTCGGCTGATCTGTTGTCGGTACGTTGCCGGGCCGCACCCCAGGCCGGGGCGCGGCCCGGCGGGGGACGGCTGCACGCCGTTGCCCTCGAGTACGCTGTGACGCGCGAGGAATTGTGTTCTGCGGGTCGGATCGAGGGAGAGTATCGACGATGTCACGTCCACGGGTCCTGGTCCTCGGCGGCGGGTTCGGCGGGTTGTATGCGACCCGCCGGCTGCACGGTTCGGATGTCGACATCACCGTTCTCGAACGAGGCACCTCTCACGTCTTTCAGCCGCTGCTCTATCAGTGCGCAACCGGCCTTCTCTCCGAAGGCTCGATCGCCAGCCCGTTGCGGCACCTGTTGCGCAAGCAGAAGAACGTCAAGGTGGCTCTCGGCGAAGCGACCTCGGTGACAACCGTGGGCGATGGCGGAGTGGTGACGGCGAGCCGCTTCGACGGGTCGACGTTCGAGTTGCCGTACGACTACCTCGTGGTTGCCGTCGGAATGCAGCAGGCCTATCACGGCCACGACGAATACGTGCAGTGGGCACCGGGCATGAAGACCCTCGACGACGCCTTGGCGATCAGGCGAAAGCTGATCTCGGCATTCGAGATGGCCGAGTCCCTGCCCACTCCCGAAGAGCGTCGGCCATGGCTCACCTTCGCCGTCGCCGGTGGAGGGCCCACAGGAGTCGAATTGGCTGGGCAGATACGGGAACTCGCAACCCGGGCGCTGGCGAAGGAATTCGATTCGATCCACCCGTCCGAAGCGCGCGTACTGCTGTTCCACGGCGGTGACCGAGTGCTCGAATCGTTCCCCGACTCCCTGACGAAGAAGGCTCAGCGCACCCTCGACACGGTCGGAGTCGAAACGCATCTCGGCGTTCACGTCACCGACGTCACGGCCACCGACGTCGAGGTGACCACCAAGGCCGAACCGAAGACAGTGACGCGCCATGAGACTCGCACCGTGCTGTGGACCGCAGGCGTCGAAGCGGTTCCGTTCGTGAAGCACCTGGCCGACGCCCTGGGCGTCGAGCAGGACAGATCCGGACGGATCGCCGTGCAACCCGACCTGTCCGTACCGGGTCACCGCAACGTGTTCGTCGTCGGCGACATCATGGCGTTGAACGGTCTGGCCGGTGTCGCCGAAGTAGCGATGCAGGGTGGACGTGCAGCGGGCGCAGCAATCGCAGCGGATGTATCCGGTTCTGCGCGTTCGGCATTCAAGTATCGAGACCTTGGCACGGCCGCCTACATCGCACGTGGACACGCGCTGGTGCAGGCCGGGCCGCTGAAGATGTCGGGATTCCTGGGCTGGGTGTCGTGGGGCGTCATCCACATCGCATTCCTGGCCGGTAAACGCAACCGAGCCGGGACGCTGATCAACTGGGGCGCAACACTTCTCAGCGGAACACGACGTGAACGGGCAATCACCTACGGCGACCCGGAAACGGCGCGCAAGCCGTACAACTGACCTGAGCGCCCACTATTTGCACTCTCGCACGGAATCCCGCTTTCGAGGGCGAATTGTGGACACTCAGATCAGTTGCTGGCGGTATCGACGGGGTCAGCCGATGCCGGGGATGAAGCCGGGGTAGACGAAGTGCCCTGGACCGCCGCCGGGGAGCAAGTGGCCCGTCGAACCCGGGTAGTCCATGTTCAGGTGAATCAGCTCGTGCGGGTTGCCGTTCGAGTCGGCCTGCCAACAGGAGCCCAGCACGCCATGGAATCCGGTGCAGACGATGCGAGTGCTGTTGCCGTACGGGGACGTCAATCGATTCTCACTGACGAAGGGGTTCCAGTAGTCCGGGTCCTGAGGCGTCAGGAATCCGGTGACGTCCTGCGGAGCCGTCGGGCTCGGATATGGGGGTGCGACGGGCCATTCGTCGGCGTTGGCGGTACCGACTCCAAGTGCGGCGGCACCTGCCACGACAGCAACCGTGACGGCGATACGACGAAACATGGCGCACTCCTGACGTTGGGTTCGCGTTGAATAGACCACACATGGCCGTCGATTGGGAAGCCCTCTAGATTGAACGCGTGAATGCAGCGGATCGCGTTTCGCCCGTAGTGGCCACGGCCATCGGCGGATTCGTGGCCGGATACTCGATTCGCGAATCGCTCGGCCAGGATGTGTTCCACATCGAGTCGACGGGGAAGTGGTACGGAGCGTTCGTCACCGCGCAGTGGGCAGGTTCTCTCACTGTTCTGACGGCGGTGCTGGTGCTCGTGATGGTCCATCGCCGTCGCCCCCGGATATCGGCTGCCGTAGCAACCGTTCTCGGCTCCCTGCTGGTGGCACTGCCGTCCTTCGTGCCGATCGCTGCCAATCAAGCGGTGACGACCAATGCGCTCGGCGCCGGCGCTCTGGTCGGCATCTGCGGATTCATCGCCGGTGGACGCAGGCTCCCGTCGGGCGGCCTTGCAGTAGGACTGCTGGGCTCGATGTTGTTCTACAGCGCGATCTCCCGGCTACGCGGACCGCGGGAGGGTCGGTGGATGGACGGCCTGGGGCCGTATCTGGTGGAATCCACGGTCCCGCTACTCCTCCTTCTCGCAACCACTGTCGTGTTGCTCGTTGCCGTCCGGCGGGCATCCGTGGGCCGATTCGAAACCTCCGACGCAGTAGCCGCTCTCGTGCTGGGATTCGTCTGTCTGGTGGTCTACATCTATCTGGGCAATACGACGTCGACGGCGGCCACGTGGATGTTCGCCGTCGCCATCGTCGTCTTGGTGGCATACGGTGTCGCGTTCGACCTCGGTGGCCGCGACGGTCGATACATGATGTCGGGCTTGGCGATAGCGGCATCAGGAGTCAATGCGCTCGGGTGGGGCGATGCGTCGTGGTGGATATTCGTTGTGACCGCGGTGTTGTTCGTCGGAGCGGTGGGAGTGGGCCTGCGACGCGACCTCACCCCCGCCGCGTGTGGTTTGCTGGCCGTCGTGACGGCCGCCGGTCTACTGCCGCCGATCGGAGACGACTCGATCAATGTCGTTGGGACTGTGTTCTATTGCGTGCTGCACCCCATCGCTGTCGGATTGCTTCTCGGATCGGCACGAGCGACGCGCACGGTGGCGTCGACCATCGGTCCGCTCGTGCCGTTCGCGCTGACGCTGTTCTCGGTGTCGGTGCCCGTGCCGCCGCGGGTGTTCGGTTGGGTGGACGGGACATCCGACGACTATGTGCCGCCCATTGTCTGGTTGAATTCGCCACTTCCCGTCGGCGTTGTCGTGGCGGTGATCGTCATCCTGGTGTGTCTCGTCCTCGGTTCGAGGGTCGAGCGCGAGCATCACGATCGCGTCTCGGATTCGTCCGGTCCATAACGCTCGGGACGTTTGCTCGAGGTAACGTCACCTCATCTTCGGCCGATGTAGAAACTCGACCGGTGTAACTCGACGAAAAGGTGAAACAGCGTGCCACGATCTCGACGACACGGCTTCCAGCGATTCGGTTCGGCTGCGGCCGTCGCCCTCGCAGTGGCGATTCTTCCGACCGCGCTGATGACGCCCGTCGCGTCCGCGGACGAACTGCCCGCCGCAACGACTCAGTCGAGCAACGGCTCGCGAATCGAATCGGTGAACACCCTCGACGGCCGTCAGGTTCAGCTCCAGGTGTACTCCGCGTCGATGAACCGCACCATTCCGGTGACGGTGCAGCTCCCCGCCGACGACAGCGTGTCGCGTCCGGTGCTGTACCTGCTCAACGGTGCAGGCGGCGGCGAGGATGCAGCATCGTGGCAGTCGCAGACCGACGCCGAGGCCTTCCTGTCGGACAAGAACGCGTACATCGTGACTCCGCAGAAGGGCAAGTGGTCCTACTACACCGACTGGCTGCAGGACGATCCGAAGCTCGGCAGCAACAAGTGGAGCACCTTCCTCGGTGAGGAACTGCCTCCGCTGATCGATGCGCAGTTCGACACAACGGGCAGGCAGTCGCTGGCAGCGTTGTCGATGACGGGCACGTCGGTTCTCAACATCGCGATCAAGTACCCGGGCAAGTTCACCGGCGTCGCGGCGTACAGCGGTTGCGCGCAGACCTCGGACCCCATCGGTCAGCAGTTCGTCAAGCTCGTCGTCGAGACGTACGGCGGCGGAAACGTCGAGAACATGTGGGGCCCGCTCGACGGCCCCGTGTGGCGCGAGAACGATCCGCTGCTCAACGCCGAGAAGCTGCGCGGCACCCAGATCTACATGAGCACCGGCAGCGGACTGCCCGGCATCCCGAACGACACCTTCGCCAACCCGCGCCTGAAGAACGACCCGGCGACGCTCGCCAACCAGGTCATCGTCGGCGGCGGCATCGAGCTGGCCACCAACTTCTGCACGTCCAACCTGGCCAAGCGTCTCGACCAGCTGGGAATCCCGGCAACTGTCGACTTCCGTCCGGTCGGCAACCACTCCTGGGGCTACTGGCAGGACGACCTGCACAAGTCCTGGCCGTTCCTGGCAGGATCGCTCGGCATCTGATTCCTCTCGTCACCGAAAGACGGCCACCCGCACCTCGTGTGTGGGTGGCCGTTTCTCGTTGTGGGGAGAGGTATGACTGCGTTCGAATCGAACGTATGATCGAACGATGGCACGACGCGCTCGACCTCGACCCGCGTCTGCCGTGCGTCCGTTCAAGATGCTCAGACCACCACTCAAGGTGTGGATCGATCTGAACGTCCTCTACCCGCTACCGCCACATCACGCGTCGAAGTTCAATCCGGAAGGCTTCGACGTTCGACGCGTGGTCCCGGGAGACCTGGTCGAATGGTCCATCACCGTGGACGGCGATTGGTTGGGTCGCGTCACCTACGAACTGATGTCGCGAGACCGGAGCGAAACCGTCACGCACTGGGTGCCCAGCCGGGCGCTGAAACCGCTGTAGAACGGCCGAAAGCCCCGCCTGAAAACGAGGCGGGGCTTTCGGGTGGTCACCTTCAGAAGCTGTGCTTACGCGCCTTCTTGGCGAGCTTGCGGGTGGTGCGCTTCGACGGAACGAACAGATGCGCAGCGCTGCGGCGACGGTTGCGGCGACGGATCAGCACGAATGCGACGGCACCGGCGGCGGCTGCGATGGCAGCGATGATCGGAGTGCCGACCTTAGCGGCCTCGGCCACGTCCTCGCTGTCGATGTTGCGGACCGTGGTCTTCACGTCGTCGGCGACGGCGGAGGCCTTCTCGGCTGCCTTGTCGGCGACCTGGGAGGCCTTCTCCTTCACGTCGTCGACGTCGACGTTCTCGACCTTGTCCTGCACGGTGCTCTTGACGTCTGCGGCCTTCTCGGCTGCCTTGTCGGCAACGTCCGCAGCTGCATGCTTGGCCTGCTTGGCCGCGCCGGCCGCGGAGTCGGCAACGCTCTCTGCGGCGTCGGAAACCTTGTCGGCAGCCTGCTGAGTGTTGGCCTTGGCCTGGTCGGTGGCCCCTTCGGCGCGAAGGCTGTCGTCACCGGTGGCCTCACCGGCCTTCTCCTTCGCAGTCCCGGCCAGTTCTTCTGCCTTGTGCTGAGCCTTGTCGATGAAGTCGGCCATCGGTATCCCTCTTTCGTGTAGGTCGTCTCCTGAATCCGGAGCCGTGGCGTCGCGGACGACGCCGGTAAGTATGAGTCGAAGTCGACGGTCCGAAACATACGTCCGACTACGGGTGTTTCGGGTCACTACGACGAGTAGCCGTATTTGTGCTGCTCGGCGGGCTGCGACTACTTCGTCGAACGCGGCCACCACGTCCTACGGCGTGCGCGCGTCGCACGCGCTGAGTAGGCCGTCGACAACGAGCGCCGGTCGAAGTCCAGTCCCGATCCTCTCGACGTGAGCAGGATCAGCGCGATGACTCCCGCAGCCCCGACCGCCACGGGAGTCATCGGCTACTGGTTCCGGTTGCGTTGGGTGTACACCCAACGAAGAGAGTTCGGTCCATGACAGCTCCTGTCTGTGTTGTCACGAAGGCTGCCATTGACACCGCCACCAGTCAATGGCACATTATGTGATGTTAGTCGCGGTGTCGCTGCTCGGTCGGCGTCCGGGCGATGGTGTTCGGTGAGACAGCGAGGCGCGTCGATGAATGCAGATACCTGGCCCGAGGTCGACGGTTCGACCCACGACAACTTCAGGGACGTGCTCATCATCGGTGCGGGAATCTCGGGAGTCGGAGCCGCGTATCGACTGCAGGAGATGGCACCGGACCTCAGCTACGCGATCCTCGAAGGGCGCGAGCGAGCAGGCGGTACCTGGGACCTGTTCCGGTACCCGGGAATTCGTTCGGACAGCGACATCTTCACGTTCTCGTTTCCGCACACGCCGTGGCAGGGAAACACCCTGCTTGCCCATGGCGAAGACATTCGCAACTACATCGTCGATACCGCTCACACCAACGGCATAGACGAGCACACGCACTTCTCGACCTCCGTCGTTGCGGCGAACTGGGATTCGTCGACCGACCTGTGGACCGTCGACACGCTGTCCGACGGCGTTCCGCGGACGTATCGAAGTCGATTCGTGTTCTTGTGTACCGGCTACTTCGACTACTCGGGTGGGTACACCCCTGACCTTCCCGGGATGGAGAAGTTCACCGGGCAGGTGGTGCACCCCCAGCAGTGGCCGGAAGATCTCGACCACACCGGCAAGCGCGTCGTCGTGATCGGAAGTGGCGCGACCGCAATCACTTTGGTGCCTTCGCTTGCGGTCGATGCTGCGTCGGTGACGATGCTGCAGCGTTCACCCACGTACATTGCGTCCCTGCCGATGACCGATCCGTTCACCACACTCACTCAGCGTGTGCTGCCGGACTCCCCCGCGCACACTGCACTGCGGTGGCGCAATGCGCTGTTGATGGTCGGCTCGTATCAGCTGTGTCGACGTGCGCCGAAGACGGCCCGCAGGGTGTTCCGAGCGATGACGAAGGCGCAGCTTCCGCGTGGATACGATATCGACAAGCACTTCAAGCCGACGTATGCCCCGTGGGACCAGCGGCTGTGCGTCGTGCCGGACGGCGATCTCTTCAAAGCCATTCGCTCCGGCCGCGCGACCGTGGTGACCGACCGGATAGCCGAGATCACCGCCGACGGGATCCGGTTGGAATCCGGTGACGAGATCCCCGCCGACATCATCGTCACCGCAACCGGATTGAAGCTCCAGGCGTTCGGGGGTATCGAATTGTCTCTGGACGGTGAGCGGCTCGAAGTGCACGACAAGTTCGTCTACAAGGGTCACATGCTCGAGGACGTACCCAACGTTGCATGGTCCATCGGGTACACGAATGCATCGTGGACGCTCAAGGCCGACATGACGGCGCAGGCAGTAGCAAAACTGTTGGTGTACATGCGGTCTCACGGCTACACCCATGCAATCCCGGACCGGCAGGGCAAGGCCGTCGACTCTCGTCCGGTCGTCGACCTCGCCTCCGGATACGTCACGCGTTCCCTGAACGAGCTACCCAAATCAGGGACCGAACGTCCCTGGTCGGTGCGGCAGAACTACATTCTCGACAGGATCGACGCACGATTCGACGATCTGACGGAATCGATGACATTCGGCCTAGCCGACAACGCACGTGTGGCGGCGGCGGATATCGCGCCCGTATACCGCATCTGGCCGAGAAAGGTCGGCACGCAGTGACTTCCGACATCGACGGTCTGACCCTTGCGCACACGATCCGGGGTGAGGGCCCTACATTGGTGCTCATTCACGGCATCGTGCACCGACAACATGCGTGGGACAGTGTCGTCGAGATATTGGCGCGGCACCGACGAGTGGTGACGGTGGACCTGCCCGGTCACGGCGCCTCACCGGACTTGCCCACCGAGGAATTCGATCTGGGGCCGTGGATCGTTGCCGAGCTGGAGCGATTCCTCGAGCACGTGGCGGTGGACGGCGAGAAGCCGCACGTGGCCGGTAATTCGTTGGGTGGATACTTCGCGATGGAGCTCGCCGCCCGCGGGTCGGTCGCCTCGGCGACCGCTCTCTCACCGGCGGGGTTCTTTCGCGGACACTGGGATCAGACCCGCGCGCTACTCGTGTTCCGTCTGTTGCGAGCGTTGTCTCGAGTGATGATCCCGATTGCACCTACCGTCATGCGTTCGGCCGTCGGACGCACGATCGCCAACGCCGTCTTCTACGCAAAGCCGTGGCGTGTTCCTGCGGCAACGGCCACGATCGACGCGCTCAGCATCACCACCAATCGTGCGATCGACGCCGCCGGAAACGCAGTGCCGCGCTTCAGTGTTCCGGTCGACGAGACGGTGCCCGTCACGGTCGCCTGGGGACGCCGAGACCTGGTGTTACCGGTGTATCAGGCACCGCTGGTGCGTCGAACGTTCCCGCAGGCAGACGTCCGCACGTACTCGGGGCTCGGGCACGTGCCGATGTCGGACGATCCGGAGTTGGTTGCCTCGATTCTGCTGAGGGGATCACGATCCGTCTCGCGCTCGGCGTGAACATGACAGAGAAGGTCGACGGCCGAAGCCATCGGTGGCACGATCACCGAGTCACTCGGCGTCGAGAACTACTCGACTGCACACTGGCCGCCATTCGTCGGCATGGGCACGGCATCGGAATGAACGAGATCGCCGCAGCGAACCACGTCTCGAAAACTGTTCTGTACAAACACTTCGTCGACAAGAAGGGTCTCGCCGACGCCGCGATGGCGCACTACGTCGAGATTGCGCTGGTACCTCGGATCCGGGACGCGATCTCCGGGGACCTCGACGAATACCACCTCACCCGTGCCGTGATCACCGCCTACGTCACGACGGTCGCCATCGATCCCGAGATCTACATCTACGTGCACACGAACAATGCCGTCGGTGGCAATCAGGACATCATCACCGCATCGGAGGAACTGATCGCAGAGTTGCTGGCAACCGTCATTGCCGACAGATTCCGCGAGCGGGAGTTCTCGACGGCCGGCTCGATGCCCATAGCGTTCGCCATGATCGGTGCGGTGCGGTTGGCGTCGCACTGGTGGATGTTCGACCGGACCATGACGGTCGACGAACTCATCGACTACCTCACCATGATGGTCTGGGGCGGTATCGCGGGGATAGCGCGCGCTGCCGGCTCCGTCACGACCTTCACCTCGAGGCCACATTCGTTGACACTCGAGGCCTGAGCGCCCTCCTCCGACATCAGCGATCGAACACCGCACGAACGTTCGTGGAATCCGGCACGGACTGGCAGGCCAGTCGGACGCCGTGCTGCAGTTCGTGTTCGTCGAGCGTCTCATTGGCGAGCATGGTCACCGTGCCCTCGGTGAGGGTGTATGCACAACCGCCGCAGGTTCCTTCGCGGCATACGTACGGCGGGTCGAGACCCAACTCGAGAAGTCGGTCGAGCAGCTTGGTGTCTGCATTCCAAGCGAACTCGGTCTCCATTCCGTCGATCTCGACCTGAGCGGTGACGGAGTTCGCGCCCGGTTCGTCGGAAATCTTCGCCTCGCCGGGCCGAAACGGATTCGAGTCGAAGGAGGAGAACACCTCGCGATGGGTTCTGCGCGCCACCGTGCCGGTACGAGCGAGCCACTCCTCGGCGACGTTCATGTACTGCGCTGGGCCGCACAGGAAGACCTCGCAATCGGCCGGAATGTTCGCACCCAGCGAAGCCAGTCCCGCAGCAGTGGGCAAGCCCGATTCCGAGGTGTACCAATGGTGAATGTTCAGTCGCTCGGGAAAGCGAGACCGCAGTTCGGTCAGTCGCTCTGCGAAGATGACCGAGTCGCGGTTCTGGTTGGCGTAGACGAGAGTGATCCGATTCTCGTGCTGCAACAGGGCGGTCTCGAGGATCGACATCATCGGGGTGATGCCACTGCCGGCGGCCAGCAGGACGAAATGGTCGTCCCAGCTCGCGGGTCCGAACATGCCCGACGGCTTCAGTGCCTTGAGCCGCATCCCACGAACAGCGTTGTTGTGCAACCAATGTGATGCCTGACCGTCCCGAATTCGCTTGACGGTCACGGTGGGGAGTGGGCTGCGTACCGGAGAGCTCGAGAAGGAGTAGCAGCGGGCCACCGAGCCGCCGTCGGTGCAGGGAATCTCGAGGGTGACAAATTGCCCCGGCTCGTACCGAAAGTCTGCTGGTCGGTGCTCGGGTACCGCGAACCCGATGGAGATCGCGTCTTCGGTCTCGTAGATCACCTCGGCGATCTCCAGCTCGAAGATTCTGTCCTCGGGACCGCCGGTAGACACATCGATGGCCTCCGATGGCGCGCTCCTGAACATCGTCACGTGTGCTCGCTCCCTTGCGCTTTCGGTGTCGGCCCTCACTGTTGCATACTTCGCCACCAATTAATAGGCCATTGACAAATGGCGAATAGCAGGTGAAGGTGGCGTGGTGACTTCGACCACCTACGACGACTACCTGCCTCACGGTGCATCCAAGGTGGGGTCTCGGCGAACTCGACTGGCTGCCTTGACGACCCGGCTGACTCTGCGTCCGATGACGAACCGGCTTCCGACGTCCCAGCGTGGCATCGAGTTCTCCCGACGGCTCGTCGCCACCTCGATGAACCTGTTCGGTCCCGTCCCCAAGGGCACGAGAGTGGACCTCGTAGCCGACGGCCCGGTACGCGGTGAATGGGTGCGAGCACCCGGCCTGACGCCCGGGCCGCGCGTGATCCTCTACATCCACGGCAGTGCGTACGTCATCTGCTCGGCGCGAACACATCGTGGTCTGACCGCGCGATTGTCCGCCGCGACCGGCCTGCCGGTGTTCACGGTCGACTACCGGCTGGCCCCGGAACACCCGTTTCCCGCCGCAGCCGACGACCTGGAGGCCGCGTACCGCTGGCTGCTCGGCCAGGGCTACTCCGCTGCGAACATCGTCATCGCCGGGGACTCGGCCGGCGGTCACCTCGCTGCCGATCTGATCATCGAGAACGACCGAACCGGTACACCGCAACCGGGAGCGATGGTGCTGTTATCGCCGCTGATCGACCTCGACTTCGAGCTGTCGGCGCGGATGGAACGCACCCGCAAGGACCCGATGATCTCGGCGAAGGCAGCGCGAGGACTGGTCTCGCTGTACACCGACGGCCACGATGCGAATCTCCCGCGTCTCCGGCTCGATCTCGGACGTGTGCGGGAGCTGCCACCGACGCTGATCCAGGTCGGGGGAGCCGAGATGCTTCGGGGCGACGCACGACACCTGCACGCCATGATCGACGCGGCGGGCGGACGAAGCGAACTCGAGATCTGGCCCGATCAGATGCACGTGTTCCACGCTCTCCCACGGCTGATCCCTGAGGCTGCCCAGGCGCTCGAGCATGCGGCCGCATTCATCGCGCAGGTGCTCGACAACCAAGCCCTACAACATGATTCGAAAGAACAGGTAAGTCGATGAGAAGCAAGACCGGAAAGCCGTCGTACGGTTCCAGAGCGGTGGTGACCGGCGCGGGCAGTGGTATCGGCCGTGCCTTCGCGCTCGAACTCGCCCGGCGCGGAGGCGTCGTCATGTGTGCCGACATCTCGTTACCGCGGGCGCAGGAGACGGTGGCGATGGTGCAGGCTCTGGGCGCGATCGGCTTCGCTGTCGAATGCGATGTGTCGATCCGCGAGAGCGTCGAGGAGTTGGCGCTTCGAGCGAGTATCGAGTTCGACGGGCCCACCACGGTACTGGTCAACAACGCTGGGGTCGGGATCGGCGGAAAGCCGGTCGGGGAAATCGGTTTCGAGGACTGGGAGTGGGCGCTGGGGATCAACCTCTGGGGCGTCGTCCACGGTTGCGAACTGTTCACCCCCGGCCTTCGAGCGGCGGGTGAAGGCGGCATCATCAACGTCGCGTCCGCCGCGGGCTTCGCTGCCGCGCCGTTGATGGGCCCGTACAACGTCGGGAAGGCTGCGGTGATGAGCCTGTCGGAAACGATGGCGGCGGAACTGTCGGGTAGCGGTGTGCGCGTATCGGTTCTGTGCCCGACGTTCGTCAAGACCAACGTGGCCGTCGACGGCCGAATCACCGCGAGCTCGTCGCGCCTCGCCGAATTCGCGATGCGTTGGACCGGACGATCGCCCGACAAGATCGTGGCCCGGACTCTCGACGCGTTCGACAAGGGCCGCCTCTACGTCGTACCGCAGTTCGACGCCAAAGCCGTATGGCGATTCAAGAGACTGCTGCCTGCCGTGTACGTGCGCTTTCTCGGATTGCTCAATCGTGTGATGCCCGCCGAGCAGCAGCCGGCGAAGAACGAATCCCGTACCTCGACAACCACAGGAGCCTGACATGGCAATGGATTTCGAAGACATGTTGACCAAGATCAAAGACCGCCAGTGGGCTCTTGCCGACATCGACTGGGACGGTCCGGGAGCCGAGACCATCAGCCCGGAACTGCACGCCAAGCTCAAGCCGTTCATGTCCGATCTGATGTGGATCGAGAACGTGGGCGCACGCGGTTTCGCGGCGATGGCGCTCAAGGCACCGAACGAGACGCTGGCGGAGATCTATCGCTACTTCCACGCCGAGGAGCAGAAGCACGCCAACGCCGAGCTCGCGCTCATGCGGCGGTGGGGCATGCTCGACGGCGACGAGATGCCCGAACCGAACATCAACGTCAAGCTCGTCATCGACTGGCTGGACAAGCACTCGGACGGGCTGTCTCTGACCGTGCTGGGCACCGTCATTCCGATGCTCGAGGTCGCGTTGGACGGCGCACTGGTGAAGTTCATCATGGACGAGATCGACGATCCGGTGTGTCAGGCAGTGTTCAAGAAGATCAACTCCGACGAATCGCGCCATTTGGCTGTCGATTTCGCTGTCATCGAATTACTCGGGCATTCCCGGATGCGCAAGCTTGTGGTCGAGACCATCGGTGCCTGGATGAACCCGGCCCTCGTCGTCGGATTGCTGCGGTACATTCCACTGCTGAACAAGATGCGCGACAACATCGTCGAGATGGGAGTGGACGAGCAGCGGCTCTACACCGCGATGAAGCGATTCCGCAGTGTCGGTGAGCGTAGCCCCGAGGCACTCCGCGTTCCGATGTACCGATTTGTGCAGTGGCACAGCAGCATTGTCATCAACCGCAAGCACCCGTACCACGTCCTCGCGGACGGCCTGGTCAAGCTCACTCGCCGGTACCCGAGCAAGACGCTCAATTCCGAGCCGACGTGGGCCCAGGAACTGACCTACGAGCCCGTCGCATGATCGGATCAGAGGTGCTCGACGTCGCGATCATCGGAGCTGGATTCGCCGGAATCGGAACGGCGATCAGATTGCGCAACAGTGGGATCGACAACTTCGCCATTCTCGAACGTGGCACCGCGGTCGGTGGTACGTGGCGCGACAACACCTATCCCGGCGCAGCCTGCGACATCCCGTCGAGGTTGTATTCGTACAGCTTCGCGCCCAATCCGAACTGGTCGCACACCTACTCGGGGAGCGGTGAAATTCTGGACTACATCCACACGATGGTGCGTGAATTCGACATCGAGTCGCGTATTCGATTCGAGCACAACGTCATCGACATCGCGTGGGACGAGGCCGCCGGATATTGGTCCGTGCGCATCGACGGCCGAGACGATGTGCGTGCCCGTGCCGTCGTCATGGCCTCCGGTCCACTCGCCAACGCCAGCCTGCCCAACATTCGCGGCATCGAGACCTACGAGGGGCACAAGATTCACAGTGCCCGTTGGGATCACGACTACGACTTCGCCGGGAAGAAGGTGGCCGTCGTCGGAACGGGGGCCAGCGCCGTACAGATCGTGCCGGAATTGGTCAAGATCGCAGACACAGTCAAGGTGTTCCAACGCACCCCCGGTTGGACACTGCCCCGGGTGAACCGAAAGACGAAGGACGGGACGAAGCGTCGATTCACCCGATATCCGCAGTCGCAGACACTCGCACGGTCGATGTGGTTCTGGGGTCACGAGTCCGTCGCTCTGGGTGTCGTCTGGAAGACCCCGTTGACCCGGGTGGTGGAGTTGGTCGGCCGAGCGCACCTACGCCGTCAGGTCCGCGACCCATGGCTGCGACGGCAGTTGACACCTCGGTTCCGGGCGGGGTGCAAACGGCTGTTGATGACCAGCGAGTACTACCCGGCACTGCAGAAACCGAACTGCACACTGGTGACCTGGCCGATCGCGACCCTCGCGCCCAAAGGAATTCGGACCGTGGAAGGCGTCGAGCATCAGTTCGATGCCATCGTCTTCGCCACCGGATTCGACGTGTCCAACACCGGAACTCCCATCCCGATCACCGGACGCGACAACCGTGTGCTCGCCGACGAATGGAGCGCAGGAGCCAAGGCGTACAAGAGCATTGCGGTATCGGGATACCCGAACATGTTCTTCACCTTCGGCCCGAACTCCGGCCCAGGGCACAGCTCGGCCCTGGTCTACATGGAGGCGCAGATCGAGTACATCGTCGACGCCGTGTCGTCGATCATCGACGGAGATCTACAGAGTCTCGAGGTCCGGCAGGACGTGCAGGACGCCTACAACGCCGAACTGCAACGCAAACTCGACAAGACGACGTGGAACTCCGGTTGCAGCAGTTGGTATCTCACCGAGGACGGCTTCAACGCCACGATGTTCCCCGGCTTCGCGACGCAGTACGTGAACCAACTTCGACGCGTCGAGCGGGAGGACTACACGGCCGTCCCGCGCGTCCTCGAACTCCCGAACGAGCCGGCCAGGGCCGTCGCGCACTCCTGAGGGCCGAAAGGGGTAGCGGATGGGGGTTCTCCCGAAAGATCCGGCTGCCCTGATCCGAAGGCAGACAAAGCGCCGGGCCTTGCCGAGCAGGAGAAATCTCTGCGCCGATGTGCGCTTTCGTCGCGATGATGTGTGCAGCCGACTTCCCTTCCACCGCGCGTTCGACGTATATCCTGTGGGTCGACGCGCGGTGGAGGTAGGGAGCTCGGTGGAATATCGAATCGACGACTTGGCCAGGGAGGCCAAGACGACAACTCGGAACGTGCGGGCGTACCAGGAACGTGGTCTGCTCCCGCCGCCTACTCTCAGAGGCCGCGTCGGCATCTACGGTGAGGACCATCTGACTCGTCTGAAGGTCATCGATTCGCTGCTCCAGCGAGGTTTCACCTCGGCTCACATCGCAGACTTCCTGTCCGGTTGGGAGCAAGGCAAGGACCTGGAAGAAATCCTGGGCCTGCAGGAAATCGTGACTCGAAAGTGGTCGTCGGCCGAGACCACGGTCATACCCGTCGAATTGATCGCACAATTTCTCGGTGAGGACAACGATGCGATCGTCGCGCGCCTCATCGAGGCGAAACTGATCAGGATCGACGGGGATCAGGCCGAGATCCTCGACCCCACCCTGCTCGAGGTGTTCGTCGACCTGAGCCAGTACGGGTTCACCCTGGAACGACTGCTCGACCAGCACGAGCGGACCGCGTCGAAAATGAACGAAATCGCCGAGTCGATGGTCGGGAGCGTGACCGACCATCTGGCCGCGAAACACGGTCCAGGTTGGCTGCCCAAGTCCGGAGAGGTAGCCGAGACCACCGAGATGTTCGAGAAGATGCGCAGCCTTGCCATTAAATCGGCACAAGCAGAACTGGCCCGCGCCCTGGACCGGGTACAGGAACGAGCCCTCAACGACTATCTGTCGGAGACTCTGTCGAAGCGCACGTGACGTGGTTTGAAGCCTGCCACAATCGGACATACCTGCCCTTCGACAGCCGAACGGCGGCTGACCGCCTAAGGGGGCACCAATGAGGTTCGTAACGTTGATCGTTCTGGTTTGGCTGATCATCGGCGCATTCGCGTCGTATCAGCGCGGAGACTTCGAGAACGCGCCCGAGAACTGCGCAGGTGCGGGCACCATCGCACTGACCGTCGTCGCAGGTCCGCTCAACTACTTCGGAATCAACCCCGAGGTCACGGACTGCAACGTCACCGTGCCGCAGCCCAGCGAGTGATCTGAGTCGCTGACCGCGCGCTCGCGGGGCGCCTTCCCTAACCTGGTGAGGTGTTCCGCGGACGCTGGTTGCTGTTTCTCGCCCTGGCGATCCCGGTTGTCCTGGTGTCGTCGGTGGGGGTCGGCGGCTACCTCGCGTTCACCAAGGCTCGGGTGGATCCGCTCGTTGCCGCCGACGCCATCGTGGTGCTCGGCGGCGAACACGACGGACGCGAGGCCTACGGCATCTCGCTCGCCCAACAAGGCCTGGCCACAACAGTGGTGCTGTCCGATCCCTACGGATCCAGCGATCCCACGATGAAGAAAGCCTGCGCGGCGTCCACCGAAAAATTCGAGGTGCTGTGCATTCCGCCGTCGCCCTCGACCACCCGTGGCGAAGCCATGTTCACCGAAACCCTTGCCCGCGAACGCGGCTGGAACCACGTCATCGTCGTCACGTGGCGGTATCACCTCCCGCGTGCCCGGTACATCTTCGATCAGTGCTTCGACGGAACCGTCACGATGCGTCCGACGCCTCGCGCGTACGACTTCTCACTCGTCGAATGGGAGTTCACATACCTGTACCAAATCGCAGGGTTCGTGAAGGCCGGAGTGCAGGGCTCCTGCCAGGATTCGGGAACCGACTGACCGGATTCGGTCACAGAATCTTGTGATAGAGCGTGACACCGGACTTCCACGCCAGGAAGCCGAACATCACCGCGGCGATTCCACCCACCACGTTCGCGCCGAAGAACAGTGCTGCCGAGCGATAGCGACGATCTCGCGCAAGCCCGATCGTCGCCAGCGTCGTCCCCGCCAACGGAGCCACCGACGCCAGAAACCCGACCGCGACCACGGAACGAACAGCGGCCGGCGGATCGAGAGCGAACACCAACCCCAGCGCTGCACACGCCACCAGATTCAATGCCGTCACCCGTCGCCGCGACCGCAGGGCGAACGAGAACACGAACTGGCCCAGAGCCGCGAGTCCGCCGCCGACCGCCACCAGAATCAGCGTCGTCACAGCGCCGGGCTCGTTCGTGCCGGTCTCGTGATCGCTGCCCCGACCGCCATCGCGATCAACGCGAGCACCGGCGTCGCCACCAGATAGATCACCGAATTCCACGCCCCGCGATGGGTGACCGCCTGAAACGCATACAGACCGAACGTCGTCAGACCGCACGCAAGCCCGAACAGCCCGGCCCGAGTCACCGGAGCCCGACGACCGGACAGATACCCCAACGCAGCGCCGACGAGCAGACAGCCGAACACATTCACACCGAACGTGGACAACAACTGCCACCGCGGCGTCGCCCGCCACGTCCACACCTCGTACCGAAACGCCGCACCGACCGCGCCGCCCACGATGACCGCGACGTACTCCCCGAGCGAGCGACGACGCAGACCGCGACCGTCCATGGAATGCAGTCCGTCGATCACCTGGAAGAGCCTAATGCGATCGATACACCTCAGCTGAGTGAGCCGACGGCGGCAAACCAACCCGAAGCCGACCCCGAGGGGACTCAATGTCACGTTCGGTGGACTTTTCGGGGGTCAATGTCACGTTGAGTGGACTTCGGCGGCGGTGGCGGGGCGGGGGAGCGAGGTAAAGTCCTCGTGTGACTGCGGACGAAGCGGGGCTCGGACCCCAGCATTTCGATGTGATTGTCGAGTGGCGTGATGAGGATGTTGTTCTGTCGGTGTCGGGCGAGTTGGATTTGGTGACGGCTCCTGATCTGGCGGAGTCCGTGGCTTTGGTGCTCGAGAAGTCGCCGTCGGCTGTGGTGATCGATCTCAGTGATGTCGGTTTCCTCGCATCCGCTGGTATGTCGCTGTTGGCGTCGACGCATCAGCAACTGGGCGGTACTGCCGGGTTTGCCGTGGTGGCGGACGGTCCGGCGACGGGGCGTCCGTTGACTTTGGTCGGGCTCGACGAGGTGTTCGGCATCTATGCGACGGTCGACGAGGCGCTCGTTGCGATTCATGCGGGTAGATCCTGAAGTTTTGGGTAGACGGGATTCATGATGGCGACTCTCTTCGGAGGTGACGACTCACGTACCGACAGTTCGATCTCGACGGCAGGTGCGCGAATGGAAGAACTGCTGTTCACCGACGAACCTGCCGATGCGGATCGAGCGTCAGAGCTTCGGCGTGAACTCGGTGACTGGCTGAACGAGTTGGGCGTCGACCCGGATCGCGCGTACGACGTCGTGTTGGCGACGTACGAGGCGATCGCGAACAGTGTCGAACATGCGTATCGGGATCACACCGACCGAGGAACCCTCGATATTCGAGTGCTGTGCGGTGCGCAGGGCCGGATCGATGTGAAGGTCACCGACCGCGGCGACTGGGCGACCCGCAATTCCGATCCCAACCGAGGCCGGGGCGTCCCACTGATGCGGGCGCTGGCCGATACCGCGGCGGTGACGTCGGATCAGAACGGCACCACGGTCCACATGATCTGGGACGCGATCGGTACCAGCTGATCGTTGCTGCACACTGACTACATGGTCGATGTGCAGATCGCGACAGCCGAGAAGAAGAAAATAACGGTACCCAACCTACGGGTGCTGTGGCAGTTCGTTCGGCCTCATCGGCGCACCCTGATTCTGGGCATGATGCTCGGCCTGATCGGTACCGGCACGGCGTTGGCTACGCCGATGGTCGCCAAGGGTGTGCTCGACGGACTCGGCACCGACGCGTCGCTGATCGTGCCCGTCGTCGTTCTGGTGGCCCTACTGGTCGTCGGCTCGGCCGTTCTGTATCTGCAGTGGATCGTGCTCGGGGTGTTGGCCGAGCGGATCGTGCTCGACGCACGCAAGTCGATCGTGCGGAAGTATTTCGGTGCCCCGGTCGGCAGCTTGAACACTCGGCCCACCGGCGAGCTGGTCACCCGTGTCACCTCCGACACCGTGCTGCTGCGTGAGGCGACATCGAATGCGTTGGTGGCCATAGTCAACAGCGTGGTGGGTCTGGTGGGCGCGTTGATCCTGATGGCAGTTCTCGATCTGGTGTTGTTGGGCGCGATCGCGGTGGCCATCGTGGCGATCGCAGTGTTGTTCGCCCGGCTGATGCCTCCGATCGCCATCGCGCAGAGGCAATCACAGGAGGCGATCGGACGACTCGGCGGCATTCTCGACGGCACCCTGCGGGCCATCCGAACAGTGAAGCCCAGCAGAGCCGAGACTCGCGAATCCGAACGCGTCATCGCGGAGGCTCGGACCTCCGCACGGCACAGCGTTCACGCCGTCAAGATCTCGGCACTGGCGTGGACGTTCGCGGGCGGCGGCGTACAACTGGCCATCATCGGCATTCTCGGCCTCGGTGGCTACCGCGTCAGCACCGGAGATCTTGCGGTGTCCAGCTTGATCGCGTTTCTGCTCTACGCATTTCAGGTCATGAGCCCGGTCTCCACTCTCGCCACCAACATCACCGCGCTGCAAGCGGGTATGGCCGCGGCGGCGCGGATACGTCAGATCGACGACCTCGTCGTCGAAGTGGGAGAGGAAGGTGCACCCGCGCCGACACGTTCCGTCGTCGACGCCGCTCCGGCACTCGAATTCCGAAGTGTGACAGCGCGTTACGGTCCGGGTCGGGAGCCTGCCGTGCGAGGGATCGACCTGGACGTGCCCGCGCGTGGCCACACAGCGATCGTCGGTCCCTCCGGTGCTGGTAAGACCAGCGTGTTCTCGTTGATCCTGCGGTTCCTGACGCCCGAGAGCGGCGAGATACGGCTCGGCGGAACGCCGTACAGCGAGCTGACGATCGACGAGGTGCGCTCTCGACTGTCCTACGTGGAACAGGAGACGCCGGTGATCCCCGGTTCGGTGCGGGAGAACCTGTTGTTCAGTCATCCGAATGCCAGTGAGGACGACATCTGGGCGGCTCTCGAGTCGGTGCATCTGGATTCGACCATCCGCGCTCTGGACGAGGGGTTGGACACCGATCTGATCGGTTCGACAGTCTCCGGCGGGCAGCGGCAACGAATCGCGTTGGCGCGAGCCATCGTTCGACGTCCGCAGATCCTACTTCTGGACGAGGCGCGCCTCAGGTCGATGGGCGCACCGAGGCGGCGATCCACGAGGTGATCCGTTCCATCGCGCTGGACGCTGCCGTCGTCACCATCGCGCATCGGTTGTCCACCGTGCTCGATGCGGACACCATCCTGGTGATGGACGACGGGGTGGTACGCGCTCGCGGAACGCACGCGGAGCTCATGGCGTCGGACGATCTGTATCGAGAACTGTTGGCCGCGTTGAGAATCGGAGACAGCGCGCCCGACCTGACAGCGGGCCGCCCGTGAGACCTAGCGGCCGGACTCGGTGGTCGTCGGGTCGTCGGTCGAGTCCTCGTCGGTAGTCGTCGTGGTTGTTCGGTCCGACCGTTTGGTCGTGGTTCGGGGAGGCCGCGTGGTCGACTGAGGCCGCTCCGGCGTCGTCGTCGGCGGCTTGGCGGTGGTGGGTACCGCGACCTGCCAGGTGGGCGACGGCGGCACCACGACGATCGCAGACGTCGGTGACACCTGGACCGAACTGAGGGAGTCCGATTTCAGGGCGGGCGGCCGAACATCCTGGCTCGAATCGTCGAACGCGCCGCCGAGAGCACCGATGACCAGACCCACGGTGACGGCTACCCCGGCACTCGCCACTGCTGCCAACGCGATGACCTTGTCGCGCATGAACAGACCCTAACGCCGTGGCCGTACCCGGGTGGTCGGCAATGATGCGAGAACGTTACCGCAGCGCGCGAATTCGTGGTGGGTCGAAGGTTACGGCTGCGCCAATCGGAGAACGCTCGGCAATGATTCTGCGATCATCTCGCCGGCCTGCTCGTACACGGACGGGTCGCGGCGGTACGGGTCGCCGATATCCAGCGTCTCGACGCTGTGGACGGCCCGCGCGTCGGCGAGGGCAGCAACCGATCGTGCGCCCGACGCCGCGGCCAGGCCCGACGCCTCGAGCAAGGTGAAGGTGCGACGCATGTGTCTGGGCGAGAGAGCGAGCACGGCATCGCGATGCGACGCAGTCATCGTCAGGACGAGTTCGGCGTCGGCGGTGATCGCCGGAGTGAGGCGTCGAGCCACGAAGCCCTCGGGGTCGCCGCCGAGTTGCGACAACACCAACGCGGCCGTCGGGTCCATCGCGTGCCCGGTCAGACCCTGTGTTCCGGCGCTGCTCGCGGTCAGCTCGAATTCCCCCTCGCGGGCGAAGGCGACCGCGAGGCGCTCGGCAGTCGGAGAGCGGCAGATGTTGCCGGTGCAGACGAACAGAACTCGCATGCCGCAACTGTAGTGGTGTGGTCGGGTGCCCCAGGGGGCACCTGAACGCACCACTGCGGCGGAGCCGCACCGACGCGCTACAGTGATCAATTGGGGGATCGAGACAGGTTCGTGACATAACGTCTCGGCGTGTGTTGACGGGGAAATCGACAAGAGGCAGGTAATGACCGAAGTTCTCGGTGTGTCGGTGGGGGCCAGCGCAGTGCGCATGGCTCGACCCGACCTGCGCCCTCAGGATTCGGGACGCCTCGACTTCCATCACGACACCGTCGACGCCTACTGGGACCGGGCCGAGGAATTGGCCGCCGAGTCCATCGGCGTGGTGCTTTCGCAATCGGGCAACGGTGGCCCCGTGCAGGCAACCGGCGTTGCCTACCGCGATCAGCAGCAGTTCGGTGAGATCCAACAGGCCATGGCCGGTCAGCGGCTGTACAACTATCGGCTCGTTCCCGAGGCTCGGGCTGCGCTGCAGTACCTCGAAGTGTCGGGCGAGCTGGGCCATTTCGGCACCATCGCGTTGTACGACCTGGGCAGTTCGGGTCTGACGATCAGCGTGATCGACCGCGGTACGGGTCAAGTTCTGCTGGCCGAACGCACCATCGACATCAGTGGCGACGACTTCGATCGCCTGGTCGCCGACAATCAGTTGGCCAAGCAAGGCGTCGATATTGCCGACAATCGAGAACTGAGCGCATTCACCGCCCGGTGCCGCGTCGCCAAGGAGCAATTGTCGACCAGCGGCGCAGTGTGTCTCCCGGGCGATGGCGGAGTCATCCTGATCTCGCGCGAGGCATTCGAGTCACTGGTGACCGTTCCGATCGAGTACTCCGCTCGCCTGGTTCGTGACGTCATCGCCCGTTCTCCCAAGCACGTCGACGCGCTGTTCCTGATCGGCGGCGGAGCCCGAATACCGCTGGTCGAAGCAATACTCGATGCCTGGGTCGGGTTGCCCGTCGTCACTCCGGCAGATCCCGAATCGGTTGCGGCCCGTGGAGCTGCTCTGCTCGCCACACCGGTCGTCGAGGCTCCGCACCAGCCGGTTCCCCCGCCGAACCTTCAGTCGAATTCACAGCCGAATCCGCACCCGGGTGGACGGCAGTCCGCGGCCGAGCCCGCGTCACTGAGCGGTGCACCCGACTGGTTGACCCCGGAACCCACGTCCGACAAGCCTGCGGACTCGAAGCGCAAGGTGCGCGGTGCCGTACTGGTCGCGGGTGGTCTCGTTGCGGTCGCCGCCCTCGGCCTGTCGCTCGGATACGGGGGTGGGTCGACGGCCCCGACCAGTGCACCGGCAGATTCGCCGGTACCGATCACCGCAGGTCCCACGACGACCCGGGTCACCCCGACACCGACGACACCACCGCCGACGACCACGCCGCCGCCCACGTCCGCTCCTGCCCAGGCTCCGGCTCAGACGTACTCCGAACCCGAGTACGTGCCGCCCGCGGCACCGGCTCCTGCGCCTGCCCCGGCACCGCTGATTCCCGGTCTGCCGCAGATTCAGCTTCCGCAGATTCAGCTGCCGCCGCCACCGGTCATTCAGCTGCCGCGCTTCTAGCGGCGTTCGTTCACGGCAACTGCAGCGCGGCGAGTACCGCCAGATGATCGCTGTCGGGGATCGGTAACGGCTGCACCGATTGTGCACGGATGTTCTCGCTGGTCACCACATGGTCCAACCGTGCCAAGGGGCGTTCGGAGGGAAAGGTGCGAAACAGCCCTGCCCCCGCAGCGTCGGCCGCATCGGAGAACGGAGCCGATGCCAGGCTGCGGAATTGCCGGTGATCGTCGGTCGCATTGAAGTCGCCGGCGACGATCGCCGTGTTGTCATAGGTGTCCATGATGGCCCGCATCCTCGCCAGGTCCGCGTCCCACTGGGTGGTGTGGCGCGGCGTCGCGGGGGACATCGAATGGAACGAGACGAGGGTCAACGGCCTGCCGTCGACGACGGTGTTCGCCTGCACCGGCACGAAGCCGAAGTCCTTCAGCTTCGTTCCGTCGGTCAAGGGTGTCCGGCTCCACAATCCGGTGCCGTCGGCCACGGGCAGTGCGGCGGTGAAGGAGAACGGCAGCAGGTTGTCCAAACCGGCACCCTGCAGGTCGATCACTTCCTCGGGCGTGAGTTCCTGCACAGCGAGCACGTCGACGTCGTGGTCACGGACTGCGTCGACGATAGCTCTGGCATCGGCGTCACCGTGCGCCACATTGACCGTGAGTACGGACAGATCCGGGCCGGAGTTGTTCGGCCCGTCGGCCAGGAACATCGGCACCTGGACGCCCACGACAGCGATGGTGACGACGGCAGCGACCGCCGACCCGATACGTGAGCTAGCGGCGGCGAAGAGCAGGAGCGCCGCGACCGTGGCGACTCCGAGGTACGGAGAACCGACCACCAAAGCGACGAAAGTGATCTCGGTGACACCGACCTGACGAACGACGAACAGTCCGAGAGCTACGGCGACAAGACACCACCCCACGACCAGCGCTGCGCTGCGAAAAAAACGGCGCATCGCGCCCGTGCCTCCTCGTGTCCGCCCGAGATGGGCATGGATGTTGCAGGTGTTGTCTACACTCGGCATGTGCCCAGCTCAGAGCGGATATGCAAGTGTCGACACGAACAGGCTGCGCATCAGCATTACCGCCGCGGAACCAACTGTTCGTTGTGCGATTGCCCGCGTTTTCGGCTTCCTGTCGCACCGACGCTCAAACGGTGGTTCGGGAAGTAACGGACGCACTCAAAACAATCCTACCGCCGGATCGGGAGCGTAGAACAGACCGATTCGCTACCATGAGTAGCCTGGATGCAGGCAATATGGACAAATGCGGCTCGGGGACCGTCCGACATTGTTCCGGTAGGAGAGGCGTCATGTCGAACGATGCAGTGCTGGAGAGGCTCGGTACCGGCCTTCGGGTTCTCGAACTCGACCCCATCAGTTACCGACCGCATCCCATTCACAACCACGACCGCATCTGGACCGAGACCAACTGCTACGTCGATCTGTGGATCGAGGTACTGCACTCGCTCGGTGCCGATCCCACTCCGGCGCTCGCATTCGTGCTCAGCGCCGGATGTGACGGACGGCAGTGGGATTTCGTGAAGATCCTGCCCGAGGATCTGCGTGCGCTCTACGGCATCGGCGTGGCCGAGATGAACGTATGGCGACCCGTTCTCGAGCACGTCGTCGAAGGGCTGCTGGACGGCACACTCGTCACGGTGGAGGTCGACGGCTTCTGGCTTCCCGACACCGCAGGCACCAGCTATCGAAATCAGCACACCAAGACCACCATCGTGCCGAATCTCGTCAACCGTGACGAGAAGGTGATGGGCTACTTCCACAACCGGGGTTACTTCGAGCTGACCGGAGCGGACTTCGACGGAGTGTTCAATCTCGCGCCCGAGCCTCACGCCGAGGTGCTGCTGCCGTACGTCGAACAGGTTCGAGTCGACGCGGCCGTGCTCGACGCGGGAGTCGGTGACCGGGACCTCGACGTCGCGCGGGCGCATCTGGCCAGGAGGGCGCCGGGCAATCCCGTCGATGCCCTCGCTCGGCGCATCGTGGCCGACATCCCGCTCGTTCAGACGTCCGGGCCAGACGCCTTTCATCTCTGGTCGTTCGGATTGCTGCGGCAATTCGGTGCCACCGCAGAACTTGCCGCCAACTACGTGCAGTACCTCGAGAACCGCGGGGTACGTGGAGCCGGCGACGCGGCGCAGCATTTCCTCGACGCTGCGTCCGGCGCGAAGGCCGTGCAGTTCCGGATGGCGCGCGCAGCGCGTGGTCGCGCCGTGGTGCTCGACGAACCGCTGAACGACATGAGCAAGAACTGGGCGGCAGCGATGGATATCGTCGTGGGTGCATTGAGCGCGTGATCGATCTGCTCGACGGCATGCCGTGGCGGCTCGCTCGAACCGACGCCGGATCCGTTCTCGACCCCGCCGATCTGCCCGGCGACCTCGAGTGGCTCGACGCCGTGGTGCCCGGCACAGTGGCGAGCGCACTCGGTGACACGAATTGTGATCCGGACGAACACGACTGGTGGTACGTGACCACCGTGCCGACCGGCGATCACTCCGAGGTTCGGCTGACCTTCGGCGGAATCGCGACTCGGGCGCAGATCTGGGTGGACGGTGTTCATCGGCGAACCGTCACGTCGATGTTCGTACCGGAGACTCTCGGGCTGACCGACTGTGGACAGACCGTCACCATTGCCGTCCACGTCGAATCTCTTGCCGCACATCTGAAGACCCGGCGGCCACGTGGTAGGTGGCGATCCTCGATGATCGCTGCACAGGGTCTGCGGCACGAGCGCACGACGATGCTCGGCCGTGCACCGGTGTACGGGCCCGTGCCTGTTCCGGTGGGTCCGTGGCGGCCGGTGTCGATGACGGCGCTGTCGATGGTGGCGGTGTCGAGCCCTCGAGGCGTCGGTCTGTCGACGACGGTGCGCGGCACCGACGGTATCGTCACGGTGCATGCCGAGCTGGATTCCCCGTCGTCGACGCGAATCCTGATCGGGGGCAGCGTATTCGAGCTCGGAGTGGTCGATCGTATCGATGCGACTCTGACGCTGCCGGACGTCGAACTGTGGTGGCCGCACACTCACGGACAGCCCAGAACTTACCGTGTGGCGCTGGAGGTGAACGGGGTGGAATACCCGTTGGGCGACATCGGGTTTCGGACCGTCGTACTCGATCGTTCCGGAGGCGGCGCGCAACTGGTGGTCAACGGTAGCCGGATCTTCTGTCGGGGTGGTACGTGGACTCCACTCGATCCGGTGCGACTGTGGTCGTCGGAGCAGGATCTGCGCGTAGCGTTGGTGCAGCTGCAGTCGGCGGGCGTGAACATGGTGCGTGTGGTCGGCACGATGGTGTACGAGCAAGCCGAGTTCTGGTCTCTGTGTGCGGAACTCGGCATCATGGTGTGGCAGGACGTCATGCTGGGAACCGTCGATCCGCCCACCGACGAGGTGTACATCGCGTCTGTCACCCGAGAGCTCCATGCGTTCGCGGACACCGTCTGCGCCAACCCGGCCCTGATGGTCGTCAGCGGCGGGAGCGAAACGCAGCAGCAACCGACGATGCTGGGTCTCGCGGCCGAGGATCAGCGAATGGACATGCTGGACACCATCGTTCCTGATTTCCTCCTCGAGCGTCTGCCGGACGTCGCATACGTGACGTCGTCTCCGTCCAGTTCGGCCGGTGAGTTGCACACCCACGTGGGCGACGGTATTGCCCATTACTTCGGGGTGGGCGGCTACCTGCGCCCGCTGTCCGACATTCGTACCGCGGGTGTGAGGTTCGCTGCGGAATGCCTGGCCTTCTCCGTTCCTCCCGAACGTGCGCAGGTCGACAGGTTCTTCGGATCCGCCGCGGTGGCCGGGCATCACCCAGAGTGGAAGTCCGCGGTGCCGCGTGATCGCGGGTCGTCCTGGGATTTCGAGGACGTCCGCGATCACTACGTGCGCACTGTCTTCGGTATCGACCCGCACCTTGTGCGGAGGGACGACGCCGAGCTCTACCTGGATTACGGCAGGGCGGCGATCGTCGAGGCTTTCGAGGAAGCAATCGGTCGGTGGCGGCGGGCGTCCTCCGGGTGTGCGGGCGCGCTCGTGCTGACGCTACGAGACACCGTGCCCGGTGCCGGGTGGGGTATCACCGACTCCACCGGCGCACCGAAGGCACCGTTCTACGCGCTCGCGAGGGCCAGCTCGCCGACCGCAATACTGTTGTGCGACAACGGTCTCGACGGCTATTCGATGGAGCTCGTCAACGACGGGCCGGCCCGATCGGGCACACTGCGCGTCAAACTGCACACCGCACGCGGCGTGCAGCAGTTCGAGCGGTCGGTATCGGTCGACTCGAACGGCTCGACCGAATTGACGGTGGACTCCATCGTGGGATCGTTCACCGATGCCAACCACGCCTACCGATTCGGCAGTCGGACGTACTCGGCGATCACGGTCGTGTTCGAGACCGACGACGGAGTCGAGGTGGCCAGGAACACTGCACTCGTCGGTGAGCAGAGTCGACAGAACACGGTGGGCCTGAACGCGAGTGCCGTCGATGCCGGAGCCGGGACGTGGGAGCTCACGGTGTCCTCGGAGTGGGCCGCGCAGTACGTCTGCGTCGATGTCGACGGCTTCGACGCGTCCGATTCGTGGTTCCATCTCGCGCCGAACGAACAGCGCACCATCACACTCGTCAACCGAGGCACAGGGAAGCCGAGGGGACACGTCCGGGCCTTGAATTCCGTCGAACGGGCGTCGGTGGCACCGAGGGTCGTGAGTGGAACTTCGTAGTGGGCTACGAAGTTCCGTGCACGTGCCGCTAGCGGCTCACGCTGAATTTGCCTCGGGCATAACCGACTCCCGCGGCCCCGACGCTGGCGACCACAGCCATCGCGCCCCACACCCGCGCCGGGTTGCCCCGAGCAGCCGCACTCGTCTCACGGCCGACGGCACGAGGCAGCACCTTGGCGGTGTAGGCCCGTTCGGAGGACAGTGCGTCGCCCGCTCCGATCAAGCGGGCGATCGCGGCCTTGGAGACGCCCTCGGCGTAGCTGCGAGTGATGAGGTAGCGGGGTCGCGTCCGATCGGCACTGACGGTGTGGTCGACGACGATCGAGGGATCGAACACGATCTGCGCATCGGGATGCGTCTGGCGCAGTCGAATACACAGTTCCGTCTCCTCGCACCCGAGCGGAACGCGGCCGATCCGGCCGATTCCGGAGACGAAGCCACCGAGTTCGACGACCGGCGCGCGGCGGAACGACATGTTCGCGCCCATGAGATTACGGACCTGAGCGGTTTCCGTCGGCTGCCCGCGGTAGGTGCACCCGACGACCCAATCGAGTTCGCCGGGTTCACCCACTACCTCGGCCGGTAAGAAGGCCGGACGCTTGTCCGGCCATACCGGGTATGCAGAGCCCCCAACGGCGTACACGGCATCGTCCGAGTAATGGGACAGAAGGGCACCGAGCCATTCTGTCGTGCGTGGGGACGCGTCGTCGTCCAAGAAGACGACGATGTCACCCGTGGCGAGGTCGAGGGAGGTGTTCCGTGCCCCCGACAGTCCGCGTGGGTGGCTGTTCTCGACCACGTTCACAGTGTCGCTCAGCGGCACGAATTCGGCCCGCGCGCGCTCGGCAAGCTGCTCGTTGTGGTCGATGACGAGAATCAACTCGTCGGCAGCGGCGCTCTGATCGAGAACGGCACGGACGGCAGTGCACAGTTCGGACCATCGAGCCAGCGTGTACGCACAGATGACGACCGAGGAAGTCGGCAGACTCACGCCGTTCTCTCGCGGAGCTCGATGACCTCGCCGAACGACTCCATGACCTCGAACTCCAGGTCCATGTCGGTGCGGGCGTCGATCGACTCACGCGACGGGCGAGCGATGTGCTTGCGGGAGATTCTGCGGGCGCGCATGCGCTCGGTCATCAGAGTGCGCAGCACCCGGAAGCCATCGGAGAAGGTGCGCAGGTTGCTCTGGCCGTAGATGCGAGCCAGCTCGACACTGGGCACTTCTTCGATCCGTACGGCCGCCTCGGCGAAGCGGCAGTTGATGATGGTCTCGATCTCGAATCCATCACCCCACAGCATCATTCCCTCGCTACCCGGCTGATCGACCACGGGCAGATCCAGGACCGGCACCAGGTCGCGCCAGAAAGCGTTGTAGCCGTAGCAGAGATCCGAGAAGCGGGTGCCGAACAGCGTGTTGGCCACCAGGTGCAGACCGCCGTTGCCGGCGCGTCGCAGCGGCGTGATGTCGTGGCTGCCGCCGCCCTCGCAGAACCGGCTGCCCTTGGCGAAGTCGGCACCGGCGATCAGGGTGTCGACGAACCGGGGAATCTCGGCAGCGTCGGCAGAGCCGTCCGCGTCGAACATGACGATGATGTCGCCGGTGGCAGCTTCGAAGCCGCAGGCGAGCGCGTTGCCCTTGCCCTTGCGGGTCTGCTGGATGATCCGGATGTCGCTGCGAATCTCACGTGCGGCGTCGATGGTTCCGTCGGTGGACCCACCGTCGACCAGCACGAGTTCGTAGTCGTGAGACAACAGGGGGAGTACGTGGCGAAGGTTCGCAGCCTCGTTGAGAGTCGGGATGACGACACTGACGCGGGGATTCTGACGATTCAACATATCCATTCCAGATGTTCGAGTTCGGTGGGCACTAGCTGATCGAGCTACTGCAGCTGTCTGACCGATGCGACACGACCCCCGCCGAGTTCGCACGTAGGTTTCGATGGGATTGATCTACCCGTCCAACCCACTGTCTTTTCCTGACTAGAAGCTTAAAAGAAGCCATGAGATTGTCAAGCTGCACATAAACGTACTCGAAGAATGTTTGCGGTGCCAGCTAATCAGAGTGATGTCGCTTACGCTCGTACGCGGTGCTCACGACCCGACGCAGGTGCGACCGACTCGTTGCGTGGGTCGGAAATCGGCGTGCTGTGCTCGGTACCGTCACCGGCAGACAGGTCCCTGATCCACCTGACGAGGGGCACCAACAGAACCACCGCACCGAAGGCCTCGGCCGCCAGATAGGACCAGCCGATCCCGGCGATGCCCAAGCTCGGGGACAACGTCAACGACCCGGTGACGATGATGATGGTGGCCGCGATCTGGACGAGCACCGCGAGCCGCATTCGACGCCGGACTCTGGCAAGACCGTCGTACAGGGCCCCGATGACGGACAGCGGGATGGTCACGGCGGCGAGGTGGACGATGATGGTCCCGTTTTCCCGATAGTCGGGGCCGACGATGCCCAGACCGAACGGTGCGACGACTGCGAGAAAGAACGACCCGCCCGCTGCGACGACGCACAACAGGCCGATGAAGCGTTTGGCCAGCTTGGAGAACTGCTCGGGATGTGCGGCCGCCTCCGCGACGAAGGGGCCGACCAGTACCCCGATCAACACGTACATGGCGCTGACGATGGACCAGGTCAGTGAGAAGTAGGCATTCTGCTCGGCACCCAGCGTGCTCACCACGATGATCGGGATCATCAACGGTGCCAACGTTCCCAAGGCAGTGATGCCGTACGCCGATCCGAAATAGGACCACAGCTCTTTACGCGGTGGCAGGTTCGGTGCGAGCTGGTACCGCGGATCGGTGCCGAGCTTCTTTCCGAACGCGCGGAACAGCACGATCGCCGCGACGGCTGCTGGTACCGCCCACGCCGCGATGATGGTGAAACTACGGCCGGTTTCGTACGTGACGGCCAGGACCGCCAACTTCACGACCGCGTGGAAAACATTCTTGGCCGCCGCCCAACGGGCGAAGCCCAGCCCGGACGACGTCTGATCCTGCAGCGCGAACACGGCCAGTACGCCGACGAAGATCGGGAACGTCGCGATCTCGGTCGTGGTGGTGAACAACTCGTCCACCGGTGCCACGACCAAGAACGCGCATCCCAGGATCAGCGCCAGCGACAGCACGGCAGCGTAGCCGCGAAGGACGTAGGACTTGGCCCGCACGCCCGCGGTGGGCAAGAACCGCTCGTACATCGAGCCGAGACTCAGATTGGACAGCGTCGCGATCATCACCGCCGACGCGATCACCGCCGATGCACTGCCGACCTCTTCGACGGGGAACAACCGGCCCGCCACGGCCCAGAAGGCCAGACCGAGCCCGCCGGTGGCAATGGTGGAGAACATCATTGCGAACGAGTTCAGTGCGAGATTGCGGCCGGCAGGCTTGGAGCCGGCAACGGCCGTGCCCGACGCCTCGGCCGCGGTGAACATCGGGTCCCCGTCGGAGATCGAGTCGGCTGCAGGCAGCTGTCCGGAGGTTCGCGCGGGCACGGCCGCGAACTCTGGTGGCACCGCGTGAAAAGGCACGGTGCGGCTGTTGAAGCCCATGTCCCATCGGACCTGCTCGACGGGGTAGTAGGTGATCTTGTCGAGTCGGCCGTGATCGGGCGGGGGTACCCGGCGAGCGCGATGTTTCACAACGGAGTCCAGTTCACCTTCACAGGTGGGTCCTGCGGTTCGATGTCGACTCCCAGTGCAGTACCGATCGTCTGCAGCATCTCGGCCCTGACCGTGTCGCGAACATCTCGTCCGAACAAGGTGTGATCACCGTCCGCGAACGCCTTCACCACGGGTGAATGCGTGGTCTCGGCCCGGCGGCGCAAGCGATGCAGGCTCTCGGGGCCACGGTTGTCGAGGAACCACTGCTTGTCGTCCGGCACGAGCAGCACGGACGCGTCGACTCCCTGGCGCTGCAGTTCGCCCAACGAGATTTCGGGAACCTGGATCCAGCCACGACGGCCGAGCTCGAGCCACAGTCGGTACGGCATCCGGGGTTGCGACCAGTTCTTGAAGCGAACCGCGGCCGTGTGTGCGCGGTCGAGTGCGATCGCGGTCAATCCCTGCTTCTGGGCAATAGTGGATCTCTTGGTGAAATCGACACGCCGCGTTGTCCATTCGCGCATATTGATCAGGATCGCCGAATTCAGGCCCTCGCGGTGGGCGGCGAAACCGGCGTACCACGCACCCGAGCACAAACCTGCGGCGACGATCTTGTTCGGCGCTGTTCCCACGGACCGGACGGCGCACAGTGCGTCGTCGTCGCCGAGTTCGCTGTAGAGCGTGGGTGCGTCGTCGGCACCGACGTCTCCACTTTCTCCCGTACCGCGACGGTCGAAACGGACCGAGGTGATGCCCGCCGTCGCGAGGGTGCGGGCCAACTCGACCCACAGCCGTACCGGTCCGACCCGGTGCTCGTACGCGGTGCCGTACATGACCACGGCAGGACCGCCGGTCGTCGTGGCCACCGCGGTGGTGCGGATGGAGAACAGCTCGTCGTCACCGAGCCGCTCGATGGTTTCGACGACGTCGCCCCGGGGAGTCGAGACCACGGCGGAACGTCGAATCGGAACGGTGACCGGCGTGGTCGTCGATGCGAACGTGGCCTGTACCCAGCGCGCGATCACGTCGATGTCCGGACGCGGAATGACCACGTCCCAGGCGGGTGGCTCGAGGAATGCGTCGTGATTGCGCAGCGTGTGCTCGTCCGCCTGCTGCGCGGACACGAGTCTGCGCACAGGTGCGGCGTCGCCACGTTCGCTGCGGGTGGCAACCAGTACCGGGCAGTCGAGCCGTTCCAGTTTCGACGAATCCAGGGTCGAGAATTCGGCGGCCACACCGGCATGCAGGACCGCGCCGACGATGGACACTCGCGGGTCCGACTCGTCGTCTCGCGCCACGGTCATCGAATACAGGGCGCGCTGTTCCCGAAGATACGAGCGGCCACTGACGACCGGATCCCAGAACACCATGCCCGTCAGAGGACCGCACCGATCCGCCACGGATGCCGCGAGCAGCGAGCCGGCCCGCAGACCCACGACCGCAACATCGCGAACACCGCACTGCCGAACGAAATCGACCGCTGTGACCACACTGCGCTGCCACTGCTCGACGATGCCATCGTCGTCCTGAGCGCCGGACGAGTCGCCCGTTCCCGGATAGTCGAAGCGCAGTACGAGCAGGCCTCGCGCGCACAGGCGCTGCGCCAGGAGGACCAGACCGCGGTACGAGTCGACCTGCTCCTTGCCGAGCGGCGGTGCCAGTACGACGGCACCGCGGGCAACCGATCCCTCGGGAACGTGCACGGCACCGAGCAGCGGCGATGTTGCCGACCCGAACCAGGTCGACTGTCTGCCCGGTACGCCTGCCTCGGTGGTCAGTAGCTGTTCCAGCTCGTCGGTACGGTGGTCGGCGGACTCGGATGTCGCCGTATTCGTGGTGTTCACAGCGCGCTCCGATCGCTGGTAGGGATATCGACGTCGGCTACCGACGTCACGAACGAAGCGACCTCGGCCACTTGTCTCGGTCGATACCGTGGGTCCGCAACAGCGCCAGCGCAATACGCTCCATGCCGAAGCCGACACACGCACTGTGCGCAGGTTCGCCGTCGGCGGTGCTGATGTCGAAGGTGTGGCCGAAGTGATCGCGATGGCAGTTGCACGAGACCACGGCCGTGCCGTCGTCCAGGTCTCCGTACAGCCGCACGACCAACTCGGTCTTGAGGTTCTCGTTGCGTTGATTGGCCGCGAGCATGCGACCTGCCCGACCGAAGAACGGATCGTTGGCGATCACCGCTTCTGCCTCGAGACCCAGATCGGCCAGTACCTCCAGGCCGCGCTGCACCCACCTCTCCCGGTGGGCGACGGCGTCGTCCGGAGTTCCGACTCGCACGATCTCGTGCATCCGGAAGGCCTGCATGCGAGCCGGGTCGACGGCGGGCTCGTGCCGAAAGCAGTACCCGTAGATGTCGTACGTCGTGCCACCGGCGGGGAGTACGGACGGCAACATCGAATACGACGGGTGACATGCCGCGGACACCAGCATCGTCCCGGCCGACTCGAGGTGGTGATCCCAGTCCTTGCCCTCGGAGCGATCGGCGAGCAGTGCGGCATGGGCCTTGTTGTCGCCGTCGAACGTGTTGATGGCACCGGTGAGATTGGGGAACGACGCGATGTAGTCGGTCTTCTCGAATGCTTCCCGTGGGAAGACCGGTGGGAAGCGGAACCTGGGCACACTCGATCCGTGCTCCGACGCGCTCGCAGCCACGACGCGACGGTCGATCGATTCGATGATGTCCTCGAACTCACCCGACCGGCCGTACAGACCGGGTACCGACGACGGAATCAGCAAGCCGGCATCGACGAGCTCGTGCCTGAATTCGCTGCGCGCCGAGTCCAGTTCGGAGGTCTTGTCCTGTGTCTGGGTCATCATTTGCCTTTGTAGAGAAGCGCGAGTTGAGAGTTGTGCGCGAGGATGCGTTCGTTGCTGACCATGATCGCCGAGCCGTGCGCGTCGCGGAGGTGCCGTCCGATGCTGAAGTCGCCGTCTTCTCGGTACCCGGAGATGCCGCAGATCTGCATCGCCTTGCCGACGATGTCGATGACGAGAGTCGACGCCGTCACCTTGACGTTGTTGATCTTGACGGCGAAACCGATGGAACCCAGTTCCTCGGGAGAATCTGCGATGGCCTCGAACTTTGCCGCTGCGCCGAACACCGTATCGACGAGTTGCTCGTGAGCCACGAACAACTCGGCCAGTCGCAGGGCGGAAGGAGGAGTGACGCCGGGGGTCTTGCTCGCGGCTTTGCGGACGAACTTGCGCGACTTGGACACGGCTGCATCGGCGATGCCGAGCCAGGCCGAGGCCCACAACACATGGGCAACCGGAAGCATTGTCTGCGACGATATCTCGCCGTAGTTGTCGCGCAGGATGCTTGACCGGTCGGCAACGGCGTCGAGCTGGAAGCCCGGGCTGCAGGTGCCACGAAACCCGAGAGTGTCCCAGTTGCTGGTGCGCTCGAGGGTGACGTCGGGCTTCTGGCACACCACCAGAACCTGATCGCTCGGCGGGCTGTCCACCGTGCGCCGCGCCGTCGCGAGAACGATCTCGGCGTATTCGCCGTACGAGATCACCGGTGCGGTCTTGGCCAGGTGGATCCGGTCTCCGTCGTACTCGACCGCGCAGCTGCTCGAACGCACGTCGCCGCCGATGTTGATCTCCGTCGTCGCCGACGCGACGAGCGGTTGATCGGCTGCGATCCGGCGCAGCAATGCGTCGGATGTGGGGGTGCCGCCGTGCCTGACAATGCTCAGAATTTGAGACTGGTGCATGACGAAAATCATTGCCGTCGAAGCGCATTCAGCACCGAGGTCGCGCGCGACCCGGGCGAGCGCGGTGAGGGACAGGCCACCGCCGCCGAGCGCCGTCGGTATTGCGGCGGCGAACAGATTTGCCGAGCGCAGAGCGTCGACGGACTCGGCGGGAAACCTTCCCTCGCGGTCGACCTCGGCCGCGAACGTGCGGAGTGTCTTGAGGACATCGGTGAGGGGCAGTTGCGCGGGGCGACTGTCGGACGTGACCGTCATGGACGTCAGCCCGCGAGTTGTGCGACAGCTGCAGCGATCGCGTCGATACTCGCGAAGGTGGACTTCTGCAGCATCGAGTCTGGGAACTCGATGTCGAACTCGTCCTCGAGGCCGATCATGACATTGACACTCGCGTGCGAGGTCAAGCCACTGTCGTAGAGATCGGAAGCGGAGTCGATGTCCGACGCGGCAACCGGCATCTTGCCGAGCTTGTCCAGCACGTCCCGAATGCGTGCGTCGAACTGCGTACTGAGCGTTTCCATCGTCACGGACCTCCACCGATCGCTTGGGTGCGAGACCGGGCGGCCTCGCAAGTCGTACGGGCCGACCGAAAATATTTCGACCCGCAGTCTCCCCAGACCCGGTTAAACAATATCTCAGATTGTTTGATGCCGATACCGCAGACCGAGTGCAAGTTTCGTGACCTACGTCCCGCATGTCGGTTTTCGGCCCGTTTGCTCGATTCGGTCACGGCGAGCGTGCGTACGATAGGAACCGATCGTCTGTTCATACGGAAGCAATCGAAGGACAACACTCGATGGGACCAGTCTGCGGCGTGGCCGTGGAATCGGACGCCCTGCGCATCGCCTACGCCGATGGTGACCGCCGCGTCGTCGAGTCCGTCGATCTCCAGCTCACCGATCCGGGCCGTGCACTGCACGACCTGTCCGATCGAATCGGTGCGCGCGGCCCCTTCGACTCCGTCGTCGTCACCGGTCGCGAGGCTCGCACCCTGCGCCACACGGATTTCACGGCCTCGATAGGCCTCGCGGTGCCCGTCGAGACGGTGGACGAGCACTGCGCACTGCTCGCGTTCGTGCGTTCGCTCGACACCCTCGCCGACGCGACGAACGTGCTGGTGCTCGACCTCGGCAAGCACGGAACGTCGGCCTTCGTCATGAACACCGCCGAAGAAACCGTCGGGTGGTACGACCGAACCGACTCGTTCGGCGGCGAACGCCTCGACGACGTGGTGCAGAGCGTGGTGATGACCAAGGGAATCCTGCCGGAACCGGAAGGGCCCGAGGGTGTCGCGTCCTATCGCACGTTCTTCCGAGAGCTGCGAGAGCTGCTGACCACGTCGGCCGGTGTGCGCGCACCCAACAACGGCCCGATGATCCTCGAACGCGACGAGTTCGAGGCGGTCGCCACCCCACTGATCGACGACATGCTCGAGTGGGTCGGTCCCCAGACTCCCGACGCGGTCGTGCTGTTGGGAGGAGTGGCCAACAGCCCCCTCGTCCAACGGCGGGTTCGCGCCACCTGGCCGGTGCCCCTCACCGTCCACGACTCGGTGTCGCCGGTTGCCGAGGGCGCGCTGATCAGGGCTGAAGTCGGGTCGCGACAGGTCTTTGATCCGGTAGTCGAACCTTCGCCGGTAGTGGAGACCTCGCCGGTAGTGGAGACCTCTTCGATAGTAGAACCCACGCCGGTAGTGGACTCGGAGTCGCCGTCCGAAGTGGAGCCGGAGCTCGCTCGGGAGGACCCATCGGCACAACGAGTCCATGGTGCCGGTCGCCGCGGGGTCGCTGCGATTCCGATGTCGTACCTGTCGACTCTTTCGGACCGGCAGTGGACGCGGCAGGCAGTACTCAAGGTCGGCGCAGTGGCGGTGTCGGTCGGAGTAGTGGTGGTCGCGCTGATGTTCGCGCTCTTCGCCGATTTCGACAATGCGCCCAGATCTGTGATCAATACCGACCCAGGTTTCGAGGCGACTCTCGCCGAGATCGCGCCCCCGGTCACCGACGCACCTCCCCCCGACCAACCGGCTGCGGCGGGACCGACCGCACTGACGTACGAGCAGCTCTACGTCGAGCAATACTCGTACACCGGTGAGATGTACCAGCCTCCCGGCGGTGCGTCCGACATCGGCTCGGGCTTCATCGACACCGAGGCAGAACGAGCAGGCCCGTAGGCACCCTTTAGTGCAGCTCGCCGCGAGACGGTACCGTGTGCGGGTGGACTCCCGATGGGGCGTTCACCGAAACCGCCGAACGAAATGAGGCCGACGATCGTGACTGTGCTGCTTGGGGTGTCCATGGGGACCCGAGCCGTGCGCACGGCGCAGCCCAGAGCCGACCAGTTCGGAGCCTCCGGCGACACCTCGTCCGCCCTGGTCACCGACGCCGAGCGGCCACTGTTCTTCCGCAACGAGCTCATCGACAGCGCCACCGGCGACCTCCCGCACCTGGCCGCCGAATCCATCGGTGCCGCTGCCGAAGTCGAACCCGAACTCTCCACCGGCATCGCCTACCGGGATCCGCGTCAGGCCGAGGCGCTGCGCGCCGCCTTCGCCGGTGCCCACCTGCAGAACTACCACCTGGTCCCCGAGGTCGAGGCCGTCGTGGAATACCTCGCCGTCACCGGTGAGGCGCGAGGTGCCGGCTCTGTTGCCCTGTTCGACCTCGGTAGTTCGGGACTGACCGTCAGCGTCGTCGACCTGACCGCGCGCACGGTGACTGCATCCCAGCGTTCCGGTTCCTACAGCGGTGACCTGATCGACGCGTACGTACGCAACAATCAGCTCCAGCGCCTCGGTAAGTCGGCGACCGACCCCGACATTGCGTTGTTCGAGAAGCGCTGCCGCATCGCCAAGGAACGTCTGTCCACTCAGGACGCCGTGTGCCTGCCCGACGCCAGCGGGATGATCCTGCTGTCCCGGGAGAACTTCGAACTGCTGATCACGGACCTGCTCGACGAGGCGATCGAGTTCGCCCGCGAGGTCATGATCGGTGCCAACGTGCCCATCGACGCGGTCGTGTTGATCGGTGGTGGCGCACGCATGCCCATCGTCCAGCAGCGCGTGGGCCCATTGCTCGAACTGCCCTCGATCGTGCCGACCGAGCCCGAGACGGTGGCCGCACGTGGGGCAGCGCTGGCGGCTCGTCCGAATTCGCGCACCAGAACCGCACCGGACCGGACCGCGCGCGACGCGCAGGCACCTGTGCCGAGACGTCGACACACGGACAGCGCTGCTGGCGTCTCGCCGGCTCCGGTGGCACCGCCCGTGCCGGTAGTGCCGTCTGCACCTGAGCCGATGATGCCTGCGCGTTCGGAGTCGCAGCACGCCGCACCGCCGGTGGCCACGCCGAGTTCCACTCGTCCCGTCCCGGCACGTCCGTGGATCGCTGCCGCCTCGGTTACCGAATCTGCTTCTGCCGCAACCGGTTTCGAGTCCTCGAAGTTCGCCGACGCGCCCGCCGATATCCCCGAGCCGATGGCCGTGGAGGCTCAGTCTTCGTCGGAACCGACTGCGGTGCACGGCATTTCCGAGGACAGCGTGGGTGAAGTCTCTGCTGTCGCAGTGGAAGCGCCTGCAGCGCAGCCGGTGTCGCAGACGTCCACCCCCCATGCTGCCACCGATACCGATACCGATACCGATACCGATACCGATACCGCCGCCGACATCGGCGAGGACGGTAAGCCCGTTCCGTTCCAGCTGAAGAACATCTACTGGCTCGACGCCGATTACGACGACGACGACGGTGAAGACGATCGCACTCGCGCACGGCGCAGGCTGCGTACCGGTGGGGTGCTCGCGTTCTGCGCGGCAGCGGTGGTCGCCGTGTCCGGCTTCATGTTCACCCACCAGAACTCCCCGCAGGTCGTCGACACCTCGGTCAGTCGGGATCAGACCGATACTCCGGTGGTCACCACGGTGCCGACGACGACGCCGCCTGCTCCCGTCCTGTTGCCGCCGCCTGCGCCGGAACCGACCACGACTGTGGAGCCGACGACCGAGGAGCCGGAAACCACGTGGGAACCGCCGGTGACGACCACCGAGACCACGACGGTCGAGCCGCCACCGGCACCGGTCGAGTCCGTTCCGCCCGTCACGACGCAGCAACCGCCACCGCTGATTCCGGGCTTCCCGGACTTCACGTTGCCGGGCTTCCCCCCGATCGTGCCGCCGGCCCCCTGATCGGGCTTACTTGTCCGCGTTCGTGTTTCGCGGCCTGATGTGTTCGAAGATCAGGATGGTCTCCGTCGCTGCAACGGCAGGGTCGGCGCTGAGATTCTCGACGACGAAATCGCGCAGAGTAGCGGTGTCGACCGTCGCCACATGCACCAGGAAGTCGTCGGCCCCGGCAATGAAGTAGATGTTCAGCGTCTCCTTTCTGGACGCGATCTTCGAACCGAATTCGCTGATCCGCCGTCGAGCATCCGCTTGCAGCCGAACCGAGATCATGGCCTGAATTCCCTGCCCAAGGGCCTCGGGGTCGATGTCGGCGTGGAAGCCGCGGATGACGCCGCGTTCGACGAGCGCGCGAACCCGGGTCAGGGCCGTGGACGGCGCAATCCCTGCCGCGGCCGCCAGCGCATTGTTCGGTGTGCGCGCGTCTCGCCGCAGTTCGTCGAGCAGAATGTGGTCGATTCGGTCCAGGGCGACGGACCGAACATCATTCGATCGAGCCCCCTCATCGACCGGCTGAAATGAATTATCTGCACCCATAGCCGGATGATACAGAATTTTGTTCACATCCATTGCAGCAATTCCGCACATAATTCATAGTTGGCGTACCCACGGAGCGTCGCTTCGGTCACCGCCACTGCAGGAGGACGTCATGAAAATCGGAATTCCACGCGAGATCAAGAACCACGAATACCGGGTGGCCATCACCCCGGCAGGCGTGCACGAACTTGTCTCGCGAGGACACGAAGTGATCATCGAAACCGAGGCCGGCGCCGGTTCGTCGTTCACCGATACCGATTACAAAGCCGCAGGCGCGCAGATTTTCACCGACGCCGGTGCCGTCTGGGACGCGGCCGATCTCCTGCTCAAGGTCAAAGAACCCATCGCCGAGGAGTATTCACGCCTGCGCAAGGGCCAGGTGCTGTTCACTTACCTGCACCTCGCGGCGTCCAGGGCCTGCACCGACGCGTTGCTGGCGTCGGGCACCACGTCCATTGCCTACGAAACCGTCACTGCCGCAGACGGATCGCTGCCCCTGCTCGCGCCGATGAGCGAAGTTGCCGGCCGGCTGGCACCACAGGCCGGGGCCTACCACCTGATGTCGAGCGAGGGCGGCCGCGGTGTACTGATGGGTGGCGTACCGGGAGTGCGTCCCGCCAACGTCGTCGTGATCGGAGCCGGCGTCTCCGGAAAGAACGCCACCGCAATCGCTTTCGGTATGCACGCCGACGTCACCGTGCTGGATCTCGATGTCCGGGCACTGCGCGCGATCGACGATCAGTACCGCGGTGCCGTCAAGACAGTGGTGTCGAACGCGTACGAACTCGAACAGGCTGTGCTGTCTGCCGATCTGGTCATCGGAGCGGTACTCGTTCCCGGAGCGAAAGCGCCGAAGCTCGTGTCGAACAGCCTGGTTCAGCGCATGAAGCCGGGCTCGGTTCTGGTCGACATCGCCATCGATCAGGGCGGCTGCTTCGAGGACTCGGTGGCCACCACCCACGCCGACCCCACCTACAAGGTGCACGACTCGGTGTTCTACTGCGTGGCCAACATGCCCGGAGCCGTGCCCCGCACCTCGACGTACGCGCTCACCAACGCCACCCTGCCCTACGTGGTTGCCCTCGCCGACAAGGGTTGGGAAGCTGCCTGCGCCGCGGATCCCGGTCTGAAAGCGGGCCTGAGCACCCATGAGGGTGAGCTGTTGTCTGCGACCGTTGCGGCGGCCTTCGCCTGACCGAGCGGCTTCGCCGCACGTGCACGAAAGATCGGTGCCTGCTACGAGTTTTCACTCACATGCGGCGAAGCCGCTCTACGCGCTGTGGCGGCCCGAGCCCCGCGATCGTGTGGGCTTGGCCTGTCGCGGCGAAGAGGGCGTGCGCGACGAGGTGATCGGCCGAGCCAGCAGGACGGCGATGGCGGTGGTGAGCGGTACCGACAGGGCAAGTGCGACGCCACCGACGGAGGACCGCACGATTTCGATCGCCACCGCGTCACCGGTCAACACGTCCTGGAACGATCTGCCGGCGACGCTGAACAGCAGGAGCAGCGGAAGCGCTCCACCGGCGTACGCGAGTACCAGGGTGTAGACGGTGCTGGCGATGTGATCACGGCCCACCCGCATCGCGGCTCCGAAAATCTCGCGTCTCGATGCCGTCTTGTCCACCGACGCCAACTCGAACGCGGCCGACGCCTGCGTGATCGTGACGTCGTTGAGCACACCGAGCGATCCGATGATGAAGCCGGCCAACAGCAGCCCGGTGATACTGACGTGGGTGATGTAGGTCTGGACCTCGGTGTTCTGTTCCTCGGACAGTCCCGTCAGATGCGTCATTCTGATCGCGACGTAGGACAGGGCCGCGGCCAGTCCCATCGAGGTCAGCGTGCCCAGGAGCGCCGAGCTGGTTCGGAGATTGACGCCGTGCGCCAGATACAGCACGGCGTAGAGAATGATCGCGCCGGCGACCAGCGCGACCGGAATGGCCGGAGCGCCGTCGAGCAGCGCGGGCAGCATGAAGACGACCAGTACCGCGAACGCGATCACCAGCCCGACGAGCGCGCGGAAGCCACGCCACCGGGCGACGACGCAGATGACCACGGCGAACACCGCGACGATGATCGACAGTGGCAGTCCGCGTGAGTAGTCGTTGAACGAGTACTGCACCGCGCCGGCCGGGTCGGTCTGCTTCACCAGGCGGATTCCCTCACCGGTACGCAGGTCGGGCTGCCCCGGGCCCGGGGCGATCTCGAGGACCGTTCTTTTGCCCGCGTCGTCGCCGGTGGTGATGTCGACGATGCTGCGTTGGCATTCGTAGGAGTCGTTGACCGGGGGAGTCGGGTTACCGCTGAACGGCCGCCCGGCGTCGGGGCTGCCGCAGGAGCCGATGCTCTGCGACGTGACCGTGCCGGCCTCGGTGGTGACGGCCCCGCCGCCGGTGGTCTGGAACGGTAGCGGGATGTCGACGCTCTGCTCGCTGGGCCACAGCGCGATGGCTCCGGCGATGACGGCGACGGCAATGGCGACCAACAATCCGACGACGACCTTGGCTGCCATCGGGCCCAATGGCACGGGGGAATCGCTGTGACCGTGACCGTGACCCACGTGAGAAGTGGAGCCCGGCGAGATGCCGTTCGAGGGTTGCGTGCCGTGTGGTTCCACGGTGCAAGGCTAGTACGGGGCCGGATCGGGACGGGCCGGGTACTGGGCCGATGCGAGGAGCTCGGTGGCGGGGAGCAGGGGGGCGTCCCCCGCCACCACCTGATCGACCCGGGGGGGATGGGTACGACCAGGGCTCGCGGGCACCGAAGTGCCGTCCGCCAATGTACAGATGATTCGCGGCGGAGGCGGGATCACCCCGGTGTTTTGTCCATCACTTTCAACTACTTGCCGGTAACTTCGAGACTCACTGTTTGTACGAGGACAGGAAGTTGCCGAACCTCTCGATCGCGACGGCCAGATCGCGCGCCCACGGCAGCGTCACGATCCGCACGTGATCGTGCCCGGGCCAGTTGAATCCGGTGCCCTGTACGACCAGGATCTTCTCCTGCAGCAAAAGGTCCTGCACGAGCTTCTCGTCGTCGTAGATCTCGTGCACCTCGGGATCGAGTCGCGGGAATGCGTACAGCGCACCGCGCGGTTTGACGCACGAGACCCCGTGAATGTCGTTGAGCTTCTCCCACGCAACATCGCGCTGCTCGAGCAGTCGTCCGCCGGGCAAGATCAGATCCTCGATGCTCTGGTACCCACCCAGAGCGACCTGAATGGCGTGCTGGGCAGGCACATTGGGGCACAGACGCGTCGACGCGAGCAGGTCGATGCCTTCGATGAACCCCGCGGCGTGCTTCTTCGGGCCGGTGATCGCGAGCCATCCGGCACGGTAGCCGGCCACGCGATACGCCTTGGACAGACCGTTGTACGTCAGGCACAGCAGATCCGGAGCCAGGCTCGCCAGCGAGGTGTGCTCGGCGTCGTCGTAGAGAATCCGGTCGTAGATCTCGTCGGCGAGCAGCAGCAACTGATGCTTGCGCGCCAGATCGACGATGCCCTGCAGCACCTCCTTGGAGTACACCGCACCCGTCGGATTGTTGGGGTTGATCACCAGCAGCGCGACGGTCTTCGGGGTGATCTTCGACTCGATGTCGGCGAGATCGGGATTCCACCCGTTCTCCTCGTCGCAGATGTAGTGCACCGCCTTGCCGCCGGACAGCGTCGTCATCGCCGTCCACAACGGGTAATCCGGGGCCGGGATCAAGACCTCGTCGCCGTCGTCCAGCAGCGCCTGCATCGTCATCGTGATGAGCTCGGAGACGCCGTTACCGAGGTAGATATCGTCGACGTCGAGATCGGGGAACCCCGGTTCGAGCTCGTAGCGAGTGACGATGGCACGTCGAGCCGACAGGATGCCCTTCGACTCCGAGTAGCCCTGGGCCACCGGCAGCGCCGCGATCATGTCTCGCACGATCACGTCCGGAGCCTCGAACCCGAACGGAGCCGGATTACCGATGTTCAGCTTCAGGATGCGATGGCCCTCGGCCTCGAGCCTGGCCGCATGCGCGTGTACCGGTCCGCGGATCTCGTACAGCACGTTCTGCAGCTTGGTCGACTGCTGCAACGTGCGATAACGCGGCTGTGGGTGGATCTGCGGAGTGCTCACCCGTCACATCGTGCCAGGTGAGTGCCGTGGGAATCCACGAGGTTGTCGTTCGGGCACCGCTGTTTCAGTGGGCCGTGTCGGTGGCAGGTGGAACAATCTCGTTCCATGTGCGGACGGTATGCCAGTACCCGGAGTGACAGCGACCTGCAGGCGGTCTTCGACATCGCCGAGACAGTGGGCGACGAGGTGCCGCCGTCGTACAACGTGGCCCCGACCCAGACCATCAGGACGGTGCTCGAACGCACCCCCAAGGACGTACCCGAGTCCGACGCCGTGCGCCAATTGCGTTCGGTGCGATGGGGATTGATTCCGTCGTGGGCGAAGGACGCGAAGATCGGGTCCCGGCTCATCAACGCCAGGTCCGAGACGATCACCGAGAAGCCGTCGTTCAAGAAGGCCGCAAGCCGTCGGCGCTGCATCATTCCGGCCGACGGGTACTACGAGTGGGAGAAGCGCGACGGTGCCAAAGTGCCGTACTTCCTGCACGACAGTGACATGGGTCGTTCCGCAGGCTCCCCTCCTGGGGGCGTGCTGGCGATGGCGGGTCTGTACGAACTGTGGCGAGACCCCACCAAGGCCGACGACGACGAAGACCGCTGGGTCTGGTCGGCCACCGTGCTCACCTCGCCTGCTGCGGACGCCCTCGGTCACATCCACGATCGATCACCGGTTGTGCTGCCCCCCGATCTGCGGGCGAGCTGGCTCGATCCGACGCTGACGGACCTGAGCGAGGTGTCCGAGCTGCTGGCCGCGGTACCGGAGCCACGGCTCGAGCCCTACGAGGTGAGTACCGCGGTGAACAGCGTGAAGAACAACAGCCCCGAGCTGCTGACGCCGGTCTAGCCCTGACCGTCGGTACGGTGCCGGCAGATGTCGAGCATCGCGGCTCGTTCGCTTGCAGTCAGATCGTCGGCCACCGGGGAATCGAGGATGCGCCGAAGCCGCCGGAAGTAGGTCGACGGATCGACCCCGAACGCCACGTAGATGTCCTCGGCACTGCCGCCGCCGTACCCGTGCCAGGTCCGGCCGAACGTCAGAATCTCGTGGTCCACCGAGTGGGTAGCGGTCCGGCGCATGATGTCTCCCTTGTGCTGCGTCCCACCATCATCGGTGTCGCGGTTGAAGGTGCGATGAACAACGCGTTACGTGCGTGTGGAGTTCACTAGGGTGGAGCAGGTGACCGCTCTCGCGTACGGATCCTGGCCCTCGCCCATCACCGCAGCCGATTTGTCGTCGGCCGGCCACCCCGTCGAAGGTGGGCGATTCGTCGGACACGAGATCTGGTGGTCCGAGGTGCGGCCGACCGAGCAGGGCCGAACCGCGATCTGCCGCCACGTCGACGGACAGGTCGAGGCGATCCTGCCGGCACCGTTCAATGCCCGCACCCGCGTTCACGAATACGGCGGCGGCGCATGGACGGCAACGCCGAACGGCGATCTGGTGTTCGCGGAATTCTCCGATCAACGCATCTACCGACTCACCCCCGGCGACGCACCTCTACCGCTCACCCCGGCCCCGGCTGTGGCGTCGAGCATTCGGTACGGGGAGCTGTCGGTGGTCGGCACCGACGTGATCGCCGTCCGCGAGACCCACGATGCCGGAGCCGTCACCCGAGACATCGTCGCGATCGACCTCGGCGGCGGCGGAGTGCGCTCACTGGTCTCGGGATCGAACTTCCTTGCCTACCCCAGGCTTTCACCCGACGGCAGCCGCATCGCGTGGATCGCCTGGAACCACCCGCAGATGCCCTGGGACGGAACAGAACTGCGGGTCGCATCGCTGGCGGATCCTTCGTCGTGGACGGTGTTGATGGGTTCGACCGATGAATCGGTGCTGCAGCCGGAATGGATCGACGACGAGTCGCTGTACGTCATCAGCGACCGAAGTGGTTGGTGGAACCTGTATTCGGTCACGCTGGACGGAGCGGCGACGTCGTTGGCGACCCTCGATGCAGATTTCGGTGCCCCACTCTGGCAACTCGGAGCCCGCTGGTACGACGTTCTCGACGACGGCACGCTGCTGACCGTTCGCACCGTCGGCACCGATACCCTTGCCGTTCTCGACCCCGTCACCGGCACCCTCGACGACATCGAACTCGGCGGAGTGACATCGGCGGGGCTCGGGGGACGGCTCGGATCGACGGTTCTGCTCCGAGGCGGCGGCGCGCAGGTGCCGTCGGGACTGTTCGCAGTCGATCTGGCCACCCGCGAATTACGCAGTGTTCGTTCGAGTTTCGAGTCGATACCGGACGTCGAATACCTGCCCGCGGGGCGTCAGGTCACCTTCCAAGGACCGGATCGCGAAGTGCATGCCATCGCGTACGCACCGCGAAACCCGTCCTACTTGGGATTGGACGGCGAACTGCCGCCGTACGTCGCATTCGTGCACGGCGGTCCGACGGCACACGTGGCACCGGCGTTGAACCCGGTGTTCGCGTACTTCACCAGCCGCGGCATCGGCGTCGTCGATGTGAACTACGGCGGATCCAGTGGTTACGGCCGCGAATACCGTAACCGGTTGCGTGGACAGTGGGGCGTGGTCGACGTCGAAGACACCATCGCCGCGGTCCGTGGCTTGGCCGATGCCGGCCTCGCCGACCCGAACCGGCTGGCCATCGAAGGTGGGTCGGCAGGTGGCTGGACGGTGTTGGCCGCGCTCACATCGTCGGATGTATTTGCCTGCGGCGCTTCGTATTTCGGTGTCGCCGAACTGGAGATGTTCGTCGCCGAGACGCACGATTTCGAGTCCCGCTACATCGACGGGCTCATCGGTCCGCTGCCCGAGGCCATCGATCTGTATCGCACTCGCGCGCCGGTGAACAACGTCGACGGACTCTCGTGCCCGGTACTGCTGCTGCAGGGTCTCGACGATCCCATCGTGCCGCCCTCGCAGGCCGAACGGTTCCGAGACGCCATGGTGGAGAAGGGAATACCGCACGCCTACCTCACGTACGCCGGTGAGTCGCACGGATTCCGCAAACTCGAAACACAGGTGAACGCCCGCGAATCGGAACTGTCGTTCTACGGTCAGGTCATGGGCTTCACCCCACCCGGAATCCCCGAACTGGAGCTGTGGCGACCGTCTAGCTGAGTGGTGGGTGTGCGCGCTTCGCCTCGAGAAATTCGAGCAGTGCGCTGGGAATCGCGCAGTACTTGCTATTGCCGACGGACAGTTTGCTGCCCGCCTCGAAGGCCGCCTTCGACGGGCCGTTGTGCTCGATCACCAATGCACACAGGCGCTCGTCGGTGCGGCCGGACTCGCAGCACTTCTCGACATGCGCTCGATCGTCGGGCGACAGCGCCGTCCACCACTCGTCGTAGCGGCGAAAGAGCTTGTCCGCGTCGTCGGTCATGCCTGCTCCTACTTCTTCGGGTACGAAGTTCGGTTCCGACCATACTCACGATGCCCGATTCGTCCACCGCCGCGGGGGTCCGGCGGGGTCTTCACACCCCTGGTGCAGAGTGCGCGCCCTCGCTCCGAGGTGATGAGGGGCGCTCGGTCGGGGCGGCGAGCGCGGACGGCGGCATCACGGAGCATCCGGTCGACCAGCTCGGGATGATCGCGGTCGGCCCAGGTGATGCGTACGACCTGCCGAACTGTCCCCCTGATGCGATCCTCTCGGCGCTTCTCCTCCCACGCCACGTCTGCGGCAGTCTTTCCTTCGGGTACGTAGCGCCCGTACTCGACCTTGCCGTCGAATTGGAGAACGGTCTCGATGCCGTCCAGGTCGAAATCCATGCGTCCGACGAAGGCGCGGTAGTCGATGATGCGAACCTCTGGATTTGGGATCCGCGAATCCAGAACGGCGACAACACGTTCGGTGGTGATTCCACGTGTTCGTGCCGCGACGTCAGCCACCCCTGGCACGGTTGCGCGTGATGTGGTCTCGGCTCAGATCGGCGTTCCACACATCGAGACCATGAAAGATTGCGGGAGAGCGCGTCGGATCGCGAGACGATGCGGGTCATGCAGAAATGCGCTCCAGCGCAATCGTTTTCGCAAGACCCCAGTGCCCGATTGTGGATAACCGAAGTGCCTGCGGATAAGCGAACGCTGAGACCTCACACCCTACTGACGACTGCGCGCCCCTGCTCTGAAGTGAGCGGGGGCGCGCGGTCGGCAATACGGGTGTGTAGTTACTTCCGGCGACCCGGAACCTTTGCACCCGGAGCGAATCCGAGTCCACCGGCCTTCGGCTTGGGCGGAGTGCGATCATCCGAACCGTTGGATGTGGTCTCGGCCGCAGTGTCCGACGCTTCTGCCTTCGGTACCTCTGCTTCCGGTACCTCGGCCTCTGGTGCTTCGGTGACCGGCGCCTCTGCTTCCGGTGTCGGCTCGGCCTTCTCGGGCTCTGCTGCAGCCGGTTCGGCTGGTGTCGCCGCAGGTGCAGCGGCGGCCGCACCCGGTGTCCGCGCACCGGGCTTCTTGAATCCGGACTTCACGGCCAGGCCCTTGGGCTGGACGGTCGGCTTGGACTCTGCTGCTGCGGATTCGGTTGCAGCAGCTTCGGTAGCGGGTGCCTCCGACGCCGTGGCCTCAGCAGCCGGTGCCTCAGCAGCCGGTGCTTCGGAGACCGGTGCTTCGGCAGCGGGCTTGCCCGGCGCCTTGGCTCCCGGCTTCTTGAATCCGGACTTCACGGCCAGACCCTTGGGCTGGACGGTCGGCTTGGATTCTGTGGCTACGGATTCAGTTGCAGCAGAAGGCGATTCCGCTGCATCATCGGCCGCTTCCGGGGTGGGTGTCGACGCCGCGGGAGCAGCGTCGGCGGGCTTGCCGGGTGCCTTCGCGCCGGGCTTCTTGAATCCGGACTTCACGGCCAGACCCTTGGGCTTGACTGTGGGAGTCGACTCGGAGGCCTCTGCGGGAGCAGGTGCTTCGGTTGCCGCGGGAGCGTCGGCAGGTGCCGGGGCAGCCGCCTTCGCGCCGGGTGCCTTGCCCTTCATCTGCAGACCCTTGCCGCCCGGTGCCTTGCCGCCGGCCATTCCGAGTCCCTTGGGCTTCGGAGCTGCCGCTGCCTGGGCAGTGTCGGTCTCGGCAGTGTCGGCCTTGTCGGTGGCTCCAGCCGAACCCGGCGTCTTGGCTCCCGGAGCCTTGGCCAGACCCTTCATCTTCAGTCCGCCGCCGGCTTTCGGAGCCGGAGCTGCCGGAGCGGACTTCGCCTCGGCCGGCTCTTCGACGGGTGCGATGCGCTCGGCTTCCTCGACCTCCATCGCTTTTTCGGTCTCGAGCTTTTCCTCCGCAGTGCGCTCGCGGGGGATGACCTTGATGTTCTCGGCCAGCACCGAGGACTCGACTCGGGTGATCGATTCGAGCATCAGCTGCGCAACATCGACAACCTCGACGCCTTCGTGCGCGCCGCCTTCCTGACGTGCGGTGACACCGTCGGTGAGCATGACGCGGCAGAACGGGCAACCCGTCGCGATCTTCTTGGGGTTGGTTGCCAGTGCCTCGTCGACCCGGTCGATGTTGATGCGCTTGCCGATGTTCTCTTCCATCCACATGCGAGCGCCACCGGCACCACAGCACATGGACCGCTCACCGTGACGCGGCATCTCCTTCAGGTTGGAGCCCGACGCGGCCATGAGCTCACGCGGGGCGTCGTAGACCTTGTTGTGACGGCCGAGGTAGCACGGGTCGTGGTACGTGATGTCCTGGCTGACCGAGGCCACCGGGATCAGCTTCTTCTGTCGCACGAGGCGGTTGAGCAGCTGCGTGTGGTGGACCACCTCGTAGTCACCGCCGACCTGCGGGTACTCGTTGCCGAGCGCGTTGAAGCAGTGGGCGCAGGTGACGACGATCTTGCGCTTGCTTTGCTCGACGCCGTCGAACACGTTGTTCAGCGTCTCGATGTTCTGCATCGCGAGCTGCTGGAAAAGGAACTCGTTGCCCGCGCGGCGAGCGGAGTCGCCGGTGCAGGTCTCGTCCGCACCCAGCACCATGAACTTCACGCCTGCGGTGGCGAGCAGCTCGGCGACGGCCTTCGTGGTCTTCTTGGCACGGTCCTCGTAGGCTCCGGCACAGCCGACCCAGAAGAGGTACTCGTAGTCCTGGAACGAATCGGCGTCCTGGCCGAAGACCGGGATGTCGAAGTCCATCTCGTTGATCCAGTTGAGGCGGTCCTTGGAGTTCTGGCCCCACGGGTTGCCCTTGTTCTCGAGGTTCTTGAACAAGCCGGCGAGCTCGGAGGGGAACTCGGACTCGATCAGCACCTGGTAGCGGCGCATGTCGATGATGTGGTCGACGTGTTCGATGTCCACCGGGCACTGCTCGACGCACGCACCACAGGTGGTGCAGCTCCACAGCACCTCGGGGTCGATGATGCCACCCTCGATGGCGTCGGCGACGAGCTTGCGATCGGCTTCGTCACGGGCGGCCTGCGGAATGGCGTCGAGCTTGGCCTGATCGACGTTGCCCTCTGCATCGACGAGTCCGACCTCGTCGCCGGCCATGTCCTTCTTGCCACCGGCAAGCAGGTAGGGAGCTTTGGCGTGGCTGTGGTCGCGCAGCGACATGATCAGCAGCTTGGGGGAGAGGGGCTTGCCGGTGTTCCAGGCGGGGCACTGGGACTGGCAGCGGCCGCACTCGGTGCACGTGGTGAAGTCGAGCCAGCCCTTCCAGCTGAAGTCCTCGATCTTGCCTGCACCGAACGCGTCGACGTCGGGATCGGCCTCTTCCATTTCGAGGACCTTGCCGCCGGACATCATCGGCTTGGCCGGTCCGAGGGCGACGGTGCCGTCGTCCATGCGCTTGAAGTAGATGTTGGGGAAGGCCGTGAAGCGGTGCCACGCGACACCCCAGTTGATGCGGGTGCCCACGATGTAGAGCCAGATCATGCCGGACATCAGCTTGATCAGAGCAAAGATCGAGACCATGTTGGAGTTGGCCGGCAGCAGCTCGGCCAGGCGCATCGTGAAGAAGTCGGTGTATGGGTTGGAATGCCCGTACGTCGCGATCTTGCCTGCCTTGACGAACACCATGCCCAGGCCCTCGATGAGCACGACAGCCTCGACGAAGTAGGCGGCCTTGAATCCGGAGCCGGCGAAGCGCGACTGACGCTCGGCCTTCCGCGGGTGGTTGAGCTGGCGAATGACGATCAGCGTGGTGATACCGATGACCGTGCCGAGACCGAGAATCTCGTCCATCAGGTGGTAGACGGCGGTATCGCCGACGATGGGCCAGTGGAACTCGGGGTTGAACGTCTGGCCGTAGGCCTCGAACCAGAACACGGACCCGACCATGAAGCCGATCATCACCAGCCAGTGCGCCCAGCCGACGGTGCGGAACTTGACCATCTTGGTGTGGGCGGCGAACTCGACGACCATCTGCTTGAAGCGGGGGACGATCGGTCGCCAACGGTCGGGTGCCGGCTGACCCAGCCTCACGATGTTGAACATGCGCAGGGCACCACGAATGAAGGCGTACCAACACACGAGGCTGAGCAGAGCACCGACTGTGCCCAACGTGATCGTCAGGGCGTTCATGTCGCGGCCTTTCGTTCAGTGGCAGCTGGAGCAGCTGCCTCGGGTCCAGCCCGTCGAGAGGAATACGGCGATGTTACCTGTCAGTAGATCGCGAAATCTACCGGCCGGTAACTTAGGTCAGAATCGCGTGGAGCGACGCTGGTGGTTGCGCGCACGAGACCGTCCGACGGGTGGGCTGAACTCGTCAGTAGGTTGTCGCCCGCATCACGTTAGGCGTACGGGCATGTGGGGTCCGTGAGAAGGCAGACCTAACCCGGCGAATCCGGCTCGGAAATCGAGGTTTACGGGCCCGCGCATCGGGAATTGAAAGCGCGATGAAACCGGTCGATGACGCTGTTGTTTTCGCGCGTATCGGGCGTAGTGACTTTTCATAGCCTTTCGACCATGTCAAAGGGTTGGTAGCACAACGACCGGTCGGATTCATGGTTTACACTGCCTGTGGACCAGAGGTGCGAGGACGTCATTCGGGGTGATGTCGCGTTCGACGGTTTGCCGCCAAAAGCACTGCAGCACATGCACAGAAACGGAACACAACACCACATGAAACTCAGCAAACTGGTCGTCACCTCGGCCCTCGTAGCAGCAGCTATGGGTCTGGCCAGCGGAACCGCCTACGCGCAGCCCGACACCAGCACCACGACCCCCGACACGAACTACTCGGTCGAGCTGGAAGACCGCACCATCGTCACCACGATCGATGCGGGCGTCTTCAAGGTCGCCGATGACGGCAAGACCGTCGACGTCCTCGACGCCGCCGACAAGATCCTCGTCACCCTCCCGCTGTCGTTCAACCTCGGCGGACTGAACTTCCCGTACGAGCAGAACGTCGACGACAACGGCAAGACCCTGCGTCTGGTGCCGCAGCTCGACCTCTCCAAGGCCTCGGCCAACTCGCGCAGCATCGGCGCGACGACGGTGGCCTCGCCCGAGGAAAACCTCAAGGCGCAGCAGAACTTCTCGTCGCAGCTCGGAATTGCTACCGCGATTGGAACCCTGACCGGCTCCGCAATCGGTGCGGTGATCGGTTGCATTGTGACTCTCCCCGCAGGCTGTATCCCCGGCTTGGTGACCGGTGCGGGAGCAGGTGGAATCATCGGCACCATCGCTGTCGGCGGGCCCGGCTTGGTCGTTGCCGGAATCGATCTGCTGAACACGTTGAACGCTGCTCCCGGAACCTCGGTCTGGGCCAAGTAGTCACAGCGCATTCGTCGAAAGAACCCACGATCTCGTCGAGGTCGTGGGTTCTTTTGTGTTGTCAGGCAGCAGGATTGGTGGCGACGGTCGCAGTCGCTGTGTCGGCTTCGAGTAATGCGATGGGCTTCGAGCACGCGGTGCGCAATGCCCGTCGGATGGTGTCGGCATCGACGAAGTGCGAGTGGAACGACGCGGCGACGCGAATAGAGTCGCGTAGCCGTGCGGTCGTCAGGGTGATGTGTCCGTGGCTCGCAGGTGCCACCATGACTCGGTACGAGCCCTGTGTGTCGCCCACGAAGGCGATGTCGTTCAACCGTGCGTGCCGGCCCATGTCGGACAGTGCCAGGCGGATGGTGTCGGGTGTGGTGGGCGGCGGGGTGTCGGTCGCGGGGGCGGAGCGCAACCTGGCCAGTTTCGAGCGGAGCGCGACCAGTATCAGGTTCGCGATCGGGTGCCCGGACTCGATGATTCGTCGCCACTGCCGCGACAGCAGAACTGTGTCGGTGGTGTCGGGGAGGTAGACGTCGATACCGGCCGACAGGTTGGCGAGGGTGGTCAGCTCGGGTGGCAGGTACCGGCGGACGTCGAACAGCACTTTGGCGACGTCGTCGACGGCCATGCCTTCGCTGCGCAGTGCGGCGTCGAGGGCCGCGAAGAACAGGATCGAGATCGATTGCCCGGGGCGGTGGTCGTCGCGCCACCTCGCCAGCTCTCGGGTGCATTCGATCGTGGCGGCCGCAGCCACCACCTCGACGGGCGCGTGCGCGTCGGTCGACGCTCTCTGTGTGGACACCGCCTGTGTGGGGGCCGCGTGGCCGGTCGGCCCGCCGCTCGCCGGCTTGCGTCCGCACACTCCGATACCCGGGTGAATGCGCGAGCGCAGCAGCCGGGGAAGCCGCTTGGGATCGGTTCCGAAACAGCGCATCGCCGCTACGGCGAGCGGGTGACGCGTCTGCGCTGCTGTAGCCCAGCGGGGCACGATGCCGTTGCGCGCGTCGGGATCGGCGAGTGTGTGGGAGAGGTTGATGATCATCTGGCCGTCGCCGAGCCCGTGATCCATGTAGAACACCACGTGGTCACCGCGCACCGTGATGGACAATGGCTCGGCGGGGTCGTGCGCGGCCAGTAGCTGGGCCATCGCGGCGTCGTACTCGCCCTCGGTGATCGCGGAGTCCTCCCGGACGGCCTGCAAGGGGGCATCCGGATCGTATCGCCAGCGTCGCGTGCCGGAATCGGGATGCAGCCCCACTCGCACGGCCGGGCCGACGCTCATCGTCGTGCGCAGCGCTCGGCGGATGCCGTCGACGCCACCATGATCGACTGGACCGAAAGCCACCACGGTCCAGTTACCCGCAAGCGCGACATCGGTCTCGTGAACCGTGACGTGCGAGGGAAAGACCACGTTCATCGCGTAGGTCCCTTCCGATAGACGGCTTTACTTCTTGTTTATGAAAGCCTGACAAGCAGTATGAACTCGAATGGGCATTTGAGCCAACTCTGAGTACGATGTAATCGAGTCAAACAAACTATTGGACAGGAAACCGGTGTCGTGGACGGAGCCAGCGGGGTACAGGTACTCGCGGTCTCGCTGTCGACATCGGTGGGCGGAACCGATCACAGCCTTCGAAACGTCGCGCTGGCACTGCGTCCGCTGGGCGTGACCGTCACGCTGGGTGCGCCCGGTGGGAGCGAAACCGAGAACTGGTGGCGGGCGGCCGGCCTGCCGTTCCTGCCGCTCGACCTGCCGCATCGCATCGGAATCCATCGTCAGGGCGAGAAGTCTCTGCATCCCATCGGTGGGCTCGCTGCGCAGGTGCCGAAGAGCGCACGCACGGTGTCGATCCTTCGCCGAGCCGCCCGGGACTTCGACGTCGTGCATTCCAACCATCTCCTGCTGCATCCCGACGCGGTGCTCGCGTCCCGACTCGCACGCACCCCGGTCGTCGTCGAATTTCACGACATCGTCCCCGCCGGGCCGGGGCGCACGCTGCTCGCCGCGATCGCGACGACGGCAACCCACACGGTGGCCGTCAGCACTGCTGCAGCACAGCAACTCCCGACGCGTGCTCGTCGACGGGTGAGCGTGGTGCACCAGGGAATCGACACCACGGCCTTCGCGCCGGGTGCCGGTGACCCAGCTCTGCGGGCCGACATGACCGCCGACCCCGATGCTCCACTGATCGCAGCCGTCGGCCGGATCGATCGCGAGAAGAAGCTCGACGTGCTGATCGACGCCGTGGCGCGCGTGCGCCGGTCCGGAGTTGACGCGCATCTGGCGATCGTCGGCGCGCCCAGTGAGGACGACGGTGGCTACCTTGTCGAGTTGCAACAGGCCGCGGAACGGTTGCTGCCCGGTGCGCATCGTTTCCTCGGCCGGACGGACGCGGTGGCGTCGACGTTGCGTGCCGTGGATGTACTGGCCTGCCCGTCGCAGGACGAGCCGTTCGGACTCATCGCGCTCGAGGCGCAGGCATGTGCGGTGCCGGTCGTGGTGAGTGACACCGGGGGCCTGGTCGATTTCGTCGCGCACGGGCGCACCGGCCTCGTTGCCCGAACCGGCGACGTCGACTCTCTGGCCGCGCAGTTGTGCCGAATGCTCACCGACCGCGACCTGGCCGCCACCCTCGCCGAGGCTGCGCGGGGGCAAGCCGTCTCCCGGTTCGATTCGCAACATCGCGCGAAGCACTTCGCCGACATCTACAGTTCAGCAATCGGGAAGCGGCGCATCACATGACGTGACGCATCGGCTCTGCAGCGGAGCCGACGACGCAACCCAGCCGTCGGATGTCGGGGCATCCGCACGCACACGCTCGTACCGAATCGGAGTTCTTCATGCTCGACCACATCACCCCCGGCGTCCCGCGCCGCCGCACCCCGCAGCGGGTCGGCGTTGCCGTTCTGGCCGCGGCTGCAACCGCGACCCTGGCCGGGGCCGGCTGGGTTCTGGCACCGAGGCGGTCGCCGGAACCGCTGCGCGCAGCAGAGCCGTTCGTCGACGGCGACCTCATCACCGTCGTCGTGGGAACCGTGGGCAGGCCGTCGCTGTCGGGGACCGTCGAGGCCGTGCTCGCGCAGTCCTACCCGGCCGTGGAGATCGTGGTGGTGGACAACGCACCCACGTCGGGACGGGTGGACGACGCGTTGAGGTCGATAGACGATCCCCGCTGCATCGTCGTACGTGAGCCGCGCCGCGGGGTCTCGAGAGCCAGAAACACCGGTGCCCTGCACGCGTCGGGCCGCGTGATCGCCTTCACCGACGACGACGCCGAACCGGATTCTCAGTGGCTCGCCGCCGTGGCGCAGGTGTACGCGGCAGATCGGGACGGAGTCGTGGCCGGGGTGACCGGACGGGTCGTCGGACTCGAGGTCGAGACCGATCAGCAGCGGTGGTTCGAGGAATCGGGGTTGTTCGAAAAGGGCTCGACGCGCACTGTCTGGACCCTCGCGCCGACCGGATCGATCGACAAGGAACTGGGTGAGCGCGGCACCGCAGCACTGTTCCCCTACACGGCCGGGGAGATGGGCAGCGGCAACAACATGTCGTTCCGAAAGACTGCCTTCGACTCGCTCGCGGGATTCGACGAACGGATCGGCCCCGGCACGCCCACCAAAGGCGGCGAGGATCTCGAGCTGTTCCGACGTGCTGTGCTGCGCGGCGGAACGATCGTCTACGACCCGACGGCCGTCGTCGGCCATCATCATCGAGCCGATCACGAAGCGTTGCACGAGCAGATGTTCGGGTACGGAAGCGGAATGGCCGCCATCGTCACCAAACTCTTCCTCGACGGCGGAGCTCCGGCCCGGGCACTGCTCGGCCGGCTCCCGACCGCGTTCCGCATGCTTCTCGCGCCCGAGGAGAACCGATTCGCGGACGGGGCTCCGCCGATGCCTCGCGACCTCAAGCTCACCGAGCTCTGCGGCTACCTGTGCGGGCCGTTCCTGTACGTCAAGGCCATCACTGTCCGCGGCACCGGGATCAATTCATGACGATCACCCACACCGCCGACGCACCCGAGGACGCGGTAGGTCGAGCCGATCCGCCGCGCCCCGACTCGAGCTACCGCGGGGCGCAAGCGCTGCTGTTCGCTGCCGCAGCGGTCGCCATCGCGTCGACGGTGCTGGCCATCCTCGCCGGATCCGATCACGCGGGTGCAGTACCCAACGGGCTGCGGGTAGCGGTGGTCGTCGCCGCCGTGACGCTGTTGCCCGGAGCTCCGATCGCGGTGCTGCTGCGGATCCGACAGCCGGCACTGGTCGGTTCGGTGACGGTCTCGATCTCGTTTGCGACGATGCTGATCATCGCGCAGGCCGAGGTCGTCACCGGGAATCTGCGTCCGGTGACGGTGCAGCTCTATATCTGCGCGGTGTCCGCGGCATTGATCCTGTGGGCGTCGCGAACCTTGGTGCCTGCGCTGCCTCGACCGCGTCCGAACCGGGCCGCGGTGGTGACCCGGTACGTAATGCTCGGCGCGGTGGCCGTCGCCGTCGTGCTGTTCGCTCACGCGACGAAGGTGCTCAGGCCGCAGGCGTCCGGGGCGCTGGGCGTCATCACCCACATCGGGTTCAGCTACCTCGTCGCGCTGGTCATCGTGGCCGCGGTCATCGCCGTGGCGCTCTCGCGGGCCCGACTCGACCCGGTGGTACTCGGTGCGGCCGGTCTCGCGTTGATCATGTTCACCACGATGTACGTGTCGTTGGCCGACGGTGTCACCTCGATCCCGACGGCGTACACCCATCGCGGGCTGATCGACATCATCGCCTCCCTGCAGGGTCTGCCGCCGCCGTCGGACGCGCGATTCAGTTGGGCCGGATTCTTCTCCGCCGGAGCTCACATGTCGGGTGCCGGCGCGCTGTCGGACCTGTCTCCGATGCTGCTCTGGGCTCCGCTCTTCTACGGCGGTGTGACCATGCTGCCGCTGTACTCGATCGCGTTGTCGCTGACCGGGCGCAGGCGCGTGGCGTGGATCGCGGTGATCCTCTACCTGTCGTTCAATTGGTACCAGCAGGACTACTTCGCGCCGCAGCCGACGGCGACCATGCTGTACCTGACCATCTGCGCCCTGCTGCTGTGGCAGTTGCGCAGTGCGCCCCTGCCGTCGGCCCCTCGGTCGTGGCGTCGGTGGATCGTCACGGTGCCGCGGCGAACTCTGGGCACGGTCCCCGGCTTCGGTGCCGGCCGGACCCTGGCGATCGAGGCGCTGATGATCGTCATGATCGCGGCGATCGTCATCACGCACCAGCTGACGCCCATCGTGTTGATCGCGGCGCTGTTCCTGTTCTCGCTCACCGGAACCACGCGGTACCGACTGCTATGGCTGTTCGCGGCCGCACTGTTCGTGGCCTGGTTCAGTTACGGAGCCGTCGACTACTGGAAGGGCCACCTCGCGTACGTGCTCGGCGATGTGGGCCAGGTGTCCGGTGCGGTGCAGGGTGGCGTCAGCGACCGGATCGGTGCCGATCCGCTATATCAGAAGATGCAGTATCTGCGGTTGGCGGCGTCGGGCACTCTCATGATGTTCGCGTTCGTCGGTTGGCTGACGTACCGCAGACGTACGACGTGGCTCATCGGTGGCCTGCTCTGCATGGTGCCCTTCGGGCTGGTGGCGGTGCAGAGCTACGGCGGTGAGGTGGTGATCCGGTGTTTCGTGCTGGCGTCGCCGTTCATCGCGCCCTACGCCGCGGACGCGTTGGTGCGCACTTTCGCCATCATTCGTCGATTCACGGGTCGATCGGCCCAGCCGCGGCATTGGTCGCGCACCGTCGCCGCGACCGCGGCAATTCTCGGAATTGCGCTGATACTGACGGCAACTCGTGGATTGAACACCTCGTTCGAGCACACCGACGAGGATCAGATCCGATACGGAGACGCATTGATGCGGTCGGTTCCGCAGGGCTCGGAAATCATGGTCATCGGAACGGCGGCCGGGCTGGTGTCCGCACGTTACTTCGACGACGTCCGAGTGTCGACCATGGAATCGTTCGAGTGCCTCGACGATCTCAGCGGGTGCGTCCGAAAGGAGAACCCCGACTTCGTGTTCACCACTCGACAATCATCGGCGCAGATCTACCTGCAGTACGGATATTCGCAATCGGTCGTCGACCAACAGCTGGGCGTGCTGGTCGGATCCGACGAGTATCGCGTGGTCGTCGAAACCGCCGACCTGACCATCCTGCAGAACGCGTCCACCCCACCGGTGGTGCTCAAATGACCGATCTGTGGCTCGGCTTTCTCGCATTCGGTGCGCTGTTCGCAGCACTGATCGTCTCGTCGGTACTGCGCGAACGTGAGGTGCCCTCCGACGGTGCGATCGGGCGCGGCGGCAGCGGACGCATCAACCGTGCGGTGGTGCTCTCCGCGGCACTGATCGTGCTGTTGCTGCTGGCCGCAGTCGTCGTGATCGTGCGGTTCCAGCAGATCGCGATCTGGGAGTGAGAATCGGACGCGGCCTGTCGGTGGCCCTGCTGGTCGTGGCGACGACTGTGTCCTGCGCGCAGTCGACCGGACCGCAACCCGCGTTGGTCAGCAGCGAGCGGTGCGACCCCATGGCGGACGACGTCATGTCGGGTGAAGCCGTGCCCCGGGAGGATTTGCCGGGGTGGCGGCAGGTCTTCGTCGACGATTTCGACCGGTGCGATCTCGGTGACGACTGGGGTGCGTACTACGGCCAACCCGGAGGCGACCCGGCCAGTTGGTGGGAGTACGAACAGGCCTCGGTCACCGGTGGCGCACTGCGGCTGCGCGCCGAGCAGAAAGATGGCCGCTGGGTGACCGGCGGCGTCTCCAACGCGCCTGTGTCGCAGAAGTACGGCAAGTGGGACGTGCGGCTGCGTGCGGACCGATCCGACGAGATCAGCTACCACATTCTGCTGTGGCCCGCCGACGAGGTGTGGCCGCCGGAGATCGACATCGCCGAGAGCGCCGACGGGACCAGACAGACGATGTCGTCGTTCCTGCACTGGAGCGGCGCAGAAGGAGAACATCACTTCTCACAGGCGAATCTGCAGTTGGACACCAACGACTGGCAGACCGTCGGAGTCGAATGGGACCCCGAGCAGATCAGGTATCTGGTCAACGGAAAGGTTTGGGCGCGAACGCCATTGGGAGTATCCATCCCGGACAAGCCGATGTGGTTGGGCATCCAGGCCCAGGCGGGTGCGTGCACGAAGCTCGAATCCTGGGGTGTCGGGGAATGCGGCCGAGCGGGAACACCCGACGTCGCGAACGTGGATGTGGACTGGGTGTCGGTGTACGAATCGGACGGAACACCGTCCGTCGTGGAGGACACTCCGTCGGGATCGGTTCTGCTGGAACAACAGAACTGACGCTGAGCCGGCCTACGACGTACGAACCGTCAGGCCCGGATTCTCGGCGAGGATGTCGTTGACAGGCGTCGCGAACAGTTCCGGGCGCTGGCCCTGCAGCAGGCTGACGACGGTCGCGATCTCGCACGAGGGTTGATCGCCCACGTTCGACGCGTTGGCGATGCCCACGGCGAGCGTGCCACTGACGATGGGGCCGCCGCTGTCACCGCGCAGGGCGCAGATCGACGTGGAGAAGCTGCGGTCCAGGACATTTCCGCCCATGGTGACGTGTTGGCCAGTCGACAGGATTGTGCCGCAACTGAATCCGGTGGTGGCTCCGGATTTGCAGACCGGCGCGCCGACGACCGGATCCACCGTACCGGTGATCAGCAGTGGGCCGAGCCCGGGAACCCGCATCGCGTTGCTCTCGAATTCCCCGGTGTTGCCGTCGTCGATGTCGATGAGCGCATAGTCGTTGTGCGCCCGGCTGGTTCGATAGAACGAGCCGAACTTGGAGCCGACGAGGCTGCCGTACATGGGGTACGCGCCCGTCGTGACGGCGGAACCGGTGCTCGACTCGCCCGGATCGCAGTGTCCCGCAGTGATGTTGACGGCACCACGCGTCGGATCGACTGCATTGAAGCCCAACGAGCAACGCAGACCTGCTCCGGCCGGGGTGCCGGCGAGAAAGCTGTCGCCGCCGAGATACGAACTGGCGCGAATTGGCCCTGCGGTGAGCGAGGGGTCGAACGGCAGCCGGTCGAGGAGCGGGCCGATTGCATCGAGGAAGGGAGCCGGGACATCGAACTCAGCCGGGTCGATCGCGAACCCGGCCGCCGCCGCGGCGTCGACCACATTCGCGTGGGACGGTCCGTCGGCGACCGCGACGACCGGCAATCCTGCCGCGTCGAGGTGGCCACGGACCGCCGGGCCGACGGCGGCAGTGAACTCGGCCAACCGGCGCGCTGCGTCGGCGCGGTCGAGAAACTGCTGAGGGCTCAGCCCGAGATCTCGTGCCACAGCGTCGGCCAGTGACGCCGGTTCGGGCGGTGCCGCAACGGCAATGGGCGCGGACACCACCGTCGCGACGAGCAACGAGACAGCAGTGACCGATAGTGCACACGCACGGCGACGCATAACGACCTTCCCCCCGGGCATCGAACGATGTGATGCCGTTCACTTCGCACACGAACTATAGGGGGTCGGCGGCCTCGGGCGTACCGGTTCAACCGGTTCGGACTGTAGCTCCGGTCGCGCTCGTGACCTGATCGATGGGAATGCCCAGGCTGGCGGTGCCGCCGAACTGCGCCAGCGCGAGGTTCGCCTCGGTGCAGTCGGGTGCTCCGCCGCTGTTGGATCCGCTGGTGATGCCGAGTGCCAGCGTGCCGGTGACGATGGCCCCGCCGCTGTCTCCGGCCAATGTGCATGCAGTACTGGCGAAGCCGCGCACGGTGCGCGACGTGCCGTCCTCCATGAACAGTTGCGTCTCGACGCGATCGGCAGCTACTACACCGCACGTGAACGACGAGGACTGTCCGGATTTGCAGACGGGTGCGCCGATGACGGGGGATGCGGTTCCGGTGACGGTGACGGTACTGCCGTTGGCTCCGCGAACGGTGGGGCGGTCGAGCCCGGCCTTCTGCCCGGCGGCGTCGAGGCCGATGACCGACCAGTCGAGGCCGTCCGGTGCTCCCAAGCTCGATCGATCGAACGAGCCGATCTGGGAGCTGCGCGCGATGTCGGCCGGATCGGGCAAATATACCGGCGCTCCGCCGGAGCCGGTGGCCTTGTTCGGATTGCAGTGTCCTGCAGTCAAATTGACGGCGCTACCGTCGGAGTCGACGGCATTGAAGCCGAACGAGCAGATGCTGATCTCGGTCGGCGGTGCGTCGGCGATCGGCCCGGCAGTGGTGACGTACGTGTCGCCGCCCATCGGCGCCGGGTCGGCCGGCTTGTTGCCACCGGGCGCGAGCGTCACCTTGATGTTGGCCAGCAGTGTGGGCAGGTTCAACGCCCGGCCGATCGGACTGTTCGCCACGTCCAGCACGATCTGGTTGTCGATGAAGTCGATGGCTGTGCCGTTGATCTGCTCCGAGATCTCACGAGGCAGGCCGGCGATCCACGAGTTCAGATCTGCCAGCGACTTCTCCAGCCCGTCCGCGGACACCGGCGACTGCGCGGTGGCATAGCCGTCCTTGGCCACTGCCTGTGCGGCAGCGGGAGAGGTGACGGCGACGACGGCATTACCGTCGGGTCCGATCCAGGCACCGGCGAAATCGGCGGGTCGGCTCGCACGGAAATCCGAGGCGTAGGCCGACAGCTCCTGTGCACGTGCCGCACGGTCGAGGTACTCCTGCGGGGAGATCTTCAGATCTCGCTGCACGGCTTCGACGAGCTCCCGCGGAAGCTGATCGGCGGGCGACTGAACCACAGGTTCGGCTGCCGCTGTTCCGGAGAACGAAGCAAGAAGTACGAAAGCCGTCGAGCACAGCACTGCAGTACGCAGAGCCCCGGTGTTACGCATGAAATCCCTTCATCGGGTGCTTGGCATCAGCGCCCCACCCTAGGGCATGCGCCACCGAACCAGTGTTCGCCCAGCTCAGGGCTCTGGGGTCGTCGCTGAGGTGGTCGTCGTGGTCGTCGTAGTGACCGGAGTCGTCGTTTCCGCCGGCGTCGTGGTTTCCGGAGTGGTGGTCACCGCGACGGGCGGGGTCGTGACCACCGGTGCCGAAGTGGGAGCCGGGGCCGGTACCGGAGCGGGCGGCGGCGCAGGCAGGGGGGCAGGTTGCGGCGCGGTGTACTCCTCGGCCGTCGGCTCCTGCACTACCTCGGGAGCGGCCGCGGGCACGGTCGTCGAGGTCGGTGCGGTAGAGGCCACCCGCGCGGAGGTGGTGACCGGTGATCCGGCGTCGGTGACGGTGGGCGGTGTCGTGGCGGGTCCGCTGCTGAACACTCCACTCAGGGCTGCGATGACGAGAACGATGACCACGCCCGCACCGGCCCCGGCGATGATCGTGGTGACGGTGCGCGAGCGCTCGCTGCGTTCCTTCTTGTTCTCGGTCGCCGCTCCGGCGATTGCGGTTGCGGTTGCGGCATAATGGGTCGCCGGGCCGGAACCGTCGGGATCTTCGACTGGAACGATGGGCTCCGAGCGCAGCTGGGACGGGCCGAACACCGGTGCCACCGCCGGTATCGCCTCGGAGAACGCAAGGGGCGGCGGCGGCGCGACCACCGGAATCGCGTCGGTGTCGAGCGAGTCCGTGCCGTCGTTGCGAGTGACCACCGGCGCTGCGCCGGTCACCAACGAGTTGCCGTCGACGTCCTCGACCTCGGCGATATTCAGTGCGCCGCGAGCCGCAGCGAGCGGCTCGACGAGCAACGCGCCCGCAGTGCGCTCGCCGATGTCGGCGACCACCGGAGGTAGGGCAGCACTGCCGCCGGTCAGCACGACCGTGCCGGTCGACGGCACGTCGAGCAGGCCCAACGTCGGCGCGATCAGGTCTGCGAACTCGGCTCGGGTGACCGTCGTCGTATCGGAGACGCCGGGCAATTCCACCGCGATCGTGGCGACGTCCGCGGTGCTCAACGTGTGCTTCGCCTGCTCGCAGGACGCGACGATACCGGTGAGAGAAGCCAGAACTGCCGCGTCGGACAGGTCGAGGTGTTCGCGATCGGTCACGACGTGATCGAACAGGGCATCGGTGAACACGTCGCCGCCGACAGCGGTGGTGCGCTCGGTGCCGCCGCCCGGATACGTCGAGATGTCGGTGCCGGTGGCCCCGATGTCGATCACCGTGACGGCAGCCCCGGGGCTCGGCTGGGCGAACGCGCTCGCGGCCTTGGCCTCGGGAACCAGCGCGACGTCGGTGAGACCGGTGTGGTCGAGGGCGTCGCGCAGCAGAGCGATGTTCTCGCGGTGCCATCGCGTCGGATACGTCATCGTCGTGACGGGCCTGGACGCTGATTCGGACGTCTCGGAGAACATGGTCACGAGGCAGTTGGCGGCGTTGGCCATCAGATCCTCGGCGCGATACGCGTCGGCGTCGGGTTCGAGATCTTCTTGCTTGCCGACCAGATCGACGAAGCGAGTGAACGGCGCGGTGTCGACGGACTCTCCGAGATGGGCGCGGCCGTCGTCGTCGAACCTCAGTGTCGTCGGCAGCACGACGACGGTGGGTTCGAACGCCGTCGAGTCGCGATACACCGCAACGGACCTGGTGTTGCCGATCGTGATTCCGAGATGCCCGGCACCGGTCATGGAGTGCCGCCCGTCGTTGCTCCGGCCGGAGCTCGATCCTGGGGAGCGAGACGTCCGGCCTGGGTGTCGTCGGCGTTCTCGTCGGGGGTGGGCTTCGTCGGGGTGTCGTCGGCGGGTTCGTCGCCGGGCAGCTCGGGACCGACCGGTTCGTCGTCGGTCGGAAGTGTCGTGGTGGGGCCTTCGGTCTCGGTGTCTTCCGGAACGTCGACGGCGGGTCGCGTGTCGACCTCGGCGGCGTCGCGTTCGGAGCGTCGGTTTCCGGTCGGGTCGATCGCCGTGGTCGTGGTCTCCGGCGTGGTGACCGGCACCTGTGGGACGGCGGGGACGAGTTCGACCGCCGGTTCGACGACGGCGGTGGGGAAGTCGATCGGCCCACCCGGCCGGATCCCCGACGTCGTCGTCGGGGGCGCCACCTGAGCGTTCTCGATCGTCGGCACGGGGGTGTCGGCCGACGTGCCGAGCTGCAAGGCGATCACACCGGCACCGACGGTCAGCGCCGCTGCGAACGCCGCGGCGGTGAACAGCGGGGCGGTGAACAGCGGGCGACGGTCGGCGCGGGTCGGTGCACCGACGACGGCAAGGCGTTCGGTGACGGCGTCCACCGGGTAACGGGCAGCCAGAATCGCTGCACCACGAGCCGCGGCGACGGCAGTGTCCTTCTTCTCCATGGTTGCTCGCATCGACGAGTTCCAGGCGTCCAGCGCCTCCTCCTCCGATACGAGCGCTACGTGCGCCAACCCGTGCCCGTTCATGGCCGCACGCAGGGCGAACACCTGTTCGGCGGTCCAGCGGGCCGGGTAGGTGGCGGCCGCAGCGAGATCGCCGGGACTCCGATCGATCGACGACGCCACCTCGGTGAGCAGGCACAGCAGCGCCATCGACGTCAGCTGTTCGGCGGGGAAGACGGTGCCCCGGCTCCCGGTGACACCGCCACCGAGCGCATCCAGGAAGTGCGTGTACGCCTCGGAGTCGCTGTCGGTGGCATCACCGAGCGAGACGGTGCCGTCGGGATGAGTGTTGAGCACGGTCGAGTGCAGGGACGCCAGATGCAGGGACGGCCCCGGCGCGATGGGGTGCGACACGGCCGCGACGGACTGGTCGTCGTCCAGATAGAGGCCGACGTCCGGTGCGCCGATACTCGCCCCGCCGGGCTGCTCGGTCATGCGGGCTGCTCGGTCATGGGGATATCTACCTGTCCTGGGCTCGGAGTCGATGTTCGGTCGTTATGTCGCTTCGGATCCTCACACAGTTACACCCGCAGTAGGGGGCATCGGCGTGCCGAGGTCAGGGGGTCGATGTTCCGTAGCCCATCGCCCGCAGCATCGAGATCAGTTCCGAACGCGACCCGGCTCCGAGTCTGCGGCGAATGCGAGCCACATGATGTTCGACGGTTTTCGGGGAGATGTAGAGCCGGCTGCCCACCTCGCGGTACGTGACGCCGAGAACCAGCAGCTCGGCCACCTCGGCCTCGCGTTCGCTCAGAGATCCCGACGGCTGCGGCGTCGTCCCGTCGGTCTCCCGCTGATGCGAGCTGGGCTGACGCAACGACCGGGCGATGTGCAGTAGCGAGGTGGCCGTAGCAGTGTCGGCGACGGTCAGCGCGGCCTCGCTCGCCAACCGGGCACCGTCCCACGGCAGGCCGAACGCGGTGAGGGTGCGCGCCGAGAGTTCCACCTCGACGGCGTCGGGCCTGCCCTGCAGAACGCCGAGCCATGCCCGCCCTGCCGCGGCGAGTGCGGAACTGTACGGGTGCGTCGGAGCGGCGGACGCGAGGGCCTTCGCGTGCGGCACCAGGGCTTCGGGCGTCTGCGCCACGATGGCGGCCTGCACCTGATACCAATGCAGCGCCGACGCCCACACCGGCGGATCCCCCAACGCGGCGAGCAGCGCCGTGGCCTGCGACACGAGGTGCTCGACGCGATCGAACTGGCCCACTCGTGTTGCCGCCAGCACCAATTCGCCGAGGGGCAAGAGAGAGAACAGGTCGATCGAGTACGCGGCGACGACGTTCTGCGCCTGGTTCCACGCCGTGACGAGAGATCCGGCGTCCCCGGACCTGCGGGCCAACCCCACCCGAATACCGTGCAGGAACAGGTGATTGCGCACATGCGAGTCGGGGATCTCGAGCGGGTCGACCAGGTGGCAGGCCTGTGCGACATCTCCTCGCAGCATGGCCGCCCAGCCGCCGATGAGAACGAGCCGCGTGTGGGCCTCCGATCCCGGCCGCAGCTCGGGAAGGGCACGAGCGATGACGGAATCGACGCGGGCGAGATCACCGCAGTGCACCGCATGCAGAGCGGCAACCGCGGCTGCCGAATCCGGAGCGCACCGACGATCGGACGGCGCGGCCGTCAACGTGACCGCGCGCATCAGCGCGTTCGTCGCCGCACTCGACGCCGCAGCGCTGCGTGAGTCGATCGAACCGAGGACCCCGTCGACGAGCAACGCACCCGACGCCGTACTCGACGTCGGCGCCAGCGATGCCACGACACTCAGGGCGCGGTCGGCAGCAGGGCGGTCGCCGGCGGCAGCGGCCGACAAGGCAGCCCACACTGCATCGGTCCCGAGTCGATCCGTCCCGAGCCAAGCGAACAATTGTGCAGCGCGCGAGACCATTCCACGCTGCGCGGCGATCGACGCCGAGACCCTGACCGCAGTGCGTAGATCGACCTGCGTGTGATCGGTGGCCGCATCGAGGATCTCGTCGGCACGACGGCCTGACTCGTCGAGGTGTCCGGTCGCGGCGGCCACCTCTGCCCGGCGGGCCGCGAGCGCCGACGGGTCGAATCCCGCCGCCACTGCCGCGTCGTACAGCACGCCCGCCGACTCGACGGAAGCCGAGTCGCCTTGTCCAGCAAGGAAATCAGCGAGTTCTGCGCGCACGACCCCGTGCGTCGTCAACGCTCGTGCGGCCGAGGCGTCGAGCAGCCCCGATTGCGCCGCAACCTCGGCGATGCGGTCCAGCAACACCCGGCATCGACGCTCCCCGATCATCTCGGTCAGGGGACCTTCGGCGGACGGAATCAACGCGCCCGTGGCGTCGAGAAGACCCGAGCTGCACGCGATGTCGACGACGGACTCGGCGTCGACCGGTCGCGTCACGAGCTGCGCCGCCGTCACCGGGTCCGGGACGACGCCGAAGCGAGCCGCGAGCAGCACGGCGCGGGTGTCGTCGATGGTGTCGACGAGTATCCGACGATGCTGTTCGGCAACGGATTCGGTGACCGCACGCAGCGGAGTCGGATCGGACCGTTCGCCCCCGAGCGCGGCCAGTGCCGCGTCGACGGCGACGAGAAGCCCTCCGGTGGACTTTGCGATCGCGCTCGCCAGCGACGCCGAGATCGGCCGAGCGACAGCGGCTGCCCGCGTTGCGATCGACGTCTTGTCCAGCGGCACCAACGTCAGACGGGCGGCACCGGCGGACGCGACGAGCTTCTCGATCCGGGAATCGTATCGGCGCGGGGCCGTGGCGAGAACCAGCGTGATGTCCGAACGCGTTGCTGCAGCGGCTATCTCGTCCACGCGGTGATCCGGCAACAGATGTGCATCGTCGACCAGAACCGTCGCACCCGGCGGCGCATCGGTGACACTGCCTACATGCACCGTCGTCGCGGCGGCCGCGACCGCACCGAGAACTGCGGATCGACCGGAGCCGTTCACTCCGACGACCACGTGCACACCGGTGCTCGACGACGCGTCACGAACGAATCGATCGGCGCGCTCGACGCCGACGAGAGCGGATGGGGTGCCGGCCACGATCGGTCTACTGACCGGTCAAGCCGCCGACGACCCCGCCGAGCCCGTCACCCAGGCCCTGACCCACACCTCCGACGACACCGCCGAGGCCCTGCCCGACGCCCTGACCGACATCGCCGAGCGTCGGACCCTGGTATGTCGGTAGCGGTTGCGGCGTGAATTGCGGTGCCTGCGGTACCTGCACGGCCGGGGGCTGGTAGTTGGGCACCGTCGGTGCGGCGACCGAGGGAATCGTCGGCACCGTGGCCGCCCCGTTCTGGCCCGGGACAGCGGCGGGTGCCCCGGCAACAGGAGCCCCGGTGGCCGGATCGATCTGGGTGACACTGCCGTCGGCGTTGACCACCGTGGTCGGTGCGCCCGTGGAACCGATTGCTGCTGAACCGTTTTCGCCGGTCGGTCCGGTGGTCGACTCGACGCCCGCCACCGCGGCCGTGCTGCCCGGAGTCTCGGTGCCGGAGATGGAGGTCTGGGAGTTGGACTCCGCCGGAGTCGTGTTGTCGGAGGTGAGGGCCGTTCCGACCGACAGTCCGCCGCCGGCGAGGAGGGCCAGTACGACGACGGATCCGGCGACCAGGCCTGCCTTCTTCCGTCCGGACATTCCCGATTCCGACGCCACTGCCGTCGGGGTCGGGGCGGGCCGCGGGGTGGGACGGGGCATCGGCGCGGCAACGGCAGTCGCGGCGGGAACCGCAGCCAATGCTGCTGCGTCGTCCGCGGCGGTGGCGTCGGCGATGTCGCTGCCGAGGATCGCGGCTCCGATGGCGACGGTCAGTTCGGGGCGCGGCCCGGCCACGACCGGTACTCGGAGCTCGGTCGAGACGAGCTCGGCGACGAGGGGGATGGCCGAGCTGCCGCCGGTCAGCACCACCTGATCGATGTCGGTGACCTCGAGGCCTGCGGCCGCGACCGCGTCACGCACAACGCCGATGGAGGCCAGCAGCGATGCGCGAACGAGGTCTTCGATCTCCGAGCGCACCAGTCGCACTTCGGTGTGCAGCCCCGGCAGGTCCACGGTCAGCGATGTGGAGGTGTCGTAGGACAGCTGTTCCTTGGCCTCGCCGCAGCGGGCGCGCAATTCGACCAATGCACCGACGGTGTCGGGATCGAAGGGATCGAACTCGAACGACTGACTGCCCGAGACGGTGTCGAGTACGTACTGCATGATCTCGTGGTCGAACTGAGCGCCGCCGAACTCCTGCGAATGAACGCCGGTTCCGACGACGCCTGCGTCGGACCCGGTCCGCATCAGCGTGACGTCGAGAGCCGTCGCGCCGAGGTCGTAGACGACCGCGAGACCGTCGGGCTGGGTTCCACGGGTGACCTCGAGCCAGCGCATCGTTGCGACAGACTCCGGCACGAGCGTGACGTCGGTCAGGCCCGCGCGATCGAGCGCTTCGCCGAGCACCTCGACGGTGTAGGCGGTCCAGCGTGTGGGGTGGGTGACCACCACGGAGGGGGAGGCGTCGACACCGGCGGAGACGTCGGCGACGAGGGCACGAGTTGCGGTGGCGTACAGGTCCTCGGCGCGGTGACTGCGGCCGTCGTCGTCGATCAGTTCGACGGGGTCACCGACGCGATCGGCGAACCCACTGATGAGATGGCGCGTCGAACGGTCCCACAGGTCGGCGAGACTGGGGGCCGCACCGGGACGAAGATCGAGGGCCGAACGCTTGACCACCGAGGTCACCGGGTCGGTATCCAGGGCGGCAACAGCCGTCACGGTTCCGATCCGTATGCCGAGCCCTGCGTTCATCTGCCGCCACCTTCTCGTTGCACTGCCCTGGTTCCCACCGCCGTTACCCGCACTGTCGGCTCGGTGCCCCGATTCGTTACGTCTCACAGCAGGTTAGAGCGTGCAACGAGTTAAATCCCCTAAAGCGCTCAGATCCCCTAATGCAAGTCCCCTGGCGGCCCCCGGGGGAGTAGGGGGATCGTCCCCGTTGGGCGGGGGCTCCGCGGGCCATAGCTTTGTGATCAACCACGAAGCATCACTCGTCAAGGAGACTCACATGGCTACCAACGCCGTACTCGATTTCATTCTCGGCCTGCTGCGCGACGACAACGCCGCTGCTGCCTACTGCGCCAACCCCGAGACGACGTTGGCCGCTGCCGGCCTCGGCGGCGTCACCCACGCAGACATCGTCGCGGTGGCCCCGTTGGTCGCCGAGTCGGGACTGTTCGCAGGTGCGGGCAGCCAGCTCTCCGCCATCCTGGGTGCGGGCGGATCCGCAGGACTCGACGGCGCACTCGCCGGAGGCGCGAGCCTCGGCGGCGGACTGTCGGCCGGGCTCGGCATCGCCGCAGGAGCGGTAGCCGGCGGCGGACTCGCCGCAGGTGGCACCCTGACCGGCGGAATCGACGTGGCGGGTGAAATCGAAGCGTCGCTGCAGGCAGCCCTCGCCGCAGCTCTGGCCGTCGGCGGCCAGATCGGCCTCGAACTCGGAGCCGCGTTCGGCGGCGCTCTCGACGCACTCATCGGTGCCGGTGCGGGCATCGGCGGCGGAATCGATCTGGACCTCGACGGGCTTCTCGGCGGCACGGTCGGACTCGGCGCTGCGCTCACCGGACTCATCGGAGCAGGCGCAGGCATCGGCGGCGAGATCAGCGGCGACCTGGCGGCGCAGCTGCAGGCAGCGCTCGACGCCGCGATCGGTGCCACCGGCGCAGTCGACCTCGCCGCGCTGGCCGACATCCAAGGCGGACTGTCCGGCGCGCTCGGTGCCCTCTTCGCAGTCGGCGGAACCGTCGGAGCCGAACTGGGCGCTGCCGTCGGTGGCGTCTTCGAATCCGTGCTCGACGCCGGAGCCGGCCTGGACATCGTCGGCGGCCTCGGCACCGCGCTGACCGCAGGTATCGGCGGCGCTCTCGCCGGACTCGGAACGGTCGGCGCGGACCTCACCGCAGACATCGCAGCAGCCCTCAGCGGATCCGCCGAAGCCGGAGCCGCGCTGGTCGGCGACATCGCCGGTGGCATCGGTGGCAGCCTCGGCGGACTCTTCGCCGTCGACGGCGCAATCGCAGGATCCATCGGAACCGCACTCGGTGCAGTACTCGACGCCGGTGCCCTCGCTGACATCGACGTCGACGCACTCCTCGCAACCGGCGGCAACATCGGCACGGTTGTCAGCGGCGCCCTGGGCGGCGTCCTCGATCTCGACGCCGGAATCGTCGGAAACCTGGCCACGGCCATCGACACCGCCATCGAGGGAACCCTCGGCGCAGGTCTGGGCATCGGTGGCAGCATCACCGGCGAACTGGCGGGTGAGCTGACGGGTGAGCTGACCGGCGGAATCACCGGCGCGCTGACCGGCGGAGTGACCGGCAGCCTCGAAGGAATTCTCGGAACCGCGTTCGGTGTGGGCGGCGCTGCAGGCGCACAGCTAGGCACGGCAGTCGAAGCGATAGTCGACGCCGGAGCCACACTCGACCTCGGAGCAGCACTCGGCGCGAGTGCAGATCTCAGTGCTCAGCTGGCCGGTGCGGTCGACACGGCCGTGTCCGCAGGTGCCGATCTCACCGGCACCGTGGAAGGCACCCTCTCCGGACTCGGTGGCCTCGGCGGCGGCCTGACCGGCGGCCTCGCCGGACTCGGCAACGTCGGCGGGGACCTCACCGGCGGCCTGGCCGGACTCGGTGGCCTCGGCGGCGGCCTGACGGGCGGCCTCGCCGGAGTCGGCAGCGTCGGCGCAGGCATCACCGGTGGCCTGGCGGCCGTCGGCAGCGCAGGAGCAGACGTGACCGGCGGCCTGGCGGCGGTCGGGAACGTCGGCGGCGACGTGGCCGGCGGACTGAACGGGCTCGTCGACGCGGGCACGAGCCTGACCGGCGGACTGGCCGGACTCGGCAGCCTCGGCGGCGGAATCGCAGGCGGTGTTGCAGGTGGCGTCGAAGGCGGTGTCTCGACCGGCATCGACGCAGCAGCGCAGGCCGGCGCAGGACTGGAAGGCACCCTCACCGGTGCCGTCGACGGCGGAATCGACGCGGCAGCGCAGGCCGGCGCAGGACTGGAAGGCACCCTCACCGGTGCAGTCGACGGCGGAATCGACGCCGGTACGCAGGTCGGTGCAGGACTCGAATCGGCAGGTGACCTCGCCGGTTCCGCTGCGGGTGACCTGGCCGGAACCGTCACCGGAGGACTCGACGGCACCGTGGGCGGCGTCGTCGACGCAGGAACCTCGGTGGGCGGCGACATCGCGTCGAACATCGGTGGCGGACTGGACGCCGGCGGCTCGATCGGCGGCGGCCTGGCCTCCACGGTCAGCGGGGGTTTGGATGCTGGTGCGGACGCTGCGGGTTCCGTGGCCGGCGGATTTGATTCTGCCGCTCAGCTCGGTGGCCAGGTCACCGGTGCAGTGCAGTCCGGAGCCGAGGGATCGTTCGAGTCCGCGAGCTCCTTCGATTCCAGCGCGAACGCATCGGGCACGGGCTGGTCGAGCGTCGACTCCGACGTCTTCGGACAGAGCGAGAGCAGCACGGACCTGTTCGGCGAGACCGGCGGCAACCTGCACGGATCGGTCGATTCGGCAGCAGATTCACTGGGCCACTCGCTGACCGTCGACCACGACATCGACCCGCTGCACCCCTGATCGAGTTGCCTGTGATCAGGTGACGAAGTGACGAGCCGGCCCCGAGCGTTCAACGACACTCGGGGCCGAGTCGTCGCTAGAGTTTGGGAATGCGGCCTGCGGGACGAGTTGGGTTCGCGGGAGTCGACGAGATGGGTTGTGGAGACACAGGTATGGACGGGCAATCTACGGAACTGGCCGAGCTGCTCGATCGCACTGCGAAGGTAGCGGCATCGGCGGGACGATCCGATCTGGTCGATCGAGTCGAGGCAGCGAAGTCGCGTGTTCTCGACCCGCGCCGTCGCATCATCGTGGTCGGACCCCTCAAACAGGGCAAGAGCCAGTTCGTGAATTCGCTGCTGAATTTGACGGTGTGCTCGGTGGGCGACGACGAGACCACCGCGATTCCGACGGTGGTGTCCAACGCGGACAGCTTCTCGGCTCAGCTCGTGCTCGCGAATCCCGGTGACGAACCGATTCGTGTGGACGTACCGCTCGAAGAGATCACCACGGTCACTCCGGCGAGTCCCCGCGCTCAGGGCCGGGAGGTGCTTCGGCTGGACATCGCGGTGCCGAGCCCACTGCTCGCCGACGGCTTGGTGCTGGTCGATACTCCTGGAGTCGGCGGGCACGGAAATCCGCACGCAGCAGGGACATTGGGTCTGATTCCGTCGGCCGATGCCGTGCTCGTCGTGTCCGATGCCTCCCGTGAATTCACCGAGCCGGAGTTGGCGTTCCTGCGGCAGGTGCAGGGTTTGTGTCCGGCTGTGGCTGTGTTGATCACCAAGATCGATCTGTATCCCCATTGGCGGCAGATCGTCGAGGCCAACCGTGGACATCTGGACCGTGCCGGCATCACCGTGCAGATGCTGCCGGTGTCGTCGTTGTTGCGTTCGCACGCAGTGCGTTTGAACGACGAGGAACTCAATGCCGAATCGGGCTTCCAGCAGCTGTACGCATTTCTGCGCGACGACGTGGTGGCACGCGCCGACGTCCTGGCTCGCGCATCGGTATCCCTCGATGTCCGCTCGGTGACCGAGCATCTGACATTGTCGTTCGGCAGTGAGCTTGCGGCGCTGAAGGATCCGGAGCGCGCGGCCGCCGCAGTCGCCGGGCTCCAACGCGCCAAGTCCGCCGCCGAGGAACTGCACAAGAGGTCCTCGCAGTGGCAGCAGACCCTCAGTGACGGAATCGCCGACCTCGCGTCGGACATCGATCACGACCTGCGCGACCGACTGCGACGCGTCACCCGGGAGGCGGAAGAGACCGTCGACGAGGGAGATCCAGGGAAGGACTGGCCGCAACTGGGCGAATGGCTCGAAGAGCAGATCGCCGCGTCGGTGGGCGACAATTTCGTGTGGGCGCACGAGCGGGCTCTGTGGTTGTCGGAGTTGGTGGCCGAGCATTTCGCGTCGTCGGGGGCGGCGGCCCTTCCCGATCTCGATCTCGGCGATCTCGACAATGTGCTCGAGCCGGTGACGTCCCTGGCCGATCTGGAGTCGGGACGGGTGGGTATCACGCAGAAGGTCCTCGTGGGAATGCGCGGATCCTACGGTGGCGTACTGATGTTCGGTCTGATCACCACGTTCGTCGGGCTGAGTCTGCTCAATCCCATCTCGATCGGAGCCGGCGTACTGCTCGGCACCAAGGCATACAAGGAAGACAAGGAGAATCGCGTCAAGGCTCGTCGTTCCGAGGCCAAGATGGCGATTCGCCGCTTCACCGACGACGTCAGCTTCCAGGTGGGCAAGGAATCCAAGGATCGGCTGCGTCAGATTCAGCGGGTGCTGCGGGATCACTTCACGTCGATCGCCGAGCAGACGTTGCGTTCGCTCAACGAGTCGCTGCGCTCGGCGCAGGAAGCCGCTGCTGCTGACAACACCGACCGCACCGCCCGGATCGCGCAGCTGGAGAACGACATGCGGTCGGTCTCGGAATTGAATGCTCGCGCAACGCGTCTGGTGAAGGACGTTGCGGTATGAGCGTGACGGCACTGGCCCGAGCTCGCGATCTGATCTCGGCAGCGCGGTCGACGTACGCCGGCGACGCGGAGGCGTCCTGGATGCTCGACGAATGTCTCTACCGTTTGGATGAGCCGCTCCGGGTCGCGCTTGCGGGATCGCTCAAGGCCGGTAAGTCCACCCTGCTCAATTCTCTTGTCGGACAGGATATTGCGCCGACCGACGCCACCGAATGCACCAAGGTCGTCACGTGGTATCGCAACGGTGTATCACCCAGTGTGACAGCCTGGTACGACGGCGATCGCGCGGCGAACGTTCCGGTGCAACGACGCGACGGGCGGCTGACGTTCGATCTCGGTGCGTTGACGGCAGCGCAGGTCGACCGCCTCGACGTCGAATGGCCGGCAAGTACTTTGGCACAAACGACGATCATCGACACACCCGGCACCTCGTCGCTCTCCCGCGATGTCTCGGCGCGCACGTTGGCGATGCTGACCCCCGAGAATTCGTCGTCGGGGGCCGACGCGGTGGTCTACCTGCTGCGCACCCTCAATGCCACGGACGTCTCGTTTCTCGGGCAGATCGGGGCACACGTCGGCGGTGATTCCGGGCCGCTCGGCGTCATCGGGGTGGTCTCGCGAGCCGATGAGGTCGGCTCGGGTCGCATGGACGCGATGATGTCGGCCAAGGAGGTCGCGGCCCGGTTCGCGTCCGAGCTCGAAGCCACCGGGCTGTGCCAGGCCGTCGTCCCGGTGGCGGGACTGTTGGCGTTGGGTGCGGAGACGTTGCGGCAGAGCGAGTTCGCCGCATTCCAGATGCTCGCGACGGTACCGACCGAGGATCTCCAGTTGGCGATGCTCTCGGCCGATCGGTTCGTGCGGGCGCAGAGCACTCTGCCCGTCGATGCCGCCCTGCGCGCCAGCATCGTCGACCGCTTCGGCTTGTTCGGGATTCGGATGGCCGTGACGCTGATTCGGCTCGGTGTGAGTGATTCGCCGACTTTGGCGGCCGACCTGGTCGAGCGCAGTGGACTGTCCGAACTTCGATCGGTGATCGACGTTCAATTCGGCCAGCGTGCGGATCAGCTCAAGCTGCACTCGGCTCTGGTTGCGCTGCAACGAATTCTGGAGTTCCGGCCGGAGTCGCATGCGCTGCGTACCGAGGCCGGCCGGATGCTGGCCGACGTGCACGGGTTTGCCGAACTACGCTTGCTCGGCCGATTGCGTTCGGTCACACCGACATTGCCCGACGGTGGACTGCTCGATCTGCAGCGCATCATCGGGGGCTTCGGTATCGCCGCCACGGAGCGTCTCGATCTGCCGCCCGACGCCGGACATGCTCAGCAGCGCGACACGGCACTGGCTGCGGTGCGCAAGTGGCGATCCCTCTCGGAGCATCCGCTCCTGGACCGGTTCACGTCGAGTTCGTGTGCCCTCGCCGCACGCAGCGCCGAAGGGATTCTCGCTTCACTGACGTGAGGGGCGCCGAGGCAGTAGCGCGACGACCGTGGCGAGCGCGGCAGCGCCGGCCACGACGAACGGTCCCCACACCAGGACGCCGCCGAGCAGGGCCGAGGCGTCGGAGACGAACGTCGAGAACGTGACGGCCGCGCCGATGGTCAGAATTCCCACCGCGCCCATCAGGACCTTGGACGACGTGGCCGCGCCGCGGAGCAGGTTCAGCGAGACGAACCCGAGCAGTACCAGCACGGCGACGGCAGCACCGCTCGAGATGAGGGTGGCCGATGCCGTGTTCCGGACATCTGCGGCGCTCGCCGTCGAATCCTGCTGCGCTACTGCCGTTTCGACGCCCGACAGAACGGCGTTCCAGTTCAGCGCGATGACGGCGGCCAGCACCAGGATCAGTACGGCGGTCGCCGCCCACAGTCCGGTCGCGATCCTGGGCAGAGGGGAGTCGGCGGCGGATTCCTGTCGTGGCCGCAGCGGCTCGACGGACAGCTCCGGCCGCGGTGGTTGCGGGCGGGCAGGCCGAGGCCGGCCTGCTGTCGGATCGTTCGGTTCTACGGCCACGGTGCAGAAGTCTATCGGGGGAGCTGCCCGGTCACCGGCAGTGCGGCTGCGAAGTTCATCGAAAGGTCGTACCGTGGGACGCTGTGGCCGATCACGCTGTACCGAACCTGCCGTCTCGTGACTTCGATGCCACGCTCGCCTTCTACGGCGGATTCGGGTTCGTGTCGGCCTACCGTGACGATGGTTGGCTGATCATCGAGCGCGGAGCGCTTCGGTTGGAGTTCTTCCGGTTTCCCGATCTGGTGCCCGACGACAGTTCGTTCATGTGCAGCGTCCGTGTGGACGATGTCGACGAACTGTATCGACAGATCGCGAATGCAGGCGTCGTGGAGAAGCCCGTCGGGCGCCCTCGACTGCATCCTGTGCTGCGCCGGCCTTGGGGGCAGCGCGTCGGATTTCTCGTGGATCCCGATGGGACCCAGCTGAATCTGATCGAGAACCTCGACGCGCCGCCCACGGCGACCGACTCCGGCTAGCCGCTCGCAGGTTCTCTCACCGCAGCACCACCGCAACGCCCTCGTACGGGCCGAGGTTCATCGGGAAGCTGTGCAGTTCGTCGACCGTCGCGATCTCGTTGTCGTCGAAGACATCGATGGCGCAGGTGCCGGGCACCAGGTGCTTGGACTGAATGGTCGCGCTGATCTCGTCGGACGAGAAGTTCAGCACCGTGGCCTGGATGGTGCCCTGGCCGAGCTCGTGCACCATCACCAGCAGGCTCTTGTGCGATACCGTCGGAATGTCGATCTGCTGCGCCGTGGCGATTCCGTACTTGTTGCGCAGCTCGATGATTCGAGCCAGCTGACGAGCGAACGACTGTGGGTCGGCCAGCTGCTCCGGCAGCGATCCGTACAGGCTGCGGCCTCGAGGGATACCCGACTCCGAGCGCACGGCCTCGGGGAAATACCCCATGAGGTCGTGTGCGCCGCGGTTGAGCCAGCGGGTGTCTCCCTCCTTGATGAGATCCTCGACCTCGTCGGCGGCGATCGGAAGAATACCCAGCAGGTCCCAGCCGGACAGCGCGAACACGCCCGGCTGGAGTGCGTTGTACATGGCGAGCAGCAGGTGTGCTCGTTTGACGGTCTCGATGTCCTGCTCGTCCATGCGATCGAGATCGCGGATGCCGAGCGACGCGGTGATCACACTTGCTGTGGTGCAGGCGATTCCGTTGGTGGTGAACGTTCGGTTGTACGGTGCCCAGCGGCCGGTGAGTCGATCGGTGAGTTCGCCTCGAATGCGATCGCCCAGATCGCAGCCCTTGACCGCCTCGCCGCCGTAGGCGAACTCGTCCTCAGCGTGCAGTGTGGCGAAGTGGATGAGCTCGAACGTCATCTCGTCGTGGTTCTGCAGCGCGTGCACCAGTGACGCGGTGTCCACACCGTGATCACGAGCCAAAGTCATGGTGAGCCTGAGGAACTCGGTGTTCCCCATGACGAGCGCATGCTGGTACGCCGGACGGTTGATGAAGTCGTACGACAGATCGGCACCGTTGGTGCCCATCGCCTTGATGTCGTCGATCGTCAGGTTCAACTCCTGGAAGGTGAACCCACCCATCTTGCGCACCACGCTGGCGATCAGGTGATTCGCGGCCTCCGAGAGCGGGTGCCCCTCGGACCAACCCGGACCCTCCGCGCGACGTTCGACGCCGAGGAAACCGTTGGCGTCCAAGCGCAACGCACCGGCACCGAGATCTGCGATGGAATGGCAGGCGTCGCCGATGACGAGACGCATACCGGCAAACGATGGGTCGAGCCAGTTGATGGACGGCTGACCGGCCTTGAAGTAGTGCAGGTACACCCACCGCCGCTCGACGCCGTCGATGCCGACGACGGGAGGTGTTGCGCTCCAGTTGGTTTCCTTGACGCCGAGCTCGTAGAAGATCACTCGTTGCAGCTGGCCGATGATGTAGCCAGCGCGAGCGAGATTGGCCTCGGCCTCGGCGTCGATGTTCTGCGAGTCGGCACCGGCGCGCACGCGGGGGAGCAGGTGCCAGTCCTGCGGCTCGATCTCGACCATGTGATAGATGCCGGGGTAATCGGCGACGGCCATCTCGGCCAGCCGGAAGTCCGCACCCTTACCGGTGTGGCCGGGAACGATGTCGTCGATGACGATGCCGTCGTACGCAGAAGCCACCACGCACAGGCGTCGGAACTCTTCCTCCGAGCCGAACGCGGGGTCGATCTGCATACCGATGCGGTCGAAGTGGCCGTCGACGGACGGGGTGGGACGCCACCCGTGGATGCCGCCCGCCACCTTGACCGGTCCGGTGTGCACGGCGGTGACGCCGATCTCGGAGAACGCCTGCCACAACTTCTCGTCACCGAGGGTGCTCAGGAAACTGGTCTGCGGAGCGTTGATCACCGAGATGGGGTACGCGGTGAACCACACGGGAGCTCGCTCGACGGCAGCACGCGGATCGGGATCGGCATACGGGTTCTGCCACATGCTGCCCTTGCCCGACAGCTGTTCGGCAATGAGCTTGGCGTCTCGCAGCATCGACTGTTCGGTGAGCCAGTCTACGTATTCGGGATTGGACGCGACCGGCTCGCTGTCCGGTGTGGGACCACTACTTCTGTTCGCACGGCGCACGGACGGACGAAGCGGTTTCGGCCGAGCCGGGTAGAACTTCTCGTCGTAGGTGATCTCGCTCGGTTCGTGCTGCACTTCGGGATCCATGTGCCTCCGTAGCCTCGCTTTTCCTCAACCCTACGTAGGGCGCGGCCGATCCGCAGGGTTGTGGTTCCCCTCTTCCTCGGCCGGCGAAACCTCGCGCGGAGACGGGGTGAGCCCATCCGTCGGACGACGAGCGACAGTGGAATTACACGAATGTCATTCCGCGCGACCGGTTTTGTTCGATATGCGAACGTCATCGAATCGAGACCGCCCGGTGTGGAATGTCTGAATCGGATAGGCCATAGTGAAGAAGTACCAACTGTCCCTTCAGTCACATCAGACTCACGGGTCACATCCCCCTCAGCCTCAGGAGTTGTCCATGCGACGTCTTGCCCGCACATCGATCCTGGCCTCGACGGCCGCCCTGGCCGCCGCCATCGGTGCGGTCGTCCTCGTACCCATGGCCTCGGCCGAGCCCGAGACCGAGCCCGCAATGCCCCTCGGCTCCGCGGTTCTCGAAAGCCCCGACCTGGTGGTCTCGATCGCCACTGTCTGCGACACCGCGGTCGAGAAGGCACCCGAGGGCGGCGTCGTCGCACTGCAGGTCAAGGTCGAGAACAAGGGTGCCGACGACGCGTCGAACGTCAACGTCAACTACGGCGCACTGCCGGGTCTGCAGGGCCAGAACACCGAGAAGACCATCAAGGCAGGCGAGGCAGCCACGTACACCGTGCCGTCCGCCGACCGCGAATGGGTCGCTCGCCCGGCCGGCGCAGCAGCGTTCGCCAGCGCACTCGACGGCGACTTCATGAACAACATCACCGGCGGACTGCTCAGTTACAGCTGCATCCCCGCGCCCGCCGAGGATCCGGCCGAGTAATTTCCGTTCTGCACTTCTCTCCCGCTGCGCCGCGACGATCCACCGGATCGTCGCGGCGTACTGCTGTCCCCATGTGAGTGGAACTTCGTAGCAGGGGTCGAGTTTTCACTCACATGCGGCGCAGCCGCTCCCTCGGGAACAAATTCGCCACACCCTCCGTTGTGCAGGTCAGCAGCCTTGAGTGGATGAGGCTCAAGTTGGAAGTTGACGCGACAAGACGCGTTGTGCAAACTTGAGCGGAGTTCGCTCACCCAGGGACTGGAACCCACGCAACAACAGGAGGAAACATTATGGCTCGTGCGGTCGGTATCGACCTCGGGACCACCAACTCGGTCGTGTCCGTCCTCGAGGGCGGCGAACCGGTTGTCGTCGCCAACTCCGAGGGATCACGCACCACCCCGTCGATCGTCGCTTTCGCCAAGAACGGTGAAGTGCTGGTCGGCCAGCCCGCGAAGAACCAGGCGGTCACCAACGTCGACCGCACGATTCGTTCCGTGAAGCGCCACGTCGGCACGGACTGGACCGTGGAGATCGACGGTAAGAAGTACACCCCTCAGGAAATCTCCGCGCGCACGCTGCAGAAGCTCAAGCGCGACGCCGAGGCCTACCTGGGTGAGGAAATCACCGACGCGGTCATCACCGTTCCCGCGTACTTCGAGGACGCACAGCGTCAGGCCACGAAGGAAGCCGGCCAGATCGCCGGCCTCAACGTCCTGCGCATCGTCAACGAGCCCACCGCGGCAGCTCTCGCATACGGCCTGGACAAGGGCGACAGCGAGCAGACCATTCTCGTGTTCGACCTCGGTGGCGGCACGTTCGACGTCTCGCTGCTGGAAATCGGCGACGGCGTCGTCGAGGTCCGTGCGACGTCCGGCGACAACCACCTCGGTGGCGACGACTGGGACGAGCGCATCGTGACCTGGCTCGTCGACAAGTTCAAGGCTCAGAACGGCATCGATCTGACCAAGGACAAGATGGCGCTGCAGCGTCTGCGTGAGGCTGCCGAGAAGGCGAAGATCGAACTGTCCTCCGGGCAGAGCACCTCGATCAACCTTCCGTACATCACGGTCGACGCGGACAAGAACCCGCTGTTCCTCGACGAGCAGCTCAGCCGCTCGGAGTTCCAGAAGATCACCTCCGACCTGCTCGACCGCACCCGTGCGCCGTTCCAGGCAGTGGTCAAGGACTCCGGCATCGCCGTCAAGGACATCGACCACGTCGTGCTCGTCGGTGGTTCGACGCGTATGCCCGCGGTCTCCGAGCTGGTCAAGGAACTCTCCGGTGGACGCGAGCCCAACAAGGGCGTCAACCCGGACGAGGTCGTGGCCGTCGGTGCTGCACTGCAGGCCGGTGTGCTCAAGGGTGAGGTCAAGGACGTTCTGCTCCTCGACGTCACGCCGCTGTCCCTCGGTATCGAGACCAAGGGTGGCGTCATGACCAAGCTCATCGAGCGCAACACCACCATCCCGACGAAGCGATCCGAGACCTTCACCACCGCTGACGACAATCAGCCCTCGGTGCAGATCCAGGTCTTCCAGGGTGAGCGCGAGATCGCCTCGCACAACAAGCTCCTCGGCTCGTTCGAGTTGACGGATCTGCCCCCGGCTCCGCGCGGCGTCCCCCAGATCGAGGTCACATTCGACATCGACGCCAACGGCATCGTGCACGTCACGGCCAAGGACAAGGGCACCGGCAAGGAGAACACGATCAAGATCCAGGACGGCTCCGGCCTGTCCAAGGAAGAGATCGACCGCATGGTCGCCGACGCCGAAGCTCACGCAGACGAGGACAAGGCTCGTCGCGAAGAGGCCGAGGTCCGCAACCAGGCCGAGTCCCTCGTCCACCAGACGGAGAAGTTCGTCAAGGACAACGAGGACAAGGTCGACGCCGAGCTCAAGGGCCGCGTCGAAACTGCCATCGCCGACGCCAAGACGGCTCTCGCGGGCAGCGACATCTCGGCGGTCAAGACCGCCGTGGAGAAGCTGTCGAGCGAGTCGCAGGCACTGGGCACCGCCATCTACGAGGCTCAGGCCAAGGAGCAGGGCGGCGCAGAAGGTGGAGCGCAGGCAGCTGACGACGGTGTAGTCGACGCAGAGGTTGTCGACGAGCCCGCCGACGACACGGACAAGAAGTGACGTCCGACAACACCGAGCAAGAACCGGTCACTTTCGTGGACAAGCGAAAGATCGATCCCGAGACCGGTGAAGTACGGGAAGGAGACGCAGTTCCCGAGCCCCTCGCGGGCACCGGAACCGCGCCCCAGCCCGGCTCGGTTGACGCAGGGAACGACGATGCAGAGGTCGACGCCGAAGTAGTGGAAGACCCGCGTGACACGCAGGTTGCAGAGCTCACCGCAGATCTGCAGCGCGTGTCGGCGGAGTACGCCAACTACCGTCGCCGCACGGATCGGGAGAAGCAGACGGGAGCGGAGAACGCGAAAGCGTCCGTCGTGTCCCAGCTGCTCCCCGTCCTCGACGATCTGGAGCGAGCTCGCCAGCACGGCGATCTCGAAACCGGACCGCTCAAGTCCGTGGCGGACAAGCTGGCGGGGGTGTTCACGAACATCGGTCTGAGCACCTTCGGGGCCGAGGGCGACGCCTTCGACCCGGCCATCCACGAGGCCGTTTCCCATGAGGGCGACGGCAGCAATCCGGTCGTCGGCACGCTGATGCGTCCGGGCTACAAGCTCGGCGAACGCGTGCTGCGCACCGCGATGGTCGGCGTGGTCGACAGTGCTTCCGAGGGCACGGCAACAAATGAATCTGACGCACCCGCGTCCGACGAGCAGTAAAAAGAAATAGCGCGAGAGGAGGAAACGCCCGGTGAGCCAGCGGGAGTGGATCGAGAAGGACTTCTACAAGGAGCTGGGCGTTTCCTCCAGCGCTACTGCAGAAGAGATCAAGAAGGCGTACCGAAAGTTGGCGCGGGACAACCATCCCGACGCCAATCCCGGTAACGCCGCGGCCGAGAACAAGTTCAAAGCGGTCAGCGAGGCGCACGCCGTTCTCGCCGACCCGGCCAAACGCAAGGAATACGACGAGGCCAGGCGGCTGTTCGCGTCCGGCGGCTTCGGTAGCCGCGCCGGCGGTGGGTTCTCACCCGGTGCCGGTGGATTCGGCGGCGGTGGTCAGAGCTTCGACGTCGGCGACATCTTCGGTCAGGCCGGCGGCGACGGCGGCATCGGCGACCTCTTCGGTGGACTGTTCAATCGCGGCGCTGCGCAGCAGCGCCCGCAGAGCAACCGTCCCCGACGCGGCAGCGACGTCGAGACCGAGACCTCGCTGCAGTTCCGTGAGGCAGCGCTGGGCGTGACGGTTCCGTTGCGGTTGACCAGTCCGTCCTCGTGCACCACGTGCCACGGCAGCGGTGCCAAGCCGGGAACCAGCCCGCGGGTCTGCCCCAAGTGCAACGGCCAGGGTGTCGTCAACCGAAACCAAGGCGCGTTCGGCTTCAGTGAGCCCTGCGACGATTGCCGCGGTACCGGATCCATCATCGACGACCCGTGCGTCGATTGCCGCGGCACCGGAGTGCAGAACCGCACCCGCACCATCACCGTGCGAGTCCCCGCCGGCATCAGCGACGGCCAGAAAGTACGACTCGCAGGCCAAGGCGAGGCCGGGCTACGCGGAGCACCGTCCGGCGACCTGTTCGTGACCGTTCGAGTCAAGCCCGACAAGGTCTTCGGCCGCACCGGCGACGACCTGACGGTGACTGTGCCGGTCAGCTACGGCGAACTGGTTCTCGGCACCACACTGTCGGTGCCCACCCTCGAAGGACGCGTCGGCGTCAAGGTGCCACCGGGCACCGTCGACGGCCGAGTGCTGCGGGTGCGCGGACGCGGTATCCCGAAGAAGTCCGGTACCGGTGATCTGATGGTGACCGTCAAAGTTGCCGTCCCGCAGAAACTCGACGATGCTGCTACCGACGCTCTGAAGACCTATCTGGAAGCCGAGAAGGCCAGCGGATTCGACCCGCGGGCCGGGTGGGCAGGTGTGTGATGTCGGTCCCTCCCGAGGGCGGTTCCGCGAAAGCCGGTGGGGCACAAGGTGATCCCGACGCGCAGATCTTCGTGATCTCCGTCGCGGCTCAGTTGGCCGGCATGCATGCGCAGACGCTGCGCACCTACGACCGACTGGGCCTGGTCATCCCGCACCGCACCACCGGCGGGGGGCGACGCTACACACCGCGCGACGTCGCCCTGCTCCGTGAAGTGCAGCGACTCTCGCAGGACGAAGGCGTCAACCTCGCCGGCATCAAGCGCATCATCGAACTCACCAACCAGGTCGAGGCCCTGCAAGCCCGGGTCTCGGAACTGGCGCAGGAGGTGGCGAACGTGCACGCGAGCTACCGCCGCGACCTGGTGCCTATTCAGCGCAACGCCCTGGTGGTCTGGAAGCCGAAGCACCAGCGCTGAGTTCGCCGCCTTCCCCGCAAACGCGCGCGCATTTGTCAGGTGCGCGCAGATTTGCCAGTGATTCGGTCACTATTCCGCGCGCGTTCAGCAAACGCGCGCGCGTTTGCGGCATCGGCAGCGGCGAACCCCGCGCGCGTTTGCGAGACACCCGGCATCGACCCCTATCCTGGTCCGCATGCAGGCGTGGAATTCGACAGTCGTTCAGTACCACCGCCTTCGGAACGATCTTGCGGTGATCAGGCTCGAGGGCGATGCGATCCCGTTCAGAGCCGGGCAGTCGGTGTCGGTCAAGGTTCCCCAAAACGCCGCGTCGACGCGGCGATATTCGCCCGCACTGCCGCCGTCGCTGGACGGCAAGCTCGAATTCCATGTGCGCGCGGTGCCCGCGGGGTGGGTCAGCGGATCGATCGTCAACGAGACCCGTCCGGGCGATGTGTGGCAGATCAGTGATCCGCAGGGCGGTCTGCACGTCGACGATTCGGGCCGCGACGTCGCCATGATTGCGGGCGGCACCGGCCTCGCCCCGTTGCGCGCGATTCTGCTCGATCTCACACGCTGGGAGCAGCCGCCGAACGTGACGCTGTTCTTCGGCGGGAAGTCGCCGCGCGATCTCTACGCGAGCGACATGCTGTGGTTGATGGCGGCCGAGTTGCCGTGGCTGACCGTCGTTCCCGTCGTAGACCAGCTGCACGAGCCGTGGGCCTCGGACCGCTGGAACGATCGTATTCACGAGGAAATAGGTTCCAGCACATCATTTTTCGAGCCGGAGCACTGCTGGGAAGGTGCCATCGCCGACGTCGTTGCGGTGCAGGGCCCGTTCCCCGACAGTCAGATCCTGGTGTGTGGATCACCCGGTATGGAGGCCGCCACCGTGCGCGCCCTCGTCGAGATCGGAACCCCGCTCGCAGACATTCGCCGCTGAAGCAGAAGCCGTAGCCGAAGCCGACGCAGAAGCGCCGTCCCACCACATCAGGGCAGTCGCAGTATTCGACGCAGATGCGCCAGGTCCTCCGGCGGTAGTGCCGTGAATTCCGGCGGCGGGGCGTCGGCGATCGTGCGGGCTTTCTCGGCGAGGCGGCGTCCGGTGTCGGTGAGTCCGATGATGCGTCGTCGACGATCGTGGGGGTCCTCGGTGCGCACCACCAGGTCTCGCTGTTCGAGTTCGCGCACGTTCAGCGATACGTAGGGCACATCGGAGGCGAGCAGATCGGCGAGTTCGGTGACCGTCCGATCGCCGGCCAACAGCTTGATCAGCAGTTTCGCCCGCAGGAAGCTCATTCCGGTGGCGTCGGCGACGGCCCGTCGAGTGTCGTGTACCTCGAGCATCAGTGCTCGCATCTCGCGCCAGATCTGCGCTGCTTCGCTCGTCATACGAGTACCGGCTGGTCGATACGTTCGGCGGTCGAGCGGGCCCACCGGCCGGTGGTGACGATGGCGAGGACGGTGACGACCACGCCTGCGCCCACGATGACGAACCAGGCGGGCACGGCGGCGGCAGTGAAGCCGTCGGAGATCTCTCCGACGATGCTCGCGGTGACGATCGAGCCCATGACGGCAACGCCGAGCGACTGACCGACCTGCCTGCTGGTCGACGCGATGGCCGACGCCACGCCGGCTTGGCTCCGCGGCATCCCGGACACTGCGGTGTTGGTGATCGGGGCGTTGACCATGCCGAAGGAGATTCCGAAGATCACGTATGCCGTCGCCAGCCAGGCGAAGGACGTGGTCGGCGTCATTCCGGCGAGCATCAGCGCCGAGATCACGAACCCGATGCCCGCGACGAGCAGGGGAATGCGTGCCCCGAGGGTCCCGACGATGCGTCCCGATATCGGCGCGAAGATCAGCGTCATCACGGCCATCGGCAGAGTGTAGAGACCGGCGTGCAGGGGTGAGTAGCCGCGAACGTCCTGCAGGTAGAGCGTGTTCAGGAAGAGGAACCCACCGAGGGAAGCGAACGAGCACACGGCGATCACCGTAGCGCCACTGAACGGTGCACTGCGGAAGAACTTCAGTTGGATCAGCGGTTCCTCGATACGCGACTCGACCACCAGCAGGCCCACGAGGGAACCCACTGCGATGGCACCGGTGAGCACGATCAGCGGCGATCCCCAGCCCTTCGCTGGTCCTTCGATGATGGTGAACACCAGCGAGGCGAGAAACGCGAAGATGAGGAACTGGCCTACCGGATCGAACTTCCTCGCGTGCTCGGCCTTGGATTCCGGGACGAACTTCATCGTCATCGCCAGTGCGAAGATGCCGACAGGGATGTTGATCCAGAAGATCGACTGCCAGCCGGCTCCGGTGACGAGAATGCCGCCGAGCGCTGGGCCCGCCGACATCGAGATCCCGACGACAGCACCCCACATGCCGATGGCCCCGGCACGCTCTTTCGGGTCGGTGAAGGTGTTGGTGATGATCGACATCGCGACGGGATTCATCATCGACCCGCCGACGGCCTGCAGCATCCGGAAGGCGACCAGCCATCCCAGCGACGGTGCGACGCTGCACAGCAGCGAGCCGAGCACGAACGTTCCGGTGCCGATCATGAAGAACCGCTTACGTCCGTAGCGGTCGGCCATCGAGCCGCCGAGCATCAGCAGCGACGCCACCACCAGGGTGTACGCGTCGATGATCCACTGCAGACCCGAGACCGACGCGTCGAGGTCGACGCGCATCGACGGCAGTGCGACGTTGACGATCGTGTTGTCGGTACTGACGAGAAACAGGCTCAGGCAGCAGATGCCGAGCACGAGGTATCGGTGTCGTCGAGTCAGCTCGGCCACGTGCACCTCCGGTTATTTGCTTGTATATCTACAACTATTACATGAGTACTCCTAACTTGTTCGACGAGCAAGTGGCGTCGGGCAGCACGGTGCCCGATAGGGTGTGTGTCACAGACTTGCTCGACCCCCGATACGTGCTCGGTGAATGGAGAACAACAGTGGCTTCCGAGATAGCACCAGGCGACCTGGTTCAGGCGTCCGGGCACGCAGGCCCGTGGAAGGTGCTCGAGATTCGTCAGGGATTGGCGTTGCTCGAGCATCACGACGGCCATCGGCTGTCGGTCCGTACGACGACGGTCGAGGTGGTGCGCAAGGCATCGCCGGGCGAGGGCTCGGCTCCGCTGGAAGAGGCGGAGTCCGAGAGCCCCTCGCTGTTCGACGAGAGCTGACCTAGCGCCGCCCACCGTCGGCTGCGTACTTCTGCCGTAGCGACTTGGTCATCTGCTTGTATTCCCTCAACTTCTCGCTGCGCGTCCGCGCGTCATGACGTGACGTGGTCCAGGCGTTCTCTCGTAACAGCTTTCGATAGTTTCCCAGCCGGCGGTCGGTGAGTTCGCCTGTCTCGACGGCGGCGAGAACGGCGCAACCGGGCTCGTGTGCGTGCGCACAATCGCCGAAACGGCACAGTGCGGCGAGCTCGTCGATATCCGAAAAGGCGCTCGCGACTGCGTCTTCCGATCCTTGGACGCCTACCGATCTCAATCCGGGAGTATCGAGCAGGGTCAGTCCCAGCCGTGGTACCGCAATCAATTCCCGATGCACCGTCGTGTGTCTGCCCTTGCCGTCCGCCTCGCGAGTGATACCGGTGGCGAACGCGGTGCTACCGATCAGAGCGTTACCGAGAGTCGATTTACCTGATCCCGACGGCCCGATCAGCGCGACCGTGCCGTGCAGATGTGCTGTCAGCGAGTCGATTCCGTCGGCCGACACCGCGCTGGTGCCGCAGACGGTGACACCCGGCGCGGCGGCCAGTACCGACTCTTCGGTGACGCGTCCGCTGTCGGTCTTCGTGATCGCGACGACGGGCACACCGCCGCTGCCCCACGCCAGCGTGAGGTAGCGCTCGACGCGACCGAGATCGAGGGCCGTGTCCGACGCGACGGTGACCACGACGGTATCGACGTTGGCACCGAGAACCTGTGCGGCCGAGGTCGATCCGGCACTGGCTCGAACTATGGCCGTCCGGCGGGGCAAGATGTCGATCAGCCGGAACGATTCCGTGTCCAGTGCCACCCAATCCCCGGTGCAGAGGCCAGTGCCGGTGCCGCGCGCGATTCCGTGCTCGGTGACGGCGTCGAATTCACCGCGGTCGACGCGAACCACGCGGGCGAGAACTGCGCTGTGAGAATGCCGTTCGAACTCGTCACGCCAGTGGTGATCGAGTCCGTATTCGAGTAGAGAAGACATGCGAGAAGTCCTTCGTAGAGGAGGTGTGAGGGCTCGGGTGTGTTCTCGTCCAGGTGGCCACGATGCCTACCTCCTCACTTCTCGAATGCACAAAACCGTCGACGGCAAACTAGCAGCCGTCGACGGTGGGGGTAAAGCGATTTATCGACCGAGGTTGGTGCCCTCGGCCGGTTGCGCCAGAGCGGTCAGGAACGAGCGGGCCCAGCGGTCGACGTCATGGGCGAGAACCTGCCGACGCATGGCTCGCATGTGCCGCTTACCTGCCTCGGGTTCCTGCTCGAGCGCTCCGGTGATGGCGTCCTTCACGCTGTCCAGATCATGGGGGTTGCACAGGTACGCCTGGCGCAATTCTGCAGCAGCACCGGTGAATTCGCTGAGTACCAGCGCGCCACCGAGATCGCTGCGGCAGGCCACGTACTCCTTGGCGACGAGGTTCATGCCGTCGCGTAGGGGAGTGACCAGCATGACGTCGGCAGCGACGAAGTATGCGAGCAGGTCCTCACGGGGAATGGGGCGATGCAGGTAGTGCACCACCGGGTGGCCCACCTGGCCGTACTCGCCGTTGATGCGTCCCACCTGCTGTTCGATCTCACCGCGCATGGCGACATAGCTCTCGACGCGTTCACGGCTGGGCGTCGCCAATTGCACGATGACGTTCTCGGCCGGATCGACTCGGCCTTCTTCGAGCAGCTCTCGAAAAGCGTTGAGCCGGACGTCGATTCCCTTGGTGTAATCCAGTCGGTCGACGCCGAGCATGATCCGTTTCGGATTGCCGAGGTCTTTGCGCAACTGCTTGGCGCGGTCTCGGACGGCTTTCGTGCGCGACTTGGTGTCGAGGTCACCGGAGTCGATGGAGATCGGGAACGCTCCGACGCGTACGGTCCGGAACCCCACCTGGACGACGCCGAGCTTGGACCGCACACCGACGGTTCCGCGTGAGGTGGTTCCCCCGGCGAGGCGTCGGGCGAGGTAGAGGAAGTTCTGCGCACCGCCGGACAGATGGAATCCGATCAGGTCGGCACCGAGCAGTCCCTCGACGATCTCGGTGCGCCACGGCATCTGCATGAACAGCTCGATCGGCGGGAACGGGATGTGCAGAAAGAAACCGATGGTGAGATCGGGCCGCAGCATCCTGAGCATCTTGGGCACGAGCTGGAGCTGGTAGTCCTGAATCCACACCGTTGCGCCCTGCGCGGCTGCCTCGGACGTCTTCTCCGCGAAGCGGCGATTGACTTCGACGTAGGCGTTCCACCAGTCGCGGTCGTACTCCGGCTTGACGATGACGTCGTGGTAGAGCGGCCACAGCGTGGCGTTGGAGAAGCCCTCGTAGTACTGGGTGTATTCCTTCTCGCTGATCGGCACCGGACGCAGGTGCAGATCGTCCTCGACGAACGGCTCGACGTCGACGTCGGATACGCCGACCCATCCCACCCAGGCACCCTTGTTGGCGCGCAGTATGGGCTCGAGCGCAGTGACCAGCCCGCCGGGGCTGCGCTTCCATCGCGTGCTTCCGTCGGGAAGTGTCTCCAGATCGACCGGCAACCTGTTGGCTACGACGACGAAATCCGAACCCTGCGAGGCGTCAGCCACAACTGTCCAATCCGCTTGTTGATCCCTGGGTAATCAGCCCTGCGAAAACCTGTCAGTCGGTCTTCGCTACGGGGTCTATACCCAGCATCGACAACAACATGCGGCACTCGTCTGCATCGGTCGCGTAGGCGGCGACGACGCGCTGGGCCTGGCTGGCGGTCTCGTACTCGAGTGGGACGATGTCTTCGTCGGCGATGTCGTTGTCGGTCGATGTCTTGGCAGGCATGGTGTTCTCCGTACTCTCTACTGGACGTACTCGGTGTTCGCTGGTGCCAACTCTATGTAAATGTGTCGCCCCATCGCCACTTCCCGATGCCATAGGCTGCAGCAAATGACCGATTCTGTCTCGCTTCACCATGCTCGAAACGTGGTGGAGGCACCTTCCCCGGCCACCGGCGGCGCAATTCTGCGCCGCACCGTACGTCGCCATCGCACCCGCTTGATCGTCTCGTCACTGCTGTTCGGGGTGCATCAACTGTGCGAAACGATGGTTCCGGTCGCGATCGGTCTGATCGTGTCGCGCGCGATCGACACCGGCGATGTCACGGCGATGATCCTCTCGTTGGTCGGTCTTGCAGCTCTGTTCGTCACACTGTCCTACGCCTGGCGCATCGGTGCTCGCATCATCGTCGTGGCTATCGAGCGTGAGGCCCACGATGTACGGGTGGAGGTCGCCGGCCGCGTTCTCGACCCACGCGGCCTGCGCACCGATCTCTCGGCGGGGGAGTTGCTGACGGTGTCGACATCCGATGCCGAGAAGGAATCTTGGATTCTCGATCTGATCGCGCGAGTGTTCGCATCGGCAGTTGCGGTCGTCGCGTCGGCGGTGGCATTGCTGATCATCGACATTCCGCTCGGCCTGGCCGTCGTCATGGGGACCCCGGTGATCCTGATCGCGCTCCAACGACTCGCGCCACTGCTCACCCGCGCTGCCACCGCGCAACAAGCAGAGGTGGCCGGGGTATCGGGGATGGCTACCGATCTGGTCAGTGGGGTGCGCCCGCTGCGCGGAATCGGAGCCGAGGACGCGGCCACCCAGCGGTTCGTGACGTCGAGCCGAACGGCACTGGCGGCCACGCTGGACTTGGCCCGCGCCAACAACGTCTATCAGGGCCTGGCGGCGGCGGTCAACGCGCTGCTCGCAGTCGGAATTGCCGGTACCGCAGGCTGGTTCGCGTTGCAGGGGCGCATCTCGGTCGGCGAGCTGATCACCGTCATCGGGCTCTCGCAATTCGTCATCGAACCGCTGACCGGGTTGTCCAGGATCCCCGGCGTGGTCGCGATGGTGCGTGGCTCGGCCGATCGGCTCGCACTCGTACTCGGTGCCGATCATGTTCTGCCGCAATCCGATTCCGCGGTGCCCTCGGGTACCGATCTCGCCGTCGACGAGATCGGGTTCCGTTCGCTCGACGGCCTCACCTTCTCGGCCGCACCCGGCGAGATGCTCGGAATCGTCGCTTACCGTCCGCAAGACGGGGAGGCGCTCGCCCAAGTGCTCTCCGGACAGATCTCCGAGTCCGATTACACCGGAACGGTACGTATCGGGGGATTCGCAACAGGGGACATCGATCTCCGACGCGCCCGCGAGACCCTGCTCGTCGAGCCGCACATCACCGACCTGTTCGCCGGCACCGTCCGCAGCAACGTCACCGCAGGTCGCGCACAGTCCGACGCCGAACTCGCCCGCGTGCTCGAGGCCTCCGCGGCCACCGACGTCGTCGAATTGCACGAAGCCGGACTCGACCACGCCGTCACCGACCGCGGTGCCAGCCTCTCCGGCGGGCAGCGTCAACGGGTCGCGTTGGCGCGGGCCCTGTCGGTCGACGCCCCGGTGCTGGTGCTGCACGACCCCACCACCGCAGTCGACGCCGTCACCGAGCACACGATCGCGCGCGGCATCGCCGAGCTACGACACACCGGCAGTGCGGGGCAGACCACGATCCTGATCACCACCAGCCCTGCGCTGCTGTCGGTTACGCATCGCGTACTCGTCGTCGGCGACGGACGCGTCGTCGCCGAAGGAACCCACCACGATCTCGCGTCGTCCGACGCGCTGTACAAGGAGACGGTGCTGCGATGACCGCCCCCGAACTGCTTCCCATCGCCACCGGTGCCAGGTCGGGCAGATGGCTGTTGGAACAGCTGCGCCAACGCAAGCTCCGCACCGCGGTGACGCTGCTGCTCGGCGCAGTGGCCGCGGCGATGTCGCTGGTGCCGGTCTATGTGCTCGGTGTCTTGGTCGACCGCGTCCGCGATGGGGCCGACTCGTCGACCATTGTCGGGGTCGTCGTCGTGATCGCGGTGGCAGCGGTCATCGGCGGTGTTGTCACCGGCTTCAGCGGTTACCTGATCAGTACCCTCGGTGAGGGCATCCTGGCGTCCCTACGTGAGGCGGTCGTTCGACGCGCCCTCCGTCTGCCGGTGGCCACGTTGGAGCGAGTAGGCAAGGGCGACTTGCTCTCTCGTGTCGGCGACGACGTCGCGGTGATGGCCAAGTCCATCGGCGAAGTGATTCCCCAGCTCGTCGGAGCATTCCTGCTCGTGTGCCTGAGCATGATCACGATGCTCGGAATCGACTGGCGTCTGGGGCTTGCCGGTCTGGTGGCATTGCCGATGTATGTCCTCGCCCTGCGCTGGTACCTGCCCCGATCGGCTCCGATGTACGCGGCAGAACGAGTCGCCATGGGCGAGCGGGCCCAGTCCTTCGTCAGCAGCATGCAGGGCGCAAAGACGGTGCGCGCCTACGGGCTCGAAGACGAGCACCTCGGCGAGGTGGATCGAGCGTCGGCGAAAGCCCGCGACATCGGCGTCGACGTCTTCCGCCTGTTCACGCGCTTCGGCTCACGCAGCAACCGCGCCGAATGTGTCGGCCTGTCGGTGATCCTGCTGGCCGGATTCCTGCTCGTACGAGGCGATTACGTCACCGTCGGTGAGACCACGGCCGCGGCGCTGCTGTTTCATCGGCTGTTCAATCCGATCGGCACCCTGCTCTTCACGTTCGACGACATCCAGTCTGCCGGTGCGTCGTTGGCTCGGTTGGTCGGTGTGATCGACATACCCGACGAGCGGCCGGTGGGCGACGGTTCCGTGCCTGTCGACGCCACCCTCGATGTCGTCGACCTGCGCCATTTCTACGACGAGGGCCACGAAGTTTTGCATGGGGTCGACCTGCGCGTCGATGCAGGCGAGACGGTCGCGCTCGTGGGATCCACCGGTGCCGGGAAGTCGACCATCGCGGCCATTGCGGCCGGATCGATTGCGTCGACATCGGGAACGGTTCGTGTCGGCGGTGCATCCCTGGATGCATTGGGGCATCAGGGATTACGACGGCACGTCGCGATCGTCAGCCAGGAAGTGCACGTCTTCGCGGGCCCACTGATCGACGACGTGTTGCTCGCAGCCCCGGACGCCGGCCGCGATGACGTGGAAGCCGCACTGCGGACCGTCGGTGCCTGGGGATGGGTCGAGGCGCTCGAGGAGGGTCTCGACACCGCCGTCGGCGAGGGTGGTCACCAGTTGACCGCGGCGCAGTCGCAGCAATTGGCTCTGGCGCGGCTCGTGCTGGCCGATCCGGCTGTCGCGGTGTTGGACGAGGCTACCGCCGAGGCCGGTAGCTCCGGTGCCCGCGACCTCGAATTGGCTGCGGAGGCGGCGACGAAGGGTCGCAGCACGTTGATCGTGGCGCATCGGCTCACCCAGGCCGCCGCCGCCGACCGCGTCGTAGTGCTCGAACACGGAAAAATCGTGGAGCAGGGTCCGCACGACGAGCTGGTCGCTGCTGGTGGGCGTTACGCGGAGCTGTGGGAGGCGTGGCAGGGCCGCTGACCGCTTTAGTAATTTGCCTATAGCTATTAGTTTTGGCTACGGTGTCCTCGGAAGATGGAGGAGGCCGACATGGCACGCGCAGGATTGACCGCGCAGCGCATCGTGGCAGCTGGAGCGGATCTGGCCGATGAGATCGGCTTCGATCGCGTTACCGCGAGCGAGGTAGCCAGACGTTTCGATGTCAAAGTCGCGAGTCTGTATTCGCATCTGAAGAACGCACACCAGCTCAATGTCGGCATTGCTTTGCTGGCGTTGGAAGAACTGGCCGACCGGGTCGCGGAGGCGTTGGCGGGCAGGGCGGGCAAGGACGCGTTGGTAGCAGTGGCCGACGCGTACCTGGTCTATTCGCGCGAACATCCCGGCCGATACGCGGCGACCCAGTTTCCTCTCGACCACGAGACGGCGATCAACAGTGCCGGGGTGCGGCACTCGGCGATGATGAAGGCAATTCTTCGTGGGTATCACCTGAGCGAGATCGATCAGGTGCACGCTGTTCGATTGTTGGGCAGCGTCTTTCACGGTTTCGCCAGTCTCGAAGCGGCCGGATCTTTCGCTCACAGTGCGCCCGATTCGCAGGAGTCGTGGGCCCGAATCCTCGACGGAATCGACTTACTCCTACGGCAATGGAGGCAAGAACAATGAAGCCGATCACCGAACGCGACATCAGATCGTCGTTCGTCAACTCGTCCAAGGGTGACGCCACACGGCTTTCCCTCCCCGATATGTTCGACGAAGCGCCGTGGGAGGATCTCGATTTCCTCGGCTGGGGCGACCCGAAGCTGGCGGGACGAAGCTACATCGTCGTACCGCAGGAAGATCGACTACGTGGAATTGCTTTGCGATACAAGGCAGGTGGGCCGCGTACCGCGCAGATGTGCAGCATCTGCCTCACCACCCATGCCAACGGCGGTGTGTCGCTGATGGCCGCTGCGAAGGCAGGGGAGTCCGGGCGACGCGGCAACACCGTCGGTACCTACATCTGCTCGGATCTCGCATGTTCTCTGTACGCACGCAAGAAGAAAACACCGGCCCTGGGACGACAGTTCAAGGAGGACTTCGACGTCGACACCCGCACGGCGACGGTCAAAGACAATATCGACGCATTCCTCGCTCGTGTCCTCGGCTGAATGTCGCTGCGCGTATGACCTAGCTCTTTTGGCTGGACCGCTGCGGGCGCAAAGCTGTGAAAAGCCAGGCCGCTGCCGCGACAATTGCCAGACCTCAGCCCGCGATGCCGGCCCATGGCAGATCCAGTCGCGGGATGGCAAGAACGCCGAACATCACCAGAGTGGCGAACAGCGGGGAGAGTCTGTGCCGGGCATGGATAAGTCGAGTGGACTCGGTTCCCGTTCGTCGCATGCGCATCTATTCGCCTCGTCGATGTGTTTGGTGAACCTACAGTAAACCGGTAGGTCGGTCTTCAATGGCGCGCCCCGGTTGATACCCATGGAGTGTGGCGCAACGGTCGTAGCGCGTCCGAGGATTGGTGATTTGCCTAGCACGGGCCACCGACAGGTTCCGGTTCGCGAATCCTCATGCACAGCAATAGTTTTCGATTGCACCATCATTGCGCATCGAACACACGTTCGATACACTTGGTTCATGACAACGGAGATCTGGCAACTGAGCGAGAGCGAACTCCTCGCCGACGTTGCTGATGTCTCCCACACGATCCAACTGCTCGAAGCACGCCGCATCGCCCTCGTCGCCGACATCGACACCCGCGTGAGCCGAGAGAAGCTCGGCTTCCCCGGACCCGCAGGCTGGCTGACCTCCACCACCCTCCTCACCCCGAGCAAAGCGAACAAGATCGTGGCCCTCGCTCGCGGGTTGAAGAACTTCCCCGACATCGCCGACGCCGTCAACACCGGCAGCATGACCGTCGACCACGCCGCCCTGATTCTCACCTTCGCCGAAACACCACCGAAGAACCTCCCCCAAGAGGGTCGCGATATCGCCCGCAAAGCCATGATCACCGCCGCAACCGGACCCGGCGCAAGCACCGACAATATCCGAGAAGCGATCACCAAACTCGAAGACACCTACGGCGGCAACAAGCCACCACCGGAAGACACCGACCGCAACGAACTCTTCGCCTCGAAAACCCTCAACGGACGTCTCGTGGCGAAGATGGATTTCGATGCGATCACCGGAGAAAAGCTGCTCACCGCGCTTTCGCCGTTGACCGAACCCCGCCCTGCCGCCGACGGCACCCCAGACGAACGCAGTCCCGCACGGCGACGCGCCGACGCCTTCGGACACATCCTCGACCGCTACCTCGCCTCCAGTGACCGCCCCACCGAAGGCGGCGAAAAACCCCACGTCAACCTGCACATCCGTTTGCAGGACCTCACCGACCTCCGCGACAGTGCCGACGACATAACAGACGACGAAACCTCGCGCGCAGCAACAGAATCCGACACCGAGACCGACGCAGCAGATCCGGTCGACATCAACACCGGCGACCCCATCGACACTGACGCAGCAACCGAACCGGACCACGAAAACGGCAGCGGCAGTGGCGATTGCGGTGGAGGTGATGCTGTAGCCGACCGCGGCGCATATCGGGACCTGTTCGGTGACGGCACCACCGTCGGCTGGCTGCCGTGGATGGGCCCGCTCTCCCGCAACACCTCCCGCCAACTCGCCTGCGACTGTGTTCTCACCGCGATCGTCATGGACGAGAACGGCAACCCGTTGAACCTCGCCCGCACCGCCCGCACCGTCACCGCGAAACAGAAACGCGCATTGACTGCCCGCGATCACGGCTGCGCGTTCCCCGGCTGCGGCAAACCCGCCGCCTGGACCGAAGGCCATCACATCTGGCACTGGGCCGACGGTGGACCCACCGACATGAACAACCTCGTCCTCCTGTGCGGGTTTCATCACCGACTCATCCACCACAGCGACTGGGAAGTGTTCATCGCCGCCGACAACCACCCGTGGTTCGTGCCACCGGCCACCGTCGACCCCTACCGACAACCCCGACAATCCCACGCCCGAGCCGGCCCCCACATCGCCTAGGCCCGCACAAAAACACCAGCCCCACACAAACACACCAGCCCCGCACCGAGAACACAGTGCGGGGCTGGAAGAGGTTGTTGCTGAGCTCGATTCGAGAGAGTCGGGCTGTCAGTCCTTGTTCTTCTCCGCGATGAACAGCTTCTCGATGCGCTCTGCCTCGTCCTTCTTGGCGTCGGCTTCCTCGGATCGCTGTGCGGCCTCGGCCAATTCGGCCTCGGACGGTGCTGCAGCCAACTTCTCCTGCTTGTCGACCTGAGCCTGCTGAGTCTTCTTGCGGTCCTCGGCTGCCTTGGTCGCCGCCGCAGCCTGCTCGTCGGCCCTCTTCTTCTTGGCAGCCGCTTCGCGTTCGGCTTCCTGGGCGGCCTCGCGCTTGCGCTGCTCGGCCTCTTGTCGCGCGTCGCGGGCGGCTTCCTGGGCTGCGGCGTCGGCGGCCCGGCGGTCTTGCTCGGCGGTCTCACGAGCCGTCTTCAGGTCGGCGTCCGCGGCAGTCTTCTTCGCACGTGCCTCGGCGTCCAAACGTGCTGCTTCGGCGCGGTTCTCGGTGCTGTCGACCAGCGTCTCGCCGCGGTCGGCAAGGCTTCTGTCTCCCAACAGGTTTCCGACGGCACGATCAAGGGATCCGAGCGTGTGCTCGTACGCGAGCCGTGCCGGCGATTCTGCATCCATCTTCACGACGACGTTGGTCTCGATGAGCTGCAACGGAATTCGGGCGATCTTGTACTGAATTCGCAGTATGGTCAGTGGTAGGGCCAAAACACTCATGTAGTCGAACTCCTAGATCAGCAGTGGTGGGTCAAGCCTGGTTGCGGAGCTCTTCGGCCTTCTTGCGGTCAGCCTCGGCCTGTAGCAGCGCTTCCTGGTGCTTCTGTGCAGCGACCATTTCGTCCGCATCTGCAGCGGCCTGCTCGGCTTTGCGCTCCTCGATCGCTTCGATCTGTTCGGCCGTTGCGTCGACCTCGGCGGCCGTCCGTTCCTGCGCCACGGTCTCACGCTTGTTCTGCTCGGCCGCGGCCACCTGGGTCTCTCGAACGCGATCTGCGTTCGCCTCGGCTACCGCCGCGTTCTCTTCCGCGGCCTCGCGTCGACTGTCCGCCGCAGTCCGGACGTCGGCGAGCTCCTCGGCGGCCTCGGTGGCCTGTGCATCGGCGACGCGTTCGGTGGCCTGCGCCTCCTTGCGTTCGCGGGCCTGAGCGGCCTGCAGCTGGCCCTCGGCCGTCAACGAGTCGTTGCCGGTGACAGCGCCGACGACCTCTTTGGCTTTGCCCTTGATTCCGTCGAGCATTCCTTTGCGTGCTTCGCCCGCTACGTTCTCGTCAGTCATGTAACTGCAGGTACCCACTGGCCGTTCGAGTAACCCCGCGCCGACGTCGGACGATACGATCGCCGACGAACGAATCAGCAGTGAGGAGACGTATGCCTATCGCAAAGATCAACGGCATCGACGTGAATTACCAGGTCAAGGGCAGCGGAGACCTGGTTGTTCTGATCATGGGCACCGGCAGTCCCGGCCGAGTGTGGGAACTGCATCAGGTACCGGCCCTCCTGGCGGCCGGCTACCGGGTCTGCACGTTCGACAACCGCGGTATCGCGCCGTCGTCGGAAAGTGCGACCGGTATCACCATGGACGCCATGGTCGCCGATACCGAGGGCTTGATCGAACTGGTCCGTGACGGTGCCGAGAAGGCCTTCGTCGTCGGAACGTCGATGGGCTCTCGCGTCGCACAAGAGTTGGCTCTGAAGCGTCCCGATCTGGTTCGCAAGGCGGCGTTCCTGGCCGGGCACGCGCGGGTCGACGAGTTCCAGAAGACGCTCGCCCAGGGCGAACGAGCGCTGTACGACAAGCGCGTCGAGCTGCCGGGCACGTACTCGGCCGCTGTGACGGCGGTGATGAACCTGTCGCCGGCCACGTTGCGTGATGCGCGAACGGCTCGCGATTGGCTCGACCTGTTCGAATTCTCGGCATCCTCGCCGTCCGCCGGAGTGCGCGCGCAGCTGGGCATGGACGACGATTTCGACCGCACCAACGCCTACCGGGCAGTGTCGGTGCCGTGTCTGTCTGTCGGGTTCGCCGACGATCGGATGATTCCCGCTTACCTGGGCAAGGAGCTCGCCGACGCGATTCCGGGGGCTCGATACGTGGAGATCGCCGACGCCGGACACTATGGGTATCTCGAGCGTCCCGAGGCCGTCAATGCGCACTTGCTCGACTTCTTCAAGGCCTGACGCCACCTGAGCACGACCTGCGTTGCTAGGGTCGTGTGGCACCTCACGGTGCAGACTTACCAATCAAACGTTCGCGACGAGTGAGGCGAGATGAGTACCAACCCGTTCGATGACGAAGACGGACGCTTCTTCGTGCTGGTCAACGACGAAGATCAGCATTCGCTGTGGCCGACGTTCTCCGAGGTCCCACAGGGGTGGCGTGTCGTCTTCGGTGAAGACACCCGCGCTGCGTGCCTGGAGTACGTCGAGAAGAACTGGACCGACATGCGTCCGCGCAGCCTGCGTGAGGCCATGGAGGCCGACGCAGCTGCCCGCGCAGGTGCTGAGGGAGCCCCCAGCACCGAGGCTTGAGTTCCGCCTTCTACGAAGGACTCGTACCGCGCCGCCGACGAACCGTCGGTCGGCGCGGTTCTTCTCTGCGGCGAAGCGTCGGGCGCAATAGTTCCTCGGTGCGTGCCAGGATCCGGGGTCGACGCAGTGTTCGCGCACCCCACTCACCCAGGGTGACGCCCGCAGCAAGGCCACAGCCGACGCCGAACGCCGCGAACAGCGAGCTGATGCCGAGCAGCAATTGGTCGTTCAGAATCGCGTACAGCCCTCGGTAGAGCGAGAGACCGGGCAGCAATGGTGTGATGCCGGCGACGGCGACGATGAGCGGTGGAATGAGCGCTCGACGTGCGAGGAGACCACCTGCGAATCCGACGACCGTGGCCGCGATTGCCGAGGCGATGATCGGTCCGACATTGAGTGTCTGCGACAGCAGATACACCAGAGAGCCTGCGAAACCACCCATGAAGGCAGCCGTCAGGGCGCGCCGCTCGGCGTAGCAGGCCAGGGCGTAGAACAGCGACGCTGCTGCGCCGGCAATGACCTTCGTGGGGACCTGCAGGATGTCCGGTGGTGCCAGATTGCTGATCTGTGGCAGGTCGCTGCCGATCAACGCGGCCAATCGAAGCGACGTCGCGACACCGGCGATGATGCCGCCGGTCATCATCAGCACTTCGAAGAATCTCGACACTGCCGTGATCGGTGCTCCGGTGATCGCGTCCTGCACCGAGCCGACGAGGGACAGACCCGACAGCAACACGATGACACCGGCCGCGATGATCTGCGACGGTGAGATTTCGATGTTCAGCTGCCCCTGGAAGTTGTACAACGTGATCGCCGGTGTCGCCGCCACGAAGCCGCCGACCACTTGCTGGAAGAAGAACGGCAACCCCGCGCGATTGAGAATGCGTCCGATACGGTCGATCACCATCGTCGTCAGGAAGCTCACCACAGCCACGAGCGGGCCACCGCCGAGCAGCACGCTGATCGCGGCGGCCATGCCGGACCACGCAAGGGTGGCGATCCACCGGTTGTAGGGGTGCGGGGCCTTGGTGATCTCGTCGAGCCGATCGAGTGCCAGGCTCGGCGGCACCATCTTGACGCGTACCGCGCGGATCAGACGGTCGACCTCGGCCAGTCGTGTGAAGTCCATCGATCGGTAATGCACGATGCGCATCGTCGACGCAGGCGGACGCGTCGGGCCGCGGTGTGCACTGAGGGTGATCGAGTTGTACGTGACGTCGACGTCGCAGCGTGCAAGGCCGTACGTCGCGGCGATGAACTGCACCTGAGTCGCCGTGTCCATCGCGGCAGTCCCCGAGGCCAGAAGGACCTCGCCGACGCGCACCGCCAGGTCCAGCACCTCCGCAACCGATGCATCGTCGGTCAGATCGATCGGACGTAGGGGCGACGGCGCTGCGGTCGGTGTATCGATGGTGGCCCGACGCTCACCGGTGAGACGGCTCAACGAAGCCGTCAGGTCTTGCAGGAAATTCATGACCGTCTTTACACGTTGCTGGGGTGATCCACCGACAAGGTACCTGTTGACACTGAGCGTCCGGTGAACGGATATGATTGGCTCGCTTCACTGCCTCCTTAGCTCAGCGGTAGAGCACTCGCCTTGTAAGCGAGCGGTCAACGGTTCAATCCCGTTAGGAGGCTCTCTTGGCTCCGATTCCGTCCCTGGGATCGGAGTTTTTGCGTTTCGTCGCGGATCGGCTCCTCGGTTTCGGATATCCGACGCCGATCGGAGTCGGATATCCGAAACGTGGGAGCTGATCGAGCGGACGGCCCGCATCTACGCCCTTCGTCGGAATCCACACCCTTCGTAGGAGGTGTCGATTCCGATTGAGGGCGTGAATTCAAGTCTTCGCTGCGCAACCGCGGGCCCACCACATCGCCACGAGGCGGAATACGAAGAGCCGAGTCATCGTTGACTCCATCGACGGTGTTCGATCCCAATGCCCCGGGTACCAACCATCAGCCGCTACGAGCGGCCACCTGCCGAGAGGCGCACTGGCGAACACCGTCACCCAACATCGAAAGTCCTGCATCACCCGCCGATGCGCGTCAGTCGGTCTTGTCTGCCGAACCCATCGACCCCATTTCGGCGGCGAATTCTGTCGCCATGGCTTTGGAGAGTGCCTGCGCAGCCGACAGCGGACGCACCATCACGGTGAAATTGTCGATCAGGCCGTCGGAGTTCAGGTGGAGGATGTCGCAGCCGTTGACGGTCACGTCGTCGATGCGGGTCTCGAAGAACAGGACGTGATCACGGCCGCCGATGTCTTCGACGGTTTTCACGTAGCGGAGGTCCTGGAAGACGCGCGTGACGGCGCGCAGTATCGCCGCGGTCAGCTCCTTGCCGCGGTACGGCTTGAATGCGACGGGGGAGCTGAAGACGACGTCGTCGGCCAGGGTGGCGGCCATGGCATCGTGGTCGTTGGCCTCGACGGCCTGTCGGAACTGCTGCACGCGTCATCTCCTGGGTGGGGCCAGGGCCTGAGACACCCTCGGCTGGTGACCGAACCATACACAATTTTGCGACTATGAACGGATGATCGGCGTTTTCATCTGCGTCCCGCGCGGGTGTCGAGTACTTCGAGGACGCGGGCACCCCAGCGAAGCGATTCCTCCTCGAACATCCGTCCGCGCATCAGGGTGAGGTACGGGCCGATGCGATCGGCGGTGGCCAGGAACTCGGTCTCGGTACGTCCGTCGAGCAGGCGGTGCGCCATCCGGTCGTACCGAGCCAGCTTGTCTCGTGAGAGCTGCATTCGTTCTCGGATCGCATCGGTCATTGGCTCGAGGTCCCCGGCTTCGAGAGCGTGGATAGCCACCAGGTGCTCGTCGCGAATGGCCGGAAGCTTCGGTTGCCGATGGCTCACCTGGCGCAGCGCTGCGCGTCCCTTGTCGGTGAGGCTGAACAGGCGTTTGTTGGGTCGACCGTCCTGCTCGACCAGTCGCGCCGAGATCACCTCGTCCTGGTCCATTCGGTCGAGTTCGCGATAGAGCTGTTGGGGAGTGGCAGTCCAGAAGTTGGCGACGGTTGCGTCGAACGCCTTGGACAGGTCGTAACCCGACATCTCCCCGTCGACCAGTGCGGCGAGCACGGCATCACGTAGCGACATGATCCAGGACAGTACCCGTCGCACGGCGGCCGGATGTCCTGGTATTAGACAACTTGTTGTATATTGCTGCCGAGTGAAAGAGCGGTGAAGTGGTGGATCGGACGAAACAATTGCGATACGTAGCCCTGGGCGACAGCCAGACGGAAGGGCTGAACGACGGCAACGACGACACGGGCTTTCGTGGTTGGGCCGATCGGCTCGCCGAGCTCATGGCCGAGAGCGCAGACGAGGTCGTCTATGCCAACCTCGCGGTACGTGGTCGTAAGGCCGCGCAGGTCAAGGCCGAGCAGTTGCCGGCCGCTTTGGCGTTGAAGCCGACGGTCGCGTCCGTCGCTGCCGGTGTCAACGACATCTTGCGTCCGCAGTTCGATGCGCGGACCGTGGCAGGTGAAGTGGGCGCAATGTTCGCCGCGCTCCGAGCGGCCGACTGCACCGTGATCACCATGACGTTTCCCCGACTCGCTCACCCGGTCCCCGGAAGGACCGTCATCGCCAGGCGTATGACCGAGCTCAACGCCGAGATTCGCAGAGTCGCAGCCGAATCCGATGTCGTGGTGATCGACCTCGAGAAGCACGACGTGGCCTCTGATCCCCGGCTGTGGAGTTGGGACCGACTGCATCTGAACGAGACGGGACATGCGCGGCTCGCTGCGGCCACCGCCTACGCCCTCGGTCTACCGGGTGCCACCGACGCATGGAATCTTCCGTTGGCACCGCTCGCCAGACCGCGCCTGTACTCCCGAGTTCGCGCCGACCTCACCTGGGCCGGAATGTTCCTCGCGCCGTGGTTGACTCGTCGGATTCGTAAACGCTCCTCGGGTGACCGTCGTACGGCCAAGCGGCCGGAGCTGACCTCGGTACTCGGGTAGAGCCGGGCGAACCGAAGCGAGCAGACCAGGTAACTCCTGAATCAGAATCCCGGGCCGAGATCTGCAGTGTTATCGACCAGGCTGCGCCGCATCCAGCTGTACACCCTCTCGTCGTTGAGCAGGGTGAAATGGTGCGCACTGTAGATCGCCAGACCGTCGTCCGGTCGAAGTCCGATGTTGCGGAGCTTATTTCGACCTCCGGCACTGTCGGTACGGACCAGGCCGTCACCCACGAAGACTCCGACCGGGTTGCGCGGACTTCCGGTGACGACCGCGGACGCGTGATGATGACGCACCCGTTCCGGAACCGAGATGTCCATGGCGGCACCGACATCGAAGCTGTCGGTGTACCGAGCATGGCCGTCCTCGTCGGTGATCGCTCCGTGGATCAGATCACGGATACCGGCACTTCGACGCGCCAGTAGGTTCGCGAACGGCCGGGTCTCGGGTACGAGTGCCATTGCGGCCGCGGCGACGTGGACGCCGTGGGCAAGCGGCGCGCCCAGATGTGGTGTCCCCAGAGTGAATACGTCCGTCAGCAGATCCACCCATCGTCGACCGCCTTCGGCAGCGTGGTGAGCAGCGCTGCGTGAGACCAGCCCGCCCATGGAATGTCCGATTAACGTGATCCGGTGTACCCGGACGGGCCACGCCGGTACGAGCTGCTCCAGCAAGTCCGACAGGTCGGCACCATTGGCTGCAATTCGGCGTCCGGTGTTGTAGCGCAGAAAGATCGAGGTCGTCCCGGCTTCGGCGTCCAGCCGCTCTCCGTATGTGGGCCGCCCACCGAGCCGCCATGCGTATTCCGTTTCGACCAGCCCATGGACGAACACCACGAGGTGCGCTCCCGCAGTGGGAAACCCGGCGGCCAAGGCTCGGTACTCCGGGGGTACAGGGCGTCCGTCGACTCGAATCGACATCGGATGGGCCAGTACCCGGGCTGTTCTCTCCATGTCGTCGCCGATGAGACCGTTCAGAACGGCAATGGTTTGCGCGCCACGGCTGGTGTGCGACGGCCGCGAGTCGTCCTCGGTCACGTCGTCGCCGTCGGTCAGGGAGCCGTCAGCCAGGGAGCCGTCGGTCAGGGAACCGACGATCTTGGCTGCGCCGGTGCAGGCGGCCGCGATGCTCGCGTACGTGCCGGCGGCGATCGCGTCGTGCATCAGTTGTGTCGGCAGGGCGGCGGGACCGACGCCGTGTTTGACGGCAGCGAACGTGCGTCGTGCAATCGCCGAGTGGACGGCGCGAACGCCACCCGCAGCCGATGCCAACTCGCGAAGCGTGAGCTCGCCGAGCTCACCCCACTCCTGTGTGCGCCGAGATTTCTTCCCCGGTCCAGGTTTCGTCCCCACCACATTCAGTGTACGCACGTCCACTGAAACTGCTGGCTCCGCAGAATTGGCGTCTCAGTCCCGGCGGCCGACCACCGGGTTGAGCTCGGAGTTCGCGAGGCCACCGGGCTCGATGCCGGGGAGGAATTCGCGCCATGTGCCGCTGATCAGGGTCGGCGACTCGACGACGCGGGTGCCGTCGGCGAAGTAGGTGGTGGCCAGCGCGCGACGCGGCTGTGTCGTCCGGTTCGGGCCTGCGGTGTGGAAGCACAGCGCGGAGTGGAACGATACGTCTCCCACGGCGAACGGCTCGGACTCCACCGCCACGTTGCGCGTGCGGAAACGCTGGGTGACGGCCTCGTCGTAGGAGGTACCGACCTTGTCGAATTCCAGGTCGGCGACCTCGCTGAGAACGTCCCGTCCGCGCGCGAACGACAGTGGACCCATCGGGCCCGGAATTGCCGACACCGGCATCCAGGCGGTGACGGCGTCGGTGGTCTGCAACGGGAAGTGCTCGGCGTCGTGGTGCCACGGTGTGCGTCCGCAGCCGGGCTCCTTGGACAGCGCATTGTCGTGGTACAGCCGAACGCCAGGCACGTCGAGCAGTGCCGCGGCCAACCCGCCGATCCGGGGTGACAGTGCTACGGCACGCATCAGGTCGTCGTGGAGCCACATCTGCTCGAGTGCGGTGAACCGGCCTGCAACGTCGTCGCCGTGCTCGGCTCGCAGTAGTTCTTCGAGGCGGTCGGCGAGGCGTCGTACGACGGCAGGCGAGAACACGGCGGGCAACCGCACGAAGGCGTGTCGGGCGAATGCATCGACGGCAGCCGGGTCGAGATCGTAGGGCTCGGCGAGTTCACGCTCGACTTGTTCGTCCGTGGCGGCCTCGACATCCGGCAGTCCAGGGCCGTCGACGAGTTCGGCGGGTGCGGCGTCGTTGGCGGCCAGCGTGACGTACCAGTCCCACCAGTCCTGGTCGTTGCCCGCCCAGTCCTGGTCGATTCCGCCCTCGCGATTGCGTTCGGGCAGAAGCTCGTTGGTGGCAGGGTTGTTCAGAGCCACAGCAGGGCCGCCTCGTGCGAGAAGGTGTAGGAACCGGACGCGTCGCGACACGAAGCGAGGTAGTCACCGAGCACCGGGGCCGCTTCCATCTCGTCGAGTGACACGGAGTCGTCGAAGGCGCACCGCTGCAGAAAGCCTTCGGCGACAGCGCGATCGGACGTTCCGGTGGTGTACGAGACGCGCTGATCGCGCACGTCCGCACCCGCGCGGATCAGCGCGTCGCGCACCTGCTCGGCCGTCGTGTACGGCGTTGCTTCGCGCACGCCGGCGCGGAAGGCATCGTAGAACGCGATGTAGTGGGAGGCTTCCGTGGCCTGCGCGACCAGACCGAGACCACCGGGAGTCATTGCGGCCACGAATCTTTCGGCTGCGGCATCCAACTCGGCGGGCGGAAGGGCGTAGAGCGCGTGGGTGGCCCACACGACGTCGTAGCCTGCGTGATCGGCGGGCAGATCCTGCAGTGTCATCACCAGATCGTGCCGGGCGACGAAAGGCGCGGCCAGAGCTCCGCGTGCCTCGGCCACCGAGAATTCGGATGGGTCGAGCAGGTCGTAGGCGACCTCGGGTACCGCGGACAGGTCGGTGTAACGGCGGAGCGCAGTGGGGAATTTACCGCTGCCGCAGGCCACGTCGAGTAGCGACCAGCCGTCGTGAGCCCGGCCGGCGAGCAGCGTCGGCCAATCGGCTGCCAACGCCAGCTGGTGATAGTCCTCGGTGGCCAGAGCGTAGAACGCCTCCATACCCGTCCGGCCCGCCTCGCTCCAGTGCTCGAGACTGCGTTCGGCTGTGTCTCCGCTGCTCACGAGATTCCTCCTAGGAAGCCAACTACGACGCACCGGACGGGGCGTCATGGTTGACTCGGTCCAATGTCCAACATAGCTCTGAATTCGCCGACCGACACTGCCGTCGTGCTCATCGACGGATTGCGGGCGATGCGGCGCGGGGCCGAGGCGCTGGCGGGCCTGCCGCCCGAGTCCTACGCCGAGCACCACGCCGCCTTCGAGATGCTCTCCGATCAGCGCGGTCTGATCGCCCAGCACTTCGCAGATCGGCTGGCCGGGATGGGGAACGGACCGCTTTCGGTGCTGTCGGTGGGCTGCGGAGACGGTTCGCTCGATGCCAGGCTTGCAGCGGGCCTGGTGCTGCGGGCACCCGGCCGCACGGTGCGGTACGTCGGCATCGACCCCTGGATCGGCAGCGCCGAGCTCTTCGCCGCCAAGATGGCGGCGCTCGAGGCCACCGAACTCGACGCCAGCGCGTACGTCGCATCGTTCGACGACGCACCCGTCGACGAGACTTTCGACGTCGTGATGTTCGTGCACTCGATGTACTACGTCGCAGACCTACGAGCAACGCTGCATGCCGCGCTCGCCCTGCTGCGACCCGGCGGCGAACTGTGGGTGGCGATTGCGCCGACGGCCGCGCTCAACGCACTCGTCGAAGTACTCGCCCCTCCGCTCGAGGGGCATCGGCAATGGTTCAGCGCAGATATCGAGAAAGCGTTCGTCGACGCCGCGATCGTCCTCGACGACACGGTGACTCTCGATGCGCTGGTGGACCTTTCCGCCGCGAGCAACGACGTGCTGGACTTCGCGGTGCAAGCCCGATTGACCCCCGAGCTGCACGAGCCGGTGCGGGCCTACCTTGCGGCGGTATCGGTTCCGGATGCGGTTGGCGGACTTCGAGTTCCGCATCCGGTCGACGTGTTCAGCGCGACCCGTCACTGAATGCGTCGACGCCCCTGAACGTGTTGACCCGCTTATTCGGGAAAGTGGACAGAGGTCAGGTCCAGGCCATGCGGGAACGGTTGTCCCAGTAACTCTGCGGGGACTCGGCGATGTCGAGGCGGTTCGCCGGCAATGCTGGGTCGATGGAGAGTGCGGCGATGTTCTGTTCGAGTTGTGCCACCGTGGCAGCTCCGGACAGCACCACATCGGCCCACGGTTGTGCGAGGGCGACGGCCAGTGCGAGTGCGTCGCGGCCGACTGCGGCCGAGTCGGCGAGTGCGGCAAGTTCGGAGTTCTCGGCGACGAGTCGACCGTTGGCCATCGCCTCCTTGACGACGACGAACCATCCGGCCTCGTGTGCTTCCGCCAGGGCGGGGGCGGCGGACGGTTCGAGGGGGTTCCACGTCGACTGCACCGAGCTGAACACCCCGATCTCGAGTGCGGCACGCACGACATCGGCCTGGTGCGGCCCGCTGGTGCTGATGCCGATGCGGGTGCCGCCGGCGGCCAGCGCGCGTAGATCGTCGAGCAGGGCTGCGTCGCGGAGGGCGGGGCTGTCCGGGGTGACGCTGTGAATCAGGTAGTGGTCGGGCTTTCCGCCGAGGTCGTGCACGGTCTGCGGCCACTGCTCGGCCAGACGTGCAACCGAATGTTCCTTGACCTCGTGTACCGCCGCGCCCCGTTGGAAGTCGGCGACATAGGCGTAGCCCCACTTCGAGCCGATCACGAGTTCCTCGCGCCGGTTCGGATGAGCAGACAACCAGCTGCCGAGGAACTTCTCGGCCAGACCGTAGGAGCGTGCGACGTCCAGATGTCGAATGCCGCTGTCCCAGGCGGCGTCCAGTACCGAATGACACAGCTGCTCGAGTGCGGCTGGATCGAACCGCCCGTCCACCGCACGCGAATGTCCGACCGTCAGATACTCCGGGCGTCCGAGTGCGGCAAGTCCGAGACCGAGTTGCGTCATGCCTCGAATACTCTCATCACTGCCGAACGCAGAGGCTCGCCGCGGGGCTCGGACCCGATCGTCACAGAGGCGAGCCGTCGGTCGTGGCCAGAGCCCCGGCGGTCCCGCCGTCTGCGCAGCGCGCAACGGCGACGACGAGGGGACCGTACGGTGGTCGCCACTCACTGTGCAGGACGTCGTAGGCACCACGTGGGATCGAGATCGATGCTCGAGCAACGTTTTCCGTCCGAGAAAGTGGAACGCGGACCCCGTCGACGAATGCCTGTAGGTCATCGATGGAGCCGTCGGCCTCGACAACGAAGGTGAGTTCGTCGCTTGCGGACCCCGGGCGAATCCGAACGTCGGTCACGGCGACGGAAACATCGGATTCACCGACGCGGCCGATGCCGTCGAATACTCGCTCGTCGAGCAATGCGGGGGTACGCGAGGGTGGCTCTCGCCGGGTACCGAGGGCCTCGACCGAGCGAGCGATACGCAGCAGGGTGGTATCGGAGTATGCAGCGCCGGCGAGGGTCGCGCCGACCGGCATCGAGGTATCGCTCATCGTCCCCATGGGAACGGTGACGGTGGGGATGCCGAGGTGGCGGGGCACGAGATTGCCGTTGGCCACCCAGACTCCGTTGCGCCAGGCGACATCGGCGGACGCGACGTTCACATCGGCGTCGGCGGGGCCTACGTCGGCAACGGCGGGGAAGACGACTGCGTCGAAGCGATTGTCCTGCAACCACTTCTCGAAGTCGACGCGGCGGACGTCCTCCAGTCCCCGCATGCCGGCCTCCACGGACGGAATGCGGTCGAACGGCGTCACGCCCGCCTTCGCAATGGCAACGTAGTCCGCGAGGTCGTAGGCCGTGTCGAACGGGAGGATGCCGTATCGATCGGGTAGGGCACCGGTGGGGTGGGGAAAGATGCGCGCAGGGTCGGTGTCGGTCAGTCCGCGCAGGCCTGGCTGACCGTTCGAGGCGAGGAAGCTCTCCAACGCCCACACGGAGAGCTCGCTGAGCTCGCGTTCGAGGAATTCGGCGGGAACCATGCCGCGGTCGACCATTGTCTGCGAGTTCGGTTGCAGGCCTTCGTAGTTCTCCACGACGGGGAAGTCGGTTTCGATGACCTCTGCGCCTGCAGCCATCAGATCGTCGCGCATGGTGTGCCACAGGTTCATCACCGAATCGCGGGTGTGAATCGGGTATGCGCTGTCGGGCTCGCCGTTGACGTACAGGCGCGGTACGGCGAGTCGGAGTCCGTGCAACGGCAGCGGCGGCAGATCGATGAAGGACGCGGGCCGGACCTCCGATGCCGGCGGAATGAGCACCCAGTTCTGGGTGCGCCACAGGTCGCCGTCGGTCACCGAGTCGTCCGCGACGACCACGTCGAGAAGCCGTAACAGGTCGTCGACCGTACGGGTATGCGGCACAACGACATCCATCGTGGGTACCAACGGCCAGTTGCCACGCACCGACATCACCCCGCGAGAGGGCGTGTATGCGACGAGAGCATTGTTCGACGCGGGTGCGCGTCCGGAAGACCAGGTTTCTTCGGCGAGCCCGAAGGCGGCGAAGCTGGCAGCCGTCGCCGTGCCCGATCCGTTGGACGAGCCCGAGCCGAACGCCGAGGTGAGAAACTCTGCGGAGTAGGGACTTTCGGCGCGACCGTAGAGTCCGCGCTGCATTCCGCCCGCTGCCATCGGCGGCATGTTTGTCAGACCGAGACATATCGCGCCTGCCGCCCGCAGCTGGGCCACTGCGAAAGCGTCGTCGGTCGCGACGAGGGTCTCGAATGCGGGCGAGCCGGCCGTCACCGGAAGGCCGCGCACCTTGTAGCTGGCTTTCGCGGTGTAGGGGACCCCGTCCATCGGGCCGAGGGTCTGCCCAGCACTCCGGCGTCGATCGGCTGCGCGGGCTTCCTCGAACGCGTCGGGGTTCAGTACCGGGACAGCGTTGAGGCTGATGCCGGTGCGGTCGTAGTGCCCGATTCGATTGAGGTAACGAGCTACCAGTTCGACGCTCGTCACCGTGCCCTGTGCGAGCCCAGCGGTCACGCTGTCGACATCGGCCTCGACCACGGTGAAGGAAGGATGACTCATGACAGCACTAAAACACACGCTGTCGGTTTTGGGAACGGGTGGACGGAAGAAAGTCTCGACGTGCAAGGCTGTCCGTACTCTGACCACCGTCCGAGAGGAGACGACGATCGCACGACCACCGCGCGCCATTCTCAGCCGCGACATCATCGCCCACACCGCGTTGGCACTGGTCGACCGCCACGGAGCCGAGGGTGCCAGCATGCGGGGAGTGGCTCAGAAGCTCGGGGTCAACCCGACCTCCCTCTACAACCATGTTGCCGATCGCGCGGCCATGATCGAAGACGTACGGGCATTGGTCTCGGCTCGAATCGACTCGGCACCGCTACGTGAAATGCCCTGGGAGGAGGGGCTCGTCGCGTGGGCCCGGTCGTACCGGTCCGCTTTCGCGAAGCACCACCGCGCTGTTCCCCTCCTCATGACCACGCGCGCATCGACCCCGGTGCTCTTGGCGGAGTACGAGGATTTCGCAGTTGCTGCGGAGGCAGTGGGTTGGGCCACCAGAGACGTGCTGCCTCTCCTCACCGCGTTCGAATCGTTCATCCTCGGCAGTGTGCTCGACATGTCCGGTCCGAAGGTCGTGTTCGACCCGACAGACCAGGAAGAAGACTTCCCGCGTCTGGCCGCGGCCTACGAGACTGTGTCGGACGAGCAGGACGACGATCCCATCGCCACCCGTGCCTTCGAGATGGGTCTGGAGATGCTGGTCGCATCGTCGCGTCCGTGGCGTTAGCTCGAGGCTCGCGTCGACGTACTCACCGTTCTCGTGCTGTGTCCTCCCAGAGCAACAGGTCCGTCGTCTGCGCGGCATCGGCTGGTCGACCCAGGAGAAATCCCTGGGCCAGATCGCATCCGGCGGCAGTGAGGGCGTCCAGTTGGGCCTGAGTCTCGACGCCTTCGCCCACGACGGTCACACCGTAGGCCTTCGCGAGAGAAATGATGGCCGCCAACACATCTCGACCTCGATCGGTGTGTACGGCACCGATGTAGGTCTTGTCGATCTTGAAGCTGCCGATCACCGGAAAGCGTTCGAGGTAGGCCAGGCTGCTGTAGCCCTTCCCGACGTCGTCGAGTGACAATGCGACGCCTATCTCGTGTAGTGCCGTCAAGTTCGACGCCACCGTCCCGGTGTCCGCGAGCCATTCCGTCTCGGTCAGTTCGAGCACGATGTCGTGGGGTTGCGCACCGGTGGTGTCGAGCACGGCAGCCACTCGCCGCGGAAAGGACGGGTCGCGCAATTGCAGCGCACTGATGTTCACACGCACGCTCACGCTGCTGGACTTTCGCCACCGCACGAGCTGGCGGCACGCAGTGGTGAGTGCCCAGTCGTCGAGAAGTGTTGCCAAGCCGGTACGTTCGGCAACCGCGACGAATTCGGACGGTGCAACCGGGCCGAGGTCGGGTTGGGTCCAGCGGGCCAATGCCTCGACGGAGACGATGCGTCCGGTCGAGATGTCGATCAGTGGTTGGTAGGCGAGGGTCAGATCGCCGCGGGCGAGAGCCCGGCGTAGATCCACCGACATCGAGCGGACCCGGTCTGCGTCGTAGAGGTCGCTGGAGTCGAAGACGGCGTGCCCGGCCCGGGTGTCTTTGGCGCGGTACATCGCCAGGTCGGCCGATCGCAGGAGCTCACGTCGGGTCGAGCCCGAAGTGGAGACCGCAACTCCGATGCTGGCGCTCACCGGAATCGGGTCGTCGCCCTCGTCTTCGACGGTGGGAGCCGCGAGAGCGGAACGGATGCACTCGGCGACGCGTTCGGCATGCGCGACGTCGTCGATGTGATTGCAGATCATCAGGAATTCGTCACCGCCGAGTCTGGCCACGGTATCGCCAGGCTTCGCGGTCGCGGCCAGGCGGCGCGAGAAACGAACGAGGGCGCGATCACCGGCGTCGTGGCCGAGGCTGTCGTTGATGATCTTGAAATCGTCGACGTCGAGCAACAACAAGGCCACTCGGCCGCCGGTGCCCGCGACCTGTGCGAGCGCAGCGTCGATCGCGTCGTACGCCACCGCCCGATTCGGCAGCTCGGTCAACGGATCGTGGGCGCTGCGCCAGCGCAGCTCGCGGTCGAGTTCCACTCGTTCGAGTGCCGCCGACAGCACCCCGGCGACTGCGGAGACGAATGCGATGTCTCCGTCGCCGAAGAGGTGCGGTTCTCGGCCGAACAGAATCAGTACGCCCCACAGCCCGGCACCGATGGTGATCGGAACGGCGGCACCGCTGCGAAAGCCCAGGGCAGCCATGGCCGAGGTGTCGAATCGTGTTTCGGATTCGACGTCGGAACAGACGGTGATCGCCCTCCGCGCCAGGGCGTAACCGGTCAACGACCCGTCGCCGGTGGCAAGCACGAAGTCGTGTGGGAGTGTGCGGGTGATCGCGTCGATGGACAGAAGCGGGTCGGTCGAGTCACCCGAATGTCTGGCCAGTGCCGCAGACTCGACGCCCACCAACTTGGCCGCCGTGCTCGTGGCCGCCGTCAGCACCGTGTCGAAGTCCGCAGTAACGGCAAGAGAGCTCAACTCGGCCAGTGCCCGTTGCTCGACTGCGATTCTCTCCGCCGACGCAGCCGCGGCCACCAGATCGAGATCGCGTTGGTGGCCACGGGTACGGTCGCGAACGATCGTGGCGATCAGGTCGGGTTCTCGTCCGGAACGTCGGACGACGAACGTGGACAACGCAACGGGAATACCGGCGCCGGACACGAAGTGGCGTAATTCGGTACGGCCCTGCCAGTGACCGGTCGTCTGCAATGCATGTTCGACGTCGCCGGAGACTTCGAGTCCGCGGGCAGTGAAGAAATCTGCGGTGAACAGCCCTGACGGCGGCAGTTCCTCCAGGCCGACCATGCGGAGGCCGACCGGATTGACGTCGATCACGCTGCCGGAGAACGCGGACAGGGCCACCATGTCGGGCGATTCGTCGAACAGGGCACGGAGAACGAGCGGATCGAAGCCGGGATCGCTCATCGACGTCCGTTTCGCACTCGTCGCAGCGACGAGTCGGTGGGCACCGCCACCGACCATCGCAGAAGTCAGCGGAGTTGCTGTTCCTGCACACAGCATGGCGGTGCGCGCGCAAGATGACAAACACGCCGATTGTCATCACATCTGTACTACGTCCGGGTCCGCACTGGTGACGTGCGAACCCGGACGGCAAAACGCGAATGGGTCGAGAGGACTCCTCGACGTGACGGAGCCGGCCTCTATTTCGCCAGAGCCTCGGCGATGGTGACGACGCGCGTGGCCATGTGGGTCAGCGCTGCGCTCGTGGCGTCTTCGAGTTCGTTCTTGTTCTCGGGTCCGGTGACGTGGCTGACGCCGTAGGGGTTGCCGTCGGCGAACTTCAGTCCGTCGGTGTATCCGGGCGGAACCAGGACGCCGCCGAAGTGCATCAGCGATGTGTAGAGACCGATGAGCGTGGTCTCTTGGCCGCCGTGCGCGGTCTGGCTCGAGGTGAAGGCCGCGTATGCCTTGTTCGCAAGTTCACCCTTGGCCCAGTAGCCGCCGAGTGAGTCCATGAAGTTCTGGAACGGAGCTGCGGTGCTACCGAAACGCGTCGGAGATCCGAGGATGACCCCGTCGGCCCAGACGATGTCGTCGCCGCTGGCAGCGGGAAGATCCTTGGTCGCCTCGTAGTTGGCGGACCAGGCGGGGTTCTCGGCGAAGGTGCTGGGGTCGCGCGTCTCCGCGATGTGCCGCACGCGTACTTCGGCTCCTGCTGCCGTCGCTGCGTCGGCGAGCTTGTTCGCCATCGTGGATCCGTGGCCGGTCGCGGAGTAGTAGATGATTGCGATCTTCGTCATCGATGAGACCTTTCGTCGGGTGGACATCCGAAGTAGTTGCGATGTCAACTGCATTCGATGGTACCCATTATGATTGCTGTGTCAACTACCTAAAAGTTGTCGGTTGTCCGATCCGTGAGCAGCGTCGATAGTGGTGCCATGACCGTGCGCAATGCCGAGGTACCCGACGACGTCTTCGCGGACGTGAAGAAGCAGGTCTCCCAGTTCGTCCGATCGCGGGTGGTTCCGCGTGAACTCGAGATCATGAACGCCGATTCGATTCCCGACGATCTGCGGAGGCAGTCCGCCGAGATGGGGTTGTTCGGATACGCGATTCCGCAAGAGTTCGGTGGTCTCGGCCTGGACTTGGTTCAGGATGTCGAGATTGCCATGGAGCTCGGCTACACCACGCTGTCGTTGCGGTCGATGTTCGGCACCAACAACGGAATCGCGGGCCAGGTGCTCGTCGGGTTCGGCACCGACGAGCAGAAGGCAACGTGGTTGCCCGGCATGGCGGCCGGCGACGTCGTTGCGTCGTTCGCGTTGACCGAGGACGGTGCCGGCTCGAACCCGGCGGGGTTGAGAACGACTGCAGTAGTGGACGGTACGGGCTGGATCATCAGCGGAAGCAAGCGCTACATCACCAATGCGCCCATCGCGGACCTGTTCGTCGTGTTCGCGCGAGTGGATCCGAAGCCGAACAGCGGCAACGGGATCGCGGTGTTTCTGGTCCCCGCCGACGCCGCGGGTGTCGAGGTCGGTGACAAGGACGCGAAGATGGGCCAGCAGGGAGCAGGAACCGCGGATGTGACGTTCACCGACGTCGAGGTCGACGCCGACGCTCTGGTGGGCGGCAACGGTGACATCGGATACCGGGCGGCGATGACGTCGTTGGCGCGTGGCCGCGTACACATCGCTGCGCTCGCCGTCGGTCAAGCGCAGCGTGCCCTGGACGAATCCGTGTCCTACGCTGCGTCTTCCACGCAGGGTGGCGAGCCCATCGGCAATCATCAACTCGTCCAGGCGATGATCGCCGACCAGCAGACGGGAGTCATGGCAGGCCGGGCCATGGTGCGTGAGGCTGCCCGGGCCTGGGTGGAGGACACCGATCGACGGATCGCGCCGTCGGCGGTCAAGCTGTTCTGCACCGAGATGGTCGGGACAGTTGCCGACCTCGCCGTCCAGATCCACGGCGGCGCAGGGTATATGCGCGGCGTTGCCGTCGAGCGAATCTATCGAGATGTACGTCTTCTCCGCCTGTACGAGGGAACCAGCGAAATTCAGCGGCTGATCGTCGGCGGTGGGTTGATCCGTGCCGAGCAGAAGCGGAATCGTTGACCACCCTTGTCGAGCGTGGTTACTACAAGTCAGGTGAGCACGCGCTGCGCGGCGACCCGGTCTGCGACCGTGCTACCGACAGTGGCGATCTCGATGGCGAGTTCCTCGCGACTCCTGGTGTCCGACCCGTATACGAAGTTCGTGGATCCCACTGTGGCACCGCAGTATTCGATTATTCCGCGCTCGATCTGCGTTCGAATGGCCTGATGGACGCCATGGCGCTCGAAGCTGTCGGCATCGTCGCCCGCGACGACGACCAGGTGGACGGTGAGTCGGTCCAGCTTCTTCACGAATACTCTGTCTCCGTATTCGTAGGCCCAGCCCTCGACGAACACGCGGTCGATCCAGCCTTTCAGTAGCGCGGGCATCGACCACCAGTACATGGGGAAGGCGAGAACCAGGTGTTCGGCGCGGTCGATCCGTGATTGTTCCTCGGCTACGTCGGGCGGAGTGCTCCCGTTTCCGCGATACAGGCTCAGGTCCGCAGTCGAAAATCGCGGATCGAAGTTCTCCACAGCGAGATCGGCTGTCTCGACGGTGGTGCCAGTGGATCGGAGGGCCTCGACTACCGAATGGGCGACCTGGTGGGTCAGGGAGTGTGGGTCGGGATGGGACACTACGACGAGCGTGTTCATGACTGTTCCTTCGGCTGGGAAGATCGGCTATGTACGAACAGTAGGTTACTATTAGTACATAAGCAAGGAGGTAGCGGAATGGCACGGACTAGGCTGTCGCGCTCCGATCGATACACCCAGCTGATCGAGGTGTCCTGGGCGCTCGTGCGCGCAGAGGGAGCCGACGCGTTGACTCTCGGACGGCTCGCGGAGCATGCCGGTGTCGCCAAGCCTGTGGTGTACAGCCACTTCGCTTCCCGCGCCGAACTTCTCGCCGCTCTGTTCACCGAATTCGATGCCAGGCAGGCGGCGATGCTGGAACAGTCTCTCGATTCGGCACCCATGACGGTGCGCGGCCGGGCGCAGGCCATTGCCGACTCCTACGTGGGGTGCGCCTTGGCCCAGGGGAGCGAATTGACGGGTGTGCTTGCGGCACTGGAAGGTTCACCGGAACTCGAACAGGTCAAGCGCACCGCCGAGCGAGCTTACTTCGAGCGATGTCGAGACATACTGCGACCGTTCACCGACGCCGACGGCATGTCCACGCCGTCTCTGACCGCCGTGTTCGGAGCCGCAGACGCGTTGTCCCAGGGGGCCGTGTCCGGCGTGCTCACACCCGGCGAAGCGATCGGGGAGTTGACCGATCTGATCGTCTCCGCGGTCGATCGGTCCTGAACCGGCGTCCTCGCTCTCCCGTCAGTGAGCTGACGGGACCCGAGCGCCCAATGTGGCTGCAGCTCGGCGCACTTCGGCCACGAGCTTGCTGCGGGCGTCCTCGTCGAACGACTCCGCCGGACCTGTGACGCCGAGGACGGCGGCCAGGGTGCCGTCCTGAGCGCGTACCGGTGCGGTGACCGACGCGATCCCGAACAGTCGTTCACTGATCGAGAACGCATATCCGTCTCGATGTATCTGCTCGAGTTGGCGACGCAAGTCGGCTTTGGTCAGGACGCTCCCGTCGGCATGGGCGATCTCGGCGACGCCTGCCACCGCGTCTGCTACTTGCGCAGCGTCCATCTCGGCGAGGATCGTCTTGCCTGCCCCGCCGAGATGCAGCGGGAGTCGCTCGCCGACGGGGAGGACATAGCTGAGCGGATGATCGCTCTCGACGCGTGCGATGAGTACTCGGCTGTACTCGACGCGCACGTAGATCGATGCGGTGAACCCGGTGTTGGCGGCGAGCTGCTGCAGGATCGGCTGGGCGAGCACGCTGAGCGGGTTGGTCACCATGAACGCGTGTGCCACGGCGAGGGCAGCAGGGCCCGCAGTGTATCCGTCCGCCGATCGTGCCGCGAACCCTCGCTCCAGCAGTACGCCGAGGATGCGCTGCACTGTGGCGATATGCAGGTCGGCGAGACGAGCGAGTTCGCTCAGCCGAAGAGGTTGCTTCGCCGACTGGAGAACGGTCAGGACATCGAATGCTCGATCGAGTGATCGCATGTTGCCTGCAGGCGCTGCCATTGCCGTCCTCTCCACGGGGTCCGTTCAAGAGAACTTATCACTGTGCGATAACGCCGATAGTGGCACGTCAGCGCAGTGCGGTTGCGTTGCACGGTGAGCCCACACCGCCGACGATCGGCAGCGGTTTGACGGTGAGCATGGTCTCCCACGTGCCGGTGGCGCGGCTGTCTGCAACCAGTTCGGTGAGGTTCCACAATTCGCCCAGTGGAACACCGAGTTTCGCGATCAACTCCTGGTGCATCATCCCGCTGTCCTCGGGTGCCGAAAGCTGGAACGGGCTGTCGTCGAGCACCGGCAGTACTTCCACGGCGAACGTGTCGGTGGCGAACAGTGCGATCTTGTTGTCCCACAACCACTCGAGCAACGCCGGGTGTTGAGCGAATCCGGTAGCGCGCCGTCCCTCGCGGACGCAATTCTGCTCTTCGCTCGTCGCATTCAGATACCACCGGGCCCAACCGGTATGGACGAGAATCAGATCTCCCGGTCGGACGTCGGCCTGCTGTCGACGGACGGCGTCGTCCAACGTGTGCGCGTCCAGTGCCGGTCCGTCGAGGTGGTCGAGAGGGGTGCCGTTCTCGACCATCATCCCTTCTATGTCGAGGACCAATCCGCGCCCGACGATCGGTGCGTCCGCCCACGCTTGCACTCCCAGGCGTGGGGCACCGGCGACGATGGACTCGTCGTCGACCCCGTCGTAGAAGCCGTGACCGGAGACCCTGCGGTGACGGAGACCGTCGAGGTGACTGCTCGTCTGCAGAAAGAAGTGGTCGAGAAGGTCGTCTCGAGATTGCTCATGGGCGCTGACGATGGTGTGCGTCGGTGCTGACCGCGAGCGCGCCATGGGTGGATCGAACGCTCCGACCGAATAATCGAGACTGAAGACGACGCCGCGAGTGATGATCCGGGTTGCGTCCACCACCTGCACGGGCCCGGCGAAATTGGCGGTACCCCGGTCGGGATCGTCGAACAGTCCCCAGCTGGACCCGGCCGGTGCACCGTCGTTGCGCGCCACCAGGTCTGCATAGGGTGAACCCGTATGCAGACCCGGTGCTGCGTGTCGATCCGTCATGCGTGTTCCGCAGTCGCCGTCCGAGCGGAGTCCTCGGTCGAGGACGATTCGTCGGCGGATCGGTGGAAATACGACAACGCGAATGCGAGCAGTCCTGCAACACCAGCGGAACCGTATGCCCACGGCGCGAGCAGTTCCTCTATGTGCGTGACGAACTCGCCGTTGCCGGCGATGAGCCCGCCCCCCTGAAGGGCGACGATCGCCAGGCCGCCGAGCAGGAAGGCCACCACGCTGATCCTGAAGATCGTCGAGATGCATTTTTCGAGCATGGACTTTCCTTTCGTGGTGCTGATCAGCTGACCGGGAGCAGGCCGAGTGCGATGAGAACTCCGACGCCGAGGATGGGGACGCAGTAGTACTTGAGCAACGGAACGAACATCTTTGCCGGGTCGACGCGTGCAATACCTGCAGCGACGTAGATCGGGGCTCCCGACGGGGGCGACGCGCCCTCTGTGGATGCGAAGACCAGTACGGCTGCGGCCGCGACCGGTGCGGGTATCCCGACACCGACGAGTGCCGCAACGGCGACGCCGCCGACAGCAGCCATCGTGGCCGACGCGGTGAGCGGGATGGCGATGACAACGATGATGACGCCGACCAGAATGGCCATCAGCCAAGCGGGCGCGCTGAGATTTGCCAGCACGGTGGTCAGCTGCTCGGGAAGCCCGAGATCTCCGAGGACGTTGGAGGCGGAGAACGCTGCCACGATCGTGACGCCGATGACGCCGAACTGAGGAGCGGTGTCGCCGAGGATCTTCCACCATCCTTTACCGGTCTTCGGGAGATGACGACGGCCGAGGAAGAACACCAGAAGAATCATCAGAACCGGGATCCACGTGATCAGGCTGAGCGCGCTGGACATCACGAGGTCGGTGTACTCGGCGATGGGAACCGCAATCGGACCGCGGGTGAGCGCCAACGGAATGATGATCGGCACGAAGAGCAGAAGCGACGTCCATCCGGCGCGCAGACTCTTTCGAGCGGGAATGCGGTCTTCCTCGGCGATGGGCTGCAGGCCGTTCTTGCGGACCAGGTAGTAGTTCAGCGCCAATCGGTAACCGAGACACCATAAGCCGGCCAACGCAAGGGGGAGAATGATCTCGTCGGGTTCCATCAAGCCGGTGACGGTAGTGGAGCCGACGAGGATGAACATGGTCGCGCTGAAGGGGAAGGTCACACCCATTCCCGCACAGCCGGCGACGACGGTGGCGGACAGTTCGCCGCTGACGCCGGATCGCTTCATCCACGGCACCGTCACGGATCCGACGGCGGCGGTGACGGATGCACCTACGTGTGCGATGGCACCGAACATGCCGCCCGCCACCGTCGAGGTATAGATCGGTCCGCCGCGCAGGCGGCCGAAGAAGGTGTTCAGGATATCGATGAGGCGGTCGAGTACCGGGGTCTTGGCCAGCACGAAGCTCATGAAGATGAAGGCCAGCCCGGCGAAGGTGACCTCTTCCTGCATCGAGTCGAGAAATCCGTGCCACATGTATTCGGGTGCGCTCCGGCCGGCGAATGCACCGACCACCAGAAACCCGACGATCATCGACTCGCCGATGTTTCGTTTCAGCACCGCATTCCAGAAGATGATGGCGACGATGAACGACACCAGTGCCCAGATGGCGATCATGATGCGGTCCTGGCTGCGATGATCGCGGCGCGGCGCTGCGCTTCGTCGGCCTCGACGGCGCGGCCACCGGCCAGGCTGCCGAACGCTTCGGCAGCGGGGACGATGATGACACCGTCGTCATCGGCGACGACGAGATCACCGGGGTTGCAGACGACGCCGCCGACCGCGACAGGTATGTCGTTGTAGCCGGGACCGTCCTTGTAGGGGCCCGCGGGGTTGACCGCTCGGGCCCAGACTCCGAAGCCGATCTCCTCGAGCACGTCGATGTCTCGTGCTGCGCCGTCGATGACCATGCCTACGCACCCACGGGAGCGGGCGCGCTCGGCGAGCAGTTCCCCCATCAGGGCGCGGTTGAGGTCGCCATGTCCGTTGATGACGATCACCTCACCGGGAAGCACTTTGGCGACCGCCGCCTGCAGTGCCTTGTTGTCTCCCGCTCGCGTCCACACCGTACGCGCCCGACCCACGGTGCGAGCGCCCTTCCACATCGCGTGAATACCCGAGTCGACCATTCCCATACGTTGGCGAGCGTCGCCGATGTTCGCGACCGGCAGCCCTGCGTAGGCCTCGGCGAGTTCGCCGACGTCGCGCCCGTTGGCATCGGCCAATCCGGCATGCAGCTCGGCGGCCGCCGAGGCGAGAATCGGACGGACACCCAGCTCGTCGAGCAGGTCCACCGATGCCGCCGCCTCCACCGCACGACGGGCCGCGTGCTTCCGGGTACCGTCGCGCAGCCGATCGAGGGCATCGAAGCCACCCGACAGCTCGGCGGCGATCTGACCGCGAACCCACTGCTCGGCGTCTGCCGCAGCACCGGCGTCGGTGGATTCCACGATGAGGGCACCGAGGCCCTTCATGAAGCTGCTGCGCAGCAACTTTCGTCGTGACGCGTCGCCGGGCGCCCCGCCGATATCTTCGACGGGTGCGCCCACGGCCCGGAAATGCTCTGCTGCTGCGCCGGACCCCGAACCGCTGACAACCAGGGCTGTGCGTGCTCCGTTCGCCGGGACGGAACCGATTACGGCGACGTCGGCGAAAGTGACGCCGGCGGCCGTCACCGCTGCTGCCACGTCTTTTTTCACGGTGGCAGATGCGGAGTTCATGTCCGCGTAGGTCGTTCCCGCGCTCAGGTGTGGGGCCGCCGCTGCTGCGGCCTGCACGGCCACCTTGGAGCTCGTCAGGCTCAGAACCAGGTCGGCATCGGCCACTGCGTCCGAGACGTCGGCGAAACGAGTGACGTCCGACGGCGTTGCAGTGTCGGCAGGGTCGAAACCGGCTACCTCCCAGCCGACTGCCGCAAATCCCGACGAGTAGAGGGTGCCCGCTTCGCCGAGACCGAGAATCGCTACTTTCATGTCTTCCTCTCATAGAGTGATAAGTCCTATCACTTGATGCTGTAATGGTGGTCACAGTGAGGTGAAGTTGTCAAGTACGTGACACCCAGAGTTTTCGACGAAAAACGCCCCTCGTGCAAAATCCACACCGCGCACAGCGGAAGTGAATTCGGACGAGGGGCGTGGATTCGGCCCGAGGGCTCGGTCAGACGGTGACCGCCGACAATTTCGGGGCGCGACGGTGGAAAGCCGTCTCGGCTTCGAATGCATGTGCCACCCGAAGCAGCAGGTGATCGGCGCGATCGGCGGTGACGATCTGCAATCCAACCGGAAGGCCGGATGAGCTGAAGCCGCCGGGCATCGACAGTGACGGCAGGCCTGTCGCCGAGATCAGCGAAGCGGCCCGCATCCAGTCGAGGTAATTGTTCATCGGCGTGCCGTCGACGACGGCGGGGTACTCCTCGTCCGCGGGGAACGGAAGTACCTGAACGGCAGGCGCGATCAACACGTCGTATCGCGAGAAGAACTGCCGCACTGCCGCATCGAGATTCTTGCGAGCGGTGTTGGCGGAGATCATGTCTCGGGTCGTGAGCGCCATTCCCTTGTCGACGTTCCACTGCACGGCGCCCTTCATGTGGTGCCGGTGTTCGTCCAGCAGGTGGCCGTAGGCGGTAGCGAAGTCGAACGCACGCGTCGTCTGGAACACCTCGTCCGCGTCGGACAAGTCCGGGCAATCGACGTCCACACTGGCACCGAGTTGCTCGAACACGTGCAGTCGGCGGCTCAGGACGTCGATCACCTCACGGTCGACGGGTATGCCGAGACCGAAATCCGTTGTCCACGCGACTTTCAGCCCACGCAGCGAGCCGGCCTCCTCCGAGCGGTACGAGTCGTCCAGCGGGAGACCACGAGGGCTGGACGCATCCGGACCGGCGAGTGCGCGCATCAGAAAACGCACGTCCTCGATGTCGTGCGCGAGCACGCCCTGCCGAGCGATCCAGGCCCACGGGTTCTTGGCGGGCAGCATCGGAATTCGGCCCGACGACGGCCGGTATCCGACGAGGTTGCAGAACGATCCCGGAGTGCGCAGCGACCCGCCCATGTCCGACCCGTCGCCCGCCGGTTGTATCCCGGCGGCGATGGCGGCGGCGGCACCGCCACTGCTGCCGCCGGCACTGCGAGTCGGATCGTACGGATTGGTGGTGGTACCGAACAGCGGATTGAAAGTGTGTGAGCCTGCGGCGAATTCGGGAACGTTGGATTTGCCGGTGGTGTTGACACCTGCGCGCTTGAGGCGGGCGATGATGCCCGAGTCCTCGGTGGGGATGTTGTCGGCCAGAATCGGCGAGCCGAAAGTCGTGCGCAGACCGGCGGTCAGGTGATTGTCCTTGTGCGTCATCGGGACGCCGTGCAGGACGGGCAGTGCCTCACTGGACACCGTTGCGCGGTCCGCTGCACTCGCACGTTCGGTCGCCGCATCGATGTCGAAGGTGACGATCGCGTTGACGATGGGGTTGACTTCGTCGATGCGAGCCAGATGCGACTCGAGCGCCTCGCGGGCCGAGATCTCGCGATTGCGGATGTGTGCCGCCAGCGCTCGCAGGGACAGTGACTGAATGTCGCGGGTCATGAAACTCCTCGCTTCGATCCGGATCGACCGGAGTTGTTGTCGCAAGCCTGTTTCAAGACTGCACCACCACGCGGAGTGCGCCGGTCCATCGTCGTCCATTGAGCGTTTTCGCCGTTCGATTGGCGGTTTCGCTCAGACGGCCGAAAATTCCACACATGCAACATATCGGCAACGTGAACCGACTTGAGTGAGCAGGACATCCGAGCCCGGGGCTCGGTCGCAATCCGACGGTATGCGAAAGAGAGTCAATCATGTCCAGTCAGATCGACGGTCCACCGGCAACTGCGGATGCGCCCGAAACACGAATGCCCTGGGGACTGAAGACACTGTTCCGCCTCGTGTCCGGCATCGAACGCGTCGGCAACAGACTGCCGCACCCCTTCCTGCTGTTCTGGCTTCTGGCCGCAGTGCTGGCAGTGGTCAGCGCGATCCTGGCCGCCCTGGGCACCGGAGTGGTGCTACCCAGCACCGGTGAGGTGTCGATGGTTCGCAGCCTGCTCAGCAGTGACGGCGTAGCCATGATCTTCGGAACGGCACTGGACAACTTCGCGGGGTTCGCGCCGCTCCCCATCATCGTGACCGTCATCCTGGGCGTGTCCGTCGCCGAGCATTCCGGTGTGCTCACCACGCTGCTGCGCGCCACCATCGTGAAGCTGCCCGCCAAGTGGGTGACGTTCTCGGTTGCCTTCGCCGGGACCATGTCTCACGTCATGTTCGATGCGGCATTCATCGTCGTCCTTCCGCTGGCGGCAATGGCGTTCAAGGCAGCGGGCCGAAGTCCTGTACTGGGCATGATGGTGGCGTTCGTAGCCATCGCCGGTGGCTACAACGCGTCACCGTTGATCACACCCAGCGATGCCATCATGTCGTCGTTGACGACCTCCGCCGCTCAGATCGTCGACGCCGATTACAGCGTGACCCCGGTGGACAACTACTTCTTCAGTCTTGCGTCGTCGCTGGTGATTTCGGTCTTCATCACCCTGGTGGTGGAGTTGGTGATGGCCAAGCACATGAATCTCGATGCCGACGAGGGCGTCGAGGACGGCGCAGAGAAGCTGGCGCTGGATCTCGAGCCGATCGAGAAGAAGGGAATGCGCCGCGCCGGAGCAGCTTTGGCGGCGTACGTGGCCGTCGTCGTCGCCGCCCTGCTTCCTGCCTCGTCGCCGCTGCGGGGTGAGGACGGCGGGTTCGTGCAGTCGATCGTGCTGCAGAACATCGCGTTCTTCATCGCGATCGCTTTCGTACTGGTGGGGTGGGTGTACGGACGGACCACCGGCAGTCTTCGGCAGCTCCGTGAGATCCCGGAATCGATGGCCGTCGGCATCAAGACCCTTGCTCCGATCCTGGTGCTGTTCTTCGCGATTTCGCAGTTCCTCGCCTACTTCAAGTGGACCGGCATCGGTAACGTGGTCGCGGTCGAGGGCGCGGAACTGTTGAAGGCCGGTGGATTGCACCCGCTGGTGGTGTTCGCGATGATGCTGGTGCTGATCTCGGTGATGAACCTGCTCGTCACCAGCGGTTCGGCCATGTGGTCGATGCTGGCCCCGGTTCTCGTGCCGATGCTCATGTACATCGACGTCAACCCGGAAACGACCCAGGCCGTCTACCGAATCGCCGACTCCTGCACCAACGCGATGACCCCGATGTCGGCCTACTTCGTGCTCACCCTCGGACTCATCCAGCGCTACAAGAAGAACGCGGGCATCGGTACCCTCGCCTCGTTCACCATCCCTGTCGCGCTGGGCATGCTGATCGTGTGGGCGGCGTTGTTCGCAGTCTGGTACTTGCTCGGCATCCCGCTGGGCCCCGGCGCGCCCATTCGTTGACCGCAGGGACCCCGTCGTACCGGGTCAGTACAGGTACGACGCGGAGTCCGCGGCCAGCAGACGGTTGCCGCTGCGCTTGGTGGCCCGCAGAATCGATACCACCGAGATCGCGTCGGCCAGGGTGGTCCAATCGGACGTAGTTGTCATGCGATGCAACGCCATTCGATCCGGGCACGCGAGGTTCACGAGCAGACTGTCGGATCCTGCGAGGGCCACCGCGTACCGAACCTCGGAATGTGCGAGCAATAGCTCGACCAGTGCTTCGTGGTGTCGAGGCGGAACCTTCACCCAGGCAAGGGCTTCCGCCGAATATCCCAGCAAGGCCGGTTCGACGACCACCCGCAGTCGGGATTTGTTGGTCTGCTCCAGCGTGTCCATGTGGCGTCGGACAGTGTTCTCGGTAGCGCCGACGACGCGCGCGATGTCCGAGGTGGGCGTCCGGGCATCCTCGGCCAGGACGCGCAGAATGCTGCGGTGCAGGGTCGAGATCTCCGGTCCCACACGGCCGTCCGGTTGGTAGCCCTCGTGTACGGGAGGCGTCAGGGCCGCGATCTGGTGCGCATTCAGAATCGCCGGCCGCCACTCGCGGACCGAGCGATAGACCCGCGTGATGGGATCGACCCGAATGCGTCTGATCCCGGTGATGCCGGGTAGGTCGTCGAGCATCAGATCCGCCAGATGGGCATCGTCGACCAGGACTTCGGCGACGCATTCCTCGTGCCCCGACGTGGCGTACACGAACATCGTGTCGTCGCGGCGCGCCAACCCGACTGCCACGGCGCGTGCCATCCCGACGTGACATCGAGCTCGCAGAACGACTGCGCCTGTTGCGCCGATGACTCCGACGACGCGTACGTCCCCGGAATCGAGTAGTTCCTTGCCGCGTCGGGTGACGGTGCGTTCGGGTTCGCCGAGCGCATCGGCGATGCTGACCCAGGACGCTCGGGGATTGACCTGCAGCGCCGCCGTGATTCGGCAACTCAGCGAGTCCAACTCGTCGGAGCGCTGCCTCATGCGCACACCTTCGCTCGTCGTGCCGAGTTGTGTCGGCCGGTGGAGAAACAGGTTCGGTGCCCGAGGATCACCAGCTGATCCTCGGGCACCGATACTACGAAGTCCAGCTCAGAAGATTCCGCTGTATGCATTGAGGGCCGGCTGACCACCCAGGTGTGCGTAGAGAACGGTGGAGTCCTTGCCGATGTCTCCCTGCTGAACCAGATCGATCAGTCCGGCCATGGACTTGCCCTCGTACACCGGGTCGATGATCACGCCTTCGAGACGGCCGGTGAGCTTGATGGCCTCGATCGTGGACTCGACGGGAATGCCGTAGTAATCGCCGGCCCAGCCTTCGAGGACGGTGATCTCGTCGTCGCGAAGATCGCGCCCCAGTTCGATGAGTTCTGCGGTGTTACGGGCGATTCGGGCCACCTGATCGCGGGTCTGAGCGATCTTGGCGGATGCATCTATGCCGATCACTCGACGCGGCCGATCCTGCCCGGCGAAACCGGCGATCATGCCGGCATGCGTCGACCCGGTCACGCTGCACACCACGATCGTGTCGAAGAAGATGCCGAGCTCCTCTTCCTGCTTCTGTACTTCGTACGCCCAGTTGGCGAAGCCGAGTCCACCGAGCTTGTGGTCGGAGCCGCCCGCGGGAATGGCGTAGGGCTTGCCGCCCGCTCGCTCGACGTCCTCGATGGCCTTCTGCCAGCTGTCCTTGAATTCGATGCCGAAGCCCGACGGATCGAGGCGGACGTCTGCACCCATGATGCGGGAGAGCAGGATGTTGCCCACCTTGTCGTTGACAGAGTCCGGCCAGTCGACCCACTTCTCCTGCACAAGAACGGCTTTGAGTCCGAGCTTCGCTGCGACCGCGGCCACCTGCCTCGTGTGATTGGACTGCACGCCACCGATCGAGACCAACGTGTCGGCACCCTGCGCGAGCGCGTCGGGAACTATGTACTCGAGCTTGCGGGTCTTGTTGCCGCCGTAGGCCAATCCTGCGTTGACGTCTTCTCGCTTGGCCCAGATCTTTGCTCCGCCGAGGTGTGCGCTCAATCGTTCCATCGGGTGGATCGGGCTCGGGCCGAAGGTGAGGGGATAACGCTCGAAGTCCGCGATCGCCACGTGGTTCTCCTTTGATCGGTGTGTCATGCAGGATGCAATATATCGCATACTGTACGTCGCGCGCCTAGTCAGCGAAAGCGGTGGGCTACGATATTTTGCATGCCGGTCCCCGTCGAGCTCGGAAAACACAAGCGCTCTCTGCTGCGCGACAACGCCTACGTCTCGATTCGCGATGCCATCGTCGACGGCACCTTCGCGCCCGGCGAGCGGCTGCGGGATACCGAACTCGAGCAGTGGCTCGGGGTATCGCGTACGCCTATTCGCGATGCCATGGCGAGACTGGAACTGGCGGGCCTCGTGCACACCCAGCCCGGGCGTTCGACCATCGTCTCGACCATCGAACGCAAGGCGGTGCTGGACGCCCAAGCGGTCGCGGCATCGATGCACGCCCTCGCGGTCCGGACGGCGGTACCGCTGATGAACAAGCGCGACATCGCCGCGATGCGTCGAGCCAACAAGGATTTCGCCGCTGCATTCACCCGAGGCGATGTGGACCTCGCGCTGGCCGGCGACGACGCATTCCACGCAGTCGCCGTACAAGCGAGTCAGAATCAGGTCGTGGTCACGGTTCTCGAGCAGGTGACGCCGACCCTGCGCCGACTCGAACGCCTACGATTCGCCTCGCTGGTGGGCCGCGATTCGATAGCCCAGCACGAACGAATCATCACCCTGTGCAGTGAGGGTGACGCGGACGGCGCGGCCGCTGCAGTGCAGGAGAATTGGGAGTCGTTGTCGCTGCTCGTCGATCACGAGGGCGTAATACCGGGAAACTGAGACCACCGGACGCTGACGAAAACCGGAGTGGCCGCGCCGCATCGACGGCATAATCGGCCCATGGCCGACTTCAACGACATCATCATCGACGAGTTTCGAAGCAACGGTGGCCACGTGTCCACGGCCGGCTTCGGTGATTCACTGGTCGTTCTGCACACGATCGGTGCCAAGAGCGGTGCGGTGCGGCTCAACCCACTCATGGCGATTCGGGAGGGAGAGAGCTGGTTGGTGGTCGGCTCGGCTGCCGGGTCACCGAAAGATCCAGCGTGGGTGCACAATCTGCGCGCCCATCCGGCCATCGACATCGAGGCACCCGGAGACGGAGGTATTCGAACCGTTGCAGTCGACGCCGACGAGATTCCGGAATCCGAGTGGGACCGGCAATGGCAGAAGTTTCTCGACGCTTCGGACGGATTCGCGAAATATACGGAAACGGCCGAGGGCAGGCGGTTTCCGATCTTCCGCCTGACCCCGACCGCCGAGTGAATCAGTTCTGCGTGTCGTCCTCGGGTGGATGCGGGACGTTCTCTTCGTCGACGTGAGCACCGACTGCAGCCTCGTCTCGAGATTCTTCGCGCGGTCCGTCGTTGCTGCCCTCGGATGGAATCTCTGCACCTGCGTCGGTCGGCATCGTCATGAGCACTCCTGATCGTCGGTCGGTTGGTTGCTGCGCTCTGCATGCCCCGCTTACGGTGGACTCAACCGTCGAGCGATCGATTCCTCTTGATTAGCATCGTCAGGTATGGGACCTGATCGATCGACGCCAGCTCGCGACCTGACACAGGCGATTGCCGAAGCGACGAGGTCTTTCTTCGCACCGTCCAGTCTCGACGACACCCTGCGCGGCGTGACGGAGAGCGCCAGATCTCTGATACCCGCGGTCGATTGCGCCGATATTCTCGTGGTGGCGGGGCCGAAGAAGTACCAGTCGCACGCCGCGACCAGTGAGCTGCCGGTTCGCCTGGACGCGATGCAGGAACGCCTCGACGAGGGGCCGTGCATCGATGCCGCACGAAGCGAGCTGTTCGTGCGATGCAACGACTTCCGCTCCGATTCCCGCTGGCCACGTTTCGGTCCGGAGGCGGTGGGAGCAGGGGTTCTCAGTAGCCTGTCCTTCCGTCTCTACACCAACGAGGACACCATCGGGGCGCTCAACCTGTTCGCACTGACCAGTGATGCGTTCAGCGACGAGGACGAGGAACTGGGTCGCGTGCTCGCAACCCACGCTGCGGTGGCGTTGTATGCGGCGAACAAGACCGAGCAGTTCAAGTCCGGCTTGGCTTCACGGGACATCATCGGCCAGGCCAAGGGCATGTTGATGGAGCGCTACGGCATCGACGCGGTACAGGCGTTCGACCTGATTTCACGGCTGTCGCAGACCGAGAACGTCCCGGTGGCCACCTTGGCCGCAGAACTCGTCGACCTCGGTTCCGAATCGAACAAGGGACGCTCGTCCCGATAGGCTCGCCGACTGTTCACACCGTGTGCCGACGAGCGGGTGCAGTCGGTGGTACCGGATGGTCGTGAGTCGACCCTGCGAGCACTGTTGCCTCGTAGACGCGTGAGGTGTCCTCGGCGATGCGGTCCCACGAGAAGCGGGATTGCGCACGATCGGAGCCCGACACCCCCAGCTCGAAACGCCTGGAGTCGTTGCGTACGAGCAGGGCCAGCTCTCGTGCCAAGCGACGACGGTCGCCCGGCCTGATCGAGCGGCCGGTGACCCCGTCGATCACCAGCTCGCCCGCGTAGCCCGCTCCGTACGCGACGACGGGAAGCCCGCATGCCATGGCTTCGAGGGTGGCGATCCCTGCCGATTCGGTCGGGGACAGGCAGACGAACACGTCGGCCGACCTCAACAGCGACGACATGTGGCGATGGCGGACCGGGCCGGTGAACACGGTGCGGCCGGCCATGCCGTGTGCTGCGGCCGTCGTGCGTAGCTGCGCGACGCCGCGGGAATCGCGTGGCTCGCCGTCGACGACGACCAATTCGGTGTTCTCGAGCTTTCCGAGCAGTTCGATGATGGTCGATACGTCCGCGTCCGACCCGACGGTCGTCACCCGACACGCGGCACCGCTGCGTGGTGCGGTCGGTCCGGAGGGATCGAAGTCACTCAGATCCACCCCGGTCGGGACGATGGACACCTTGGCTCTGGCGACGCCCATCCGCGTCAACATGTCGGCCTCGTCGGGACATGACGCGATGATGCGGCTCGCCGATCGAGCGATCTTCTTCTCCATTGCGGCCCGGGGAACCATCGAATCGGTGCCGGCCGCCGGGGATACGGGTCGGTCGGTCGCGGCGAGACCGTGGAAGGACATCACCGTGGGGACGCCCGTCGCGCCGGCGGCCAGTACGGTTGCCAGCCCCGACACCCATGAATGTGCATGTGCAACATCCGGTCTGGTTCGGAGCAAGTGATCGCGGAGCGAGGAGGCGAACGCACTCGTGTGAGGAATCGATTCCTCTTCGGTCATCTGGACAGCCGGCCCCGCAGACAGGTTGACCACCCGGTAACCGTCGGGGGTGAGCAGCTCGTCCTCGTGATCCGGATTCTGCTTCCTGGTGTACACATCGACCCGGGTGCCGGCGCGGGCCAGCGACGAAGCCAACCGATCGAGCTGGGCAGCCGATTGTTCTGCCTCGATGCCGGCCGCATCCATTATCGGACTCACGTGTTCGGAGACAAGCGCAACGTGCATATCGATTCGATCCCTGATGGGTTCGCACGGCCCCTTTCGGGCGCATAGCCCGGCACCGGTGAAGGGTGTGGGATATGCCGACCCGATTTTGGAGTCAGCGTGCTCGAGACGCGGCCAGCACGGTCATCGCAACTGGGCGTCGAACAACACCCTATTACGTGGAGCCGCGTTGCGAAACCTCACACGAGGGAGTTGCCATCGCTGGAACGCTCACAACGGGCAGTGCCGACGTTCGTTGTGGTCGAAGCGGGGAGCGTGTTCGGTACAGCTCTCGGGTGCTGGATCGCGGTCGGTTCAACCGTCAACCGCTGACAATCGAAGCGGCGTAGCGTGTTTCGCCAGGCGCAATTGTGTATACACTGTTTCCACGCGGTTGAGGAGAAGCCCCGTAGTCAGGAAGTAGCGACTGCGAGATGTGCCCGACCGCGTTCTTCGACACCTGATGGACCGAGACTCGTTTTCTCGAGAACTGGTGTCAGAGGCAGCCGACAGTCTCCGGTCGCGAGCCGGTGGAGGTGGGCAATGGTGTTTCTACGGTCGGTGCACAGTGATCCGGAATCGATTCGATTGTCGTTCTGTGGGCCGGACAATCCCGAGGACGGCGCATTCGCGCTGTCCGTGGACGAACTCGTCGGCGGACCGGTCGTCATCCGCATCGCCGGGTCGATCGACAGATCGGCAATTCCGGTCATCGGAGAATGCGTAGCGGATGCCGTTCGAAGTGCGGTGAAACCGGCGAGAGCCGAACAGGTTTCGAATTCCTGCACAGGCGAGACGCCTGCGCGGTCGGCGTGACCGGCAGTTCCGCACCGCGCACGATCGTCGCCGCGGTGTATCTCGCGGTGGTCGTCGGCGATCACCCGGGCGACAGCGCCCGATGAGTGCAGTGGCAGTGCCCACGGTCGGAGTGGAGGAGAAGTTCTTCCTCGCCGACATCGACATGCTGCGTCCGGTGGCGGTCGGCCCCGGTGTCGTCGCGCATGCCCGAGCAGCGGGAATCGATGCCGTCTCGGAGCTGACCGAGGTGCAGGTGGAGGCCAATTCACCTCCGCTGCAGTGTCTTCGCGAATTGCGGGAGAACGTGATCTCCACCCGCGCCACGCTGTCGGCGGTGGCCCTGGCACAGGGAGCCCACCTACTGGCGGCAGGTGTCTCGCCGGTTGCGCCTGCTGATCGTGGCCGCCTGCCCATCTCCGACGGCTCTCGCTATCGGCGTCTTGCCGAGACCTACGGGGCACTGGCAGAGAGCGTTGCCACGTGTGGGGGTCACATTCATGTCGAGGTGCCGGACAAGGAGACGGCGATCGGGGTATGCAATGTCGTACGGCCCTGGCTCCCCACGCTTCTGGCGATGACGTGCAACAGCGCGATCCACGACGGCGTCGACACTCGGCACTCGAGTTGGCGTTCGACGGTGTGGGGCAGGTGGCCGACTGCTGGTCCGCCCCCTCACCTGAGTTCGACGGCGGAGTACGAAGACCTGGTCGGCTCGATGATCGAGACCGGCATGATTCTCGACGAAGCATCGCTCTACTGGGATGTACGGCCCAGCTCCCACCAGCCGACCGTCGAGGTGCGGGTCGGCGACGTACCTGCCGTCGCCGAGGAGGTGGTGTTGTCCGCTGCACTGGTCCGCGGTCTCGTCGTCACGGCCCTTCGGTCCATCGACCGCGGCGAGCCGGCACTCGTCGTGGCCGAGAATCATCTCGCAGCGGCATACCACCGTGCCCGCATGGATGGATTGACCGGCGTCGGAGTGGATCCGAGCACCGGGAAACCGGTGTCGGCATCGAGTCTGCTCCGATCGCTCGTCCGCTACGTGGAACCAGCGCTGACCAGCACAGGCGACCTCCGCTGCGTACAGACTTCCCTCGAACGGTTGACGCAACTCGGGAACGGCGCGCAACGCCAACGCCGGATCTTCTCGCGCAATGCAGACGCTGCCGCCGTCGCTGCTCACGCAGCCCGATTCACTACTGCCGAGTGGAACTCGCCGGTGGCACAGGACGCGGGTTGATCGCGGTGGTCGATCCTGTCCATAGTCTGCGGGCCTCACCACCAGCTGGTCACTGAGTAAGCCAGATGCGCCGTCTGGCAATGGCTTTGATCCGCGTCACCATGACGGGGCTGAGGCCGAACTCACCGAACACGCTGCCGGGGTCGCGGTCGAGGATATCCAGCACAGTGCGGTAGAAGTCCTGAGTCGACATGGCGAAGGCGGACCGGATTTCGTCGTCCGGTCCGCCTCCGTGATTCACCCATCTCAGGGCAAAGTCGATCATGGCTCGGTCTGTGTCGGAATAGAACGCAACCGGCCGCTCTGCCCCCGCAGAAGTATGTCGATTCTGCATGATCCACCTCCTGGAACTGACTGTCGATCCGAAATTAGCACTGCTCTCGAATACGTGCCAAGGGTCCGGCATCAGCAATACAGAACCGAATATCGGTCGCACATCCCGTGTTTGGACTGCCGTCGTGCGTGGAAGTCGATACACAGCTCGGCGTACGCGCCCGGGCCGTGCGGTCGAGTCAGGGGCCGGAGGTTCAACCCCTGCAGCCTCCGGCCCCGCGCCCACAGAACCAGTCGCTGAAACAATCCGGCGAACACCTTCGACGAATCAGGTACGGAGCGTGTGTGATGGACACCGATGCAGAACAGCGTCTACCGACCGAGGTCGATGCCTCCGCGGTATGTAGGAAGATCGCCGACCTGGCGCAGACGTACGACATCGCGATCGGCACCGCCGAATCGCTGACCGCCGGAAATCTCGCGGCCATGCTCGGCAAGGCACCGTCCTCGGGGCAGTGGTACCGCGGCGGTATCGTCGCCTACCACGAGAGCGTGAAGCACACGCTGCTCGAGGTCCCCGACGGCCCGGTCGTCAGCGAGCAGGCCGCGGCGGCGATGGCTCGATCGACGGCGTCGTTGATCGGAGCACATCTGACGATCGCCGTCACCGGCGAAGCCGGGCCGCAAAGCCAGGAAGACCAACCACCGGGGACGGTGTGGGCAGCGGTGTACGACCGCGGCGACGTGAGCACCGAATGCAAGCACTTCGAGGGTGAACCGGAAGAAGTTCTGGCCCGGACCATGGCGTTTTCCCTCGATACCCTGCTGCGCCACGCGCGGAAACGGGCCCACAGGTAACCACCGCCGGGTGAGTGCAGACAACTGTTCGTCAACGAGATCGGAGCGCAGTATGAGTACCGATTCCAGTGTCCGAAGCCGTATTCAGCACGAGCTGGGCGTCCGGCCGTCGATCGATCTCGACGAGGAAATCCGCCGTCGGGTCGCCTTCCTCGCCGATTACCTGAAAGTCAGTGGGGCAGCAGGTTTAGTGCTCGGCATCAGCGGGGGGCAGGACAGCACCCTGGCAGGAAAGCTCGCTCAGTTGGCCGTTCGCGAGGCCGCGGAACTCGGTGCGCAGGCCACGTTCGTCGCAGTGCGTCTGCCGTACGGAACTCAGGCGGACGAATCCGACGCCGTCGTCGCACTCGACTTCATCGAGCCGGACCGGACGCTCACGGTCGATATCCGCGACGCCGTCGACGCCTCGGCTAGGTCGGCCGCCTCCGCTTTGGGTACCCCGCGCATTGCCGACTTCGTACGGGGAAACATCAAGGCGCGTGAACGCATGATCGCGCAATACACGATCGCAGGCCAGGAGAACCTCCTCGTGGTGGGTACCGATCATGCGGCTGAGGCGGTGACGGGCTTCTTCACCAAGTACGGTGACGGCGGCGCGGACGTCACTCCGCTGAGCGGCCTCACCAAAAGTCAAGGCGCGCAGCTCTTGCGGCACCTGGACGCGCCGGAGTCGACGTGGCGCAAAGTGCCGACAGCCGATCTGGAGGACGATCGTCCTGCGCTCCCGGACGAACAAGCTCTCGGCGTCACCTACGCACAGATCGATGCGTACCTGCAAGGCGGACCCGTCGACGACGAGGCGGTGCACACCATCGAGCGCTGGTACGACAAGACCCGACACAAGCGCACCGTTCCGGTTGGGCCGGACGATCGGTGGTGGCGTACCGCCGTCGACTGCCGGTCCTGAGGCACTGCCGACGAGATGTCACCGACGGCGGTGGATCCGGGGCAGTAGGAACCAGAACGCGACGGCCGTCGACGCCACGACAGCGGCCGCGGGGGCTGCGGCGCGCACACCGAGCACTATCTCGAACGTCAGGGCGGCAGCACCCACCAATGTCACTCCCAACATGGCGAGACCGCTGATGGCGAGTATGTTGCCGACGCGCACTATGACCCCTATTGCACGCTGCCGGAACAGGAGTCGGTGCATGCTCACGGGAGCGACCAGCAGGATGGTCGCGAGCATCGACGCCGACACCGTCATCAGATAGACCACGTGGCCGGCCGTGGACAGCCCGTCGAAGCGGGCCTGGAACGGCAGGGTCAACAAGAACCCAGTCAGAAGTTGTACACCGGTCTGTACGACACGGAGTTCCTGTAGCAACGAAGACCAATTGCGATCCAACTGCTGAGTGGGGGTTTCGTTGCGCGCTTTGTCGTTCCACGCACGGTGGTCCTCGTCCTCGTCACCTGTCGTCATCGACCAAGACTAGTGCGATCTCGACGGGCAGGCGGTGGGGATCGGACCGGTTCACGCAGTGTGTACATCCGCGGTCGACGTGCCGGTCTCACATTCTGGACACCCGGCACCGGACTCGGACGAGCCCGATGCCCCTGTTGCGGACTTTCTCAGCGACGAACCGACGGACTCGAGGGCCGAATCGATATCGGTGAAAATCGGAATCGCAGCATCGAGTCCGACCAGATGCATCGGTCGCCCCGTGGTCGGCCCGGATGCGACCACCACCAACGAGGTTGAGCAGCATGCCTTTCGGCGAGCTGCGATGAGCACGCTCATGCCGACGGAGGCCAGGAAGGACACCCCCGACAGATCGACGATCACGGCTGCAGGCGCTGCCGTGACCGCTTGTTCGATGTGGTGGGCGAGATCGGACGCGGTCGCGAGATCCACTGCTCCGTTGACCCGCAGAACAATTGCGTTGTCATGGTGTTCGCTGGCGATGCCGAGCCCGAGCAATTCGTTGTGTTTCATAGGGGGTCACCGTCCTTACCCTGTGCAGTGGCATGTTCGTCGAACGGCGCACTGCGGCGCAACCGAGACCGGCAAGGATTGCAGAACCGAGGCGAACCCGGTGCGAGCGGCGCTGTCGACTGCGGGCAGGGGCTACACCACGCTGTCCGAATCATACCCACTGTTCGTTTCTTCGTGCAGGCCGGTTCGAGGGTTCGAATGTTCGGCAACCGACTCGATCATCGCCGACGCAATCTCGCTGACCTTGATGTTTCTGTTCTGCGACTGCTCGGACAGCAGGGCGAACGCGTCGTCGGCGGAGATTCCGCGCATCGCCATGATGATTCCTTTCGCCTGGTCGATGTCAGCTCTCGTTTTCATCGCTGTCCGCAGGCCGGTGATTTCTCGTTCGGCCGACCGGGCGCGCTCGGTGATCGCGATAACGGTCTCGATCGAGGTGGCGAGCAGGGCCACCGAGACCTCGTCGAGTGGGTCGAAGCCGTCGGCACTCGTCCCGTAGATGTTCAGCGACCCGTGGCGGTTCTCGTCGGGCGTCAGCGGGGCCGACAAATAGCTGTGGACGCCCAGATCGGCCACTTCGGCAGCGAAGCGAGGCCAGCGAGCTACTGCCTCGTGCGCCTGTGCGCGAACCATACGTCCGCTGCGGATGGCGTGCAGGCAGGGGCCTTGACCAGCGCGATACTGGTCGGAATCGATGTCGTGCACAGCGGGGTCGGTGGACGCCACGGTTCGCGGTCGGCCGGTGTCGTCGAGCATGGTGATGCCGACAAGATCTGCGTCGGGAACCACGGCCGCAACCTCGGAGCACACGGCTTGAAGAACGGCATCGACGTCGGCACCGGTCAGAATCTTCCCCTTGATTCGGCGCAACGCCTGGATGTATTGCCCGATCCGGGCGAACGCCGAACCCGAGGCGTCCGGTGCGTCGTGAAGACGGTCGTCTTCGATGGAAAAGTCACTCATCTGGTGGGCTCGTTTCGGTCGGGCCCCCGCATGGACAGCAGGCAGCCACTCGTCAACTCCCGGCCCCGACTCGACCGAACGGGGTCATAATATACAGAGCCTCGCGGGTGCATTCGCACCTGTCCCGAGCGCACGCCAACGGCCCCGCCGAACGCAGAGGTGGTCGCATCCATGCCCGAGTCGGGGTATCCTACACAGTGATTGGGTGGAGACCACGCCCGCAGAATCGACTGCGGTACGAACCACGATCTTCCCCTGCCACAGTCTTCGATCTGTGGAGGTCAATGCCCATGATTCCCGAATCCTCGTCGTTTTCGATGTCCGTCGACCGCGGAGACGACGGCCCCATCGTCGTCTCGGTGCAGGGCGCACTCGAGATCCCCGGCAATACCCGCCTGTTGGCAGACTGCCTGGCGGGGTCCGTGCTCGCCGACCGACCGGTGGTGGTCGACCTGGTCGGTGTCACCGAGATCGGTGATGCCGCAACCAAGTACATCGTCGACGCGGCCCATCGGCTGTTGTGCCGTGGGTATCGCCTCACCGTCGTCCTGGCCTCCTCCGCTGCCGACCGTAATGTGCGACGGCTCAGCGAACGTGTGCACGTCGAGCGTGCCGGCTCGCTCGGTCGGGTCGTCGGCGCGTCGACGACGCCTTCGAGACCTCGAATCGCCGCAGTGGACGCACTGCAGGGGACTTACCTGTAGGTCGATAGCGCCGCGGCCCTCGTGCGGACGGTGCTGCGGAAAGCCGTGTGTGCTCGGATGTTCCGCCGGTGTCCGTCGTCGAGGCGTGGAGAAGTGGCGGTCTCGACCTGTGTATCGAGTTCTAAACCCTTGCAGTGCAAAGTGTTTGCTGGGAATTTCGGCGGGTAGCCGGATCGAGTCACCTGCTCGAACTTCGACCCGAACTGGAGTCCCTATGTTCCGACACACCGACTACCTACAATTCGATGCCAAGCCCGAGAAGCCGGATCCTGTGTACGCACACAAGCTTCAGGAGCTCATCGGTGGTGCATTCGGCGAGATGACCGTGACCATGCAGTATCTGTTCCAAGGCTGGAACTGTCGCATGGAGGGCAAGTACAAGGACCTGATCATGGACATCGCGACCGAAGAAATGGGTCACGTGGAGATGTTGGCCACCATGGTCGCTCGTCTGCTCGAAGGTGCACCGGCCACCGAGTCGACCAAGGCCGCTGCTACCGATCCCGTGGTTGCGGCAGTGATGGGTGGAATGGATCCACAGCAGGCGATCGTGTCCGGCGGCGGTGCGCTCCCGGCGGATTCCAACGGCTACCCGTGGAACGGTCGGTACATCATCGCCAGTGGCAACCTGCTCGCAGATTTTCGTGCGAACGTTGCCGCCGAGGCGCAGGGGCGGCTGCAGACCGCGCGTCTGTACAACATGACCGACGACCCGGGCGTCAAGGCCATGCTGCAGTTCAATCTCGCTCGCGATACGCACCATCAGAACCTGTGGCTCGCAGCCATTGAAGAGCTGCAAGCCGACGGACTCGAGGACGTCGTAGCACCGAGTGCACTTCTCGACGAGGAGGCATCCGAGCACGCAACCGATCTGTGGCACCTCTCGGACGGTGAGTTCTCCTCGACCGGTGGCTGGGCGAATCGGCTTGCGCCCGAAGGCAAACGGCAGATGGGGTTCCTCGCCGATCCGCAGCCTCTGGGCGGGAAGGCATCCGCGCCTGCACCCGATCCGAAGTTGTACGCGACGTACGACGGGGCCAAGGGAGATCCCGCGTCGGCCGCACTGGGTCCCGAGAAGGGCGTCATGGGGAAGATCAAGGACGCTCTGGATCCCGACGAGAAGTAGACCCGAACTCACTGTGCCGCACAGCAGTTGCGACGTGGACGTCGCGTCGCAACTGCTGGGTTCAGGCGGTCACGTCCCGCAGAACGTTCGGAACCCCGCACTGAAATCGACGGGCGCGGGTCCGGCGTAGTCCGACAACTCCACCCGACTGTCGAACGGGTTCGTCACGACCGACAGCACGCGGTCGAAGGGTGCGAGGTCGCCCTCGGTCGCCGCTGCGAGCGCAGCGTCGACCATGTGGTTGCGAGGAATATACGCGGGGTTCACTCGGTCCATTGCGTCGGCGACAGACCGAAGGTCGTGGCCCCGCTCGACCACCGCCGTCCGCCACCGCTCGAGCCACGATGCCGACGCTTCGTGCGGTACGAGGGCTGCGAAATCTGCGTCGTTGCCCCGCAGATTTTCCGCCAACGCGCGGAACGTGAGGGTCCAGTCGGCGCGGTAATGTTGCAGCAGGCCGTGCAGGTCGTCGAGGAGACTGTCGTCCGGGGCGATCCCATCGAGGCCGAGCTTGGCGGCCATCAGGTTCTCGTAGTGCTGTCGGTAGCGATCGCCGAAGGAGTCCAGGACTGCCGTGAGAGCGGTGATGGCGCGGTCCGGAACCGAATCGACCAGCGGCAGTAAGGTTTCGCCGAATCGCGCCAGGTTCCAACCGAGGACGGCGGGCTGATTGCCGTACGCGTAGCGGCCGCCGTGATCGATCGAGCTGAAGACCGTAGCGGGATCGTAGGCGTCGATGAACGCGCACGGCCCGTAGTCGATCGTCTCGCCGGAGATCGTCGTGTTGTCCGTGTTCATGACACCGTGTACGAAGCCGACCGACATCCACTGCGCCACCAGCGCTGCTTGTCTGTCGACGACGGTCTCGAAGAACGCCCGGTAGCGACTCTCCGCGCCCTCTGCCGGCAGGTCGGCCAGTTCGGGATAATGACGCGCGATGGCGTAGTCGGCCAGGCTCTGCGCGAGGCCCTCGCGGCGGGCCGCGAACTCGAAGGTCCCCACTCGCAGGTGGCTCGAGGCAACCCGAGCCAGCACTGCACCGGCTTGCGGACCTGCTTCTCGCACCACCTGCTCACCCGTCGTCACGACGGCCAAGGAGCGGGTGGTCGGGATGTGCAGCGCGTGCATGGCCTCGCTGATCAGGTACTCGCGCAGCATCGCACTCACCACCGCGCGCCCGTCGCCGCCGCGAGAGAACGGCGTAGCGCCCGAGCCTTTCAGATGCAGATCGACTCGTCGGCCGTGTTCGTCGTGCAGCTCGCCCAGCAGCAGGGCTCGACCGTCGCCGAGCAACGGCACGAATCCGCCGAACTGATGACCGGCGTACGCCATGGCCGAGGGGGTCGAATCGGCCGGTGCGAGAGCTCCCGACAACACCCGTACGCCCTGCTGGGAGCGCAGCATCGACGGGTCGAGCCTCAGTGACCTGGCGAGGTTCTCGTTGAGGATCAGCACCCGCGGATCCGGTGCAGGTGCGCCCTGCCACGGCACCGTGAGGCCAGGAACATCGTCCACCAGGGTCGACGACAGTCCCAATGAAGGCGGGACCGATGGAGGTGGGCCGTCGGTCGCAGCTACCGGTCCCGTCGCGAATTCACTCATACTCCAGGGGTACCACGAGATCGGGTACTCACACCGCCGGTTGAACGTGCGGCTGATTCTGCGTGATGCAGTGAATGCCGCCCCCGCGGGCGAAGATCGGCCGAGCGTCGACGCTGACGACGGTTCGGCCCGGGTACGCCGCCGACAGAATGGCGGCGGCTTCCTCGTCCGCGTGATCGCCGAAGCTACAGGCGATGACGCCGTCGTTGACGACGTAGTGGTTGATGTAGCTGTAGTCGACGAAGCCTTCGTCGTCGCGGAGAACCTGTGGTGCCGGAACTTTCACGATCGTCCACTTTTCGCCACGCGCGTCGGTGCTGTTCTCGAACACCTCGAGCACGGCCTTGCTCACCTCGTGATCGGGATGCTCGGGGTTGCGTTGGTCGTGCACCAGAACGACGCCGGGCGAGGGGATTGCAGCGACGATGTCGACGTGGCCTCGGGTTCCGAACTCTTCCGAGTCACGGGTGAGTCCTCGGGGGAGCCAGATCACCGTGGTCGCACCGATCGTGCGGGCCAGTTCGGCCTCGATATCGGCTTTGGACAGCGTGGGATTGCGGCCGGGATCGAGTTGTACCGTCTCGGTGACGAGGACTGTGCCCAGCCCGTCGACCTGAATTCCGCCGCCCTCGTTGACGATCGGCGATTCGACCGATTCCGCGCCGGAGTTCCGGACGACGAATGCGCCGATTTTCGAGTCCTTGTCCCAGCGCGCCCAGTCCTGTGCGCCCCAGCCGTTGAACACCCAGTCGACGCCGCCGAGGCGGCCGTCCTCGGACACTACGAACGTCGGTCCGATGTCGCGCATCCACGCGTCGTTCAGCGGTGCCTCGAGGATGTCCACCTCGAATGTGCTCTCGGCCGAGAGGTAAGTGCGTGCGACGGCAGTTTCGTCGGGGTCGACGACGACCGTCACCGGCTCGAATCGTGCGACCGCGTGCGCTACCTCGGCCCATGCGGTTCTCGCGTCGTGCTGCTCCTCGGCAGTCGCACCCAGGGAGTAGCCCGCGGACGGATAGGCCATCCATGTCCGTTGGTGCCGAGCGCCTTCCGCCGGCATCCGCCACTGCATCACTGCCTCCCAAGCGCAGCGGTGGGCATACCGTGGCCGATTCTCGACACGATGTCTGCGGCGGTGCGATGGCCCATCCGTACTGCGCCGTCGACGTGCTGGTAGCCCTCCGCGGCAATATCGGAGCAGGAGAAGTGAATCGGGCCGACAGGTGTGCGGCTGTCCTTGCCGTAGCGGTGCAGACCGCCCAGATCGAAGCTGGCCGCGTACGCACCACGGGTCCATTCTTCCGAACCCCAGTCCGACTCGTAGTATACGACCGGTTCGGTTGCCTTGGGCCCCAAGTAATGTGCGATGGATTCGAGGATCTTCGTGCGGCGCTCCTGTTCGTCGAGCTCGAACATCGCGTCGGCCTTGGCGTCGGACACGAAGCCGACCAGTGTCCCGCGGCTGTCCTGATGGTTGGTGTTGTCGTACACCTCCTGCACGATCTCTGAGGCACCGAAGCCGGTTCCCGACAGCCCGTCCTCGCGCCAGAACGGGGTGTCGTAGACGGCGTGAACCTTGATCACGAGTCCCAGCGACTGATGTTGGTGCATCTGATGCTGGCGGCGCGGGAGCGGCGGGTCGTAGGAGATGCGCGAGTACAGGTTCGGCTGAACGGCGAGAACGACGCGCTTGGCGTGTACCTCGATGCCGCCGTCGGCGAATACCGTTGCGCCGTCGGAGTTCCACCGCGCCGTTCGCACCGGCGCGTCGAGGATGACGTCGTCGCCGAGGGCGGCCGCCATGCGGATCGACACCTGCTGCATACCGCCGACGACGCGCTTGTCGAGGATGAAGTTCTCGTCGACCAGGTGCGAGAACGAACCGGCCGACGCGGCCATCAAGACTGCTTGCAGAGCCGAGAATGCGTGCGCAGGTTTGGTCAGCATGCCGCCGGCGATGAACATGCCGATGTTTCCTCGTGCCTCGGCATCGTCGGACTCACGAATCAGCCACTGCTCGAACGAGATCGTGTCGAGTTCACGGGCAAGCGGGTGCGCCCACGGCTCCTCGGGGCCGACCTGGGCGGCCAAGTCGTCCAGCAGCGCGACGAGGCGGTCCATCTCTTTCGCTGTGGTCTCGTCCACGGGGAACGAGTCGCCCGAGTAACGGGTTCGCTCACCGGCGGCGGAGATGTAGACCGACTCGCCGTCGCGGTACCGGTCGAACGTCTCGAGGCCGAGTTCGCCGAGTAGCGCGATCAGTGACTCCTGATCGGGGGAGACCCACTGGCCGCCGATTTCGAGGCTCGCGCCGTCGATCGTGTCGGTCCATGTTCGTCCACCGACGCGGTCTCGCGCTTCCAGTACCGCGACGGACAATCCCGCCTTGCGGAGCGCGGTTGCAGCGGCCAGTCCGGAAGGGCCGGCGCCCACGATAGCGACGTCTCGTTCGAGAGTGGGCACTGTCGAGCTCCTTCGGTTGCAATACTGCTGTTTCGGCCGTACGTATCTCGATTCTGTACGGGATCGGTCCCGAAGCACATGCGACGAAGTGGCTACTCCCGAGTGATCTCACACTCCTTTTCGGACAACAGGTGCCTGGCTCTTCGCCGTCGCGACGAAACGCCGGTCACCGGGCCTGAGACTCGGCTTCGCTGAATTGCTCGGCCCCGGATCTGTCGACACTGTGCTGGCGTCTGAGCATTTCTCGGTGACCGTAGGTGGCGTTGAGGATGTCGCTGCGATCGGACACCGACGAGCCCACTGCTCCGGCGACCGTGCCCAACGATGCCGCCAGCCACGCCAGGGAGAGGTAGTCGGTCGTGTTCGCTTCACGCTCGATCTGAGCAGTGAGGAATTCGGGCGAAATCACCACGGCAGCAGAGAGCAACACGACCGCGAACAGGACCGCATACATGCACAGCACGCCGGCCAGGACGGTACCGAGAGTGGCGGAGTTGTAGATCCACCGATCTGTCGTCGAGGATCGGAACCGTCGGTGCTCCCAGAGGCCGTGCGGAAAGATGAGCCACACCGTGATGGCCACGATGGCCGCGATGCCGATCAGCGTGAGTCGGGCAGGCGTCATCGAGGCGGCCATCTGCCAGATGCTCGCGTAGAACACACCGAATGCCGACGCGGCGCTCGCGGCGGCGAGCACACTCGACAGCGCGGGGACCAGACGCCACGGCCGATTACAGCGAATCATGCCCAGCACCATGCGCGTTCGGCCGAACATGCCGGGCGTGAGCAGGATCCGCTCGCCGCCACCGGCGGGGTCGGGGCCCGGAGCCCACTTGGACATCGACCGTCGTAGATGCGGCCGCGAGGCGGTGTCGCTGTCGAGAAGGTCGTGCACGATCGCGATGGCCACCGCCACGGCGCGACGCCGTACGCCGATGGTCCCGAACGAGGGTACGTACAACGCACCGGTCGAACCGTCACGCAATTCCGCGACGACGGGACTGGCTCCGACCCGTCGCGGAACCTCGGAGATGCACAGCACCAGGTCGAATGTGTTGGTGGACTGGACGGCCTCGAGCCACTGACCCAACGGGGCAGAACCCGCCTCGGTGGGAGGCAACGTCACGGCCGGCCTGGCCGTGTCCAGCCGGGCGTCGGTCCCGTCGATCGTGATTGTGGGTGGGAGTTCCTTTTCGATCGCGGCAGCAATCGTCGACGCGAATCCCTCGTCGGCCACCACCCCGATCGTGATCGTTCGTTGTCCTTCGTTTTCGGCCCCCGAGCCGTTGTCTGTCTTGTCGAAAACCATCTTGTCGCGGTACCCGGGAGCAGGCACCCTCACACACCACCCGGACGTCAGCACACGGGTTCGGGTTCACCGTCAGGGATCTGGAAGCGGCTACGCAGTGCGTCCAGTTGTCGGTGTAGTTCGTACAGCGCCTGTTTCTGAGCGCGGGCCTCGTCGGTGTGCCACCGCGCGCTGCGGGCGTCGTTCACTCGAAAGGCCTTGTGGGCGTAGTTCTCGGAGATTTCGATTCTGCTCGACGTCGACGCAATTTCGGCCGAGAGCATCTCGGCGAATACGCGGGCCTGAGCCACATCAGAACTGTCCGGCACGGCGATCCTCTCCGAATGTGGCTGGATACTCGCGATCACCATAACCGACCTGAAAAAGACCGCTGGATCGGTTTTTCCGTACAAACTCTGCGACAAGGGCGAGACGCACACTGTGTCTGCTGTAACGGGTAGTAGTCTGCTGTTCGTGCCCGCGACCCCGGACGGATCCGCCACCCTGCGCGGATGTGCCGTCGGCGCACTGACAGCGTCGATCACCGCCGCCGCGCACGCGTTCGGCGGCGGCATGTTCCCCTCCGACGCCGCGATCGTCCTGTTGGCTCTGGTGTGCGCGGGACTCGGTTACACCGCCGCCGTAGTGCCGATCCTTCTCGCGCCTCGCCTGCAGCTGACGGCGACGCTGGCCGCTGCGCAGACGCTCGGACACGTGCTGTTGACGACCGTCGACGGCGATCATCACGGTTCGGTGCTCACACAACAGATGCTCGCGGCCCACGCGATCGCGATCGTCGTCGGCGCGGTGATCGTGCACGGGGCCGAGCGTGGGATCTCGCGGGCGGCCACCGTTGTCCGTCGAGTACTCCCGATGCCGGCAGTCCTCGTCGTCGACGATTCGCGGCTCGCTCCGCCGCTTCCGGTGTACCGGGCACCGGGCGCTCACCGGCTCCTGGATCTTTCGGGCTCCGGGAACCGCGGACCGCCTGTCCCGTCGTACTGACCGCAGCCTCCCACCACAACCGCTCCTGTTCGGCGCGAGTGCTCGGGGCTGCGGCGCATTCCTTCACGCGCACAGCATGATTCGCTCGACGTCGAGTCGAGCCGTGCCCGCAGCGCGCGCCCACCCCTGCCTTCACGAAACGAGCTCTCATGTCCACACCGGAAATGGAACGCGTCGCCGATCCGTCCCCACCCACCCGTCCGGTCAGCCCTCGCAGCTGGCGTCCATTGATCCTTCGGCTGCACTTCTACGCGGGCATCCTCATCGCACCGTTCATCCTGATCGCCACCGTCAGCGGGGGCCTATATGCCGTCGCTCCGACCATCGAACAACTCGTCTACCGCGACTACCTGCACGTCGACTCCACAGGACCGGCCGTCCCGGTCGCACAACAGATTCGTGCCGCTCAGGCCGAGAGGCCCGATCTGACCGTGTCGGCCGTGCGGCCCGCCGCCGACGTCGGCGACACCACCCGAGTGATGTTCACCGACCCGACTCTCGGCGAATCGCGACGGCTGGCCGTCTTCGTCGATCCGGCCACGGCGTCGCCGGTGGGCGAACTGGCCGTCTACGGCTCCTCGAGCTCATTGCCGGTCAGGACGTGGATCTCCGAATTGCACCGACACCTGCACCTCGGTGAACCGGGCCGGATCTACAGCGAACTGGCCGCATCGTGGTTGTGGGTGATCGCGCTCGGTGGCCTGTACCTGTGGATCGAGCGCTATCGGCGCAACGAAGGCAGGACGACCCTGCTCATCTTCGATCGTAAGTCGAAGGGCCGCAACAGGTCTCTGAACTGGCATGGCGTAGCCGGTATCTGGATCGCCGTAGGTCTGATCTTCCTGTCCGCCACCGGACTCACGTGGTCGACCTACGCGGGCGCGAACGTCACCGACCTCCGTGCGGCATTGAGCTGGACCACCCCCGCCGTCGCCACGACCATCGGGTCCGCCGACCCGGCGACCATGGGGGATCACTCGGATCACGGTGGTCATTCGATGGACATGTCGGCCGTTTCCTCGGCGACCGACAGTAATGTCGGCCACATCGATTCGGTGCTCGACACTGCCGCAGCGAACGGCATCGACGGAGCGGTGGAGGCATCCATCCCGTCGTCGGACGACGTGGCGTTCGTGGTCGCCGAAACCCGTCAGCCCTGGGTGATGTCGAACAACTCGATCTCGATCGACGGCAGCACCGGCGCGGTGATCGACACCCAGTACTTCGCCGACTGGCCGGTGGCAGCCAAGCTGGCGGCCTGGGGAATTCAGTTGCACATGGGGACCCTGTTCGGCGTGGCCAATCAGCTTGCGCTGGTTGCACTTTCGCTCGCCTTGGCATCGGTCATCGTACGCGGCTACATGATGTGGTGGAAGCGTCGACCCACGAAGAGCACCGGACTCACCGCAGGCCGGCCGCCTCTGCGTGGGGGACTGCGCCGCATCTCGCCGATCTCGGTGGTGCTTCTCGCCGTGGTTGCAGTGGCGGTCGGCTGGTTCCTGCCCTTGTTGGGTCTGAGTCTGGTCGCCTTCCTCGCGGTCGACTTCATGGTCGGATACATCAGGCGGCCTGCGCACTGACGCGAGGAGGACGACGCTCTCTCGCCGGTCGGTCCGATTGTTTCTGCCGTCCTCGGGATACTCGGAGACCATGCCCGAAGGTGACACCGTCCATGCGCTCGCCGCGCGATTGCGGCGAGCGCTGGACGGCGTCACGCTACGGGCAGGGCGACTGAACGTGCCCGCACACGCGGTCGAGAATCTCGCCGGGCGAACCGTCGTCGCGCATCGGACTCATGGCAAGCATCTCTTCACCGATTTCGACGACGACACCACGTTGCACACCCACCTCCGCATGACGGGATCGTGGACGGTGGTGCGGGCCGGTCGCTCGATACCGCGGCGGGTGCAGCCCGATGTTCGGGTGCGCTTGTCCGCGGTGGACGGCCCGACGGCCTACGGCATTCTGTTGCCGGTCGTCGACTATGGGTACACCGCATCGGTGAATGAGCTGGTTGCGCATCTGGGACCTGACCCATTGCATCCTGAGTTCGACGTCGATCGTGCGGCATCGAACATCCTCGCGCAGGGTTCTCGGCCGATCGTCTCTACTCTCTTGGACCAGCGGGTAATCGCCGGACCTGGGAATCTGTGGGCGAACGAGCTGTGTTTTCTGCGTGGATTGTGGCCCTGGGCTCCGTCGGCAGGCGTCGACGCGGAGAAGTTGGTGACTCTGCTCGAGCGGGCGATGCGGCATTCAGCGAGCACCCCCGGGGCAATGCAGGTGACCACCGGCGACACCCGTCGCGGCCGGACTCACTGGGTTGCCGGTCGGGCCGGTAAACCGTGTCTGCGGTGCGCGACCGTCATTCGTGTCGAGGCCGAAGTGCCGAACGACCCCGATCGACGTCGAACCTGGTGGTGTCCGCACTGCCAACCGGAGCCTGGGCGTTGACCACGGGCGGGGTCAGAACGTCGAGTTCGTCGGGTGGTCGGCGTCGACCAGGTTGCGGGCAACGGTGTGCAGGGGAAGGTTCTGTTGCTGCGACAGTTTCGCCAGTAGGTCGAAAGCTTGTACCGCATCGAGGTCGTAGCGTTCCATGATCATGCCTTTTGCTTGGCCGATGATGTCCCGGCTGGCCAAGCCGGTCCGGAACTGCTCGTTGTCGCGGGCACTGAGCATTGCGATGGCAGCATGCGCAGCCAAGGCCTCGCCTATCGCTACCGCGTCGGCGTCGAACGCTCCGGTGACGTCGCTGTACAACACCAGGGCCCCGAGGTCATCGGCGTTGCTGTAGAGCTGGAAGGCCGAGAGCGACTTGAAACCGGCCTCGACGGCCATCGCAGCGAACTGCGGCCATCGCGGTTCGGTTGCCAGATCGTAGGACACGACGACGTCGAGGTGTCGGACCTCGGTGGGAATCGGACCTTCGTCGAGCTCGTACTGCAGCCGACACAGCTTCTCGGCGATCGGGTCCGTCGATGCGACGACTGTGCGCTCACCCTTGTTCACCGTGGTGATGCACCCAGTGGTTGCGCCCGGAATGAGCCGAATAGCCATTCGGAGAATCTCACTCAACGTCTGCGGCATCGACCGATGAGTGTCGCGCAGCGATCGAGCGAACTGTGCAAGCGACAGTGCTTCGGACGTTCGAGACAGGTCTTGCTCGGCCGGTGAATCAGTCATTCACACGATCCTCTCGCGCGGTGGACCTTCGACGTCACCGCGTCGGCAAGATCCTCGATCGTGCGCCTGCTTCTGGACGCCCTGTTGCGACCTCGCGGTCGGCTCAGTGGATTTTATACGGTTCGTGACACGGTGGTCCGGTGAGTGCCCTCGCTCCTCGTCACCGGATGCACGAAGGGCCGCCGATCATTCGATCGACGACCCTTCCGGACACTGCGTCCTACTTGAAGGTGTCCTTGATGTTCTCGCCGACCTTCTTGACGCCGGCCGAACCCTGATCCTTCTTGCCCTCGGCCTCGAGGTCCTTGTTGTTCGTTGCGTCGCCGACAACTTCCTTCGCCTTGCCGATGGCGTCCTCTGCTGCGTTCTTGGCCTTGTCGATGAAGCTCATGTCGAGTTCCTCTCTCTGTTCGGGTTGTTCCTGAAGTGTTGGTCGGAGCTCGGCCGGCGAAGCGCACGTCTCGATTGTGAGATCTGGGTCACACCGATCGCCGGAGCGTCGACGTTTCCGCAGGCTCGCCTCTGGCTACATTCGACCGATGATGGTCGCGAAGGTGGACAACTTCCAGCGTAGGCACCCCTCGGCGGGTTTCCCGCTGGCAGTGCTGTACAAATTTCTGGACGACCGGGGCGGCTACCTCGCGGCACTGATCGCCTACTACTCGTTCCTGTCGCTGTTTCCCCTGTTGCTGCTGTTCACCACGGTGCTGGGAATCGTGCTGGCCGGAGACCCGGAGCTGCAGACCCGCATCATCGACTCGGCCATGAGCCAGATCCCGGTCATCGGTGATCAGCTCGGTCAGCCGGATCGCCTCAGTGGCGGAACCACAGCCATCGTCATCGGCGTGGTCGGCTCGCTCTACGGCGGACTCGGAGTGTCACTGGCCGTGCAGTACGCGATGAACACCGCGTGGTCGGTGCCGCGCAACGAGCAACCGGATCCCATCAAGGGTCGGCTGCGCGGATTGTTGCTGCTCAGTACGGTCGGCACGGCGATCATCGGACTGACGGTGCTGAACGGCGTCGCGTCCTCGGGTGTGTTCGGATTCGCCGGTGGTGCGCTCGCACTCGTCGGAGCGGTGGTGGTCAACGCGGCCGTCTTCACCGCGGCTTTCCGAATCGGCACCGCGCGGGATCTGAGTGTGCGCGAGGTACTCCCCGGTGCGGCGATCGCGGCGGTCGTCTGGCAGGCGCTGCAGTCGTTCGGCGGCATCTACATTCGCTACGTCGTGGGCAACGCGAGTGCAAGCAACGGCATCTTCGCCATCGTCCTCGGCCTGCTGGGTTTCCTGTACGTCTCCTCGGTGCTGATCGTGCTGTGTATCGAGATCAACGCCGTGCGCGTCGACCACCTGCACCCACGGGCTCTGCTGACGCCGTTCACCGACAACGTCGAACTCACCGAGGGTGACAAGAACTCCTACACCGGACAGGCAGAAGCCCAGCGCAACAAGGGTTTCCAAGACATCACCGTCACATACGACGAGCCGGACTCGGTGGCGGGCGAGGACTCGTCGAGCACGTGAGCGACTGATTCGGCTCCGCAAACGCGCGCGCGTTTGCGAGGACCGGGGCGGCGGAGACCGGGGCGGGGACTGATCGGCTCCGCGAACGCGCGCGCATTCGTCGGATGCGCGCGGAATAGCTTGGCGATCGGGCACTATTCCGCGCGCGGATGGCAAACGCGCGCGCGTTTGCGGAGACCGGGGCGGCGGAGACCGGGGCGGCGAGGACCGGGGCGGCGGGGACCGGGGCGGCGGGACTGAGCGGCGTGGTGACGAGCTGACGCCGGTCGACACCTCGACCGGTAACTCGAACGACTGAGCTCAGTGTCCACAATTCGTGCCCTGGAGCGGGATCCCGTGACCGGCGGCGAATTGTGGACACTCAGCACAGCCGATCGGGCTGAGTCGAGGCGTCGCCGGCCGGTCAGAAAAGTTTTCGACCAATTTCGCGAAAGCGCATGCGCAAGCGCTTGTATGCGTCTTAAGCTCCTGCAATCGAGCGACGCGACCTGCGTAGCAAGGACAAGGGAGTCCACATGTTCAATAACCGTCGGAAGACCACGCTGACGATCGGAACCGCGTTGATGGCCGGTTCCCTCGTGTTCGGACTGACCGCATGCAGCGGTTCGGATTCGGACAGCGTCAAGGTCGGGCTCATCACCAAGACGGACTCCAATCCGTACTTCGTGAAGCTCCGCGAGGCAGCTCAGGCCAAGGCGGATTCCAGCGGAGCCGAACTGGTCGCTCTCGCAGGTGCATTCGACGGTGACAACGAGGGTCAGGTCGCAGCGATCGAGAACCTGGTCGGCCAGGGTGTCAAAGGCATTCTGATCACCCCCAACTCCTCGACCGGCGTGCTCGACGCGATCAAGAAGGCACGCGACGCAGGCGTCGTCGTCATCGCCCTCGACACTGCCACCGATCCAGAGGACGCGGTGGACGCCACATTCGCGACCGACAACAAAGCGGCAGGCGTCAGCCAGGGCGAATGGGTCAAGGGCACGCTGGGAACTACTGCGCCCCAGGTCATCATGCTCGACGGCACCGCAGGCGGCACCGTCGACACGTTCCGTCACGACGGCTTCCTCGAAGGAATGGGCCTGACCGACAGCTCGTCGGAGATCGTCGGCCAGGAGAACACCAACGGCGACCAGACCAAGGCGCAGACGGCCATGGAGAACTTGCTGCAGCGTGCACCGGGCGTCAACGCGCTCTACACGATCAACGAGCCCGCCGCGGCGGGTGCCTACCAGGCGATTCAGTCCGCGGGCCGCGCCGATCAGATCACCATCGGCTCGATCGACGGTAGCTGCACCGGTATCGCGAACGTCAAGTCCGGCATCATCGGCGCGACGGTGCTGCAGTTCCCGGCGAAGATGGCCGAGCAGGGTGTCGACGCTGTGGTCAAGTTCGCCCAGGACGGTACCAAGCCCAGTGGCTTCAACGACACCGGTTCTCAGCTGGTCACCGACAAGCCTGTTGCCGGAATCGAATCCAAGGACACCGCATGGGGCGAAGCGAATTGCTGGGGCTGATCGCAGAAATCCGTCGAGGACCAGGAACTGATTCGTGAGTACCGATACCGCTGCGCCTCCCACGGCACCGAGCCGGTTCAACGTGGGAACCATCCTGCGTGAACCGCTGCTCGGTCCACTGGCCGCGCTCGTCATCGCCATCATCGTGTTCAGCTCGATTTCGAGCTCGTTTCTCAACCCGCAGAACGTTTCTCTGATTCTGCAGCAGTCCGTGGTGGTCGGCATTCTTGCCGTCGGCCAGACGCTCATCATCCTCACCTCCGGTATCGATCTGTCGATCGGTGCGGTGGCCGTGATGGGCACCATCGTCATGGCGCAGACCGCAGGTGCCAACGGACCGATCGTGGCGCTCGGTTCGACGCTCGCCGTCTGTGTCGCGTTCGGAGCGATCAACGGCGGCTTGGTGACGGTACTGCGGTTGCCGCCGTTCATCGTCACGCTGGGTACCTTCACCGCGATCCAGGCGGCCACGAGATTGTTGGCCGGATCCGAGACGTACCAGGTGCCGAGCGGACCGCTGACTCTGCTGGGGACGTCGTTCAAGATCGGCAGCTTCTCCACCACCTACGGAGTGGTGGTGATGCTGCTCGTCTACGCAGTGATGTGGTACGCACTGTCCCAAACATCCTGGGGCAGGCACATATACGCGGTGGGTGGTAGCCCGCAGGCCTCGGACCGCTCCGGCATCAAGTCCGGTCGCGTGCTGTTCTCGGTGTACATCGTCACGGGTGTCATCGCCGCGATCGCGGCATGGGCAGCGCTCGGACGCATCCCCAACGCCGACCCGAATGCGTATCAGAACGCCAACCTCGAAACGATCACTGCCGTCGTCATCGGCGGAACCAGCCTGTTCGGTGGCCGCGGCACCGTCATCGGGACTCTCATCGGAACCCTGATAGTCGGGGTGTTGCGCAACGGACTCACCCAGGCCGGCGTCGACAGCCTGTACCAGAACGTCGCGACCGGCATTCTCGTCATCGTCGCGGTGGCCGTCGATCAATTCGCACGCAGGAGGTCACAGTGAATGCCCCCCTCGCTCTGGAAGCACGTGGTCTGGTCAAGACCTACGGCAGCGTGACGGCCATCAACGGAGCCGATTTCGAGTTGCGCGCCGGTGAGGTACTGGCAGTGATCGGCGACAACGGTGCCGGGAAGTCCAGTCTCATCAAGGCTTTGGCCGGTGCAGTCATACCGGACTCGGGTGAGATCCTGATGAACGGCTCGCCGGTGTCGTTCAAGAACACCCGCGACGCGCGCGCGGCCGGGATCGAGACGGTCTATCAGGACCTGGCCGTCATTCCCGCGCTCGACATCGCCTCGAACGTCTACCTCGGACGTGAGATCAAGCGCAAAGGCATCAGCGGCAGCATCTTTCGGCGATTGGACATGCCGAGAATGCGCGAGGAGTCGTCGAAGCATCTGCAGGACCTCAAGATCGGCATCAAGTCGGTCAACCAGGCCGTCGAGACGCTGTCCGGTGGGCAGCGTCAGGGCGTCGCAGTGGCGCGAGCAGCGGCGTTCGGCCGCGGGGTGATCATCATGGACGAGCCGACCGCAGCTCTGGGCGTGCGGGAATCAGGCATGGTGATCGACCTGATCCGAACGATTCGCGACCGCGGGATACCCGTGGTGCTCATCAGCCACGACATGCCGCACGTGTTCGAGGTGGCCGACCGGATCCACATCCACCGCCTCGGTAGGCGCGCAGGCGTCGTGGATCCGAAGAAGCGCACCATGTCCGAGGTCGTCGCGCTCATGACCGGCGCGGAGGAGCCGACCGATGAGGAACGCGCCGGCCTCTGAGTCGCCGCGCCCCGTCGGCGTTTTCGTCGGGCTGGCGACACTCGATGTGATCCATCGAGTGTCGTCGCCCCCGGCGTCGAACCAGAAGATCACCTCGAACGCGCAGTTCGTCGCAGCCGGCGGGCCTGCCGCCAATGCCGCCGTCACGTTCGCTGCACTGGGCGGTACGGCCATTCTCGTCACCGCCCTCGGGGACGATCCGGTGGCTGCCCTGGTCAAGGCCGAACTTGCGGAATGCGATGTGCGCGTAGTCGACTCGCTTACGGGAACCACAAGGCCGGTACCCGTCTCGGCCGTGACGGTGATCGACTCGACGGGAGACCGGTCGGTCGTCTCGGCCGACGCCGTGCACTCCGACGCCGCGCCGCCGAACGATCTCGATGCCGTACTCGCCGGTGCCGACGTCGTACTCGTCGACGGCCACCACCCCCTGATCGCCCGCGCCGCCGTGGAACATGCGGCGGCGCGGGATACCACTTCGGTCGTCGACGCCGGACGCTGGAAACCGGTGATGACCGAGCTGATTCCGTTCGTCACGGACATGGTGTGCTCAGCGGACTTTCGCACTCCCGGAGCGTCGGACACCGCTGCCACCGCAGCGACGCTGGTGCGCTCCGGCGTACGCACCGTCGTCACCACCCACGGTGGAGAGCCCGTCGAATTCTGGTCCGAGGGCAACTCTGGCTCCGTGGCCGTCGAGGCGGTCACCGTGGTCGATACACTGGGAGCCGGCGACGTCTTCCACGGCGCGTACGCGTACTACTCGACGCAGTCCGGCTCCGTGCAGGAGCGTATTTGCCGGTCGGCTCGCGTTGCGGCGCTGCGCTGTTCGGTCATCGGCCCCAGAGCATGGCTACGCGAACTTCCCACCCACGGACTCGAAAGCGACAACAGTGAGCAATGACCGACAGGTGCAGGAAGCATCCCTCGACGAACTCGTGGAGCTGGCCGGGCGGCTCGCCGTGCCGGGAGAGCGGCACATCCTCGGCCTGACCGGTGCTCCGGGTGCCGGAAAGTCCACCGTGGCACAGCAGTTGGTGGATGCACTGGGCCCCGAGCTTTCGGTGCTGGTTCCGATGGACGGATTTCACCTGGCGAACGAGGTGTTGATCGAACTGGGTCGGCTCGATCGCAAAGGCGCACACGATACTTTCGACGACGATGGCTACGCACGGCTTATCGCTGCCGTTCACGATCAACGCCCCGGCGATCCACTGGTGTACGCACCGAAGTTCAGGCGAGAGATCGAGGAATCGATCGGTTCCGCCGTACCGGTCCCGTCGAACGTTCCGTTGGTGATCACCGAGGGCAACTACCTGCTGATGCAATCCGACGCATGGCCTACTGCACGGGCCATGATCGACGAGGTCTGGTTCCTGGCCCCGCACACGGCCGTTCGGCACGAGCGTCTCGTCGCGCGGCACGAGGCCTACGGGAAATCACCCGAGGAAGCGCAGTTCTGGGCGTTGGGTTCGGACGAGCGCAACGCCGAGCTCATCGGCTCGACCGCCCAGCGCGCCGATCGAATCCTGCGATTGACATGAGACCGCCTCCGTCCGACATCCACGGGGACGACTGACATGCCCACCATGGACGACGTCGCTCGTATCGCCGGAGTGTCGGTATCGACGGTCTCGCACGTGCTCAACGGAACTCGCAAGGTCAACCCGGCCACCCGGCAACGCGTCGACGCTGCCATCGTCGAGATCGGGTACCGACGCAACGTCTTGGCGCGTTCTCTCGCGGCCGGTAGGACACACACGGTGGGCCTGTCGATCGCGGCGCTGACCAATCCGTATTTCGGCAGCCTCGTCTATGCCGTCGAGCAGCGGTTGTCGGAGGCAGGCTACGTGTTGATTCTGGGTGATTCGCACGACGAGCCGACGTCGGAGCGCCGGGTCACCGATTCTCTGCTGGACCGTCAGGTCGACGGCATGATTCTTGCGCCTGCGGCCGGCTCGGAAGAGTCGACGATTCCCGAGATCATGCGCAGTGGAACACCCCTCGTGCTGATCGACCGTATGCTCGATCTTCCGTGCGACCAGGTGGGGCCGGAGAACGAGCAATCCGCGTACGAGCTGACGGCCCATCTGCTCGACGCCGGACACGAGCGAATTGCGATAGTCCGCGGAATCGAGGGTATCTCCTCCACCACGGAGCGTTTCGCAGGTTATGCCAGGGCGCTCGCCGACCGGGGAATCGAACTCGACCCTCGGTTGATCCTCGAGGGTAGGTCCAACGTGGACGTGGCCGAGGCGCAAGTACGTCGACTGCTGACGGACTCGGACCGGCCTTCGGCTCTGGTGTCCATGAACAACTCGATGACCATCGGTTCACTCAAAGCAGTTCGCGGCCTTGGTTTGTCGATTCCCGACGACCTGGCCTTCGTGTGCTACGACGATTTCGAGTGGTCCGATCTGTTCGAGCCGCGTTTGACGGCTGCCGCGCAGGACGTGCAGACCATCGGCAGAACCGCCGCCGACCTGTTGATCGGTCGAATCGAAGGCCGTGACGACGCACCGCGGTCGATTTTGGTACCGACGACGTTCACCCATCGCAATTCGTGCGGCTGCGCTGCAGCAGCACGCTGAAGACCAGCCGCACCCGAAAGAGAGATCAGCCCATGCCGATTGCCAGCCCAGAACAGTATGTCGCCATGTTGGACCGCGCGAAGGAGGGCGGGTTCGCGTACCCGTCGATCAACGTCACCAGCTCGCAGACCCTCAACGCGGCGCTGCAAGGTTTCGCCGAAGCAGAGAGCGACGGCATCATCCAGGTGTCGGTCGGTACCGCGCTGTACCTGTCCGGCAATGCCGTGCAGAATCGATTCGCCGGCTCCAAGGCGCTCGCACAGTACGCTCACGAAGTCGCACAACACTATTCGATTTCGGTGGCACTGCACACCGATCATTGCCCCGCCGAGAATCTCGACGACTGGGTCAGGCCACTACTGGCCGACGCGATCGACCGACGCTCCCGCGGCCTGGCACCGCTGTACCAATCACACATGTGGGACGGCTCGGCTGTGCCGCTCGACGAAAACCTGCGTATTGCACGCGAACTGCTCGATCTGTCGGTCCAGGCCGACACCATTCTCGAGATCGAGGTGGGAGTGATCGGCGGGGAAGAAGACGGGGTGTCGCACGAGATCAACGAGCAGCTGTATTCCACCGTCGACGACGCCCGCGCCACCATCGCCGCGCTCGGTGCCGGGGAGCGCGGTCGCTACATGACGGCACTGACCTTCGGCAACGTCCACGGCGTCTACAACCCGGACTCGGTCCATCTACGCCCCGAGATTCTCGACGAGATTCAGTCCGTCATCGGTGCCGAAACCGGAAAGGACAAGCCGTTCGACCTCGTCTTCCACGGTGGATCGGGCTCGAGTGCCGCCGACATCGCGTCGGCAGTGGCGAGCGGGGTGATCAAGATGAACATCGACACCGACACCCAGTACGCGTTCACCAGGTCCATCGCGGGCCACATGATCGGCAAATACGACCAGGTTCTCAAGATCGACGGCGCATACGGCAACAAGAAGGCCTACGACCCCCGATCGTGGGGCAAGCCGGCCGAGTCGGCCATGGCAGCACGCGTGGTCGAGGCAACCCAGATGCTCGGCTCGGTCGGACGCACGATGCGGTGAAGTTTTTCGGTCGAGCGTGTAGATATCGGACGACCGGCTCCGTCCCAGGGTCGAATGCAGAAAGAATGGCTGCATCCGACGCTAGGAGACATCATGGCCAAGTACCTCATGCTCAAGCATTACCGCGGGGCCCCCGAGCCTGCCGACTGGATTCCGATGGACCGGTGGACCCCGGCCGAAGTGCACGACCACATTCAGTTCATGCGAGATTTCGCAGCGCAGCTCGAGACGACCGGCGAGTTCGTCGACGCGCAGGGGCTGGCACCGGGAGGAACGTGGGTTCGAGCCGACGGTGAAGGGAAGCCACCGGTCACCGACGGTCCGTTCGCCGAGACCAAGGACCTGATCGCAGGCTGGATGATCGTTGACGTCGACACCTACGAGCGTGCTCTCGAGCTGGCCGGTCAGCTGTCGGCGGCACCGGGGGCGGGCGGTGAGCCCATCAACGAGTGGCTCGAACTGCGGCCGCTCATGGATCCACCTCCCACGATCGAAGACTGACAACGTCGTCGTGGACCCGCTCGTGTTGCGAGAGCTGACTCCTTCCGTGATCGGCGTCCTCGTCCACCGCGGAGCAGATTTCGCGGCGGCCGAGGACGCCGTCCAGGAGGCGTTGGTGCAGGCGACGTCGGTGTGGGGAGTGTCGGCAGGGGAGGGTGACGGGCCGGCCGACCCGAAGGGCTGGCTCGTCACCGTGGCGTGGCGCAAGTTTCTCGATTCCCAGCGGTCGGAGAAAGCTCGACAGGATCGAGAGAACCGGGTTGCGGCCGAGCCGGAACCGGGCATTGTCGACGGCGTCGACGACACGCTGCAGTTGTTCTTCCTCTGCTCGCACCCGGTGCTGACACCGGCAGCAGCGGTAGCGCTGACGTTGCGTGCCGTCGGGGGACTGACGACGCGGCAGATCGCGCAGGCGTATCTGCTGCCGGAGAAGACCATGGCCCAGCGGATCAGCCGAGCCAAAAGGGCGGTGCGTGACGTCCGTTTCGACGCTCCGGGCGACCTCACGACGGTTCGGCGGGTGCTGTACCTGGTGTTCAACGAGGGGTATACCGGCGACGTCGATCTCGCGGCCGAGGCGATCAGGTTGACGAGGCAGCTTGCGACCTTGTCCGACGACGCGGAGACCGCTGGACTGTTGGCGTTGATGGTGTTGCACCACGCCCGGCGCGCTGCGAGAACAGGTTCCGACGGCCGGCTGATTCCCTTGGCCGAGCAGGATCGGTCGAGCTGGGACACCGTCTCGATAGCTGAGGGAGTTCGGATTCTGCAGGCGGCGCTCGCTCGGGATCGGCTGGGCGAGTTCCAGATACAAGCCGCCATCGCCGCCCTGCATGCCGATGCGCAACGGGCCGAGGACACGGACTGGGTACAGATCGTCGAGTGGTACGACGAGTTGCTCGCGATCACCGACAGCCCCGTCGTTCGGCTCAACAGGGCCGTCGCGGTGGGGGAGGCGGACGGCCCGGCTGCCGGACTCGCGGCGCTCGCGGTAGTCGATTCCGCCGTACCCAGATATCACGCGGTGGCCGCGCATCTGCACGAGAAGGCCGGCGATCTCCGGGTGGCGGCCGAGTTGTTCGTGCGGGCGGCCGAGTCGGCATCCTCGGTGTCCGAGCGACATCATCTGACGCTGCGCGCCACTCGAATTCGTACCGCAGGTTCGTAGCGGTAGCCCAAAACAGCGAACGGACCGGGCGGTTTTGTAATCGTATCGTTAGCGGTCGAAAGCGGAATTCGTGCAACCCTCGTATGGTGCTGATGTCGCCTGTGGGACAGATGAGAAAGAAGCTGACGCGATCCACCGTGGTGGTGACGGCGGCCGTACTGGCGTCGATAGTGTTGGCCGGAAACCCGGCGCAGGCGCTGCCGGGTAGTACCGGATCGGCCGACGCGGCTGCCGGGGCCGTCGGAATCCACCAGGTGTCGGCAACGCGCGCGGTGCTGAACGTGTTCTCTCCGTCCATGAAACGGGTCATCTCCAACGAGGTGCTGCACTCACCCGGAGGTGGGCCCGCGCCCACGCTCGTCCTTCTGAACGGTGCCCTCGGCAACGAGGACGGGGTCGGCTGGCTCAACAACTCGGGAGTGGAGAAGTTCTTCCTCGACAAGAACGTCACCGTCGTCGCACCGATCGGCGGTCGGTTCAGCTTCTACACCGATTGGCAGACAACCGATCCGGTGCTGGGGACCAACCTCTGGCAGACCTATCTCAGCCGTGAACTACCCGCGGCCGTGGACGCCGCCTACGGCTCGACGGGCAAGCGCGGCGTCGCGGGCCTGTCGATGAGCGGTGGCCCGGCGTTGGATCTGGCGATCCAGGCTCCCGACGTGTTCGACGCGGCCGCGTCGTTCAGCGGATGCCCGGCACCGTCGAATCCGCTTGCCACCGCCGGTATCTCGGCCATGATCGCCGGCGGACTCAACAATCCGTTCAACATGTGGGGGCTTCCGGGAAGTCAGGGATGGCGCGACCACGACCCGTCGCTCAACGTCGAACGACTTCGTGGAACGGCGGTGTACGTGAGCTCGTCACGCGGTGCGCCCGGCGCCGTGGATCGCATTCCCGACGGTGCCGTTCCACCGTTCGGCGGCATGGCGGTCGAAGCGATGGTCAACTACTGCACATCCATTTTCGTCGACGCCCTGCGTCGGGCCGACGTTCCGGCGACGGTATCCATGCGCGACGAAGGTGCGCATACCTGGCCGCTGTTCGAGGACCAGCTGCGAGAGGCCTGGTTCACCACACTGGCTCCGGCTCTGGGAACCAGCTGATTGCGCCGAGACGCTCGTGGGTAAGAGTCGATGGACAGACCTACCGACGAAAGGATCACCGGAACATGTCGAAGGACGATTTGCACAAGGGCGACAAGGTCGAATGGCAGACCCACGGAACCACCACCGAGGGAACGGTGCAGGAGAAGATCACCTCCGAGACCGAAGCCGCCGGCCGCAAGGTCAAGGCCTCGAAAGACGACCCGCAGTACCGCGTCGAAAGTGACAAGTCCGGCAAGGACGCAGTGCACAAGCCCGAATCGCTCGACAAGAAGGACTGATCGCGCTCCGTAAGCGTCTCGAAAATTGCTCCTGCTGATGATCTGTACCCTCGGCTGGGACGGATCGTCACTTTGGAGGCAACGATGGGGACGACCCCGATGCGGATTGTTCGTGCACGTTCGCGTCTCGGTCGGTGGGGTAGCGGTTGCCGTCCGGGGAGAACTCTCGTTGCTTCGGGGACGCTGGCGATCGTGTGCGTACTAGTCGTGGGCTGCGGCGTATTTTCCGGCGACTCATCCACGGACACACCGTCTGCAGTGACCTTCACCGGGCAGATCGAGTCTTCCGACAAGCTCTGCCTGGATGGAAGCGACACCGATACCGTCCGTCTCGCGACGTGCAACGGAACGCCGGCGCAGCAAGTGGTCGCCGAGGCCGACGGCACAGTTCGATCCCAATCTCAATCGCAGTGTCTGGTGCCGAAGAACGGTGAGGCCGCAGCCGGTGTACCTGTTGTCCTCGGTAGTTGCGAGGACAGTGCGGTCTCCAGTTGGACGGCGGGCGAATCCGGTGCGATCGGTCTGACGGGCACCGGCCTCTGTCTGGAGGCCGATGTACGGGAGACGGCCACCGGTGTTGCCGTGCTGGCCGAGTGCGACGGCTCTCCGGTCCAAACGTGGACACCGGTAGCGGCTGCGCAACCGACTGCCGACAACCCCGGCGGAATTGCTGCACCCACCGGGGATCTGCCGGGATGGAAGCAGATATTCGTCGACGAGTTCACGGCCCCGTCCGCCACCGGTAGTTGGTCCAATCAGTGCGACCCCTCGAAGGTCGTCTACACCGGGGCCGAGGGCCAGCGGTGGCGCACGTATCCGTCGTGCTATCCCGATACCTACGACAAACGGCCGTATCGGCCCGATGCAGTGCTGTCCACTGCCGACGGCGCGCTGCAGTACCACCTCGGTCGGGTCGACGGCGTTCCGGCCGGAGCGAGTATCTCCCCTCTGATCGGTGCCGACCAGTATCAGACGTACGGAAGATATTCGGCGCGTCTGAAAGTCGATTCACCGGATCTGTCCGAGTACTACGCGGCATGGTTGCTCTGGCCGCAGTCCGAGAACTGGCCGTACGACGGCGAGTTCGACTTCCCGGAAGGTGCGCTGTCGGGCAACGTCGGTGGGTTCCATCATTTCTCGGGCGAAGGCTCGTGCGCCGACGGATGCAAAACGCCCGCCCTCGACATCGGCGCGCAGTTCACCGACTGGCACACCTACACCATGGAATGGTCACCGGGGAGGATCCGATACCTCCTCGACGACACAGTCGTGCTGGACTCGACCGACTTCGTGCCGTCCACGCCCATGCGATGGGAGCTGCAGACCGAAACCAAGGGGAACGGAAACAGCGAGGGCAATCTGATCCTGGACTGGGTGTCGGTCTACTCCTGGAACGGCTGATACGCGGCCCGCGCCGCGCGCTCGGCACCCCAACTGCGTTCGATGTAGCCGACGATCGTGTCGATGTCCGCGTTCGGAACCCTGTCGGGCTCACCCTTCTCCAACGGATCCGTATGGAAGATGTACACCCGAGATGCGAACTGTTCGAACGGTAGTGAGCCTTCGCCCGCCCGTTCGCCGTTCCCTGCCGTTCCGACGACGACTCCGTCACCCCAATCCTGCCCACTGTCGTTGTTGGGGTTGAAGAAGTAGACGCGCATGACGCCGTCGGGATCGGGAGCAACACGCAGAATGGCGATGGCGTGCCACCCCACATACCGTGCGGCGCTGTCGGTTACGGCCACCCCGGCGGGCTGCGGGTGGATCAGCGGCTGATGGCCGTTGTACTCGGGGTGATAGGCGGCATGGAACTGCCGCAGGAACCCATCGAGATCGATCAGATTCCCGGTTGCGACGTCCACATCGATATGGAACTCGCGGGCCGACCACCATCCGTGGAATTCGGGGTTGACCCAGCGATGCGGATCGCCCGGTCTGTCGGCGCAGCGTCGGACCATCTCGGCGTAGATCCGGTCGAGGTGCGGAACCAGGATCAGCGATGCCGGGTCGAGATCCACCGGATCCGATGTTGCGACACCACTTTCGCTGTCGACGGACGAGATCGGCTGGCCCTCGAAGTGCATGACGATCTCTTCGTCTCGCGCCGCCCACACCACCATCTGCAGCAGGTAGTCGGGATCGTTGTACGCCCACATCGACAGCGCGCGCGCCGACTGACACGTGGGATTGTCGCCCTGGCCGACACCGAGCGGTTGTCCGAGCATGGAGAGCAACCCACCGAGCAATCGAGACTCCGGTGCCGGAACCGGACCGAAGGTGGTGATCAAGCGTTCTCGCACTGCGGGTGCGAGGGTCAGCGACAGCTGACGCCACAGGGACGGCACGACCGGCGGCTGATGCAGGATTCCGCGGTCGAGCAGCAGCGCCAATCCGTAGAGACTTTGCGCCGTCTCGGGATACACGGTTTCCTCGATCAGGCGGTGGACCAATTCCGGGTAGCGAGTCAGGCACGTACGCCCGGTATCGGACAGCCCCAAGGCCTCGGGCAGGACGTACGAATAGTGGTCGACGAGATATTGCGTGAGTGTGGCGTGGTACGGAGAAACCAGCCCGGTGTCGTGCATCGCGCGTGCGAAACCGCGGGCCTCGAACTGCAGTGCCTCGACGTCCATGGCTTCGAGCCGGTTTCGGTAGACCTCCACGCCCGGGTCCTCGCGGCACGCATCCGTGGTGCCGAACAACGCCGTGGTCAACCGATCGAGTCCCTGACCGGACGTGCCGAGATCGACGGTCGGGTCGTCGCGATAGATCGCAATGCGCGTGACCATGGACTTGATGGTGTCGACCTGGATCGGACGCTGACGCAGAATCCGCCAGATCTCCTCGAGCAACTCGTCCAGCACACTGTCGTAGCCGATCTCCCCGGCAACGTAGCCGAAGAGATCGCGGATCAGATGTGCTGTGCGCCCCGAACGGACTCGCTCCGATTCCGAGGGCGGGGTGAACAACACCTCGAGGTTCAACGCGAGTACCTGCGAGAGGAAGCGTCGCGCATCGTCGGCGGTGACAGCGGGATGCTCGTACTCACCGGCGACGATCGCGACCATCCGCAACTCGCTGGCTGCTTCGAGAACCACGGTGTCGTCATTGCCGCTGCGCAGGCTCGGGCCCACGAACGCGGGGACGAGAATGTCCGGCTGCGCCCAGTCCGTACCGGCGAACAGCCCGGCGTTCTCCAGCATCGCGGCGCGTTCGCGTACCGCGCCGCAACCGCCGGGCTGCAACAACACTCGGTGCAGGGAATCCAGAACCCGTCGCACCTTGGTGCTCTTGCTGAACTCGGGTGCACCGGCCAGCGCGTCGACGGCGTGATCGAGTTGGGCCAGCCGCGACACCAGAGCCTTGTCGATCGGTGCAGCGTCGTTCATCGTCTGCGTCGTGGGTTCGTGGTCGTTGCCGAGTTGCTGCTTCACACGTAGAAGTCCAGTTCTTCCTGTTGCTTGAGCAGGTCGCGCATCCGGTACGGATCGTCGCCGAAGAAGTACAACAAGCCCCAGTGGGTACCGAAAGCCGTTCTCTTGGTAACGGTTTCCTCGACCGGTGCCGACAGGTCGTTGGTCTCGTAGTAGTCGTCGTCGGCGGTCACGTCGGGGATGACGAGATCGCTCACGACGCGTCGCCGTGGGTAGACACCGAAGCATCCCGCGTGACCGGTGGCATCGACTACCTCGCGCGGGAAGAAGGCGTCGATTTCTTCTTCGGTGGTCTTCGGGTCGAAGGCGAGAGCCAGGCCCTGGTACGCGTTGAAGCCGTACGCCCGCTCGAGTAGCTCGAACACCTTGAAACCTGGTGGGCGGTAGGCAACTTCGCCGAAGTACATCTCGCCGTCGCTGGTGACGAAATACTCGGGATGGATGAACCCGAACTCGATGTCGAACGCTTTGATGAGCTTCTCGATCTGGACCGTGATCTGCTCGCGGTACTTCTCGAGTTCCGGCGTCGCGGGGACGAACACCGAATACCCGAGAGTGACGTACTCGGAGATGTTGAGGAACTTGATCTTGCCGTTGTGGATCCACGCCTCGACGGCGAACTCCCAGCCGTCGAGATGCGACTCCATCAGTACCGGGAACTCCTCGTCCGGGATGGAGTCGACTTCGTCGGGAGTCCGAATGACGCGGTGGCCCAGGCATCCTGCCTTGTCGAAGGCCTTGAGGTGGATGGGGTCGTTCGGGTCACCGTCGAGTTTGAGCAGTGTCTGGTTCACTCGGCGCAGAAAGCGAATGACGTCCTCGCGATCGTGTGCTTCCTCGAAGATGCCGACACGAATGCCACCGAGCTGTGCGCGGCGCTTCATCAGTGCCTTGTCTCGGAGCAGCATCGCCTGGCCGAACAACCTCGGATTGCCCAGCAGCACGGAGTTGATGGCACCGGCCCACTCGACCGTCTCTTCGTACAGCGGTATCGCTACATCGACGCCTTTGTCTCGGAGAGTTTCCGCAATCTCGAGTGACCTGTCGTTGAGTCGCTCGAAGTTCCACGGTAGGTACGGAATGTCATGCTCGGTGCAGTATGCCTCGGCCCACTCGGGGGCGACGACGACGTAGCGTCGATCGAACGCGTCGAGGGCTTCGACTGCGGCCAAACTCCAGCCCAGCAGTGCTACGAACCCTTTGTTCGGGTCTTTCTCCAGCCTCTGTGGCCGATCCATGAAGTTCCTTTCCCTTGTGATGCGCGGTCGAGGTCCTTCGCTCCACCGTACAGAGGGTGTTCGGCGCCGCTTTCCGGACCCGGTGCTCGGGAAGTAAAGATGTGGTGAGCGCCATCCCTGGAAGTACCGCGCCGGATCCTGCACGGGGGTGGCGATGCGCTTGTTTGCCAGCGAAATGATCGGTACAGCGTCGAAAAAAGTCCAGATGCACGATTTGCGGGACATTTCGATTCGCATGAATAGATTTTTGATCCGCAGCAACTAGTTTAATATTTAATCTCTAATTCGTACCGGTCGTATTTCTTTCAATTATGCCCCTGACCTGGCATTTCAGGTTGAGTACGAATTCACTGCGCAATGTCTGGCTCATCCCTATGATTCGAGATGCCGGCAATCAATTGTACGAATCCGCCGTGTATTCAATGCGATGTTCGGTCTCTCGAAGGATGAAACCATGACTGTTTCGGGCCGTGCAGTTCTGAAGCGTTCTTTGGTAACGCTCGGAACTACCCTATTGCTTTCGGCTTTCGTAGTTCATGCGCCACAGGCTGCCGCCGCCACCTCGGGACAGATCAAGACACCCGCCGGCTTCTGCCTGGACAACAAGGGCGGTCTCACCGGACAGAACAATCCCGTCCAGATCTGGGACTGCAACGGTACGGGCGCGCAAACGTGGACCGGCACCGAAGACGCAACGATTCGTGTGCAGGGCCGATGCTTGTCACCGGCATCGGGCTACGCAGCCGCCGGTGCCGCGTTGACGACGTGGGCGTGCAACGGCAAGCCGGCGCAGCAGTGGTCGATCCGAGGGGACGGCTCGATCTCGTTGCTGCAGAAGACCGGACTGTGCATTCAGAATTCGCGTGAGGTCAACGGAAATCGACCGGTGTTGGCGAAGTGCAACGGATCTGCCGCGCAGAAGTGGATCACCGCGACGACGCCGTTTCCGACGACCCCGCCCACGACGCCCCCCACGACGCCCCCGACCACTCCGTCCACCACGCCCAGCGGGGTGGCCGCACCGGTGGGTGACCTACCCGGTTGGAAGCAGATCTTCGTCGACGATTTCGCGAAACCTTCCGCCGTCGGCAGCTGGGCCAACGACTGCGATCCCACCAAGATCGTCTATGTCGGTGCGCAGAATCAGAAGTGGCGCACGTACCCCAAGTGCTACAAGGACACCTACCAGAAGCGCCCGTACCGAGCGGACGCCGTGCTGTCCACGCACGACGGCCTGCTCGATTACGGATTGCACAACGTCGACGGCGTCCCGGCCGGTGCCAGCGTCTCGCCGGTGATCAACGCAGCGGGGCAGAATCAGACCTACGGAAGATACACAGCGCGATTCAAGATCGATTCGGCAACTCTGGCCGAGTACTACGTTGCATGGCTGCTGTGGCCGCAATCCGAAAGATGGCCTGCAGACGGCGAAATGGATTTCCCAGAAGGAAGTCTCGCGGGGCAGGTCGGCGGCTTCCATCACTACTCGGGTGCTGGTTCGTGCGTCGGCGGCTGTCAGGACGTCGCTCAGAACATCGGTGCGAACTTCACCGATTGGCATACGTACACCATCGAGTGGTCCCCGGGCCGCGTTCGCTACATCCTCGACAACACCGTGGTCCTGGACAGCACCAAGTGGGTCCCTTCGGGTCCGATGCGTTGGGAACTGCAGACCGAGACCAACGGCACCGGCAACAGCAACGGGCACCTGTTGCTGGACTGGGTTTCCGTGTACAGCTGGGTAGGCTGACCCGACCGCGTCCACCCAACCGAGTGGGGCGTGCCATCGAGAGAAGGGGAGCGTCGATGACGGTCGACAAAACCGGTGCCGAGGTCGAGATCACGCAGCAGGCGGATCGTTTCACGGTCTCGGTCGAGGGCACGCAGGTCGGTTTCACCGAGTTCGCAGACGACGAGCAGGGCAGGCGCGTCTTCTTCCATACCGAGGTCGACGCGGCATACGGCGGACGCGGTCTGGCAACGATTCTCGTGCAGGAGGCGCTCGATGCCACCAGGGCCGATGCCAAGCGCATCGTCCCGGTCTGTCCTCTGGTCGAGGCGTTCGTGGGCAAGCATTCGGAATTCGACGACATCGTCGAGCAGCCCACCGACGAGATCCGTCGGTGGCTGGCCGACCAGCAGGGCTGAGGGGCGGGAATACCGTCGTACATGGGGAGGTTGACCCGGTTACAGTAGTTGCAGAGTCAACTACCTTGCCGAAAGGGAACCCATGCCCGCAGTGACGGTCGACAACATTCTCGCGTTGCCACGTATCTCCGTGCCCGACGCCACCGCCGTCCCGCGTCCGGTTCGGTCGGTGACGACTGCGCCGACGGGATACGAGGGCGAGGGCTTTCCGGTTCGACGTGCTTTCGCGGGACTGGACATGTCGTCCCTCGACCCGTTCATCCACATGGACCAGATGGGCGAGGTGAATTACGCGCCCGGTGAGCCCAAGGGCACGCCGTGGCATCCACACCGAGGATTCGAGACCGTCACCTACATGATCGACGGCATCATGGAGCACAAGGACTCTCACGGCGGCGGAGGCGTCATCAGCGGCGGCGACACGCAATGGATGACGGCCGGCGGGGGCATCCTGCACATCGAGGCTCCGCCGGAGCATCTGGTGCTGTCCGGCGGGCTGTTCCACGGCGTTCAGCTCTGGGTCAATCTGCCGCGGGAGAACAAGATGGCCCACCCGCGCTATCAAGACATCACCGGTAGCCGAGTAGCTCTGGCGTCGAGTCCCGACGGCGGCGCGCTGGTGCGCGTCATTGCCGGAGAGATCGCCGGTCTGCAGGGTCCGGGTTCGACGTACACCCCGATTGCGCTCTCGCACAGCACGATCGCTCCCGGGGCAGAGCTGACGCTACCGTGGAACCGGGACTTCAATGCTCTGATCTATGTTCTCGCGGGCGAGGGTACCGTCGGCGCGGAGAAGCGCCCGATCCGAATGGGGCAGACGGCATTGTTCGGACGCGGCGACACCATCGAGATGGCTGCCTCGGCAATGGGGGAGTCGCTGGAAGTATTCGTCCTGGGCGGTCAACCGATTCGGGAACCGGTTGCGATGGCAGGTCCGTTCGTGATGAATACCAAATCCGAAGTACTGCAGGCGTTCGAGGACTACCAAGCAGGTCGGCTCGGCGTTCCCGTCGAATGATCACTGCGGCCGTGCAACCATTCGACTCATGACCGACTCCGAACCTCGTACTGGAAAGACCCGGCTCTACCGCCGACTGGTCACCCGATCCGGCGGCCCCTTGTCGCCCGTTCGGGCGGCCAGGAGGCTGTCGGCGTACGTCTACGGAAACATCCTGATCCTCGCCGCTGTTGCCGCCTCCACGCCGAGTTCCATCGGGCACGGGACGGCGGCCGTTCTCGTGACGGCCACTGCGGCGACAACCTTTCTCGCGCATGTGTTCGCGGATTTCGTCGCCGGGAGCCAGATACCGGAGGCGCACGGTGATGCAACGGACGAGCAGCGCAAGTTCAAGGCCATCGAGGAATTTCGGGATGCAGTCCCCATCTTGAGTTCCGGGACGTTTCCGGCGGCGATGCTGGCGCTCGGGTGGCTGTCGATTCTTCCGGCGCAATGGGCCGAACTGCTGGCCGGCGGCGTGATCGTCGTACGAATTGCCACCATACCGATTGTCACGGAACGAGTTCGCGGGAACCGTCCGACGTTTCGGACCCTCGTGATCGGGCTCGCCACTGCCGTCGTCGCGGCGCTCATCGTGCTGGCGAAAGTGTTCTTCGCCCACTGACCGTGCCGGGTGGACGGATCAGCCGCCGAACTCTGCGTGCAGCTCCGGCAGAAACCCCGCGAGGTGGTTCATCTCCTGCCCGCAGTGCAGCAGCAGATCTCGGGCGAGGTCGAGTCCGAGAACGAGGTCGCTCGGATCCACCGACGCACCCCGGCGCACCGCGCACACGGCCTGCTTCGGATCGGGAGCGTGCAGTCCTCGCAAGTTCAGGTAGAAGCGGCTGCGCATCTCGGCACCGCCCTGCACCGGCCGAACCTGATGGGCGAGCCAGCCCAGATCCACCGGTGCGATGGAACTTCCCACTCGGCCGAAGACGACCGTCTGGTCCTCGGGAACGGCGAAACCGTGCGCAACAGGGTCACGGAAGCCGATACCCAGCTGCTGAAGCTTCGGGCCGACGTACTCGTCGACGAACGATGTGTTGCCGATGTACTTCGCCTTGTCCGGAATCGCGCGGGCCGTCCGGTCCTCGGCGAGTGCGGCGTGGAGGTGGGCATCGGGGTGCCACAGTTTGTAGCGGGCAGCCTCGGCGGAATGCCAACCGAACCACCAGTCCCACATCGCCGCCGTCACCCGGGGCATCGCGGTGCGCACCGCCACGAAAGTCATTCCGTCGGCGCGTCGTCCGTAACCGGTTTCGATCGTGGAATACCCCGTCGGCGCGAGATCGGTTGTGATGGAATCGAACTGCGGTATCCGGTCGGGCGGTGTCGGTTGGCCCTCGACTGCGTCGGTCACCACCGCCGGTGCCGGCGTCGTCCGTTCGGTAAAGAAATGGGCGTAGGGCTGTCCTCGGTCGACGTCCCGGTAGCCCTGATATCGCTCCCCACAGCTGTCGCTCGAACCCGTACCGGGAGCTGCGAGCGCCCGTGCTGCGGGGCCGAGCGCAGCGACGGCTGCAGCCGCGGCGGCACCTACCATGATTCGTCGTCGCGACGGGCCGTGACTCATCGGGCGGCATTCCTCAACATCGGTTGAGACTATGACGTGACTTCGGCGACTGTCAATGGTGGGGCACTAGACTCCATGGTATGAGTCCCGCCCGTTCCAAGGACGACGAGTCGAGAGTGCGCCGGCGCGACCAAATCGCTGCGGCCGCAATCGAAGTGTTGGCAACACGAGGTTTTCGCGGCTTGACGCACCGGGCGGTCGACGCTGCAGCAGGATTGAGCCCCGGGTCGGTCAACTACCACGCGCCCACTCGTGGGCGATTGCTGCACCTGGCGCTCGAGCTGTTGTTCGCCCGCGACTACGACACTGCCGGCGCGACCTTCGGTGGTCTGGTCGACGTCAAACCACTTACCGTGGACATCGTCGTGAACCGCATCATCGACTTCATCGAGGCGATGACCACCGGCGAAGCGACGAAAAGAGTGATCGCGCGGAGCATCATGCTCGGTGAAGCGCAACACGACCGGGAAATCCGTGATCTGTTCGACTCCCAGCGGGCCGCGTTCGTGGCGTACACCCAGTGGATAGTCGCGTCGTTGGAATCCGAAGACCCCCAAGGGGATGCTGAGATGCTCGTGGTCATGATCGAAGGTCTCGTGCAGAGGCAGGTGCTGATCGGATCACGGTTGCCACGTCCCGTCGTCGACCGAATGCTGCGCAAGATCGTCGGCGCATCCCCGATGGTCACCGACTAGCCGATGGTCACCGATCAGCCGAGCAACGAGTTCCGTTCGGTGTGGGTGAACGTGAAGATGGTCGCGCCGAAGCTGATGAGGGCAGTGAGCAGAAGTACCTGCGGCCCGGTGATCACGACGCCGATGAACGCACCCACAGCACCGCCGGCTGCGAAGGAGCCCAGAAGCGTTGCGTAGCAAAGCCAGTCGTAATGAGATCCGCCGCCGAAGAGGTGTCGTTCGATTCCCTGGCCGAGCTTGACCACCGTTCCGGTGACGTAACTGAGCGGGATGTACGTCTCCTCCTTCTTCGTGAACGCGGTGTTCAACGCGCCGAGCGCGAAGGCGACGAGCAGGATCGGGTAGAAGTTCACGTCCGCGGATGACCACCCGGAGACGGCGATGTCGATCAGACCCGCCGCTGCGAGCGCCACGGTGGTCAGTACCGTCGCACCGTGCGGATGGTTGGACCAGTAGCGTCGCCGGCAGATCGACGAGACGATCACGCCGCCGAGAAACGCGGCCATGAGGGCCAATGCTGCCCAGGGTGACGCCCCGGGCGTCACCTCCTTACCCTCCGGATGGCCGAAGTGCCCGACGACGGCTCGTTCGGTGTTGCCGGTCATGAAGGTCACGAAGTAGCCGGCGGAATGCAGGAACGCGACCGCACCCACCATGCCTGCCAGTCCGGACAGGATCCAGGACAGACGAGCTTCGGCGCCGACGGCTGTTTCGCGGCTGATCGCCAAGGGGGAAGTCATGACTCGATTCTCCGGGCGTGAGCCGCGGCGGCAAATCTTTGAGTCATCGGTCACACAGTCGTAGTCGCGTCGGTGCTCGCCACCATGCCGCGGTGCATCACCCGGTTGCCGACCACCCCACTGTGATCGGCGCGGTGCATCACGCACCTGTTGTCCCACATCACCATGTCGTCGGGGGACCAACTGTGCCGCAGCAGATTGTCCTCACGAGTGGAATGCTCGACGAGGTAGCGAACGGTGTCTCGTGCTTCGTCTTCGGTCATTCCGCTGATCGCGACACAGCGAGCGGGAGCGGACAGCGACAGCGCCGTGCGTCCCGATATCGGGTGAACGGCGAAGAGAGGATGGTCGGCCGAAGAATCGGAATCCGACACCACGCCGGTCACTCGGTGCGTCACCGTGCGCCCGGCCAAATTCTCCTTCACCTCCGCCGGAAGCGTCTCGTACGCCGCGTACTGATCGCTGAACAACGTACTGCCGCCGGCCGCGGGTACTTCGACCGCTCGTAACGCGGTGTAGGCGGGCGGATTCGGAATGTAGGTGGTATCGACGTGGAACGTGGACTTCGGCGGCGTGGAGCGGCCGACATTGCTGATGACGTTCAGATCCGGACAGCCGGGAACGGGCGTCTCACCCTCGGTGAACATCAACTCTCCGAACCGGCGCAGGAACGCCAGGAAATGCTGATCGTCGACGGGTTGGTTCGGCAGGATCAACACCCCGTGTTCGGCAAGAAGCTCTCGAAGATGCTCTACCGAAACCGATTCCAGGTTCAGATCGGCGATCTCGATTCCCAACGTCATGACGACGACTCCTTCACCGGCAGTTCTTCGAGCGCGAATGCGAACAATTCTTCGACGGCGATACCCGCTGCCGAGGCCATCACTGCCAACACGCTGGACGGCGAATAGGAGCAGTAGAGGCTGGCTTCGAGGAACCACGGCTCGCCGTCAGGGTCGATGCGGAAGTCGAACAGGCCGTAGTGGCGACATCCCAGTGCGACGTGGCTCGATCGCGCTGCTGCCCATACCTTTTCGGTGATCGGATCCGAGACGTCGACCGTCCATGCCCTGGTCTGTTCCTTCGCCACCAGGTAGAGATCGCCGTCGGATGTGCGATTCAACTTGTCCGCACTACTGCGGACGGAGTCGACGGCGTACTCCTCGAGGGGCAAGCACACCAGTTCGCCATCTCGGACGATGATCCCGCACCGAACTTCACGACCCAGTGGAACGTACGTCTCCACCAGTGCAGCAGGCGAGTACGTCAGAGCCTCTCGAATCGCGGGTGCGAGACCGGCGGGCTCGCGCACCAACGAGACCCCCATCGAGTTGTCCGAATCCACAGGCTTGACCACGACCGGCGGGGCGAGGTCTGTCTCCTCGTCGGCGGATCGGACGACCACGCCGTCGGGAACACGCACGCCGGCTGCCGCGACGACGGCGCGGGCGCGGGCCTTGTTCGCCGTCAATGCCATGAGGTCCGGACCGTTGCCGGGGTAGGGCACTCCCAGTAGATCGAACAGGCTGCGGTACGTGGTCATACCCGGCATGCAGAACATCTGCGGAACCATGACGTCGAAATGTCGGGCCGCGATGAGCTCCACCGCCTGTGCCAACGGCATCTGCTGTGCGGCAGCAATACTCGAATCGTCGAGACCGGTGGGGAAACTCCAGAGGCCACCGGGGGAGACGAATGCGATCTCGAAACCGTACGCGGGGTTCTCGCCGAGCGCGTCCAGGAAACCGCCGGCATAGACACGAGAGAGGTCACTGTGAAAGCGGTCCACCGAGGACCCGACCAGCACCACGACCGACAACGTCATCAGTCGCCTCCGTTTTCCACGAGTTTGCCGATGTTGAAATCGATTCGCGACCAGCCGCGTCGTTCACGGAGGTTACGTATCAACAGCGACGGAATCTGAAGATGGTGTACCAGCAGATACGGCAGGGGATCCCAACCGGTGAGGATCGCATCTGTACCGCGAAAGATGCTCCGTGCCCGATCGATCCGGCCGCGTTCGGTCAGCAGACGCCAGAGCTCGTGGTAGATCCAGTACGTGGGACGGGCCGTCGGGCGCGGCACGATTTCACGATGGCCGTCGTCGAGGTACGCGGCAGCCAGGTCGGGGTGGTCGTAGAACATGGTGATGGCCGAGTGGGTACGCGGGTTGCATTCGATGGCGTATACCTGGCCGTCGGCGGCGGATTCGATGAAGTCGAACGACAGCTGGCCGGTGGTGTCGAGCGAAGAGACGAATGTCTGTACCCAGCGTAGAATTTCGGGCTTCTCCACCATCTCGTAGTTGACCTGGAAGGCCGACGACACACAGCAGCCGTACACCTGCAGGCGTCCGTCACGCACGGTGCCGTGCGTGCAGTACTCCTGTCCGGCGATGAACTCCTGCAGAATCCACGGGTCGTCCTCGGTGATGTGCAGGCTTCGAGCGAACGTGGAGTTGCGCTCCGGCGTGTGCGCCGTCAACCGCGTCAGATCCATGCGGCCGACCGGGTTGTACGAGATCCGCTTGAGGATGTACTCACGACCAGGCGCGAAGTCGAATTCGTCGATCTGGGCGGGGTCCGTGATGCGTCTGAAGTCAGGAACTCGGAGACCCAACGACACTGCGTGCTCGGAGAATCGGGATTTGTCGTCGACCATCCTTACGGTGTCCGCGTCGCCGTGGATCACCTCGCAGTGCGCGTCGAGGAGCGCACGTGCGTCCGCGTCGTGAATGCTCGCGGCCGGGCTTGCCACGGGCACGAAAACGTCGACCCCCTCGCGGCGAACGATGTCCAGCAGAGCCTGCGCATATCCCGGGTCTCCTGGATCGGGCACACAGTGGAACCGATCGACGGCACGGGAGAAACGATGTCCGGTCCAGCGGTACTTCGCCGACTCCACCAGGATCACGCGATGCCCGGCGAGATGGAAGGACCGCGCGAGTTGCAGGGCCTTGGTCATCTTTCCGCCACTGATCAACACGGTTTTGGGTGCGGCGGAGGGCCGAACCGTGGGCCGGGCACCGCGCAACGCCGCCACCCCCACTGCCGCGAGGTCGACGGGGAGGGTGACCGTCAGGCCGATCAGCGCCGCAACGGTGCGGATCATGTGCGCCGGATCAGCGTCACACCGTCGCGCAACGGAATCAGAACCTGTTCCACGCGAGGGTCGTTCGCGACGTAGTCGTTGAACTCGGCGACGGCCCGGCCGTTCTCGTTCGGCTGGGCTGCGTAGGGCTGACCCTGCAGCAGGGTGTTGTCGACGGCGATCACGGCATCGTCGGAGAGCAGATCGCTCTCGAGTAGGTACTCCACGTACCCGCGATATCCGGTCTTGTCGGCATCGACGAAGACCAGGTCGAACGTGCCGTCGAGCCGTCGGAGAGTGTCGAGCGCGGGTCCCACCTGCACCGTGATCGAAGAGCCAGCAGTCGATTCCGCGAAGCAGGACTGCGCGAACTCGGCCACGTACGGATCCACCTCGCAGGCGACGACCTCGCCGCCTGCGGGCAGCGCCTCGGCCATCGCCAGCGCCGAGTAACCGGTGAACATGCCGATCTCGAGCACCCGCGTCGCTCGTGTCATGTGCACGAGGAACGCCAGGAAGCGTCCCTCCACATGACCGGAGAGCATTTCCATCTCCAGGGGCCCGGAACCGGAGACCACATCCCGTGATCGCCAGTCCGCGGAGCGGGTCCGCGACGCCAACGTGGCCAGTGCCGCAGATTCGGAGGTGGTGCAGGTGTCGAGATACGGGTCGAGTCCCGCGGCGAGATCGCGGGCCCGATGTACACGGGTGGTCAGCTCGTCGGTCACCCCGGCGTCGGCGTCGAGCAGCGCGGCTATCTCGCTGAGCTCGCGCGCCAGGATCGTCGTCGGGGTGACTGGACGCGGCGTCATGGCTGCATCGGTCACGGCGTGGGTGCGGTGAACATGTCGAGACCCTCGCCCGCCCGTGGGAAGTCCAGACAGATCTTCTTGTGCAACGACAGAACGTCGGTCAGTTCGCGGGGTTCCAGGTCGTTGAGGAAGCGGCAGGTTCCGATCGGATCCGGCACCGCGGCGCGCAGAATACCGTCCCGAGTCTTGAGGATCGATGCCGTTGCCTCGGTGAGCAACTCGGGCGTCAGGTACGGGCTGTCCAACGCCAGTCCGATACTGCTCATGACTCCGAGAACGCGGTCTCGATCGGCCGTCGACAGGTGGCCGCGTTGCTCGGCGACCGTGGTCGACAGCGCCATGTCGATGTTGATCGCGTGACCGTGAAAGAACGGCGCGGGCGGCGTCAGCTCGAGCGTCGGACTCCACGTGTGCCCGAAGGCAATGACTCGGTCGAGGTCGATCTCGTGCAGGTTGGGAGCCTCGAGCTCGAGCATCGTCGCGATTGCCGAGTACGTCAAACGGTCTGCGACCGAACGCAACTCAGGAGTTCCGTCGAGGTGTCCGAACCGGGTTCGCAGAAGTTCGGGACCGTACTGCTCGAGCAACTCGAAGATCTCGAGGTTGCCGACGACGGAGATCTTGATCAGCTCCGCCATCCCGTTGCGGACCTGATCCTCGGGCAGTGTGCCGAGGAAGGAAAAGTCCAGCAGTACCTTCTGCGAGGCGTGGTAGGCACCCAGTCGATTCTTGTGCTTGCCGTAGTTGACGGCCACCTTGATGGAGACGCTCGCATCGATCAACCCGATGAGGGTGGTGGGAATGCGGATGTAGGGGGTGTTTCGGCGGTAACTCGCGCACGCGAATCCGGCTACGTCCGTGGTCAATCCACCACCCACCACGAGTACCGGCTCGGTCCGCACGAGACCGAATGCGTCGAACTCGCCGACGATGCGCTCGAACGTCTCGAGTGATTTCGCGGTCTCCGCAATCTGCACCGGCACCACTGTCAGGGCGATGCCGTGGTGATCGAAGTATGCACTGATCCGGTCGCCGTAGATGGCGTGCACCGATTCGTCGACGACCATCAGGGCGCGCCCGTACGGGCGGTAGCTGTCGGCCAATTCGGTGTTCCGGGTATCGAATACACCATCGACGTAGATCAAGTCGTATTCGATCCGCTCGTATCCCTCGACACGAAACGATCTGTCGCCGGCGACGACCTGGGCCTGGAGATTACTCACTTGTTGCTCCTGAGATGGATGAAGGATCAGGCAAAATGCTCACTCCGCAGGCTCCGCTCAGGCTGAAATCAGGGCGCGGACGCGCTCGGGATCGAGTGCATCGACGGTGTCGGTGGCCGAGCCGAAGTCGGTACCGGCGGTGTTCTCGTTCGGGAACGCGACACAGGTGACGCCCGCGGCCGCTGCCGCCGCCGCGCCGCCGGCGTTGTCCTCGATGGCCACAGCGTCGGATGCGTTCTCGCCCAGCGTCTTCAAGGCAAATTCGTACGACGCCGGATCTGGCTTGCCTGCGTCGACCGACGAGGCGTCGACGATGACGTCGAACGAGTCGGCGGTCAACTCGGGAGACAGGGCGGCGAGCAGTGCGTCGATGTTCTCTCGTGAGGTCGTGGTCACGAAGCCGACCTTCAACCCGTTCGCTTTCGCGGAGTCGATCGTGTCGGCCACACCCGGTCGCGTCTTGACGTCGGATTCGCCGATCAGCCGCTGGAAGATCTCGGATTTGGTGGCGTGCACGGCGGCCGCGTCCACCTCGGTTCCGGTGCTCGACGCGTATTCGCTGATGCGGTCGGCACCGCCGTTCGATCCGAGCATGGACCGGTAATCGTCCTGCGACCAGTTCCAGTTCAGGTCGTGGGCGGCGAAGGCTTCGTTGAACGATCGTCGCTGAAGCTCGGAAGTGTCGACGAGAGTGCTGATGGAGCCGAACAGAATTGCGGGCATGGGTGCCTTTCGGAGCGAGAGACGTTGTACCAGCAAATGTCTCGCGCCAGCGCGATGGGTGGGTTGGTCGGTGGGGTATGCCCCATCGGCACCGAAAGGGAAACCTTCGAATTTTCTACGGTGCGATCGCCTGTCCGTCGCGCTGTATCGGGGCGGCCAGAACCGTCGGTGCGGATCGCCCGCGAAGGGTCACGGACCGCCCCGACTCCCACAGAAGCCGCTCGTCCGGAGTCGCGTGTTCGAGCACCGTCGACGAGGTGAGCACGTCGGTGTCAGGATCGTCCTTGGCCAGATCGGTGAGCCGGGCCGCCTGGTTCACGGTGTCGCCGATGACGGTGTACTCGAAACGGGACTCGGCTCCGATGTTGCCTGCGATCACCGGCCCGTACGTGACGCCGATGCCGATCTCGAAACCGCCGTCGGCCCGAAGCGCGCCGGCGAGGGTGCGTGCAGTGCGCAGCGCCGCGGTGGCCGGGTCGGGATGGTCGACCGGAGCTCCGAAGATCAGCAGGGCGGCATCGCCCTCGAACTTGTTGACGAAGCCGCCGTTGCGCTCACCGTGTTCGACGACTACGGCGAAGAATCGATTGAGCAGGTCCACCACCGTCTCGGCGGATTCGCGTTCGGCCAGTGCGGTGGAGCCGACCAGGTCGATGAAGAGCACAGCGACGGTTCGGTTTTCGCCGCCGAGACGGGGCGCGCTCGCCAACGCGCGCTGTGCGACATCGTGGCCCACATGCCGACCGAACAGCGAACGGAGTCGTTCGCGCTCGTCGAGGCCGACGACCATCTTGTTGAACCCGTTCTGCAGTCTGCCGATTTCGGAGGCGTCGTAGACGTCGACGCGGGTATCGGTGGCACCGGCTTCCACACGTTGCATGGCCGAGCTCACCTGCTGCAGTGGATCGGACACCGATCGACCGACGAGAAACATTCCGCCGAAGCCGACGACGAGGGCGATCGCAGACAGGGAGACCATCGCGGGGGACAGGTCGACGTCGGGGGGAATGACGGTGTCGATCAGTCTGCCCAGTCCGATCAGCCCCAGCCCCAGGATGGGAATGGCCGTGCTCAGTACCCAGATCAGAACGACGCGCAGTTTCACTCCGAGCGCCGCCGTGTCGGTGACCTCGCCTACGTCCATCACGGCCGCGGTGATGGGACGGAGAAAGCGCTCGGCGACCAAATAGCCCAGCGAGCAGGTCGCCAGCCCGCCGAAACTGACGGCGATGGCCACGATGATCGACAACGCAGCCCCGGCCGAGGCGTTGACGCCGACGAACACCGCAACACCGAGCGCCCACAACAGAACGTGCACACCGAGTTGCCGCAGAGGTAGCCGGATCACGGCGATCGTGGTCTCGTCCGACGGTGTGCCGCCCGTGTGCAGCCACAGCACGAGCGGCTTCGCCACATGGAGACCGAGCGCGATGCCGAGCCCGATTGCGACCGGCAGATAGACGAAGAAGGCCAGATAGTTGCGGTCGGACAAAATCTCTTCGGAGCCGATCGGCAGCGGCAGGACGAAGCGGGCCAGTACGAAGACGATGACTGCCCCGATGGCGTTCGCCGACACCATGCCCGCCGCATAGAGCCGCATCGGGGTGTGGGTCAGTGCGGATCGTAGAGCTGCGATCACCGAGGATCTCCGTTTCTGTGGTCGCTCGAACTGTAGGGGCTCGGCCGGCGAATCGACGGCCGATTTCCTCGAGCCACTACCTGTGTCCGCAAGTACCTGGTAATCTCCGTAACAGCTAACCACTCCTGTTCGACGATGAAAGGAACGACGGCGATGACCAGCACACTCTCCAGGAACGACGTTCTCGAGCCCGAGGATGTTTCGGCGCGTTTGCTCGACTCTGCCGCCCAGCTGTCGTACGACCCGGCCGAAGAGGTCGACTGGGAGGCCGATCTCGATCCCTCCCTCTACGGCCTCAACCCGGAGTGGAGCACCCTCTACGGCACGAAGTTGTGGGACGAGATGAGCGAGGAGCAGCGCATCACGCTCACTCGCCACGAGGTCTGCTCGATCATGAGCACCGGCATCTGGTTCGAGATGATCCTGCAGCAGATGGTTCTTCGCGATCAGTACTGCAAGGACTCCTCGAACTCGGACTTCCAGTTCGCCCTCACCGAGATCGCCGACGAATGCCGTCACTCGATCATGTTCGCCCGCGCCTGCCAGAAGATGGGCATCAAGGCGTACCTGCCGCGTCGATCGAGCATCGAGCTCGGCCGTGGCTTCAAGGCTCTCGCATCGGCCGAGGTGGCCTACGGCGGCATTCTCGTCGCCGAAGAAGTTCTCGACGTCATGCAGCGCGACTGGATGCGCGGCGAGAACGTGTTGCCGCTCGTGCGTACCACCAGCAAGATCCACGTCGTCGAGGAATCGCGGCACATGACGTTCGCACGTGCGCAGATGCGTGAAGACATCGAAGGCAAGAGTCCGGCTCGCCGCAAGGCCAGCGCGCTCGTCGTCGCGATTGCCGCTCGACTCATCGTGTCCAACATGGTCAACAAGGAGGTCTACGCAGCAGCGGGCCTCGATGTCGACCGTGCGGTGAAGGAAGCGAAGAACAACGCCCACCACCACACGATGATGCGCACCTCGAGTGAGCACCTGATGGCATTTCTCCTCGATTGCGGTTTGATCACCAAGCCGGCCGAGATGATCTACCGTCGTCTGCACATGCTCTGACCACTCTTTTCGAGGCCGTGAAGGACATTCGATAACCCATGCCGTTCGCGATCACGCAGAACTGTTGCAACGACGCATCCTGCCTGTCGGTCTGCCCGGTCAACTGCATTCATCCGACCCCCGACGAGCCGGATTTCGGTAAGACCGAGCTGCTCTACATAGATCCACGATCGTGCATCGACTGTGGTGCGTGTGCGGATGCGTGCCCGGTCGACGCGATCACCCGGGTGTCCCGGTTGACTCCGGACCAGCAGATCTACGCCGAGATCAACGCCGACTACTACCGCGACAAGCCGGCGGTTGCGGAGTGGGGTGAACCGCGCTTTCCGGTGGCGACGGTCAACGAGCTGCCTCCGGTCAGCATCGCCATCGTGGGCACCGGTCCGGCGGCCTGCTACACCGCCCAAGCCCTGCTACGCGTGCCGGGAACCACGATCACGTTCTACGACCGGCTGCCGACCGCAGGCGGTCTGGCGCGCTACGGCGTGGCACCGGACCACCTCGGCACTCGACGCATCAGCGAGCACTTTCGCGGAATCTTCGCGCACCCACGCGTGACGATGAAGCTCGGCATCGAGGTGGGCAAGGACGTCGATCACGTCGAGTTGGCTCGGAAGTTCGATTCCGTCGTCTATGCCGTCGGTGCCGACAAGGACCGAGCGCTCGACATCCCCGGTATCGATCTCGACAATTCGGTCAGCGCGCGCACGTTGGTGGGCTGGTACACCGGCCATCCCGACGTCCCTGCCGACGCCATCGACCTCACGGGCGTCGACCGCGTCACCATCATCGGCAACGGCAACGTCGCCCTCGACGCCGCCCGCATTCTCACCGCCGATCCCGATGGTCTCGACGGAACCGAGATCGCCCCGCACGCATTGGCCGAGCTCCGTCGCAATCGGGTACGCGAGGTGGTCGTGCTGGCACGGCGAGGACCGGAGTTCGCGGCATTCACGCGATCGGAGTGCAAGGCGCTCGTCGATCGCGCCGGCGTCGACGTCGTCGTGGCGGGACCGGACGGAATCGTCGACGCGATCGACAGACTGCCGCTGTCGGCTCCCGCGTCGGCGCTGGCCGGCGCGGTCCGAGTCGATCTCGGATCCGGCACGCACGGGCGTCGCATCGTGTTCGCATTCGGGCGGGCACCTTCTGCTGTGCACGGGCAGGGCTCGGTGGAGTCCATCGAGGTGGGTGTGGGTGAACACGCGGTCACTCTCTCGACGGAGCTGGTGCTCCTCGCGATCGGTTATCGCGGAACACCGTCCCCGGGCGTCCCGTTCGACGACATCACCGGCACCATTCGCAACGACGGCGGACGGATCACCGCTGCCGACGGCACTCCGGTTCCCGGCAGCTATGTGGTGGGGTGGGCCAAGCGCGGTGCGACGGGAGGCATCGGCGACAACAAGATCGACGCAGAGGAAACGGCCGAGGCGCTGCTGGCGGACGTCCCCACACGTGGCCCGGCCCGTCCGCTCGGTTGGTACGGCAAAGTGAGCGCCGCTCTCGGCGATCGGGTCTCGCGAGCTCGCTGACCGGCGGAATCCCCGTGTTCTGTTCGCTTTGTGTAGCAGTCTGATTCGAGTCTGCGCGATTCGTACGCACGGCGAGCTTCTCGGAGTTACCGTTGAGTATGGCTGAACGGGGGGCCAAGCCCCAGGTTTCTTTTGTGAGACGGACGATGCTGCGCGCAGTCCGGTCGTTGTTCAATCCGCTCCGGCCCGACGACTATCTGTCGATGATCAACCCGCTGTGGACCACTCGTGAGCTCCGCGGCAAGGTCGAACGTGTGGTCCCCGAGGGATCCGAGGCCGTGTCGGTGTACATCCGTCCCGGTTTCGAGTGGCAGGGTCACACGCCGGGCCAGTACGTACGGCTCGGGGTGCTCATCGACGGTCGCTATCACTGGCGGGCGTACTCCCTGACGTCCGATCCGGACCCGGAGGACGGGTTGGTCAGCGTCAGTCCCAAGCTGGTGCCGTCGGGGACCGTGTCGCCGTATCTGGTGGGCACCATCAGAACCGGTGACATCGTCCGGCTCAGCGAGGTCGAGGGTGAGTTCACGCTGCCCAGCCCGGTGCCGGACAAGATGGTGTTCATCAGCGCCGGCAGCGGCATCACGCCGATCATCAGCATGTTGCGCGCCCTCGATCACCATGATCAGGTGAAGGACGTGGTAGTCGTGCACTCGGTGCACAACCGTGAACAGTTGATGTTCGCGGACACGCTCGAGGAATTGGAAGCCGAGCACGACGGGCTGACGGTGAAGCTACGTATCACCAGTGACGAAGGTCGGATGAAGGCGTCGGAACTGGACGAACTGGTCCCGGATTGGCGTGAGCGAGAAGCATTCTGCTCCGGTCCGGGTGAGCATCTCGACGATCTGCGCTCGTACTGGAAAGACCAGGGCGAGTCGGAACGCTTCCACTACGAAAGTTTCCAGCCCGTCATCGGCGGTGGAGACGATGCCGGTGAGGGCGGAACCGTGCGCTTCGTCAACAGCGAGAAGGACGTCGAGTGCGACGGCGGCACAACGATTCTCGCCGCAGGCGAGGAAGCCGGCCTGGATTTGACGTACGGCTGCCGAATCGGCATCTGCCATACGTGCGTAGGTACCCTGAGGAAGGGGCGTTTACGTGACCTACGTAACGGGGATATCTCCGAACCTACGGGGCAAGCGGTTCGGATCTGTGTCAACACTGCTGAGGGCGACATCGAAATCGAACTCTGATCTTCCATTCGAACAGGGGAATGTATGTCTATCGACGAAACCACCAGGCGCGGCACCGATACCGATGAGCCGGTGAACCCGCTGGCGCACCTGAGCGACGAGACGATCGCCGAACTCGCCAAGGAGTTCGACGCCATTCACGACGAGGTGTACTCCAGCCTCGGTGACAAGGACCGCAAGTACATCACCTCGGTGATCGCAGCCCAGCGTCAGCTGCTGGTTGCCGGCCGCGTGCTGTTGCTCGGCTCCACCAGCAAGCCGGCGTGGCTGGCCGGTACCGCATGCCTCGGCATCGCGAAGATCCTCGAGAACATGGAGATCGGCCACAACGTCATGCACGGCCAGTGGGACTGGATGAACGATCCGGAAATCCACTCCTCCGTATGGGACTGGGACACCGCGTCCACCGCCAACTCGTGGAAGCACTCCCACAACTACGTGCACCACACGTACACGAACATTCGCGGCAAGGACAAGGATCTCGGCTACGAGATCATGCGTATCGATCCACGTCAGAAGTGGAGCCCGGTCTACCTGGCCCAGCCGTTCTACAACGTGCTGCTGATGGCGTTCTTCGAGTGGGGCGTGGCCCTGCACGATCTCGACATCGAGGCTATCCGTCGCGGAGAGAAGCCCGTCAAGGAGCTCGTCGAGGACCTCAAGGGCATCGGCGTCAAGGCACGGAAGCAGTTCGTCAAGGACTACGTGGGCTGGCCGCTGATCAGTGCCGGGGCATTCGCGCTGGCGCAGCTCGCATCGGGTGGTCGTTTGCCCGAGAGCAAGAGGTCTCGCCTCGCGTCCAAGCTGCGGGGATCCGCGCGATTCGGCAAGAACCGCCGGACGGCCGCCCTGTTGGACAGTCGCCTCAGTGGTGTCGAGAGCACGTTCCTCTCGACGGTGGCGGCGAACTTCACCGCCAACATCATTCGTAACGTCTGGTCGAATGCCATCATCTTCTGCGGTCACTTCCCGGACCAGGCCTACACCTTCAGCCAGGAAGAGGTCGAGAACGAGACCCGCGGCGGATGGTACGTCCGTCAGTTGGTCGGAGCCGCCAACATCGACGGCGGACCGCTGTTCCACCTGATGAGCGGCAACCTGAGCTACCAGGTGGAGCACCACCTGTACCCGGACATGCCCAGCACTCGGTACTCGGACGTCGCGCCGAAGATCAAGGACATCTGCGAGCGCTACGAACTGCCGTACAACACCGGACCGTTCTTCCAGCAGTGGGGCATGGTCCAGCGGACCATTGCACGGCTGGCGTTCCCGGGTGGCAAGGTTCGGCCGAAGCCGGGTCCCTACCGTCCCGAGGAGAGCTGGCGTCGGAAGTTCGCCGAGGGTGCCACCAAGGACAGTGAGGCCGCCAAGACTCGCGGTCGCGTACCGGCCGAGCATCCTGCGGCGGGACCGGAGCACAACTCCGGCGGCGTCGACGTCCAGCCGCCGCCCCGTGGCGACGACTAGATTTCGTTACCCACACAGCTGACAAGAACCGCGGCCACCCGACTTCCGGGTGGCCGCGGTTCTTCTGTGTGTCGGTCGTGGGCCCCTATGCCATGTCGACATCCTTGGTCTCGATCAGTCTCTTGGTGCAGACCAGACTCAGCACCGACAGCAGAGCCAGCATCACGCCGATCGAGATACTGCCGAACGCGGCCGTGAGCGGTGCGGCAAGCATCGGCGGAATCGCGCCACCGAGAACGCCGGCGAGGTTGTAGCCCAAACCGGCTCCGGTGTAACGGAATCGGGTCTGGAAGAGCTCCGGAAGCAGAGCTCCGGTCGGGCCGTACGCAACACCGAAGATTGCGAGCGTCACGCACATGCCTATCACGAACGCGACCGGTGAACCCGAGTCCAGCAATGGGAACAGTGCTATCGACCACGGCACCGCGACGATGCATGCCGCCATGATCACGCGCCGCCGGCCGACGCGATCGGAATAGGTTGCCGAGGTGGCGATGGCAATACCGAAGATCACCGCAGCACCTATCCCGGTGACCAACACGAACGGGCGGTCGAACCCGAGGGTCTTGGTGCCGTAGCTCGTCAGGTATGCGGTCCCCATGTAGAAGAAGGCGAAGAGGGACGACAATGCACCTGCCGCAGTGATGATTTCGCGCTTCTGGATGCGCCATGCGTCGAAGATCGGCAGTTTCGTCGGTGCGGAGTTCGCCGGAGCGTGCTCCTCGGCGAGCTTGTTGGCTCGAAAGACCGGAGTCTCTTCGATGGCCAACCGCATGTAGAGGCCGATGAGGACCAGAACAGCGCTGAGCAGGAACGGAATTCGCCACCCGTAGTTGAGGAAGGTCTCGTTGGTATCGCCGAACAGCAGGCCGGTGGCGAGGAAGGTCGCACTGGAGAAGATGAACGCGGCCGAGGGGCCCAGCTGGGGGAACATCGCATAGAACCCGCGCTTGCCGGCAGGTGCGTACTCGGCCGTGAGTAGCGTGGCACCCGCCCACTCGCCGCCGACGGCGAATCCCTGCCCGAATCTGAGCAGTACCAGAATGATCGGGGCTGCGACTCCGATGGTCGCTGCGCCGGGCAGGAGACCGATCGCGAAGGTGGACACCCCCATCAACAGCAGGGTCGAGATCAGGGTCTTCTTACGGCCGATGCGGTCGCCGAAGTGGCCGAACAGCACCGCACCGACGGGCCTGGCGATGAACGCGACGGCGAACGTCGCGAACGACGCCACGGTGCCCGCGGTCGATCCGAGCGCCGGGAAGAAAATCGTGGGGAAGACGAGCGCGGCGGCAGTGCCGTAGATGAAGAAGTCGTAGAACTCGATCGTGGTGCCGATGCCACTGGCAACCGCAACTCGGCGGACGCTCGTCTTCGTCTGCACCGCCGGTGGGGTCGGAGTGGCGACGCCCGGATCCTCGGGCGAGACAGCGGTCATGGTTCCTCCGTTTTTGTCGGGTATCGGGTATATGTGCGATACCGAATGCGACGAACGGTAGTGATCCGGGTCACCCGTGGGATACCCCCGAATGGGGGGAACGATGACCGCCCACCCGAGCTAGCCCCAGTGGGCGGTCTCCGCGGCTGCGCGGTAGGTGTTCTCGAGGAAAGCGAGCAGAAGCGCGTCGGGATCCTCTGCGGTGCGCACGGATTCGTACGGCAGTACGTACTCGCCGAGCTCACGATCGAAGTACGCGGGAGCGGTGACGGCCGGATGGCTGTCGTAGCCGTCCGGGTTCGGGTAGGCGTACGCGTAGAACGCGCCCTCCGCGGCTCCGCCCGGCCAGAACCCGGCGCTCGACACCTCGTCGCTGTATGCCTCGTGCATCACCCAGTCGGGACAGTTGGGAACGCCACCGGGATGTTGTGGTGCAGGCCTTCCGGAGAATCGTGTGACAGCGAGATCGAAAGCGCCCCAGAAGAAGTGGACCGGGCTGGATTTGCCGCGGAAGCCGGCTCGAAACTCCGAGAACACCCGATGAGCGCTGACGAGCGCTCGCCAGAACTTCTGGACGGCATCGGCGTCGTACGACGCGTGCTCGACGTCCTCGGCGAACGGTGTCGCGTGTGGCAGCTCGACCGGCACTGCCACGATCGGAGCCTCGACACCGAGCTGAGAGAGCAGATCGGTGTATTCGGCGTAGAAGTCCGCAACGGTTCGAGGCTCGAGCTTCATGGTTCGGCGCTCGCCATCGGTGGTGGCGAGGACCAGCTGATGCGCGAGAAAGTCGAAGCGAATCTCGAGGCCCCGATCACCGAGCGGCATCAGCGACGTCGTCAGACCCGACGCGTCGACGTACAGCGCAACTCCCCACCAGTGGTTGAGCGGGGGAGACAACGCCATTCGGGTCTTGCCGACTATCTGGGTCCACAGCTGCACCGTGTCGCGCGTGTCCGCCCAGCTGTCGACTCGAAGTTCGGGCCACGCGTCGTACGAACTCGTCATATGTCGATGATGCACGGCCGAGAGGAAGGAGACCATACCTGTGCCGAGACACCGGGGCGCAGCACCTCAGGCGCGCCTCAGAGTTCGTCGGTACCGTCGTCGGCAGCTGCAGTACGTCCGCAGCTCGTGAACGTGGAGGTGTCCGAGTTGTCCACCGACTCCAACCGAGGTGTTTTCGACGATGTTCGGGTCGCCGCCACCTACGTGGAATTCATGGGGCCCACCGACGGATTTCTCGATCGCGGTGAGGCCGCGGCATTGGTCGCCGCCGCCGACCTGGCCCGCGGCGTTCCGGTGCTGGACGTGGGTGTGGGCAGCGGCCGCACCACGCCGCTGCTGCGATTGCTCTCCGACAGATACGTGGCAATCGACTACGCGCCCAACATGATCGACGCCTTCCGGCAGAACTTCCCCGATCTGCCTGCGCACGTCGCCGACGCTCGTGACCTGGCGGCGTTCGAGGACGGTGAGTTCGGCTTGGTTGTCTTCAGCAACAACGGACTCGATACCGTGACCCACGAGCAACGCCAACGCGTGCTGGCCGAATTCGCGCGGGTGACCGACGAGACAGGCGTCGTGGTCTTCTCGACGCTCAATCGCGGTGGCCGGTCGTATCTGGAGAGCCCGTTTCAGTTACGGCGACCGACGACTCGGCCACAGTTCTCGCTGCGAGCACTTCTCGTCGCCATCGGACGTCGTCTGCTCGATCCATCTGCTCAGGTGCGGGGTGTGCGGAACTGGCTCGTCAATCGGTCGAAGGCCGAGGATCACCGATCGTGGGCTTTGGCCCCACTGCAAGCCCACGAATTCGCACTCGTCATGCACTTCTCGACCCTCTACGACGTCCGCACTCTGGTGGCCGGCGCCGGCCTCGAACTGCTCGCCGTCTACGGCGACGACGGCGAGCGCATCGCGCCGGACCGACACGAGTCCTCGGTCGACAACTTCACCGTCCTCGCGAAAAAACCTGCGCTGGAACGAAATTGACTGCGAGGTACTGAGCTCGGAAGCGCCGAGGTCACAGTCTTTCCAACGCGGCGGTCATTTTCTCCACGGTCTCCGGAGCGACCTTCGCCTCGAAGCCCGCCTTCAGGAACGGGCCGGCAACCTTTGCCGCACCGTTGAATTCGACGTGCGCGTGATAGTCGATTCGGGTCGCCTCGGGACCTTCGGCTGTCAGCGTGATGTCGTCGACACTGGTGGCCGTCTTGTTCTTCCCCTCGAGCACGATGTGATCGGGCTCGTCGGTGACCAACGTATATGTCAGTTCGGTAGTGACTCCGAACAACTTCGAGACGTTGTGCCACTGGGTTCCGGCGGCCACCGGGCCGTCGGAAATCTGGGTGCAGCTCTCGGTTCCCGGATCCCATGCCGTCGCATTGGAGAAGTCGCGCAGAAATGCCGCGGCCTTGTCGAGCGCGACAGCGGCGGTGAAGGTTCGGGTGACGTCGACCATGAGGTTCTCTCTTTCGATGGATCAGTTCTCGACGGTGACGCCGAGGTGTTCTGCGAGACGGCGCATCGTGCCGACGATCTGTTCTTCGGTCACCCGCGGAAAACCGGCCATCTTCCGGAACTCCGGATCGGTGACGCGTGACCAGTCGTAGACCTGCGTCAGTGCCGTACGACCCTCGGTCACGTCGTCGAGTTCCCACGACCATCGGGTGCCCCGCGGTTCCATGCCCTGGCGATTGGGAATCCAACCGATGCGTCGGTCCTGCTCGAACACGAACACGGTGTTCTCCATGACGTACTCGCCGAGCTCGGGCTGGTACATGTCCATCGCGAAGGTGTCGCCCACCGCGCGTAGCGGCGTCGGGTCGATCGCACCGCGCAGCATGTCCGAACCATCCACCGTCGCCTGCACCTGCGGATCTGCCAGTGCGGCGAACACGGTGGGAGCCGGTGCGTCGATCACGCGGCGGACGGTCAGTTCTTCGGTCATGGGGCCACGCTTTCCGGTTGATTACGCTGGCTACGCACTTACCCCCGCCGTCGCGGAAGGAAACTCCTGCCTTCCGACGGTTTTGCATTGCAGTGGACACAGCGACGAAACACCACCGCCACGAGGCATTCGTACAGTCGCCGAGTCGGACTCCGCACACACCAGGTGCGGAGCGCACCTTGCCAAGGGGTAGCCATGAGTGGAAATACCGTCCGCCTGCAGGCGATCAAAGACGTCGAGGCGTACGTGCCGCCTGCGGTCAGCTTCGTCGGAGACGAGAAGCCGGGCGAGATATTCGGTGAGAACGTCTTCAGCAAGGTCGTCATGCAGAAGCGACTGCCCAAGTCGGTGTTCAAGTCGGTGATGGCCACGATCGACAAGGGCAAGAAGCTCGACCCCATGGTGGCCGACGCAGTGGCGTCGGCAATGAAGGACTGGGCCCTGGAGAAGGGGGCGACGCACTACGCGCACGTCTTCTACCCCCTCACCGGGCTCACGGCCGAGAAGCACGACAGCTTCTTCGATCCCGTCGGTGACGGCAGTGCGCTCGCAGAATTCGCCGGCAAGACCCTGATCCAGGGTGAGCCCGACGCGTCGAGCTTCCCCAACGGCGGCCTCCGCAACACGTTCGAGGCCCGCGGTTACACCGGTTGGGACGTCACCAGCCCGGCGTACGTACTCGAGAACCCGAACGGCAACACCTTGTGCATCCCGACGGTGTTCGTCTCGATGACCGGTGAGGCTCTCGACCACAAAACGCCGTTGTTGCGTTCGCAGCAGGCAATGGGCGGACATGCCGAGCGCATCCTGAAACTGTTCGGACACGAGAACATCGAGAACATCGTGTCGTTCTGTGGCCCGGAGCAGGAGTACTTCCTCGTCGACCGACACTTCTTCCTCGCCCGTCCCGACCTGCTCAATGCGGGTCGCACCCTGTTCGGTTCGAAGCCGCCCAAGGGTCAGGAGTTCGACGACCACTACTTCGGTGCCATCCCCGAGCGCGTGCTCGGCTTCATGATGGACACCGAGCGCGAGCTGTTCAAGCTCGGTATTCCGGCCAAAACCAGGCACAACGAGGTTGCACCCGGACAGTTCGAGATCGCGCCGATGTTCGAGCGCGGCAACATCGCGGCAGACCACCAACAGCTGCTGATGACGACGTTCAAGACGATCGCGAAGAAGCACGGCATGGAGTGTCTGTTCCACGAGAAGCCGTTCGAGGGCGTCAACGGCTCGGGCAAGCACGTCAACTTCTCGCTCGGCAACTCCGAGCTCGGATCGCTGCTGGTACCCGGCGACAACCCGCACGACAACGCGCAGTTCCTGGTCTTCTGCGCCGCCGTCATCCGCGCGGTACACAAGTACGGTGGTCTGCTGCGCGCCTCGGTGGCGTCGGCCACCAACGATCACCGTCTAGGGGCCAACGAGGCTCCGCCCGCGATTATCTCGATCTTCCTCGGCGACCAGCTTGCCGACGTGTTCGATCAGATCGCCAAGGGCGCAGCTACATCCTCGAAAGGCAAGGGCACCATGATGATCGGTGCCGATACACTGCCCGTCCTGCCGACCGATCCCGGTGACCGCAACCGAACGAGCCCGTTCGCATTCACCGGCAACAGGTTCGAGTTCCGCGCACCCGGTTCGATGCAGACGGTCAACGGCCCGATGGTCACGATCAATACGATCATGGCCGAGGCGTTGGACTACATGGCGACCAACCTGGAGACGGCCGTCGCCGATGGCATCGACTTCGATACTGCCGTGCAGAATCTGCTGACCGAGATCATCACCGAACACGGCGCGGTGGTGTTCAACGGCGACGGCTACTCCGACAACTGGCAGATCGAGGCCGAATCGCGGGGACTGCCGAACCTGCGTACCACGCTGGACGCGTTGCCCGAGCTGATCTCCGAGTCGGCGATGGAACTGTTCGAGAAGTACAAGGTGTTCAACCACCGAGAGATGCACTCACGCTACGAGATCGGGCTCGAACAGTACGCGTTGACGGTGTTCGTCGAGGCGCGGTTGACGCTCGAGATGGGGCAGACATCCATCCTGCCCGCTGCCGTGCGCTACCAGACGGAACTGGCGCAGAACGTCAGTGCGCTGAAGGGTGCGGGCGTCGACGACGTGGACATGACTGCGCTGCAAGCAGTCTCGGATCCACTGTCGGAGCTGCGTGCAGCGTTGGCAACATTGAAGGGTGCCCTCGAAGCGGATCCGGGCGGCGACGCTCTGGCCGAGGCCGAGCATGCCAAGGACGAACTGCTGCCCTCGATGGCGGCTGTCCGTTCTGCGGCCGACACCCTCGAGGCAATGGTGGCCGACGATCTCTGGCCGCTACCGACGTATCAGGAGATGCTGTACATCTTGTGAGTGAGCAATGTCTCGGATCGGAATAGCTTCGTGGATCTCGATCGTTCGAGTGATCAGTGGCAAGGATTGTGCACGCACTCGTGAGGAGATAGAGATCCATGAAGTTGTTTTCCCCTTTGACGCTCGGCGACCTGAAGCTCGACAACCGGTTGGTGATGGCTCCGCTGACGCGGGTGCGCTCCGGCAAGGACGGTGTGCCGGGCCCCCTGGTCGTCGAGCATTACAAGCAGCGGGCATCGCTCGGTCTCATCGTCAGTGAAGGCACCTACCCGAGCCATGCCGGCCAGGGCTTCCCGGGTCAGCCGGGTCTGGTGACCGACGAGCAGATCGAGGGTTGGCGCAATGTCGCCGACGCAGTGCACGCCGACGGCGGGCTGATCTTCGCTCAGGTGATGCATGCCGGGCGGGTGACCCACGAGGCGACGACGGGTGGCCGTGAGGTCGTCGGGCCGAGCGCGATCGCGATCGATGGAGAGACTCATACGTACGAGGGCAAGAAGGCGTACCCCACCCCGCGCGCGCTGCGGGAGGACGAACTGCCGTCGGTGATTGCAGATTTCGTACAGGCCTCGAAGAATGCGATCGCTGCCGGTATGGACGGCGTCGAGGTTCACGGTGCCAACGGTTACCTGCTGCACGAGTTCCTCTCGCCCGCCTCGAACCAGCGTGACGACAAGTACGGCGGTTCGCCGGAGAACCGGGCGCGTTTCGTGGCCGAGGTGGTCGAAGCCGTGGCCGCGGCACTCGGAGCGGGCAAGGTGGGAATTCGCATCTCACCCGAGCACAACATCCAGGATGCGCTCGAGACGGATTCCGACGACGTGCGCGCCACCTACCGTGCGCTGGTCGAGCGGCTCGCACCGCTCGGTCTGGCGTACCTCAGTGTGCTGCACAAGGATCCGTCGGGCGAGCTGGTACAGGATCTGCGGCAGGCGTTCGGCGGGGCTGTGCTCGTCAACAGTGGCTTCGGTGAGATCACCACTCGCGACGAGGCTCTGTCGCTGCTCGACAACGGTATCGGTGACGCCATCGTCGTCGGCCGCCCGGCGATCGCGAACCCCGATCTCGCCTACCGCTGGCGCGAGGATCTGCCGCTGAACGAGCCGGATCCGAGCACCTTCTACACCGACGGTGCCAAGGGCTACACGGATTACCCGGCCCTGCAGCACTGAGAGTGCCTAGCGGCAGGAGTGGAGCCTGCGGAACGACCCGATGCGCAGTGGTGTGGTTGAGCGCCCCTGAGGGCTCGCAGGAGTGGAGCCTGCGGAACGACCCGAGAACAGAGCCACACCACTGCGCGGAGCGTACTCAGAAGTCGGCAGTCTTGCGGGCGCGGATCTTGCTGACGATCGAGAACACCACGGCGATGATCATCAGGGCGTAGAGCACGATGGTGATGCCGCTGCTGACCAGAATCGACGGGTCGCCCTCGCTGACGGCCAGTGCGCGTCGAAGTGATTCCTCGGCGAGTGGGCCGAGGATCACGGCGATCAACACCGGTGCGAGCGGAATGTCGTAGCGCCGCATCATGAATCCGACGATGCCGAGCCCCAGCATGAAGATCAGATCCACGATCGACGCACTCGACGCGTAGACGCCGAGGGCGGCGAACACCGAGATGCCGGCGTAGAGGTAGTTCTTCGGGATCTTCAGCAGCTGCGCCCACAGTGGTGCGAACGGCAGGTTGAGGATCAGCAGCACGATCATGGCCACGAACAGGCTCGCAAGTAGGGCCCAGACGATGTCGCCGCTGCGCTCGAACAACAGTGGTCCGGGCTGCATGCCGTACTGCTGGAATGCCGCCAACATGATGGCCGCTGTCGCCGACGTCGGCAGACCCAGCGCCAGTAGCGCTCCCATTGCCGTTCCGGCCGTGGAGTTTCCAGCAGCCTCCGGTCCGGCCACACCGCGGATGGCACCCTTGCCGAACATCGGCTTCTCGCGCTTGCGATCGAGCCGACGTTCGGTGCCGTAGGCCAGGAAGCTCGGTACTTCGGCACCGCCCGCGGGGATCACACCGAACGGCACCCCGAATGCCGTTCCACGCAGCCAGGCCGGCAGCGCGTCGCGGAATTCGGCCTTGCTCAGCCAGGGGCGGCCCTGCGATTTGATCAGGGTTCGGTCCTCGGGCCGTCCGATCTTCGACGCAATGTGGATGACTTCACCGAGAGCGAGCATCGCGACGGTGATGACGACGATGTGGATGCCGTCGAACAGGGCAGGTATCTCGAAGGTGAATCGTGAAGCGCCGGAGGGGCCGTCGATACCGATCACTGCCAGGGTGAGGCCGATGAGCAATGCGGTCAAACCCTTGAGCGCCGAGTCCGACACCACCGCCGACGTGGCGATGAAGGCGAACACCGCCAGTGCAAGGTATTCGGCTGGACCGAAGTTGGTCGCCAGGTCCGCGAGCGTCGGGGCGAAGAACACGACCAGGGTCGTCGCGACGATGCCGCCGATGAAGGCGCCGATGGCCGACGTGGCCAAAGCCTGTGGCGCGCGGCCGTTCTTGGCCATGCGATGACCCTCGAACGTGCCGGCGATGGCGGTGCTATTGCCCGGGGTGTTCATCAGGATGCCGGAGATCGAATCGCCGAACAGGCCGCCGAAATACACGCCGGCGAACATGATCAACGCGGCAGTGGGGTCGAGGGTGAACGTGACCGGCAGCAGCAGGGCCACCGCCATGGCAGAGCCGAGACCGGGCAGGACGCCCACGGCGGTGCCCAGCAACGCGCCGACGAACACCCACACCAGGTTCATCGGAGTCAGCGCGGTGCCGAACCCGTCGAGAAGATTGCTCAATGAATCCATCGGAAATTCAGCTCCGTCAGAAGATCTGGGCGAGGACGCCGCCGGGCAAGGTCAGGCCGAGGCCCGCGGAGAATGCGATCTGAATCGTGCTCGAGACCAGCAGTGCGACTGCCGCGTCGAACACGTAACGGCGACCGCCCAATCCGACCGACACACCCCAGAACAGAAGCGCGCCGGCGAGAACCCAGCCGAGTGGGTCGAGGAGGGCGATGAACACTGCCACCGATCCGACGGTGATGGACAGCGTGCGCCAATTGCTGACGGTGCCGGTGTGCGGCACTCCGTCGTCGTCGACCCCGCGGTCGATCTCGTCGGGCTTGACCATCAGCTGGATGGTGACCAACAGGGCAACCACGAAGCAGCCGCCGGCGACGATGGCCGGAAAGACCTGCGGTCCGGGGGAGGTGGCGGTGGGTGGAACCTCCATGGTGACGGTTCCGTAGACCAGAAACGCTCCCAGGGCGACGAGCAGCGCCGGAACGATCAGTCCACTGCGGCCCGTCCAGAAGGACCGGGACGTGCCTGTGTCGGTAGTCGTTGTTGTCATACCAGCCCCAGCTCTTCCAGAATTCCGGTGATGCGTGCCTGCTCGACCTCGAGGAATTCCCCGAATTCGTCTCCCGTCACCACCGATTCCTTCCAGCGGTTTCGTTCGACGGCGGTTGCCCACTGCTCGGTCTCGACCATCTCGGTGACGATGTCGACGAGCGTCTGCCGGTCCCCGTCCGAAATCCCTGGCGGCGCAACGATTCCGCGCCAGTTGACGAGGTCGACGTTGTAGCCCTGTTCGATGAAGGTGTCCACGTCGAATGCCTCGAGCGGCTCGGGCGCGGCCACAGCGAGTGCACGCACGTTGCCTGCCTCGATCTGGTCTCGGAAGTCGTTGAACCCACTGACCGCGACGCCGACGGTGTTCGAGAGGAGCGACGTCAGTACCTCGCCGCCACCGGAGTAGGCGATGTAATTGATTGCGGCCGGGTCGATGTCGGCTTCCTGCGCCAACTGACCCGCGACGATGTGATCGATTCCGCCGAGGGAGCCACCGCCGATCGGCAGCCCGCCGGGATTGGCCCGCCACGCCTCGATCATGTCTTCGAGGTTCTGGATCGGTGAATCCTTCGGGACAACGAACACCTCGAAGTCCTCGGCAAGTTTGGCGATCGGGACGGTGTCGGCCAACGTGGTCTCGGAGTTGTTGATCGCGATGCCGCCGAGCATGACGGTGCCGGTGATCATCACCGTGGTGGGCTGACCGCTGAGGTTCTCGAGTTGGCTCAGGCCGATGGTGCCGCCTGCTCCTGGAACGTTGACCACCTGCGCGTTGTTGACGATGCCGTCGCTGCGCAGCGCCTGCTGCGACTCGCGCGCGACCAAGTCCCAGCCACCGCCTGCGGCAGCGGGTGCTATCAGTGTCAATTTGGCGCGGGCGTCGGAGCCGCTGGCACTGCGAGCGGCGTCGATTCCGGCGACGGTGACTGCTCCCACCACCACCAGGGCTCCGGCCGTTCGTAGCAGGGTGGGCGATATCGCCATCAGAGACCTTTCGTGTGGTGTGTCACAGCGTCAGGTTAGATACAGTTTGTCTGATTAGTCCAGTTCACAAACATCGAGGGCGGCCTTCGGTGGATTCGAGCAACGGGAGAGATCGTGTCGGTAGGCAGCGCAGTGGCAGTAGCGATGAGCAACACCCCCGAGGGCCAGGAAGCGTTGCGACGTGGTGCCGCCGAGGCAGAGCTGCGTCAGGCCGAGCTGATCGTGTTGTCCGTGGTGGACCGCGATTCCGTGTCGGCGGAGGACCGTAGCGCGGCACAGGCAGAAGTGGAGCGCACGTTGCCGGGAGCGGCTACGACGGTGCGCGTCGAACCCGACGGTGGTGACCCGGCCGGTGCCCTGGTCGATCTCGTCGCCGACGTCGGTGCGGGGATGCTCGTCATCGGCTCGAAGCGTCGATCCGCCGTGGGCAAGTTCCTGATGGGTAGCACCGTTCAGCGCGTGTTGCTGGACTGCCCGGTCCCCGTCCTCGTCGTGAAAGCGCCGTGACCCGGTAGTATCGGACAAATCTCCCACCACTCGACCTCGAGGAATCATGGACAGCGATAAACCCGGGCCGGACACGGCTCCCCGCACTACAGCTACTACGTGCGAGGCGGTGTCCGGCGAATGAGCGTTCTGCTCACTCTTCTGCTCGGCCTGCTCGTCGTTTTTCTCATCACCGTCGCAACCGGTTACTTCGTTGCGCAGGAATTCGCGTACATGACCGTCGACCGGTCCCGGCTCAAGGCACGCGCCGAAGCCGGCGACGCCGTCGCAGCTCGCACGCTCGCCGTGACCAAGCGGACCTCGTTCATGCTGTCCGGTGCGCAGCTGGGCATCACTGTCACCGGCCTGCTGGTCGGCTATGTCGCCGAACCGCTGATCGGTCGGTCGTTCGGAGCGATACTGGGCGGCGTCGGTGTTCCGACAGCAGTCGGTGTCGGCTTGGGTGCCGTTCTGGCGATCACGTTCGCGACGTTCGTACAGATGCTTTTCGGTGAACTGTTCCCGAAGAACTTCGCCATCGCCCGCCCCGAGCCGGTGGCCCGATGGCTGTCGTTGTCGACGACTGTCTACCTCAAGCTTTTCGGTTGGCTCATCACGATTTTCGACCAGTCGTCGAACTTGTTGCTCAAAGCGCTGAAGATCGAGCCGGTGCACGATGTGGAACATTCGGCCAGTCCACGCGACCTCGAGCACATCGTCTCGGATTCGCGCGAAACCGGGGATCTGCCCGACGAGCTGTCGACGCTGCTCGATCGCATTCTCGACTTCCCCACGCGCAACGTCGAACACGCCATGATCCCACGTTCACGAGCAGCGACTGTCCGTGACACCGACACCCTCGGTGAGGTGAAAGCGCTGATGGGGCAGGAACATTCACGCTATCCCGTGCTGGACGAGGACGACGGCATCGTCGGCGTGGTCCACCTGCACGATGTGTTGGCCTCCACCGCTCCGGATTCGACCCCCATCGCAGGCCTCACCCGCGATGCACTGATTCTTCCCGAGATGCAGAGTCTGCCCGACGCGATGCGCGAGCTGCGGGCGACACGGAACCAATTGGCCTGTGTCATCGACGAATACGGTGGTCTCACCGGAGTGATCACCATCGAGGACCTGGCCGAGGAGCTCGTCGGCGAGATCACCGACGAGCACGACGACGGCGTACTCGACCCGAGCCCGGTCAGCGCCGACGACGGCAGCTGGACGATGGCGGGCGAGGTGCACGTCGACGAGGTCGAGCGTGCGATCGGGGTGGATCTGCCCGACGGTGACTACGAGACCATCGCGGGATTCGCTATCGCCCATCATGGTTCGCTACCCGACATCGGGACCCGAATCGAGGTCGATCTGCCGCCGGACAACGCCGATCTGGCCAACGACGACGAGACACCCATTCGATTCGTCACGATCGAGGTGCAGGAGATCGACAGTCACGTGCCGTCACTGCTCACCCTCACCATCGACGAGCGAGCAACCGAGCACGACAAGAGTTCGGCGGAGTCCGATACTGCAGGAGCGCACCGATGAGCAACCTCTGGGTCTTTCTGGCCGTCACCATCGGTCTGATCGCGGCGAGCGCGTTCTTCGTCGCAGTCGAGTTCGCTCTGCTCGCAGCCAAGCGGCATCGCCTCGAAGATGCTGCGCCGAACTCGCGATCCGCTCGGGCCGCTCTGCGCAGCTCCTCGGAGCTGACGGTGCTACTCGCCGGTTCGCAGCTCGGCATCACCGTCTGCACGCTCGCGCTCGGCGCGACCACCAAGCCGGCCGTGCACTACTGGCTCACGCCGCTGTTCGAGAGCATCGGCCTGCCCTACTGGTTCGCGGACGTCCTCGGCTTCGTCCTGGCCCTGATCGTCGTCACGTTCCTGCACTTGGTCGTCGGCGAGATGGCTCCGAAGTCCTGGGCCATCGCACATCCGGAAAAGTCGGCCACGATGCTCGCAATCCCCATGCGCGCGTTCATGTTTCTCACGCGTCCGGTGCTGACGGCCTTGAACAACATGGCGAACTGGTGCCTGCGCAAGGTGGGCGTCGAGCCGGCCGACACCGTGGGCACCGGGCAGAACGCGGACGATCTTCGTCAACTGGTGGAGCACTCGGTCAACGTCGGTGCGCTCGACGCCAGCTACCAGGCGCAGATTTCGGGAGCGTTGGAACTGCAGGATCTCACCGTCGGCGATCTGGTTGCCGGGAGCGGCACACCGACCTCGGTACCGTCGTCGGCGTCGATCGACGACGTGCGTGAGGCGTCCCGGATCAGCGGCCATCTGCGCATCCTCGTCAGTGACGACGAGGTAGTGAAAGGTGTTGTACACGTGCGGGATACGTTGACCGATCCCGAGAATCTGGCCGAGATCACGCGTCCGGCCTACACGCTGGACTCCACCACTCCGGTATATGTGGCGCTGGCGTCGATGCGGGAGACCCGGCACCATCTGGCGCTGGTGGTGGACGCGTCGGTCGGGGCGGGCGAGACGTCACGGACGGTCGGCGTGGTGACGCTGTCGGATGTGCTCACGCGCCTACTTCCCGAACCCGTCTGATCCGATATCGGACTTCGAACGAGACATCCCCGACCGGCCTGGACGGCCGATCGGGGATGTCTGTGTCGCATCGAGCCCGAATACTCAGATCGGGGCGACGACCAACAAGTGTGCCCAGTACGACGCGACGTCGTGGCCGAGCTGGGGTAGCAGCACGTCGTAGAGCAGGTAGGACATCATTGCCGTCGAACTCCTTGTTCAGCGGGTCGTTGCCGACTCGCGTACCGAGACTGTAGTCAGTGAAACTGTAGATCACCCCGGGCCCGGCGGCATCGATATGGCCTGCGCAAGTCGTGTTTCTCTCCGACGAGGACGGGCGTCAGCCGATGCAACCCTGCAGGGTGGTGAAGCTGCCGGCGAAGCCGGCACCGTTGCAGACGGCACCCTCGGGGGTGAGGGTGATCGTCGAGCCCGGCGCAGCCACAGCGATCGACAGTCCCAGGCCGGCCGCAGTGTTCTGTGCGATGGCACCGGGACCGAAGGCGATCGCCGCAGGCGCGCCGCCGAAACCGGCGTTGCTGACAGCGGTTCCGCCGTTGAGACCGAGGGCCAGTGCCGCTGCGTTGTTCATCGCCTCCGCCGAGCCCCATCCCTCGAGGCCGACTCCGGCCGCGGCACTTGCACCGTCTGCGGAGCTGTCGCACTGCGAACCTCCGACGAGCGCTGCGACGTCGCCCCCTCCGGGTGCCGTCGTGCAGGCGACCGGTGCGGCCGACGCCGTCCCGGGCACCAGGGCCGCGAAGGTACAGGCGAATCCGAATGCTGCCGCTCCGCCGAGAATTCTCTTGGTGTGGAACATGGTGAATGCCTCCCGAGATCGATGCGTCGGCACCGGTGCGCCGAGCGTGATGGTCGCCGGGCCGGTGTAGCTGGGGACCCGACTCCCTGACTTCGAGTCTCGACCTGCCCGGGCGCGGTGCGGGTTCGTCGACATCTCGAAAACATCTCGGTGAAATAACGCTGAGGTAACGCAACGTGGAGCGCGGTCGGTCCCTACGATTGCGTCATGATCGGACGTATCGACGAGGTCGTTTTCGACTGCGCAGAGCCGGCATTGCTGGCGCATTTCTGGGCTGGGGTGCTCGGCGGGATGCCGGCGGTGCGCGACGACTCGTGGCATTTCGTCGATGTTCCCGGGTTCACCCGGATGGCGTTCCAGCGAGTGCCCGAGGGTAAGTCCGGCAAGAATCGGCTCCATCTCGACGTGGATGTCCCCAGCATCGAGGTTGCCGTCGAGCAGGCAGTCGGTCTGGGGGCGACGGCGGTGGGCGACCGGCACACCACTGCGGCCGGGTCGTTCCAAGTACTACTCGACCCCGAGGGCAACGAATGGTGTCTGGTGACGCCGCCCAGCTGATCAGCGGGCGTCGTGCTCGGCGCGTGCTTCGAGTACGGCAGGCATCGAGCCCTCGATCAGTTCGATGAGGTCGGTCAACCGTGCTCCGACCTCGCGACCGAGTGGGGTCAAGCTGTATTCGACCTTCGGTGGGATGGTCTCAAGCACGGTACGCACGATGAGACCGTCACGTTCGAGGGTCTGCAGCGTCTGCGCCAGCATTCGCTCGCTGACGCCGTCGACGCGTCGGCGCAGTGCATTGAATCGGTAGTCGCTCTCGGTGAGTGCGGCCAGGACGAGCACGGCCCACCTGCTCGTCGCGTTCTGCAACGTCCGCCGAGACCCGCATTCGCGTGCGAAGACGGACGCTTCGAGAGATTCGACGGCCTCGGACATTTCACCATGTTAGCGCAGGCTGTACCCGCAGCGCTAAATTCAGATGTTGCACTGCACGAAAAGTAAGTGCATGATGAAACGGAACTTGATACTTCAACCTCGGGAGCGTTTCCATGACCACAGCCATCACCGGAGCGACAGGCAATCTCGGCGGGCTCGTCGTCGCCGCACTCATCGATCGCGGCGTCGCACCTGCTGACATCGTCGCCGTCGTACGCAACGCCGACAAGGCAGCCGCACTCGCCGAGCGCGGTGTGGTGGTGCGGGTGGCCGACTACAGCGACACCGACGCGCTGACGTCTGCGTTCGCAGGTGTCGAGAAGGTGCTGTTGATCTCGGGATCGGAGGTCGGCCAGCGAATTGCGCAGCACAACAACGTCATCGACGCCGCCGAGGCGGCCGGAGTGGGTCTCATTGCGTACACGAGTGTGCTCGCTGCCGACACCTCCGGCATCAGCCTCGCACCCGAGCACAAGGCCACCGAAGAGCGGTTGACGGCCTCGCCGATTCCCGCAGTGTTTCTGCGCAACGGCTGGTACTGGGAGAACTACCTGGGCTCGCTCGGCCAGGCCATCGACAGCGGAGTATGGTTGGGTGCAGGCGGGAACGGCAAGATCGCCGCTGCCTCTCGCGCCGACTACGCCGCCGCTGCCGCGGCTGTGCTGACTCTCGAGAACCAGGGCGGGAAGATCTACGAGCTGGGCGGGGACGAGCGCTTGACCTACCCCGAACTCGTAGACGTCGTCGCCCGCATCTCCGGGAAGCCGGTTGTCTACAAGGACGTCGCCGAGTCGGAGTACGCCTCGATTCTGCAGGGTGCAGGACTGCCCGATTTCGTGGCGACCATGCTGGCCAGCGCCGATGCCGGCATCTCTCGCGGGGAACTCGACACCGATTCCGGTGACCTGCAGGCGTTGATCGGCCGGGCATCCACCCCGGTTGTCGACGTGTTCCGCCCCGCGATCTGACGGGATACACGGGGCCTCGTGTGCCGCTTGTAGCGTGGGCCCCGTGAAACTCACCTCGACCCGCACCCTGTTCCTGGCCGCCACCACCTCACTCGTCCTGTTGACGGGTGCATGCAGTTCCGACTCGGATTCCGGGACGTCGCCGACGACGTCCGCGGCGACGTCCTCTACTGATGCGACGGCTTCGAGTAGTTGCCCCACCGGGACACCCGACCCGTCGGCCACCCCGGAGTGGACACTGGCGGGCGACACCGGCAGCATCGCCGTGACCGGATCGACGGACACAGCGGCCCCGGCCGTCACCGTCGAAGCCCCGTTCAGTGTCGCCGAGACGCAGGTGAAGACGCTGAAGGCAGGTACCGGCCCGGTCGTCGCCGACGATGCAGAGGTGTCCGTCTGCTACGTGGGCGTCAACGGACGCGACGGATCGACGTTCGACAGCAGCTTCGAGCGCGGCAAGCCGGTCGAGTTCCCACTGACCGGCGTGGTGGCGGGCTTCCAGAAAGCCATCGCCGGGCAGACCGTCGGCTCGACCGTTGCCGTTGCGGTGACATCGGACGACGGTTACGCGACCGGCAATCCGTCAGCCGGAATCGAGAAGGGCGACAGCCTGATCTTCGCTATCTCGATACTCTCCGCGAGCTGAGTGCCTCCGACAGTGGCGTGGTTATGTCTCTGGGTCGTTCCGCGGGCTCCACTCCCGCGTGCCCTCTGCGGCACATAACCACGCCACTGCGGCTCCGCCGCTCTACACGGTCGAGAGCTGCTGAATCGTGGTTGCGCCGCCCGGGGTGGGCGTCGTGGTGATGAAGTTCGAGTCGTAACCCAGCGATTCGACGACGCTGCGGATCTCGCGGAACTGCTCGACGCTGACATCGGGCGTGCGCTTGAGCACGAATCCGGACGTGCGGTTGGGGCTTCCGACGAACGCCCACGAGTAGTCGTCGGCGATGTAGGCCACGATGTAGTTGGTCGGCCCCTCCTGGCTCTCCTGCGTGGGGACGCCCGGGAAGCTCACGTGCAGTTGGGCTTTGGTGACCGTGTCGTTGACCCGAGCATTGCCGACGATGCGGTTCTCGCCACCGGTCCAGGTGGTGCAGGTGTTCTCGACGCGAATGTTGGATTCGTCGATCATCTGGTAGTTCGCCTGCGTGTCACGGGCGCAGATCAAGTTGAACGGCTGCGGCACCGCGGCAACCTGGTTCCAGGTGCCCAGGTACCGCTCGACATCGAGTGACGGGATCGGTGCCAGCGGCTCGAGACCGACCGACCCCAAAGGGCCGACCGGTTGCGCTTGCGCCGGGGCCGCGGCGAGCAGGGCACCTGCGGCGACTGCTCCGGCAATTGCGGTGCGGCTCAACATCGTACGTACCTTCATGAATTTCGCTCCTTGGTTGCGGTCGTCTCGTTGTCGATCGTGCTCGGCCACCAAATCCCCGGGCCGATGAGGGTGAACAGGGCGGGAATCACGACGGTGCGCACCACGAAGGTGTCGAGCAGAATGCCGAGACCGACGATGATTCCCAACTGGGTGAGGGTGATCAGCGGTAGGACGCCGAGTACGCAGAACACTGCTGCCAGAACGATTCCCGCGCTGGTGATGACGCCGCCGGTGGCCGAGACCGCCCGCACGATCGCAGATCTGGTGCCGTGCCGAGCCGTCTCCTCCCGGGTCCGCGTGACCAGAAAGATGGTGTAGTCGACACCGAGTGCGACGAGAAACAGGAACGCGAACAGGGGAGTGTTGTCGTCGAGCGCGGGAAAGCCGAAGACGTGCAGGCTCACCCAGCTACCGATCCCGATGGCGGCCACTGCACTCAGGACCGTGGTGGCGACGAGAATCAACGGTGCGACGACAGCGCGAAGCAGTATCAACAGCACGAGTAGGACGACCGCAAGGATCGCCGGGATCACCACGAGCCGATCGCGGGCGGCAGCGTCGGTGGTGTCGAGGGCCTTGGCGTCACTGCCGCCGACTCGTGCGTCGTCGACACCCGCAAGGGCCGACCGAAGGTTCTCGACGACGGTGAAGGATTCGTCGGAGGCGGGGGCCGCGTCGGTGACCACCGACAGCCGGGTCAGTCCGGTATCGGAATCGGCAACCCGATCCACCGAGACGACGCCGTCGACGTCCCGGACGGTGGCGACGACGCCGTCGATGTCAGTGGTGGGTGCGAGAACCGTCATCGGGTCGGCGGATCCGGCCGGAAAGTGTTGCGAGAGAGTCTCGAAGCCTTCGACGGATTCGGCGCTCACCCGGAATTGCTCGGTCTGCGACAGCCCGATCTGCGTGCCCACCAGGGCAGCGCAGCAGGCGAGCAGTACGGCGATCGTGATGGACGCGGTCGCCACCGGACGACGAGCGACACCGGCGGCGACCGAATGCCAGACGCCCTCGGTGGTGGTGTCGCGATCGGACGGCTTGGGGACGAACGGCCAGAACAGCTTCGGGCCGCACAGCGCCAACAACGGCGGCAGTACGAACAGCACGAACACCGATGCGACGACGAGGCCGGCCGCGGCCAGCGCTCCCAAGCTGCGAGTGCTGGGGAGGATGGCGAGCAACAGAGTCAGCAGTGCGAGGACAACCGTCGCGTTACTGGCGAGGATGGCCGGGCCCGCGTTCCGAACGGCGTGGCGCAACGCGAGCCGGTGATCGGACTCTCGGCGGAGCTCCTCGCGGTAACGAGAGATCAACAGCAGGGCGTAATTGGTGCCTGCGCCGAAGACGAGCACGCTGGTGATCCCCGAGGTCGAGCCGTCGAACGACAGCCCGGTCGCCTGGGCGAGGGCCGTGCCGACGGTGGAGGCGAACCGATCGGCGAAACCGATGACGGCAAGCGGAACCAACCACAGAATGGGCGATCGGTAGGTGGCGATGAGGAGCACTGCCACCACGAGTGCGGTGACGGCGAGCAACGTGAAGTTGGCCCCGGAGAACGAGTTCGCGATGTCGGCCCCGAATGCCGGCCCGCCGGTGACCTGGGCGTTCAGATCGGACGGTAGGCCGTCCGTCGCCGCGGATCGGAGGCTCGTGATCAGGTCGTTCAGGGTGAAGCCGGACAGTTCCGAGTTCACCTGAGCAAACGCGATTGCGGCCTTCCCGTCCGGTGCGACGATCGGAGGGGGTCCAGGTTCGTCGGGCACCGATCGGTCGACGGTGAGCAGCCTGGCCTGTGCGGCACCGGCTGCCTCGGTATCGGCCGGGGTCAGGTCACCGCCGTCGACGCGGCTCAGAACGAGGATCACCGGTGCGGTGTCGGAGTCCGGGAACTGAGAGAGCAGCTCGTCGACCTGGTAGGACTCGGCGGAGGTCGGCAAGGAGTTCGGCGACTGACCAGCAGAATCGTTACTCCCGACGAGCCCGATCACGGCAATCGAGAGAATCAGAATGGCGAGGGCGAGCGCCCACGATCGACGATGCGTCACGGCCGCAGCGATGCGGTCCCAGGCGGCGGTGGTCTCGGTATGGGTGCTGTCCACGAAGAAACAATCTCATTTACTTAGATATTAAGCAACTGAATCTCTTGCGGGCAGTAGTCTGACCATGACCGCAGCGAAGGAGTTACCACCGCCATGACCGACCGAAACCACCTCGAATCCGCGATATCGGCGGATCTTCGGGCGCTGTCGTCGGTGTCGGAACAGATCGGACAGGTATTCGGCGCGTTGCACAGCTTGCGGCCCAACGATTTTCGCGCTCTGCTGCATGTGATGGTCGCCGACGTCGAGGGCGCGCCCCTCACTGCGGGGGAGCTCGGCACGATGCTCGGACTGTCGTCCGCGGCGATGACGTATCTGGTGGAGCGGATGATTGCGTCCGGCCATATCCGACGCGAATCCGACGCGTCGGACCGACGCAAAGTCATACTTCGCTACGACGAGCACGGTATGGAGGTTGCTCGCGGGTTCTTCGGACCGCTGGGAGCGCGCACCAGTACCGCCCTGGCGGACCTACCGGATTCGGATCTCGATGCTGCGCACCGGGTGTTCGAAGCGCTCATCGGAGCCATGCGCGAACATCACGCCGACCTGGGAAACAGCACCCGCTCGTAGCCCGCGTGCGCATCGGGATGTTCGAACCGCTGGTGGGGGCCCGGCATCGTGCCAATGCTGGACTCCGAGCATGCCGGTGCCGTAGGGTTGGCCGTGGTTGAGCTAACAGCCGGTCACGGGGAAACGCAGCGAAGTGTGCGTCCGGGTCAGGCGAGAAATTCTGCTCCCGTTGCGTGGATCGGTTTCCCCTTCAGTTCGACCGATCGATGGGATCTGCCATGAGTGTTGAATCACGAGGCAACAAAGTTCGAACCACTTCGGTGAGCGTCGCGGAGAAGTCCGTGTCCGTTGCAGCAACCGGAGCCATCTTCACCGCGCACGACGGCACTGACGGCTCACTCGTCGTCGCCGTCCACGGCGACATCGACATGCGCAGCGCACCGATGTTCTCCGATTTCGTCTGCAGTCGCGTGTCCAGCAAACGGCATCTGACTCTCGACCTGTCCAATGTCGAGTTCTTCGGCATCGCCGGACTCACCGTCTTCGATGCAGTTCGTGAATACACGGCAGGCATCGGCGCTTCGTGGTCGATCGTGGCAAGCCGGTCGGTGACCCGTTTGCTGCAGGTTGCCGACCTCGAGTCGACGATTCCGACTTCCCGACCGACAACCGACCAATAGAACTGGCGGCGATATCGCCGCGACAAGAGGTGGGCAGCTCCTGCACAGGGGCTGCCCACTGTCGTTTGCCCCCCCCGCATCACGATCGGGCGGTCCCGTGAATCAATGGGACCGCCCGATCGTCGTGTGGATGCACCGAGGTCTAGTCCTTGGTGCCTTCCGAGTCGCTGAAGAATGCCCAGTCGCCGTCGTGCTCGACTTCGAGGCGCCAGCCCAACTCCTCGTTGTCGGCGCGGCTGTCCTTGAACCAGGCGTGTGCGTCCTCGGAACTGGTGATGTCCTTGGTGGCGACGACGGTTCCATGCGGGTCGATAACTCTGTAATTTGCCATGCGGTGAGGGTGCCCCGATGTTGCGCAACCTAATCCAGGTGGAAACGCCGAGGGAAGCTGGCATTCGGGTCCCGAATTGCCGCAAACGCGCGCGCATTCGTCGAACGCACGCGAATTGGCGTCGAATACGACGAGATTCTGCGGGCGTCTGGCAAACGCGCGCGCGTTTGCCAGCATCCGTGGTCGTCGGTGACCCCCCTACGTCCGCGAAAGAAGCGACCGCGCGAAAAACATCAGGTTGGCCGGCCGCTCTGCCAGTCTGCGCATGAAGTAGCCGTACCACTGCTCTCCGTAGGGCACGTAGACACGCACGTGCTTGCCGGCGTCGACCAGTCGCCGCTGTTCCTGGTCGCGAATTCCGAACAGCATCTGGAATTCGAAGTCGGCCGCGGACCGTCCGGTGTTCGCGGCGAGCTTTTCCGCTGCCTCGATCATCTCGGGATCGTGGGAGGCGACCATGGGGTAGCCGCTGCCGTTCATCAGTACCTCCAGGCACCGCAGGTAGGAGTCCGAGACGTCCCGTGCACCCTGGAACGCCACCGACGCGGGCTCGTTGTATGCGCCCTTGCACAGGCGGATGCGAGATCTCGGTCCGGACAGTTCCCGGCAGTCGGCCTCGGTTCGTTTGAGGTACGCCTGCAGCACTGTGCCGAGATCGGGAAAGTCCTGCCGCAGTTCGCGCACGATGGACAGGGTCGAGTCGGTGGTGGTGTGGTCCTCGGCGTCGACGGTCACCCACACTCCCGCCGCTGCGGCCGCGGTACAGATCTCGCGCGCATTCTCGAGCGCCAACGTCCGGTCGATGCCCTGACCGAGGGCCGAGAGTTTGAGCGATACCTCGAGCGTGGTCTCGGCGGTGCTACGCATCGAAAAGCGTTGTATCAGTGACAGATACGACTGCACGGTGGCCGTCGCCTGCGTGCGGTCGGTGGTGTCCTCACCCAGATAGTCCACCGAGACGAATCGTCCCGACGCCAGCAGCGCATCGACGGCGGTGACCACGGCGGGCTCCGATTCTCCGGCGACGAAGCGGTCGACGAGCGATCGCGTGGCGCGCAGCCGCGTCACGGTGGCCTGCAATTTCGGTGAGCGTGCGGCCGCCAGCAGAGCCGGCCGGAGTGGGTTGCTCAGCACTGTGGTCATCGTGTGCCCTCGCCTTCCTGATGGGGGTAGCCGTGTGCGGTCGGCGGGACGAACGTTTCCTTGACCGTGCGTGCCGATGCCCAGCGCAACAGGTTCTGCGGTGAGCCGGCCTTGTCGTTGGTACCCGACGCACGCGCTCCGCCGAACGGTTGCTGACCGACGACCGCGCCGGTGGGCTTGTCGTTGACGTAGAAGTTCCCGGCGGCGAATCGCAGTGCCGAATGGGCCTGTTCGACGGCTGTGCGATCGGTGGCGATGACTGCCCCGGTCAGTGCGTACTTCGAGCCGGTGTCGACGGTGCGGAGTACGTCGGCATAGGCGTCGGGCCGGTTGTCGTCGTAGACGTGCACGGCAAGGATGGGGCCGAAGTATTCGGTGGTGAAGGCTTCGTCGGTGGGGTCGTCGCCGAGAAGAACTGTGGGAGAGACGAAGTACCCTTCCGTGTCGTCGCACGTTCCGCCGGCAGCAATGGTCAGACCGGTCACGGATTTCGCGCGGTCGAGCGCAGCTGCGTTGCGGTCGAACGCTTTTCGGTCGATGACGGCACCGCCGTAGTTCGACAGGTCGGTGACATCGCCGTACTTCAGGGCCGACACTTGCTCGATGAACGTCTCACCCATGCGAGCCCACAGCGACTTCGGCACGAATGCGCGCGAAGCGGCCGAGCACTTCTGCCCCTGGAAGTCGAAGGCACCGCGAATCATGGCCGTGGTCAACACGTCAGGATCGGCCGAGCTGTGTGCGACGACGAAATCCTTGCCGCCGGTCTCGCCGACGAGCCGTGGGTAGGAGTGGTAGTTCGAGATGTTGTTGCCGACCTCGCGCCACAGCGTCTGGAAGGTCGCGGTGGATCCGGTGAAGTGGATGCCCGCGAGGCGCGGATCGGCCAGGGCGACCTCGGAGACCATCGGACCGTCGCCGAGGACGAGGTTGATCACTCCCGGCGGCAGCCCTGCCGCTTCGAGCAACTGCAGCGTCAGGTACGCCGCGACTGCCTGGGTGGGCGACGGCTTCCACAGCACCGTGTTGCCCATCAGTGCAGGTGCCGTGGGGAGGTTGCCGGCGATGGCGGTGAAGTTGAACGGTGTGATCGCGTAGACGAAACCCTCGAGCGGGCGGTACTCGACTCGATTCCACACGCCCGGGGCCGACACCGGCTGATCGGCGAGGATCTGTCGTGCGAATGCGACGTTGAACCGCCAGAAGTCGATCAGCTCGCACGGTGCGTCGATCTCGGCCTGGTACGCCGACTTGGACTGCCCGAGCATGGTTGCGGCAGCGATCTTCTCGCGCCACGGACCCGACAGGAGATCGGCCGCGCGCAGGAACACTGCGGCTCGCTCGTCGAACGGGAGATCGCGCCAGGCCGGTGCGGCCGCGGTCGCCGCGGAGATCGCGTCCTGCACGTCCCGGTGCGTTGCCTCGGCGAAGCTACCGATGACCGACGCGTGCTTGTGGGGTTCCACCACATCGGTATCGGTGCCGGCGGCGTCGCGGTGGACGCCGCCGATCACCTGATGGATGCGGACGGGGTTCGCACGCAGTTCGTCCAAGCGGATGCGCAGCCTGGCGCGCTCGGCGCTTCCGGGGGCATAGGTGTTGACCGGCTCGTTGACCGGGGTGGGAACTGATGTGACCGCGTCCATGGTGACTCCTCGCACTCGGGTGTGTGCTGCTCATTGAAGTCGCCTCGACGCCGCGTTCAATCAGCTCATCGGCCAAAGTATTCGTGGTGTACTTGTCCGCATGGCCAATGCTGTGACGCTGCGTTCTCTGCTGACATCGCTGCACAGCGCGGTGGTCGAGCTCGTGGTGGCTCCGGCGGGCACCGAGATCACCGTCGAGTCCGTGGCTCTGCTCGACGGCGACGACCTGCGTCGACCGCCGGGAACGGCCGCCGATCTGACCCTGTTGGTGGGCGTCGCCGAGACCGATGCACTGCGGTGGTTCGACGACCTGGCGCTGCGTCCGGTGGTCGACAGGCCACTCGCTGTGCTGACCAAAGTGGCCGACTCGACCGCGTTGGCCCACGCTGCCCGAGAGACCGGAATCGCCTTGGTCGCGGTGCACCACCAGACCCGCTGGGAACTGCTGCTGGCGACGATGCGCGGGGTCCTCGACCAGTCCCGCTCACCGACGTCGGACGACGGGCTGTTCGGAGCGGACACCGATCTGTACGAGTTGGCGCAGACGGTCGCGTCCCTGACCAAGGGCATGGTGAGCATCGAGGACGAGCGTTCGCACGTGTTGGCGTACTCGGCATCGGACGACTCGGCCGACGAGTTGCGGACCCTGTCGATCCTGGGGCGAGAAGGACCGGCCGACTACCTTCGCCGTCTGCACGAGCGTGGGGTGTTCGATCGACTCCGCCGTACCGACGATGTCATCGACGTCCCGGCCGATGCCGAACTCGGTATCCGTCGACGCCTTGCCGTCGGGATACGTCGAATCAGCGGCGCGGCAACGACTCTGGGGACGATCTGGGTACAGGAAGGTGCCCGTCCGCTGTCGGTGGACGCCGATGCGGTGTTGCGCGGAGCGTCGGCGGTCGCCGCCCGGCTGATCACCCGCATAGCGAACGCTCCGACCAACGAGGCGCTGCAGATTCAGCGACTGCTCGGTGCGCGGGGTGGCGGCGTGGACATTCCGTCGCTGGCCGCGGCGCTGTCGATTCCCACCACGGGGACGGCCGCGGTCGTCGGATTCGCCGCCTGTGGAGAATTCGACATCACTGCGCTGGCTCCGTCGATTCGGTTGCACGCCAGCGCATTCAGGCGAGATTCGCTGGTCACCGTCATCGGCGAGAGAATCTACGTACTGTTCTCGGGAGCTGCGTCGGGGACGGCGATTCCGGTGTGGACCGCAGATGCCTTGTCGCGCATCGAGACTCGAACCGGACTGTGCCTGCGTGCTGCGGTGGCCGCGCCGATCGCCGATCTCGACGGGGTGGCCGCAGCGCGGTTCGAGGTCGACCGAGTACTGGACGCGACCACCGGCGACGTTCGGGTCACCACGCTCGCGGAGTCGAGAACGTCTGTGCTGCTGGGCGAGATCGTCGACATCATCTCCAACCACGAGCAGTTACGGGACCCGCGCATCGCAGCGCTGGACCGGTACGACGCCACCCACGACGGCGCGATGCGTGAGAGTCTCGAGACGTACCTGGCGTGCTTCGGTGACGTGCGTGCCGCAGCGGAGAGGCTGCACATCCACCCGAACACGGTGCGTTACCGCATCCGACGCGTCGAGCAGATTCTGGAGTTGGATCTGTCCGATCCGGACGCGCGGTTGTTGGTGGAGATTCAGCTGCGGATGTGAGTGTCACGGGCCTCGGCAGTGCTGGACCGGATCACCAGGCTCGGCTCGATACGCGAGCGCCGGGTGCTGCGGTTGCCGGAATCTATCTGTGCCAAGAGTATTTCGACGCTGCGGATTCCGACCTCGCTGAATTCCTGACGGATCGTCGTCAGGGGAGGGGAGAAGAACTCCGCGTCGGGAACGTCGTCGAAACCGACCACACTGACGTCCGTCGGAACTTTTCGGCCGTGCACTTCGAGGGCGCGCAACACCCCGAGAGCCATCGCATCGTTTCCGGCGAACACCGCTGTGACATCGGGGTTCTCGGCCAATCGGCAGCCGGCCTCGAAGCCGGACTTCGCGGTCCAGTCGCCGGCGAGAACGAGTGGCGGTTCGACACCGGCCTGCTCGTGGGCCGAGCGCCACCCGATGACGCGGTCGGCCGCCTCGTACCAACCCGAGGGGCCCGCGACGTGCCAGACGGCGCGGTGGCCGAGTGAGAGCAGGTGCGTGGTGGCGGACTGCGCGCCGGCGACCTGATCGACCGAGACGACCGCCAGATCACCGGCCGGCGATCCTTCGACCGCCACCAGTGGCAGTTCGGCGGCCAGTTCGGCGATGTCGCCGCCGTCGGTGCTCAGCGGCGCGATGACGACGACGCCGTCGACGCCCTGCTTCTGCAATCTGCGGACGCAGGTGCTGATCGCCACTTCGTCGAACGAGGTGGGGACGCCGACGACGACGGAGTATCCGGCCTGTCGCGCGGCTTGTTCGACGCTGTAGAGCGTCGACACCGGCCCGTACAGAGCGTTGCCGGTGCCGACGATCCCGATGGTGCTGCTGCGGCCGGTGACCAGGGCGCGAGCTGCGGTGTTCGGCCGGTAGCCGAGCTCCGCGATCGCCTGCTCGACCCTCGTTCTGGTCGCCTCGGTGACGTTGGGATGGCCGTTGATGACCCGAGAGACGGTCTGGTGGGACACACCCGCGAGCCGAGCGACGTCGGTCATGGCCGGTCCGCGGGTCGGCGTCATCGCACGCATCCTCCTTCGGTGGTCGAACACCATCTCAGCATGCCCGGACCGGATCGGCGCGTCACCGCCCGGATCACGTCGTTTTCGTCATCGACGCAGACGTCGGCGGTGCGGGCTTTCCGGGCTCGCCGGGGGAGAACATCTCGGCGGGCACGGGTACGCCCAGGTAACTGGTGGGGGACGCGGCTTTGTCTCCCTTGCCGCCCTTACCGCTCGCCGCACGACGCTTGGTCCAGATGTCGAACGCCACGGCGGCGAGCAGCACCAGACCCTTGACCAATTGCACTCTCTCGCTCGGTGATCCGATGAGCGACATGCCGCTGTTGATCACGGCGATGATGAGTCCACCGGTCAGCGCGCCGACGATGCGGCCGACGCCGCCTTGGACGGCTGCGCCACCGATGAACGCCGCCGCGATGGCGTCGAGCTCGAAGCCGTTGCCCGCAGTGGGACCGGCCTGGTTGAGGCGTCCGGCGAAGATGATTCCGGCCAGAGCCGAGAGGACACCCATGTTGACGAAAATCCAGAACGTCACCGGTTTGACCTTGATACCGGACAGGGACGCGGCGTGAATGTTGCCGCCGATGGCGTACACGTGCCGACCGAACACGGTCTTGCCGGCCAGCGTGGAGTAACCCATGACCAACACTGCGAGCAGAATCAGCACGTAGGGCAGGTTCTTGAAGCGGGCCAACTGGATTGCGATGGCCAGCACCAGGGCGGCGGCGAACGCCATCTTGATCAGGAACAGCGGCATCGCGTCCACGGTCTGGCCGTACTTCTGCCGGCCTGTTCGAGAACGCCACTGGCTGAACACGATTCCGGCGACCGCGAGAATCGCGACGAGCAATGTGAAGATATCTGCTCCACCCAAGGGTCCGAGTCCCACATTTCCCATGAAGCCGGGCAGGAAGCCGTTGGACAGTGTGCGTACCGGTCCGGGGAACGGTCCGATGCCCTGGTTGCCGAGGACGATGAGAGTCACCGCGCGGAAGACGAGCATCCCTGCGAGGGTGACGATGAACGCGGGAATGCCGAAGTACGCGACCCAATAACCCTGCCAGGCACCGATCAGGCCGCCGACGATCAATGTGATCAGCACCGCCAGTGGCCACGGCACGTTCTGTTGGACCATGAGGACACCGGCGATGGCTCCGGTGGCCGCCACCACCGATCCGACGGACAGGTCGATATGGCCGGCGATGATGATGACGACCATGCCGATGGCCAGAATGAGAATGTACGAGTTCTGCACCACCATGTTGCTGATGTTCTGCGGCACCAACAGCTGACCGCCGGTCAGCGCGGTGAAGAGCACGATGATCAGCGCGAACGCGATGAAGATTCCGCTCTGTCGGAGGTTTCGCGTGAGCAGCCCCCGAACGGTCGACAGCTGGTTCATCGAAGTACTCCTGTTCCACGGGTCATGAGATGCATGAGAGATTCCTGGGTCGCGTCCTCGCGGTCGACCTCACCGGTGATCCGGCCGGCCGACAGCGCGTAGATCCGGTCGCACAGACCGAGAAGTTCGGGAAGTTCGGACGAGATCACCAGCACTGCCTTTCCGGCGTCGGCGAGTTGGTTGATGATCGAATAGATTTCGAATTTCGCGCCGACGTCGATTCCTCGCGTCGGTTCGTCGAGGATGAGCACATCGGGATCGCTGAAGATCCATTTGCTCAGCACGACTTTCTGCTGATTGCCGCCGGAGAGTTTGCCGACCACGGCGGAGACGTTCGGTGCCTTGATGTTCATGCTCTTCCGGAAGCCCTCGGCGACTTTGTATTCCTGGTTGTCGTCGACGAAGCCTCCCGTCACGAGTTTGTCCAGCGCCGCGGTGGAGATGTTGCGCTTGATGTCGTCGATCAGGTTGAGTCCGTACCGTTTCCGGTCCTCGGTGGCGTAGGCGATGCCGTGATGGATGGCATCGTTGACGGACTTGACGTGAATTTCCTTGCCGTACTTGTAGAGCCGCCCCGAGATGTCGATCCCGTAGCTTCGGCCGAAGACACTCATGGCCAATTCGGTGCGCCCGGCACCCATCAACCCGGCGAGACCGACGATCTCACCGCGCCGCAGTGTGAGGTTCGCCTTGTCGACGACGGTTCGGCCCTGCTGGGTCGGACTGTGCACGGTCCAGTCCTCGATGCGCAGAACTTCCTCTCCCACAGTCGATTCGTGGGGCGGAAACCGGTGCTCCAGATCGCGGCCGACCATCAGCGAGATGATGCGATCCTCGGTGACGTCGGGGTCTCGCATGTCCAGCGTCTTGATGGTCTTGCCGTCCCGAATGATCGTGGTCCGGTCGGCAATGGCCGCGATCTCGTTGAGCTTGTGCGAGATGATCACGCACGTGATGCCCTCGTCCCGTAGACCGCGCAACAGATCCAGCAGGTGTGCGGAGTCGGAATCGTTGAGTGCCGCAGTGGGTTCGTCGAGAATCAGCAGGGTCACGTCCTTGGACAGTGCCTTGGCGATCTCGACGAGTTGCTGCTTGCCGACGCCGAGGTCGCTCACGACGTTGACGGGATTCTCCCGCAGCCCTACCCGGTTCAGTAGGGCTGCGGCCTCGGAATTCGTTCGGTTCCAGTCGATGAACCCGCGCTTGGACCGCTCGTTGCCGAGAAAGATGTTCTCGGCAATGGAGAGATGCGGACTCAGTGCGAGTTCCTGATGGATGATGACGATGCCCTCGGCTTCGCTACTCCGGATGTCGGAGAACTCGCACGCCCGACCGTCGAACACGATGTCGCCGTCGAATGTGTCGTGTGCGTACACACCCGACAACACCTTCATGAGCGTCGACTTACCTGCTCCGTTCTCGCCGCAGATCGCGTGGATTTCGCCGCGATTCACCGAGAGAGTGACATCCTGTAGCGCCTTGACGCCGGGAAATGTTTTGGTGATGCCGCGCATCTCCAGAATCGGGCTCGTCATCGCCGAACTCACTTCAACTGATCCTCGGTGTAGTAGCCACCCTCGACGAGCAGCTTCTCGTAGTTGTCCTTGTAGACGATCTCGGGCTGCAGCAGGTACGCCGGAACGACCTTCTCGCCGTTGTCGTAATCGGTGGTGTTGTTGGTCTCGGGAGTCTGACCGTTCAGCATGGCCTGAGCCATCTGGATGGTGACCTCGGCCAGCTGGCGCGTGTCCTTGTAGATCGTGGAGTACTGCTCACCGGCGATGATCGACTTGACCGACGGCACCTCGGCGTCCTGCCCGGTGACGACGGGGTAAGGCTGACCGGCGGTTCCGTAGCCGTTGCTCTTGAGTGCGGACAGAATGCCGATCGACAGCCCGTCGTACGGGGAGAGCACGCCCTGAACCTTCTGGCCCGAGGAGTACGTCTTGGTCAGCAGATCCTCCATGCGCTTCTGAGCCGTCGCCGGATCCCAGCGCAGGGTGGCTGCGGTGCCGAAGTCGGACTCGCCGCTGCCGATCTTCAGAGTTCCCTTGTCCAGGTACGGCTTCAGGGTTTCCATGGCACCGTCGAAGAAGAAGGTGGCGTTGTTGTCGTCGGGCGAACCGGCGAAAACCTCGATGTTGAGCGGGCCGGCGGGCGCGTCGGCCTTGTCCGTGCCGTCCTCGTTCTTCAGCCCGAGACCGACCAACAGCGAGGTGGCCTGGTCGACGCCGACCTTGTAGTTGTCGAACGTCGCGTAGTAGTCGACGTCCGGGGAGTTGCGGATGAGCCGGTCGTAGGCGATGACACCGATGCCGTTGTCCTTGGCTTCCTGCAGCTGGGTGGTGATGGCGGTGCCGTCCACCGAGGCCACGATCAGGAGCTTCGCGCCCTGGGTGATCTGATTCTCGATCTGGTTGACCTGGGTGGGAATGTCGTTCTCCGCGTACTGCAGGTCGACCTTGTATCCCTGGCCCTCCAGCGCGCTCTTGAGGTTGTCGCCGTCGGCGATCCAACGGGCGGAGGACTTCGTCGGCATGGTGACGCCGATCAACGCACCTGCGGTGCTGCCGCCCTCGGCCGGAGCCTCGTCTGCGGTCTTGGTACTCGATCCGCACGCACCGAGCGTGAGGGTGAGGGCCACCGCGGCCGTAGCCATGGATAGCTTTCGAAACTTCATCGTTTCTCCCTGTGTTGTGAGGTAGACCGTGAAGCGGAGGCCGTCGGGTGGTCCCGTGTGGTTCGCATCACATCAAAACGAAAGTGTGAGCGATAACATCGGCATTGTCAAAGTTTTCTTTTTGCGCCCCGAGTGAGCAGTGTGAGCGCTAACATTTGGAGCCGACGACCACCGGCAGAAGGGCCGAAGCCGCGGCCCGTCAGTGCAGCTCGTGCACCGACTGTTTGCCGCTCTTGAGCCAGCGGCTCGGCAGCCGGCCGACCAGCTCGCCGAGCGGATGTACCGCCGCAGAAAGGATCTCCACGGAATCCTGCAGGATGTCGATCGAAATACTCATGCGCTCGATGTTCGGGGCCACGGACGTCAGCGTCTCGGAGAGTTTGACCAACTGGTCCAGCGGTCCACCCTTGGCCGTCAGGCGCTCGACCGCACCGTCCTCGGCCAGCATCGTCTCGAGGATGCCGTTCTCCGCGATGGCCCGTTCGATCAAACCGTCCTGACGCGTCAGTACCTCGAGCGGACCGTCCTTCGCCGTCAGGCGTTCGAGGGGGCCGTTGGTGGCGGTGATCCTGTCCAGCAGACCGCCTTCGGCGAGCAAGCGCTCGAGCGGTCCGTCCTCGGCGAGCAGTCGGTCCAGCGGGCCGCCGGGAGCGAGAATGCGTTCGACCGGCCCACCCGGCGACAGCAGGCGCTCGAGCGTGCCGTCCTCGGACGTGAGTCGATCGACGACGCCGCCCTGGGCGAGCAGGCGGTCGAGTGGCCCGCCCTCCTTCAGAGCGTTGCCCAACGCGCGATCGTCGGAGGTGAGCTGGCCGAGCTGGGTGAGCAGCTGCATCGTGCCGCCGCGAGGATTGGCGAGCGACGCCACTCCGGCCGTGCCCGACGCGCCGGTGGCCAACGCCATCCTGGTGGTCGCCAACGCGACCTCTGCGACGCCGATCGCCTGCTCGGCGATGGCCAAACCGGCCCGTGCGGGCAGTGTGATCGCTGACACCCAGTTCATCGTTTTACTGTAACTGCTTGTAGCCGGGAAAATCAGTGAAGAACCTTCAGTCCCACAACGCAGCCGACGATGCCGACCAGAAGTACGACTTTGACGAACGACGCTGTTTCGGCACCGGTGATCATTGCGTACGCCACGGTCAAGGTGGCACCGATGCCCACCCACACCGCATACGCGGTTCCGGTGGGCAACGACCGCATCGCGACCGCGAGACCGATCATGCTGAGCACCACCGCGACACCGAAAACTACCGATGGTCCGAGCTTGGAGAAGCCCTCGGACTTACCGAGCGCAGTCGCCCAGATCGCTTCGAGAACGCCGGATACGACGAGAATCAGCCATGCCATGAGAAATCACCTCTCGGCACCGTCTTGTCGCTGTTCGGGTACGGCGCGCCTCGTCCGATTGTCGGAAGTGACCTGTACGACGGTACCAATTCTTCCGCGGCGGGGACGCGGACTCTCGGGTGTCAGTAGGCATACGTGTTCGTCGGCGGGTCGATTCGCCGGGCCGTCGAGACCGTCATCGTGGGGGTGAAGGCGGTGGCTTCGGTCGCGGTCGACGCGTCGACGGTGCCGGTGAGCTGCAGCCAGGTGCCGTCCGGAACATCCTCGAGCACAGTTGAATTCGAGTCCAGGTGAAGTCGGATGGACCGTGCGTCGGCCGCGCAACAGATGATCAGGACACGGGCGAGGTCGAGACCGTCGGTCGTGCCGTCGACGCGCGGCGACCCACCGTTCGCCGTCGCGACGGCGAATCCGGTGACACTGATCTCCCGGCCGTCGAGGCTGCCCTCGGAATCTCGGACGGCCCGCTGTACGACGTCGAGCAACGGGACGTCCGGGGCCTGCCCGTCGGGTAACGGCGGGAAGGGAGTCTTCTCGTGGGTCGAGACAACGTCGACGGACCGGTCGCCGACCGCCGAGACACCGAGCGCCGGCGGGGCGACGAGGAGGATGACCGCAATCGGCACGAGCAGCAGCCAGTACGGGCGTGCGTCGTGATCATGACCGTCGGTCGGCCCACCGCGCCGGATGTCGGCGACAATCGAGGCTGCTGCGAGGGCGACGATCAGCACGCCCGCGATCAGCAGATACGGATGCAGCGACGGTTTGACGTACCGAACGAAGCTGCCGTCCAGCGAGATCTTCACGATCGCTCCACCGAAGAGAAACAGCAGGACGTTCTGCACCTCGCGCTTCATCGCGCGCCGATCAGGAGTCCGCCGACGACCGAGCCGCACACGATCGCCACGAAGAAGGTCAGCGGTGCGAAGCGGACGACGAAACCGCGCCCGAAGCTGCCTGCCTGCATCGCCATCAACTTCAGATCCACGGCCGGACCGACCACCAGGAAGACCAGACGCGGCAGCAGCGGCAGCATCGACATACTGGCCGCGACGAACGCGTCGGCCTCGGAACACAGCGCCAGCAGAACCGCCAGTACGGCCATCACCACGATCGACAGCAGAAGCTGACCGGCCAGGTGCTCGTACACCCAATCGGGAATCACCAGGTGCAGGGCCGCAGCCGCCGCGGCCCCGAACACCAGAAACGCCCCGGCCTGCAGCAGGTCTGCGCGAGCCGACTCGCGGAACGTCTCCCACTTCGGGCCTTCGTGATCGTGACCACGATCGGCCAGCCGTGCGGTGATCCACTCCGCCTTGCCGAACCGCGTCCACAGCCAGCCCATCACCACAGCCGTGGCGAGCGAGGCGAGGAACCGGGCCAGAACCATCGCCGGCTCACCCGGAAAGGCCACCGCCGTCGACACCAGAACGACGGGGTTGATCGCGGGTGCCGACAGCAGAAATGCCAGAGCCGCCGACGTCGGCATTCCCTGGTCCATCAACCGCCGGGAGACGGGAACAGCACCGCACTCGCACCCGGGCAATGCCATCCCGGCGAGTCCGCTCACACCGACCGCCGCGGGTTCGTTTCTCGGGACCACACGTCGAAGCACGGCCGGGGAGACGAACGCTGCAATGCCGCCGCTGACGAGCACTCCGAGCACCAGGAACGGCGTCGCCTGCACGAAGATCCCGGTGAAGACGGTGGCTCCGGTTCGCAGGGCAGGCGAGGCTGCGACCCACTCGGCGAGGTACGGACCTGCCACGATGCCCAATACGAGCAGAGTTGCGAATATATGCATGGAAGTGACCGTCGGCCTGCGCCTCGCGCGGCGATCGGTGTTCGCAGGGAGCATCGAGATCCATCATGCCCTCTCTTCGGGCCCCTCTCCTTCGGGGCTCACAGCAACCTCACAGCGAGAGTCCAGCGGACGAGCAGCAACCCGCGCGATGATGGACACCGTGAGCGAGACACCCGAAGCGCGTGTACTGATCGTCGACGACGAACCGACCATCGTCGAGCTGTTGGCGGTCAGTCTCAAGTTCCAGGGATTCGAGGTCGCGACGGCGTCCTCCGGTCCCGAGGCCTTGGACCGATCGCGTAACTTCCGGCCCGAGGCGCTGATCCTCGACGTCATGATGCCGGGCATGGACGGCTTCGGTCTGCTGCGCAGGCTGCGTGCAGACGGAGTGGATGCTCCGGCGTTGTTCCTGACGGCTCGAGATTCGGTGGAAGACAAAGTGACCGGTCTGACGCTCGGTGCGGACGACTACGTCACCAAACCGTTCAGTCTCGAGGAGGTGGTGGCCCGGCTCCGAGTGATTCTGCGCCGGTCCGGTAGGACCGAGGAGACGGAGTCGTCCCGAGTTGCGTTCGCGGACATCGAACTCGACGACGACACCCACGAGGTGTGGAAGGCAGGCGAGCCGGTCTCGCTGTCGCCGACCGAGTTCACACTGCTGCGGTACTTCATGGTCAATGCCGGAACTGTGCTCAGCAAGCCGCGAATTCTGGATCACGTGTGGCACTACGACTTCGGCGGTGAGGTGGGAGTGGTGGAGTCGTACGTGTCGTATCTGCGTCGTAAGGTCGACACGGGCGACACCCGTTTGATTCACACGTTGCGGGGGGTCGGCTACGTCATGCGGCAGCCGCGGTGACCGGCTTCCGCTCACGGCTGGGCGACATCCCGCTGCGGTTCACCCTGGTTGCCGCCCTGCTGGTGCTGGTCGGGCTCGGACTGCTCGCGTCGGGTGTCGCGGTGACCTCTTCTCTGGAAACCTCGTTGATGCGCCGCCTCGATCAGCAGTTGGTCGAGGCATCCCGGGGGTGGGCGCAACCCGACTCCCGCCCCTTCCCGCCCATCGACGAGCCCAATCCGAGTCGCCCGCCGTCGAACTTCTACGTTCGGTCCGTTGCGAACGACGGGACCGTGCGGGGCCCCATCAACGATGGGGCAGAAAGCGTTCCGGATCTCTCCGGGGTCAGCGCCGATCGACCGACGACGGTCGGCTCCGAGGGCGACCCAGGGAAACAATGGCGGGTCATCACGGTGACCAACAGTCAGGGTTCCACCACCGTGGGAATGTCGCTCGGTGCCAACCAACTGACCGTTGGACGGCTCGTTGTGCTCCAGTTGTACATCGGGGCAGCGGTATTGGTGGTGTTGGGTGTGGTGGCCTACTTCGTGGTGCGGCGCAGTCTGCGGCCGTTACGTGAGGTGGAGACGACGGCAGCCGCGATTGCTGCGGGCGATCTACATCGGCGGGTGCCCCACCGCAGCGAGAAAACGGAAGTCGGTCGACTGTCGGCGGCGTTGAACGGAATGCTCTCGCAGATACAGCGGGCGTTCGCAGCGACCGCCGCCTCAGAAGAAGCAGCGCGGGCATCCGAGGATCGGATGCGCCGGTTCGTCGCCGACGCCAGCCACGAACTGCGAACTCCGCTGACGACCATCCGGGGATTCGCCGAACTGTACCGGCAGGGGGCGATGAGCGACATCGCATTGCTGATGACGCGGATCGAGGGCGAATCGGCACGCATGGGACTGCTCGTGGAGGATCTGCTCATGCTCGCGCGACTCGATGCCCAGCGCCCCCTCGAGGTACGTCGCGTCGACGTGCTCACCATCGCCGCCGATGCCGTGCACGACGCGAAAGCCGTCTCGCCCGCACGTGACATCTCGTTGAAAGTATCTGCAGGACCGGGTATCCCCGAGGTCGCCGGCGACGATGCCCGGCTGCGTCAGGTGTTGGCCAACCTCGTCGGAAACGCAGTGCGGCACACGCCCGAGTCCGCATCGATCACGGTATGCGTGGGAACCACCGAGGAGTCGGTGGTGCTCGAGGTGCAGGACACCGGGCCGGGGCTGGGCGAGGAGGAAGCAGCCCACGTCTTCGAGCGCTTCTACCGCGCCGACTCCTCACGGACCCGCGAGAGCGGGGGCAGTGGGCTCGGCCTGTCCATAGTCGCAGCCCTGGTCGCAGCCCACAACGGGACCGTGGACGTACGAAGTGCTCCCGGTGCGGGTGCCACGTTCCGGGTCGAACTACCCAGGGCTGCAGACTGATCCGCTCATCCAGCCATGGACCGATCCTTCTTGCGTTCGGCGATCTTGGTGTATGCGGCAGCAGCGAGGGGCGCGGCCACGAGCATCGACACCAGCCGGATCACCTGAACGCAAGCGACGAACGTGACGTCCGATCCCGTCGTCGCGGACACGGCGAGTACTGCGGCCAACCCGCCGGGCGTCGTCGCGAGATAACCGGTCAGCATGCTGACTCCGGTGATGGCGGACAGCGCCCAGCCCAGGAGTGCGCAGATCAGACCGATCGTGAGTACGAGCAGCGCCGCCCACGGGAAGATGCGTCCGATTGCCCGCAGGCTGGCGACGGTGAAGGCAAGTCCTGCTTGCCATCCGATGACGATGAACGCCAACGGCAGCAGTACTTCCGGGACGGAGATGTCGACGGGCCAGCCGAGTAGCTCGCAGGCTCCGGCGACGATCAGCGGCCCGAGCGTGGCGGGGGCGGGTAGTCGGATCGTCTTCGCGAGCAGGATTCCGACGACGATGGCACCGACCAGAAAGGCGGTGCCGATGTACCACGGTGTCGTCGACACCTCGTCGGTACCGGACGTGCCACCGGTGTCGGTGTGAAAGGCGAAGGTGACGATCAACGGCATGGTGACCACCACCAACGCCACGCGGAGATACTGGACCACGGCGACGATGCGCTCGTCTCCGCCGAGCTCGCGGGCAACCGACACCAGACCTGTTGCGCCACCGGCAATCAGAGACAGTGCTCCGGTCACCGGATCGACGTCGCGGTGCAGCGCCAGCAGGGCGCCGCAGCCGGCGCTGACGATCAGGGTGGCCATTCCGACGGTGACCGCGGGGATCCAGTTCTCTCCCAGCGCACCGAGGGTGTCGGTGTCGAGCATGAGTCCGATCGTCACCGCCAGCGTGCCCTGCGCGGCCATGGACGCGGGACGGGGGACAGCGGCCGGACCCAAGCCGGTCAGTGCGAACACCACGGCGACGACGAGTGCGGCGAACAGCGACGGTGCGGTGAGGCCCAGAGCGGCGAAAAGGGCCCAGCCCCCGACGGATACGGCCGCGAGGCCGATCCATCGGAGGCTGTGCCGCACTACGGTCGTCACCTTGTCGGCAACACTCACGCTCCGGACTTGACCAGGAGAACCGGAACCGGGATCTCGAGCAGCAAGCGCTGAATGGTCTGTCCCATCAGGAACTTGCCGACTGCAGAGCGGTGCCGGGAGCCGACCACGAGGATCTCGGACTTCTGCTCCTCCACCAGAGTCAGCAGAGTGTTCACGGCGTCGGGATCGGGACGACCCACCGCCACGGTCCAAGCCACGCCCTCGGCGTTGTCGATGTCGGTCAGGGCCGTCTCGACTGCGGTGGAGACCGCAGCGGTTTCGCCTGCCTCCGCGGACGGCTCGGCCGATCCGGAGAGTGCGTGCAGGACGACCAGATCGGTCTCTCTGATCCGAGCTTCTCGAACGGCGGCCGCGAGTGCTGCGCGGCCCTCGGGTGAATTGTTGTGCAGTACGCCGACAGTCATGTCAGTTGCTCCTTCGGACGATGTGTGGGGTGGGTGATCAGCCGAACGGAATCTGACCGAGGACGATGCCGACCGCCAGCATCGCAAGGGAGACGACGACCGCTCGCCACAACACCTTCTTGTGGTGATCGGCCAGCGAGACTCCGGCCAGGGTCACCAGCAGCAGGATGGCCGGAACCAGCGGGCTCTGCAGGTGGACGGGCTGACCGGTGATGGAGGCGCGGGCCATCTCGACCGGGTCGATGCCGTACTTGCTCGCGGTCTCGGTCAGCACCGGCAGGATGCCGAAGTAGAAGGCGTCGTTGGTCATGAAGAACGTCAGCGGGATGCTCAGGATGCCGGTGATGACGGCCAGGTACGGGCCCATTCCCGACGGGATGACGTTGAGCAGCCACTCGGCCATGGCCTCGACCATGCCGGTGCCCTGGAAGACACCCGTCAGGATTGCCGCGGCGAGCACCATGGCGACGACCGAGACGATGGAGGACGAGTGCCGAGCGATCGCGTCACCCTGCTCCTTGACCTTGGGGAAGTTGACCGTCAGCGCGATCGAGGCAGCGATCATGAACAGCACCGGGATGGGAAGAATGTCCATGACCAGGATGACCAGGAGAACGACCGTCAGAGCAGCGTTGAACCAGAGCAACTTCGGGCGCAGCGTGTCGCGATTGGGGTCGAGACCGTCGAAGAACTGACCCGATTCGCCGGAGCCGTCCGAACCGCCGGTACCGGAACCGCCTGTGCCCTTGCCGCCCTTGCGAAGAGTTCCGCCGCCGGAGGCCACCAGCTCGGGCTCGTAGACGAGCTTGCCGATGCGTCGACGCTCCATGATGCCGAGGTGAACGGCGAAGAGCAGCACGATGATCAGGCCCACGATCATCGACGGAACCATCGGGACGAACACGTCGGACGGCGAGATGCCCAGAGCGGATGCAGCGCGAACCGTCGGGCCGCCCCACGGGATGATGTTCATCGTGCCGTTGGCGAGGCCGGCGACGACCGTCAGGATGACCGGGCTGACACCGAGTTTGAGGTACAGCGGCAGCAGTGCGGACGTGACGATGATGAAGGTCGTCGAGCCGTCACCGTCGAGCGAGACGACCATGGCCAGAATGGCTGTTCCGACAACGAGTTTCATCGGGTCGTTGCGCACGACACGCAGGATGCCGCGCACCAGGGGGTCGAACAGTCCGACGTCGATCATGATTCCGAAGAAGATGATCGCGAAGAACAGCAGGGCCGCGGTGGGGGCCAGAGACTTGATGCCGTCGGTGATCATGTCACCGATGCCGAGTCCCGCACCGGCCAGCAGACCGAAGATGACGGGGACGAGGGTGAGTGCGACGACGGGCGTGGCTCTCTTGGTCAAGATCAAGAACATGAAGGCGGCTACCATGAGGAAGCCGAGTATCACCAACATCGTGCACTCCTTCTCGAAATGTGTGAGGTGGGTCCGGTTGGACTACGTGTTGTGACTGAAGTTACGTAACCGGCATCACATGTTCGCCGTTGTGCGCACTACCCGCGCAAGCGACGTAAAGAGCCTTTTGCGCATTGTGCTCGAGCAGCTCTCGCTCTAGCCTTGGCTGGTGCGATTGAGGACTCAAGTGCTGCTGCTGCAGGCCGCGTTGGTTGCGGTGGCGCTGGCAGTGGCGTTCGGAGTATTCGCGATCAGCAGTGGCGAACAGGCCAGCGAGGAGTACGGCGAGCGGGCACTCGCGGTCGCGCGGACCGTGGCCTCCGACCCCGAGGTGCGTTCGCTCGTGGGGCAGTTCTCGGCCGCGGACACCGCGGGAACCGATGCTGCGCCGGCGGGAGTGCTGGCAGGCGGTGCACTGCAACGGACGGGCGAAAGCGCCCGGGAGCGCACCGATGCTCTGTTCGTCGTCATCACCGACGACCGGGGACTGCGCCTGGCGCATCCGGATCCGACCGTCCTGGGACAACGGGTGAGTACCGATCCGTCCGGCGCATTGGCGGGCAACGAGGTCGTCGAATCCGAACGCGGCACACTGGGCGACTCCGTCCGTGCCAAAGTGCCCATCCTGGCTCTGGGCTCGGAAGACGTCGTGATCGGCGAAGTGAGCGTCGGTATCTCCACGACAGCGGTGCGCACCGAGCTGGTGAAGGATCTGATCAACGGCGCACTGGTCACCGGGGCGGTGCTGCTGTTGGGTGTGCTCGGGTCGATCCTGTTGGCGCGCAGGTGGAAGCGGCTGACCCTGGGCCTCGAACCCGAGGAACTGGCCGAGCTCGTGCGAGAGCAGGAGGCAGTGCTGCACGGCATCGGCGAAGGGGTGGTGGCCATCGATCCGGACGGCATCGTCACCGTCGTCAACGACGAGGCGCGCACGTTGCTCTCGATCGACGGGAAGCCGGGAATGCGCGTGGAGAACATCGGTCTCACACCCAGATTGCTCGAGGTCATCGAATCGCCCACGGGCGAGCCGGTACTCGCGGCCGTCGACGAGGTCGTCGTCATCGCGGCTGCGCGAAAGGTGCTGCGTGACAATCGAGATCTGGGGACGGTACTCACCGTGCGGGATCGAACGGACGTGGAGACACTGACGCGTCAACTCGACGCGGTGCAGTCGATGTCCGCGGTGCTGCGCGCCCAGCGACACGAGTTCGCGAACCGGATGCATCTGGTCAGTGGGCTGCTGCACGAGGGCCACCCCGAACGAGCGTCGGAGTACATCGACGAGATTCTGGGTGTCGGGCCGAGATCGGAGGCAGTCGAGGGCATCGATGCGGTGTCCGACGCCTACCTACGTTCCTTCCTCACCGCCAAGGCTGCACACGCGCGCGAGAGTGGCGTGCGACTGGTGTTGGGGGAGAACACCTGGGTCGGTGGGGAACTGGTCGGACCGGTGGACGTCACCACCGTGCTGGGCAACCTGATCGACAACGCGATCGACGCGGCTCGGCTCGGTGCACGTCGACCTGCCGAGGTGGAAGTGGAACTGGTACAGGAGGATTCGACACTGCATATCGTCGTCGTCGACTCGGGTGACGGCGTCGCGTTGGCACCCGAGCAGGTGTTCGTCGAGGGAGTCTCGACCAAATCGACGGCGGACACACCGGGTGGTCGAGGTGTGGGATTGGCTCTCAGTCGACAGATCGCGCGAACCCGTGGCGGCGAGGTGACGTTGGCCGATGCCGGCGGGCAGATCACGGCCGACAACGACCGCGGAGGCGCGGTGTTCATTGCCTCCATTCCCGACGCCCTACTGATCGATGAGGTGACGCAATGAGAGTTCTCGTCGTCGACGACGACTTCCGGGTCGCGGATCTGCATGCGGCACTGGTGAATTCACTCGACCAGTACGAGGTGGCCGCAGTGGCGACGAGTATCGCCCAGGCGCGAGAAATGCTGGCCACCCAGTCCTTCGACCTGGCTCTCGTGGACGTGTATCTGCCGGACGGGTCCGGTATCGATCTGGTGCGAGAGCTGCCGTGTGACGCGGTGGTGCTCTCCGCAGCTGCGGATCAGCACACTGTGCGCTCGGCGATGACCGCGGGCGCATGGACATACCTGATCAAGCCGTTTCCCCGCTCTGCCCTGGTCGACCGCCTCACCGGGTATCTCGCATACCGTGGTGCACTCGACCGTTCGGACGAACTCACGCAGGCGGACATCGACGGCGGACTCGACGCCCTCCGCCCTCGTGCCGCGGCTCCGTTGCCGACGGCGCAATCGGTCACTCGGGACCTGGTGCTCGACGCGGTGCGCGGAACAGCGGAGCCCATGTCGGCCGGAGAAGTGGCTGCGGCCATAGGCATTTCGCGAGCGACTGCCCAGCGATATCTGGCCACCCTGGTGTCCAAGGGACGGCTCCGTATGCAACTGCGGTACGGATCGACAGGGCGACCGGAGCAGGAGTACTCGCTACCGCCGGGCGCGTGAGATCGCCACGACCGCCGCTCCGACGAGCGAAATGGCCGCGGTGATCAGGGCTGCAGTGTTCCAGCCCGTGACCAGAGCGGCCGCTGCATGGTTGCCGGCCGGCACGGCGACCACCGCAACCACGGTGACCCCGACAGCGGAGCCGACGTAGCGCGCGGTGTTGTTGGCCCCGCTGCCCATCCCGCCGCGTCCGGCCGGGACGCTGGCCACGGCCTCGCGTCCCAGCGCGGCGTTGAGGACGCCACTGGCCACGCCCGCCACGAGCAGTCCCGGCAGCAGCCGTGGCCAGCCCGCGTCCGCGGCGAGACCCGTCAACATCACCATGCCGAGTGCCACACCGATCAGGCCGACGGCGAGTTGGATACGGCCGCTGACGGAGGCCGGAATTCGCCGAGCCAGCAATGCGGTGACGACCGAGGTCGCCGACCACGCGAACAACAGAACCGCTGCCCCGAGGGCATCGATGCCGAGCGCGGTGCCGACGAACCCGGCCATGTACGACATCAGTGCGATGATCCCGCCGCCCGTGGCGAGAGCGGCGACCGTGGCGGCGAGAAACGGCGGATGCCGAAACAACGTGAGATCGAGCATCGGGCTCGCACTACGCAATTCGAGCACGACGAAGGCCAGCAGCAGTAGCGCGGCGAAAACGAACAATACGATGGGAGTCGCGGCGGTCCACCCCTGACGCCCCTCGACCAGCGCGGCCAGTAATGCGCCGATGCCCGTGGCCAACAGCACCGCGCCGACCGGATCGAGGCCGCGCGGGGCGTCGGACATGGATTCCTCGACGCGCAGCTGCGCGACGACGGCGAGCGCCAGAGTGGCGATCGCGAGGACCACGTACGCCTCACGCCAGCTGGCCCAACGGTCGAGAAGCGCGGCGAGCAGCGGGCCGAGCGCGATACCGGCCCCCACGCTGGCACCCCAGACTCCGCTGGCCTTGGCGCGCACCGGCCCGGCCGGGTGCGTGTGCGCGATGATGCCGAGGCTGGATGCGACGACCGCGGCACCGCCGAGGCCTTGCAGGATGCGGGCCAGCACGAAGATGAGGGTGTTGGGAGAGACGGCACAGACGAGTGCGCCGACGGCCAGAACGGCTGCTCCGAGTACGAAGGTGCGGCGACGGCCGAAGTCGTCCGCGACGGTGCCGGTGGTGAGCAACGCGGCGGCGAGGCCGATGCTCATCGAGCTCAGAATCCAGGTTCGTCCCGCAGCGTCGGACACCAAGTCGACCGCGGTGCTGTTGATCGTCGCGAGCGGAGCGGTGAACGCCATCAGCGTCAACAAGGTGCCCGATGCGGCGACGGCCAGTGCGCGGTTGCCGTTCGTGGTGCCGGCGGGCGTGGGTGCAGTGTCGGTCATCGTCGTCTCTCTGGTCTGGTGATCGAACTGTAAACGGCCATCTTGGTTCGGTCAACAGACTGTACGATCGGGGCCATGGCACTCGGAACCGACTACGCCCGCCAGGACTGCCCCCTGGCCCGCGCGCTCGAACTCGTCGGCGAGCGCTGGACCATGCTCATCGTGCGCGACAGCTTCTTCGGGGTCCGACGCTTCGGCGACTTCCAGGTCCACCTCGACATCTCCAAGGCAGTCCTGGCGCAACGGCTCGGCACCCTGGTCGACGCCGGACTGCTCGACCGGCAAGCCCGAGCCCATGGCGGCGGCCACGACGACTACGTCCCGACGGACTCCCTCGAAGGGCTGTGGCCGGCCGTCTACGCCCTGAGCTACTGGGGTGAGGAACAGAACCCCAAGCCGACGGGCACACGTCGCCGATTTCTGCATGCGACCTGCGAGACAGATCTGGGACCGCTCGGACTGTGCCCCGAGTGTGGCGTCGCACCCGGCCCACGCGACATCGATACCGACGTCGGGCCGGGTTACGACCCGGACAACCGATCGGACGCGGTGTCGACGCAGCTACGAACGCGTCGACGGCTCTTGACGCCCCTGCGCTGAGTCGTCGACGCGGCAGGTGTCAGTTCGGGACGCGCGCCTCGTGGCCGAGTTCGCGCAACGCCGCACGAAGCTTGTCGGCGGCCTCGTCCTGTGATTCGGGGGACGGATTCGGATCCGCGCCGGAAATATCGAAGTTTCCCATGTCGTAAGCCGGAAACACATGCAGATGCAGGTGCGGCACCTCCAGTCCGGCGATCAACAGACCCGCGCGTGGTGCGTCGAACGCCGTCCTGACGGCCTGGCCGATGATCTGCGCGACGGCCGTGATCTTGGCGAACACAGCACCGTCGACGTCCTGCCACTGATCGATCTCCGCACGCGGAACCACCAACGTGTGTCCCTGAGTGACGGGGGCAATCGTCAGAAACGCCACGACGTCGTCGTCCTGCCAGACGAACCGTCCGGGAATCTCGCCTGCGATGATCTTGCTGAAAATAGAAGCCATGGGAACAGAATGCCCTACGAGCTGTGCCTCTTGGTCACTCCGCTGGCTGCGCTCCTGTCCTCCCAGGTGATTGCCAGGTTCGTCGCAGCCTGGGTCCAGCTGCACACACGAGTGTTGCCTCATGACAACGAACTACCTCGCCCGAGCAGCAGGCCACCGGCCCGGCTCGAACGCAACGGCCACGCTCGAGGTGGTCATCCCGGTGTACAACGAAGAGGCAGATCTCGAGCAGTGCATTCGTCGACTGCACGAGCATCTCGAGGAAAGGATCCCGTTCCGGTCGCGGATCACCATCGCCGACAACGCAAGTACCGACGGCACCCTCGCGGTTGCGCATCGGCTCGCCGCCGAGATCGACGGAGTTCGGGTTCATCACCTCGACGAAAAGGGACGCGGGCGGGCGCTGAAAGCGGTGTGGCTCGCGTCCGACGCCGACGTCGTTGCCTACATGGATGTCGATCTGTCCACCGACCTCAACGCCCTCATGCCGCTCGTCGCCCCACTGCTCTCGGGTCACTCGGACCTCGCCATCGGCTCTCGGCTGAATCGGTCGTCTCGGGTCGTTCGGGGGGTGAAGCGCGAATTCATTTCGCGCAGTTACAATCTCATCCTGCGCACCTCGCTGCGTGCCCGCTTCTCCGACGCCCAGTGCGGCTTCAAGGCGATGCGCACCGACGTCGCTCGGAAACTGCTCCCACTCGTCGAAGACACCGGATGGTTCTTCGACACCGAGCTGCTCGTCATCGCAGAGAAGGTCGGCCTACGGATTCACGAGGTGCCGGTCGACTGGGTCGACGACCCCGACAGCAGCGTCCATATCTTCGATACTGCCGTCAAGGATCTGCAGGGATGCTGGCGCGTCGGTCGTGCCCTCGCGACCGGGGTGCTCCCCGTCGCAGAATTACGTCGAAGCCTGGGACGGGAGCCGCTCGTGGCCGGGGTACCGCACGGAATGATCGGGCAATTGGTGCGATTCGGGATCATCGGTGTCGCCAGCACCGTGGCCTACGCACTGCTGTACCTGGTGCTGCATCCCGTGATCGGGGCACAGGCCGCGAACTTCGCGGGACTGCTGATCACCGCGGTACTGAACACGGCAGCCAACCGTGCCTTCACGTTCGGCGTCCGAGGGCCCGCCGGCGCGGGCAAACACCAGCTGCAAGGCTTGGCCATCTTCGGTTTCGCGCTGCTGGTGACCAGCGGCTCGCTCGCGACACTGCACGCCTGGTCCCCGGACGTGTCGCGGCACGTCGAACTCGCCGTTCTCGTCGTCGCCAACCTCGTGGCCACCGTGTGCCGATTCGTCGCACTGCGTTGGGTCTTCCGCAGTTCGGAGTCCACCCGTTCGGAGTCGGCCGGTTCGGGTTCCGATCCTTTGGGGGAGAACCGATGACCACGACGATCGAAAGGCCGTCCGCGGCCACACCGACCGAGCCGGCGACCTCCCGGCGTTGGGAACTCCTCGGGTTGACCGCTCTGCTGATCGGCACCGGCGTGGCATACATCTGGGGACTCGGTGCCTCGGGTTGGGCCAACTCCTTCTATTCCGCTGCGATACAGGCAGGTTCGGTGTCGTGGAAGGCCTTCTTCTTCGGATCCTCCGATGCTGCCAACTCGATCACCGTCGACAAGCCGCCGATGTCGCTGTGGTTGATGTCGTTGTCGGTGCGGGTGTTCGGGCTCAACACCTGGGCGATGCTGGTGCCACAGGCGCTGCTCGGAGTCGCCTCCGTTGCTCTGCTTCGAGCCGTCGTCGTGCGCCGATTCGGTGCGGCCGCCGGGTTGCTCGCAGGACTGGTGCTGGCGCTGACACCCGTTGCCGCATTGATGTTTCGGTTCAACAATCCCGACGCGTTGCTGGTGCTGCTGATGATCGCTGCCGTCTGGGCCATGCTGCGAGGCGTCGAATTGGGAAAGACCAAGTGGCTGTTGATCACCGGCATGTTCGTCGGATTCGGATTTCTCACCAAACAGCTTCAGGTGATGCTCGTCGTGCCGCCGCTGGCCCTGACGTACCTGATCACCGGGCCGCCCAAACTCGGCACTCGAGTGCTGCAGCTGTTCGCGGCGCTCGGAGCCATGATCGTCTCGGCCGGTTGGTGGTTGCTCATCGTCGAATTCTGGCCGGCATCCTCGCGGCCGTGGGTGGGTGGTTCGCAGAACAACTCGATTCTGGAACTGACGCTCGGCTACAACGGGTTGGGTCGACTCAGCGGTAACGAGACAGGCAGCGTCACCCCGGGCGACGGGGGAGCAGGCGGCGGCGGTTCGATGTGGGGCGAGACCGGCATACTCCGCATGTTCGACGCCTCCCAGGGCGGCCAGATCGCCTGGCTCATCCCTGCCGCGTTGTTGCTGCTGGTGACGGGACTCGCGTTGCGAGGCAGAGCGCCTCGCACCGACGTGCAACGCGCGTCGTTGATCGTGTGGGGCGCGTGGCTGCTCGTCACCGGTCTGACGTTCAGCTTCATGGCGGGAATCTTCCACTCGTATTACACGGTCGCACTCTCGCCCGCCGTCGCTGCGCTCGTCGGTATCGGCAGTGTGATGCTGTGGCGCGAACGACAGCGGTTGTGGGTCCGGATCGCGATGGCGCTCGCGGTGGCGTCGACCGTCGTACTGGCGTGGGTGCTGCTCGGCCGCAGCGCGAGCTTCGTGCCGTGGCTGAAGTGGGCGATCCTGGTCGTCGGGGTGGTGGCGGTGGTGGCACTGCTGATTCCGTCGCTCACTCGCGGCCGGCTCGCCGCGGTCGCGATTCTCACGGTGATGTTCGCCGGACTGGCCGGGCCGACGGCGTACGCGGTGGACACGATCGGCACCCCGCACACAGGATCGATCGTGTCCGCCGGGCCGAACACCGGCATGCGCGGATTCGGCGGCATGGGTGAGGGCCGACGCGGACAACGTGGAATGCAGCTCCCTCCCGGTGCACAGATGCCGGCCGGAATGCAGCCGCCGGCGGGCTTCCCGGGTCAGGCCGGCCAGCTGCCAGGCGGTGCCGAGTTGGGAGGCATGGGTGGCGGTATGGGTGGTCTGCTCGAGGGCAGTACCCCGACCGCTGCGGTCACCGCGATGCTCGAACACGACGCCGGTTCGTACACCTGGGTCGCGGCGGCCATCGGTGCCAACACCGCGGCGGGCTATCAACTGGCCACCGAGGATCCCGTCATGCCCGTCGGCGGTTTCAACGGAACCGACCCGTCGCCGACGCTCGCCGAGTTCCAGCAGTACGTCGCCGACGGACGAATCCACTACTTCATCGGAGGCGGCGGTATGGGCGGCTGGGAGTCGGGTTCCTCGGCCGAAATCTCGGCATGGGTGACCGAGAACTTCACCGCGACCACCGTCGACAACGTCACGCTGTACGACCTGACACAGTAATCTCGCCATCCCCGACGGGCCCCGCATCACGACAGGTGCGGGGCCCGACGGCGTCGAGCAGATAGTCTGATGCACTGTGCGCGTACTCGTCATAGGTTCCGGTGCTCGTGAGCACGCCCTTCTACTTGCGTTGAAGGCCGACCCGTCGGTCGACAAACTGTTCGTCGCTCCCGGCAATGCGGGCACGGCCACGCTCGCCGAACAGCACGCCGTCGACGTTGCATCCGGTGAGGCGGTGACGGCACTTGCCACGAAGCTCGAGGTCGACCTCGTCGTCATCGGACCCGAGGTGCCCCTGGTTCTCGGAGTGGCCGATTCTCTGCGCGAGGCCGGAATCGCCACGTTCGGCCCGTCGGCCGACGCCGCACGCATCGAAGGATCCAAGGCTTTCGCCAAAGACGTCATGGCAGCGGCGGGAGTGCGAACCGCACACAGCGAAATAGTCGACTCGCCCGCACTGCTCGATGCCGCCCTCGACCGATTCGGACCCAACTGGGTCGTCAAGGACGACGGACTCGCCGCAGGCAAAGGCGTCGTCGTCACCACCGACCGCCTCGTCGCCCGCGACCACGCCGCCGAGCTCCTCGAAAACGGTCACCCGGTACTGCTCGAGTCGTTCCTCGACGGCCCCGAAGTGTCCCTGTTCTGCCTCGTCGACGGCGAGACCGTGGTGCCGCTGCTGCCCGCGCAGGACCACAAACGCGTCGGCGACGGAGACACCGGCCCCAACACCGGGGGCATGGGCGCCTACACCCCACTCCCGTGGTTGCCCGAAGGTGCCGTCGACGAGATCGTCCGTGATGTGGTGAAACCCGTTGCGGCCGAGATGGTGAAGCGTGGCGTGCCGTTCTCGGGTCTGCTGTACGCCGGTCTCGCGATGGGTGCCGACGGCCCGGCGGTCGTCGAATTCAACTGTCGCTTCGGCGATCCCGAGACCCAAGCCGTACTCGCACTGCTGAAGACCCCCATCGGCGCACTGCTGAACGCGACGGCCACCGGGACCCTGGCATCTGTGCCCCCTCTCGAATGGGCGGACGGAGCGGCCGTCACCGTCGTCATTGCAGCCGAGAACTACCCCGGTCGTCCCCGCACCGGTGACGAGATCCTCGGCTCCGACGGCCCCGGCGTCCTGCATGCCGGCACCGCTGTAAAGGACGGCGCGGTCGTCTCCGCGGGTGGACGCGTGCTGAGCGTGGTCGGCACCGGATTCGATCTCACCGCCGCCCGCGACGACGCCTACTCCCGCATCGCCGGAATCCGATTGCCGGGCAGCCACTTCCGCACCGACATCGGCCTCGCTGCCGTGGAGGGTCGCATCTCGCTGTAGGTCGATGCGCGCGAAGCAGGTGTGCTGAGTGTCCACTATTTGTCGTCGTGCGCGGGATCCCGAGCGTCGGGGCTGAAAGTGGCCACTGAGCGCAGTTGTCGAGGCTAGGTGTGCTGGGTGTCCACTATTTGCCGTAGCACACGGCATCCCGATCGTCGGGGCTGAAAGTGGACACTGAGCGCAGTTGTCGAGGCTAGGTGTGCTGAGTGTCCACTATTTGCCGTAGCACACGGGATCCCGATCACCGGGGCTGAAAGTGGACACTAGGCCTAGTTGTCCACAGGCATTCGCGTTGTCCACATTTCTCGCATCGGGCTCCCGCGAACAGTTCTTGGGCGCAAAGCTGTTCGACCATGGGGGTATTCACGAGGCAGCAACTACTGGACAGTGGCGTCAGCGCAGGGGCAATCGACTATCGGGCCAGGGTCGGCACACTGACTCGGCTGTTACCGGGCGTCTACTGCACGGGCGAGCCGTCGTTCCGAGACCGATGCGTGGCCGCAACGCTGTGGCAACCGGATGCAGTGCTCAGCCACCTGACTGCGGCGTGGTGGTGGAACCTGATCGATTACGAACCCGAACAGGTGCACATCACCGTGCCCCGCAGCACGCGAGCGCGGTGCCCTTCGTGGCTGCGTGCGTATCGTCGCACCATTCGAGAGACGAGTTTCGTCGACGCCCTCCCCGTCGTGACGATCGAGCAGTGCATCGTCGACGTGTCGGCCTCACTCGGCGGGTCAGCCCTGGAACCGTTCGTCGACGCAGCGCTCAGTGGATCCGTCAGTAAACGCGGGCTGGCGGCGCAATGCGCGAAGTCGGCCGGAATGGCAGGGGTCACCGAAGCGAAGAAGCAGCTGCGACAGTGCTGCCCGCGCACGCTCTCCGAACCGGAACGACTGGTGGCCCGCGCACTCACCGCGGCAGGCTACTTTCTCGAGATCAACGCGGCGGTGGGGCAGTACTTCGCCGATCTGTTGGACCGTCGAGCCCGGGTGATCATCGAAATCGACGGCCGTGAATTCCACAGCGCGCCGGGGGTGTTCACCAACGACCGAGTGCGCCAGAACGCACTGCAGCTCGACGGGTGGCTCGTGCTGCGATACTCGGCCGCGCTGGTGATGACCGACCTCGACGCCGTGGTGCGCGAAATCATCGAGACCGTGCGACGTCGCCGGAAGGCACTGAGCTGAGTGTCCACTATTTGTGGCCGGAGGTGGGATGCCGTGCCTGGCGTGGAATTGTGGGCACTGAGCTCACCTGTTCGGCCCGCGCGATCCCATGCCTGCCGAGGAATTGTGGACACTCGAGTCAGTAGTGTCGATGGAATGCACAGTGAATCGCAGCGATCGAAGGTCGAGCCGTTCCACGTGATGGATGTGTTCGCCGCGGCGGCCGAGCGGGCGCGCACTCACGGTGATGTGCTGTCGCTTGCCGCAGGTCAGCCGTCGACCAGGGCGCCCGGGCCGGTGTTGCGCGCCACCCGAGACGCTCTGGATTCGCATCTGCTCGGGTACACCGAGACGCTGGGCATTCTGCCGCTGCGCCGAGCGATCGCGGAGTATCACAGCACGCGGTACGGGATCACCGTCGAGGCCGACGACGTGGTGATCACCACCGGATCGTCGGGCGCATTCACGTTGCTGTTCCTCGCTGCGTTCGACGCGGGGGATACCGTCGTCATGGCCAGGCCCGGTTATCCTGCGTATCGAAACACGTTGGCGGCGTTGGGCTGTCGCGTCGTCGAACTGGATTGTGTGGAGGAGACACGGTTCCAGCCCACCGTCGCGATGCTCGAGGAACTGCCCGAGCCGCCTGCCGGGCTCATCGTCGCCAGTCCGGCCAACCCCACCGGCACGATCATCGACCCCGACGAGCTGGCCGCCATCGCGCGCTGGTGCGACGAGCACGGAACGCTGTTGATCTCCGACGAGATCTACCACGGTATCTCCTACGGCGACGCGCACACGTCCAGCGCGTGGGAGACGTCGAAAGAATCCGTCGCGATCGGATCGGTGTCCAAGTACTTCTCGATGACGGGGTGGCGGATGGGCTGGATGCTGCTGCCGGCTCGATTGCGCAGGGCCGTCGAACGATTGGCGTCGAACATGACGGTCTGCCCGCCGGCGATCTCGCAGGTGGCGGCCATAGCGGCGTTCACCGAAGAGTCACGCCGAGAGCTCGATTCGCACGTCGAGCGGTACGCCGTCAACCGCAGGATCCTGCTCGACGGTTTGCCTGCGTTGGGTATCACCGATCTGGCTCCGGCCGATGGTGCCTTCTACGTCTACGCAGACATCGCGCATCTCACCGACGACTCTCGTGGTTGGTGCGCCCGAGTGCTGGCCGAGACCGGTGTCGCGTTGGCACCCGGCGTCGACTTCGACACCGTCCGTGGGAACCACACGGTGCGATTCTCGTTCGCAGGCACCACGTCCGACGTCGAAGAAGCGTTGGAGCGACTACGTCGCTTGTGAATGGAAACTCGTAGCAGGCTACGAGGCAGGAGTGGAGCCTGCGGAACGACAGGAAAGCGCTGCGCTCACATGCGGCGCAGCCGCTCCAACACCTCGTCGATGTCGGCGGCGGACACGTCGCGATGCGTCACGAAACGCACCTTGCCGGCGACGGTGACGGCGGCGATTCCCAGATCGGCCAGCTCGGTCACCGTCCGAACAGGATCGGCTACGGCGGCGAGCACGATGTTCGTCTGGGGTTCTGCGACCTCCCAGCCGCGTTCACGAAGGCCGCGTGCCAGCGTCGACGCATTGGCGTGATCCTCGACGAGATCGCCGATTCGATCCAGGGCGACGAGCCCGGCCGCAGCCAGAACTCCGCCCTGACGCACGCCGCCGCCCAACATCTTTCGCACGCGCCGGGCCTCGTGGATTCGAGCGGCGTCGGAAGCGAGCATCGAGCCGACGGGTGCACCGAGCCCCTTGCTCAGGCACACCTGCACCGTGTCTGCGCCGGCGGTCAACGACGCGATCGGAACGTCCAGTGCCACAGCGGTATTCCACAACCGGGCCCCGTCGAGGTGAATTCTCAACCCCGAGTCTCGTCCGGCAGCAACGAGTTCCGCCCACTCGTCCGGCCCGAACACGGCACCGCCGGCGAAGTTGTGTGTGTTCTCGAGCGAGAGCAATGTCGTCCGCAGGGCGAAGTACGGTCCGCCGCCGCCTGCTGCCGCACGCACCGTCGACGCGAGGGGGCGTCCGGGGCCACCGTCGTGGGGGAGTGCTTCGGGCATTCCGCCCGCCAACCAGGCGGCGGTACCGAGCTCGGAGCCCAGAACGTGCGCGTGTTCGGGGGCCAGGAATCGATCGCCTCGTTGCAGATGGAGCATCAGCGCAATGATGTTGCCCATCGAACCGGACGGCACCCACAGCGCCGCCTCGAAGCCGAGCAGATCCGCGACTCTTTCCTCGAGCACCGCCATCGTCGGATCGTGATCGAGGACGTCGTCGCCCACTTCGGCGTCGGCCATGGCTTGTCGCATGACCGAATCGGGTCGGGTGATGGTGTCGGAGCGAAGGTCGATAGGTCGAGGAGCCACGAACACTGACAATTCCATAGCGCGAAAGCAGTCCGACGAACGGCTACGAGCTGGCACGATGACTGGAATGTCCGCAGGTCCGACCGAGTCGCAGCACAAGGTGTCGGGTGCGACTCCGAAGGGAGTGCGCCGCCGCCACGCTCTGGCGTCGGCGGCTGCAGACCTGCTGGTCGAGGGTGGATTCGACGCGGTTCGGCACCGGTCGGTTGCCGCTCGCGCCGGACTGCCGTTGGCGTCGACCACCTACTATTTCGAGTCGCTCGGCGACTTGGTGGCCGCGGCGGTCGACGTCGTCGGGACCCGCGAGATCGACGTCATGCGCGGACGTATCGACGACGAGGGCAAGTGCTCGCAGAAGATGGAGTCGACCGTCGACCTCATCGTCGATCTGCTGATCGGGCCGCAGGGCGGCCATGAGCAACTGGTCGCGAGATACGAGCGGTTCATCGCGTCGGCTCGGCATCCCGAACTGCGCGAGGTGCAGCTGAGGCTGCGCGCGCAGATCGACGACCTGTTGACCGATGTGTTGCGTCGATCAGGGCGAACCGTGCAGGAAGAGCAGCTACGACGACTCGTGGCTGTGGTCGACGGAGCGGTGGTGGGCGCGCTCAGCGAAGTGGATCCCGATCCTCGTGAAATGGCGCGCAGCATGCTGCTGGCCGTCATCGACATCGTGGCACCGGCGGAACAGGTGTCGGCCGATTGACTCCGGCCCCCTCAGGCCGGCGCGTTCGGCCCGAAGTCGTTCTCGCCCGAGTCTGCGTCTCGGATCGGCGGCACCTCGCACACACCATCCTCGCAGACGAGTCCGTGGTCGTCGCCGACCATCTCCAAAGGGCCGCTCATGAGCCGGTAGCGGCCTTCTGCAGGACGTCGGTGAACACCGACAGTTCCTGCGCGCCCGACACACCGAGGCGACCGTCGATCACGAAGAACGGCACACCAGTGATCCCATAGGCGATGGCCTGCTCCTTGTCCGCGTGCACTGCGGGCAGGAACTCCTCGGACTTCAGCGCCTCGACCACTTCGTCACGATCGAGACCGATCTCGGCGGCCAGGTCGGCGAGGTCGTCGACGCGTCCGACGTGGCGGCCCTCCTCGAAGTAGGCCGCCAGCAGCCGTTCCTTCATCTCGACCTGCTTGCCCTTCGACTTGGCGAAGTGCAGGAGCTCATGCGCCTTGACGGTGTTGGTGTGCTGCAAGGCGTCGAAGTCGTACGCAAGCCCCTCGGCTGCGGCCAGCTCGGTCATCTGCCCCAACATCTGCGTGACCTGGGCGGCCGGCATGCCTTTGTGGGAGACGAGAAAGTCGACCTCGCTGCCGTCGAAGTCGACCGGTGTGTCGGGTGCCAGCTCGAACGAGTGGAACTCCACTTCGAGCGTCCCGCCATCGGCGATGAACTCCGCAGCACCTGCCTCGAAACGGCGCTTACCGACGAAGCACCACGGGCACGCGATGTCGGACCAGATGTCGACCTTCACTGTTCGGCTCACGGCGGCTGCAACATCGGGATGCGCCGCGGTTATTCCACACGGCGGACCGGCACCCGGGTGCGATCCCGGGAGGTCGGTGGCGGCAGTCCACTTTCGAAACAGTGCAGTCGTCTTCCGAGACCGACAACTGGGCCACGTAAGCTGGATGCTCGTGAGCATCCCGAATGTCCTGGCCACCCGTTACGCAAGCCCCGAACTGGTGGAGCTGTGGTCTCCGGAATACAAGATCACGCTCGAACGGCAACTGTGGATTGCCGTGCTGCGCGCACAGTCCTCGCTCGGAGTAGACGTGCCCAACGCGGCCATCGCCGATTACGAGGCTGTCGCCGACCAGGTCGACCTGGCGTCCATCGCCGAGCGGGAACGCGTCACCAGGCACGACGTGAAGGCCCGCATCGAGGAGTTCAACGCCCTCGCCGGTCACGAGCACATCCACAAGGGACTCACCAGCCGCGACCTGACCGAGAACGTCGAGCAGCTGCAGATTCTGCGTTCGCTCGAACACGTCCACACCCACGGTGTGGCAGTGGCGAAGCGGTTGGCCGAACGCGCCGCCGAATACTCCCCCCTCGTCATGGCCGGCCGAAGCCACAACGTCGCCGCTCAGGCCACCACGCTGGGCAAGCGTTTCGCGTCGGCCGCCGACGAACTGCTGCTCGCGCTGTCCCGGTTGCAGGAACTGATCGCTCGCTACCCACTGCGCGGCATCAAGGGCCCGATGGGTACCTCGCAGGACATGCTCGACCTGTTCGGCGGAGACTCCGCGAAGCTGGTCGCACTCGAACGCATCGTCGCCGATCATCTCGGCTTCCGACACACGCTCACCAGCGTCGGCCAGGTGTACCCCCGCTCGCTCGATCACGAGGTCGTGTCCGCGCTGGTCCAGGTGGGTGCAGGGCCGTCGTCGTTCGCGCACACCGTCCGCCTGATGGCGGGCCACGAACTCGTCACCGAGGGCTTCCAGCCCGGCCAGGTCGGTTCGTCGGCGATGCCCCACAAGATGAACACGCGCTCGTGCGAACGCGTCAACGGCCTGCAAGTGGTGCTTCGCGGCTACGGATCGATGGCCGCCGAGCTCGCCGGAGCTCAGTGGAACGAGGGCGACGTCTTCTGTTCCGTCGTGCGTCGCGTTGCGCTGCCCGACGCGTTCTTCGCCATCGACGGTCTCATCGAGACCTTCCTGACCGTGCTCGACGAGTTCGGCGCGTACCCGGCCGTCATCGCCAAGGAACTGGACCGCTACCTGCCGTTCCTCGCGACGACGAAGGTGCTGATGGCGGCCGTGCGCGCAGGCGTCGGCCGCGAGACCGCGCACGAGGCGATCAAGGAACACGCCGTCGCCGTCGCGTTGGCCATGCGCGAGCAGGGACTCGAGCCCGACCTGCTGGATCGCCTGGCCGCCGACGACCGCCTGCCGCTCGACCGCGCTGCACTCGATGCGGCGTTGGCCGACAAGACGGCATTCGTCGGTGCAGCAGACGCTCAGGTCAGCGCAGTCGTCTCGGCCGTGGAGCGGTTGATCGCGAAGTTCCCGGCCGGTGCGGCTTACAGCCCGTCGCCGATTCTCTGAGTTCTCTGTTGTGAGTGGAAACTCGTAGTAGGCTACGAGTTTCCACTCACATCAAGACGTCAGGCAGGTCTGCGACAGAATCGATCACGTGATCGGGTTCCATCGCGAATTCGTCGGTGATTCGTCGATCGAGCACGTCCTGACGGAATTTTCCGGTGCGCACCAGAACACCGGTCATGCCGACGACCTGAGCGGCGAGGACGTCGTTGTCGAGGTCGTCGCCGACCATGACGACGTCGTCCGGGTCGACGCCCATCCGCTCGGACGCCGTGCGGAAGCCCAGGGGAGCGGGCTTGCCGATGGCTTTCGCGGCGTGCCCGGACGCTTGCTCCATCCCGGCGAGGTACATGCCGGTGTCGATGCGCAAACCGCCACCGGTACTCCACATCAACGATCGATGCATCGCGACGACGGGAATGCCGCGACACAGCCAGTCGTAGACGCGACTGAGGCGCTCGTGCGTGAATTCCGGGCCGGCACCGCCGACGACCACGACATCCGGATCCCCGGACGACTCCTCGACGAATTCGATGCCCGGCATATCGGCCGCGATCTCGCCGTTGTTGATCATGACCACCCGGGCATCCGGGTAGTTCTCGCGTAGATGATCCGCGGTGAGCGACGCGGCGGTGACGATCTCGTCGGAATGGACGTCGAGTCCGACGTCGCGCAGCGCCGCCGCTATCTGCTCGCGCGTCTTCGAGGTCGTGTTGGTCAGGAACGCGCGTGCAATGTCGTTGTTGTCCAGGTACTTCAGCGTCGCAGCTGCTCCGGGTACCGCCTGCCACGACGTGACGAGTACGCCGTCGATGTCGAAGAGAACCCCGCCGATGCTCATCGGCAAACAGTAGTCGGGTCGAGTGAGTCGCGCAGTTCCAGTGGTCGCTCTGTCGATCTCGCACTCGGCGCTCACGCCTAGGCTCGATGCCGTGAACCCCTACACGATTTTCTCCGAGATCATTGCCGGGACCGCCGAGGCGTCGCGCGTCCACGAGGACGACACCGCGATCGCGTTCATGGACATCAGGCCTCTCACCACCGGGCACGTGCTCGTGGTGCCCAAGCAGCAGTATCGGACGCTGGCCGAGTTGCCGCCCGAGGTGGGTGCGCATCTGTTCGTCGTCGGGCAGAAGGTGGCTGCCGCTGTGCGAGCGAGCAATCCGCGCGTCGCCGGGGTGAACCTGTTCCTCGCCGACGGCACGGTGGCAGGTCAGGAAATCTTCCACGTCCATCTCCACGTCATCCCGCGCATGATCGGCGACGGATTCGGCCTACGGGCTCGGCCGTCGTCGCCGCATCGGTCCGAACTCGACCGACTGGCGGCGGAGATCGCAGCTGCCCTGTAGTGATGACGGACGAACACAGAACGGGACCACCGGCAGCGATCACCGATGGTCCCGTGGGTGTGCTCGATACGACTACTCGGCAGTGACCTTCTGCGCCTTGGACAGTGCATCGGCGTAGACGTTGATGGTGTTGGTGTAGCGGCTGTAGCTCTTGTTGGCGCCGTAGTCCCACAGCACCATCTGTTGCTTCTCGACGGCGGAGATGGTGTCGAAGCCGGGGTAACGGCTCGGGATGTCGGCAAGCTTCACATCGGATGCGTTGGCAACGTCGTGGTAGACGAACGCGACATCGGCATCGACACTCGAGACGTTCTCCCAGGACACCTTCTTCCAGTAACCGTCGTCGGTGCCGTCGGGTGTGTACATCTTCAAGCCCCAGCTCTCGTAGTCGCTGAAGTCGGGATCCGCGGACGGATCGAGTACGTAGGCGACGTCGAGGGGCCAGACTCCGACTCCGGTGAGGTCCTGACGTTCGGACGCAACCTTCTTGAAGTTGGTGACAGCAGCGTCGTAGTCGGACTTGATGTCTGCCAGTTGTGGGGTGTCGAGGTCGACGCCGAGCGACGACGCCAGCCCGGCGTAGTTCTCGATGGTCTTCGCGGTCGACGTCGTGTCCAAGGTGACCCCCAGGGTGGGAGCGATCTGATCGATCGTGTCGGCCTTGGACGAATCGGCCGTCGTGGTCAGCTTGCCGAACTGGCCGAATCTGGGGTTGAACTCACCGATGACGAGATCCGGGTCCAGGCTGGCGGCTTTCTCGAAATCGAAGGTGCCCCAGGTCTCGCCGACCGATTCGATGCCCGTCAGATCGGAGCAACTCAGAATCGGGCTGGTCCCCATCGGCGTTGTCGACCAGATGGCGATCGGCTTGATTCCGTACGACATCAGTGCAGCGGCGGATTCCTCGTCGGCGATGATTCTGGTCGGTTGTGCATCGAGGGAAACGGTCCGTCCGCGGCCGTCGGTGTACGTGAACGGTCCGGACGCGCGCTCGACCGAATCGACGCGGTCGTTCGCACTGCACGCGGCGGGGTTCGCGTTCAGGTCGACGGCCTGGGTGCCGCCGTCGTCGGTGGCGGTGGTGCCGCTGCTGCACGCGGCAGCGGCGAGAAGCACGAGAACCGCGATGCCTCCGGTGAGGGCGCGGGGTGCGGAGCCGAATCTGCTCGAAGTATGGGCTCGGGAGTCGATCATGTGTCTGCTTTCGTATTCGATCGTGGATGGTGGAACTTACCGAAGGGGGTCATCTACTCCTCTCGAGGATGTACTGGGCGACGGCAGGGCCGATGGCATTCCATCCGCGTGCCTGCCCGAGTGCGAGGTGCGGTAGATCATACGGATCTACTCGAAGTTCACCGCGGATTCGCTCCCGCCACAACAGTTCTCGTTGCGCACCGAAGTCGGGGTCGAGCCCTTCGGTGGCGGACACGAGGAGTGCGTCGCCGTCGAACGGTGCGGGGTCTGCCGATGCCGTCAACCGGAGGTGGCGGACATGAGCCGACACGAGTCGCTCTCTGGTGGTCTCGTCCAGTGCGCCGAGAAGCGAGTCGCCGCGCACGTAGGCCGCGATATCCTCGCGCTGGGACTCCGCCTGCTCCTGAGCCGGCGCATCGGACGGAACGATGAACGAATCCAAGAGCACGAGCGACGCGACGGTCTCGCCCGCGGCACGAAGCCGTGTTGCCACCTCGTGAGCGATCTGGCCACCGAACGACCACCCGAGCAGGTGGTACGGGCCCGATGGGCTTACCTCGCGCATTCGGCGGTACTGATCGTCAACCAGGGCGTCGAAGGTCTCGAGTTCGATCTCGCCGTCGGACAGATACGGATCCTGCAGCGCCACAATCGAAGTGGGCGACGGAAGGAAACGGACCAGACCCATGTACGACCACGCGAGACCGCCTGCCGGCTGGAAGCAGAACACCGTGTTCGGTCCTGCGTCGCGGAGCCGCAACACCGGATCGAGCATCGTGCCGGACTCGGACCCCGATGCGGCGATGGCCGCGAGTGCAGCGGGAGTCGGCCGGGCGTAGATGTCTCGAACTCCGACGGAGCGGCCGAGCACGGACTCCAGTCTCCGCGTCAGCCGCACGACGAGCAATGAATGTCCGCCGAGTGCGAAGAAGTCGTCGTCGCGGCCTACCCTGGTCGCTCCGAGAATCTCGACGAAGATGTCGGCGATCGCCTGTTCGAGTGCGTTTTCCGCATCGGCCGAGTCTGCAGGCGAGGTATCCCATTCCGGTGCAGGGAGTGCGCGGGTATCCAACTTGCCGTTGACCGTCAGCGGCACGTCGTCGACCACCGTGATGGCGGACGGAACCATGTACGCGGGAAGTTGCTGACGCAGAGCGACTTTCACGCTCGCAACGTCGATAGTGGTGCCCTTGTCGGGGACTACGTACGCGACCAGTGCAGGATCCCCGGCGGATCCGGTCACGGTGACGACCGCAGCCCGAGCGACACGATCCTGCGCGGTCAAGACATTCGCGATCTCGGCCGGCTCGATTCGGTATCCGCGAATCTTGACCTGATCGTCGGCTCGCCCGAGATAGTCGAGTGTCCCGTCGGGACGTCGTCTCGTCAGGTCTCCGGTTCGGTACATCCGCGCGCCCGGTGCGCCGAACGGGCAGGCGACGAAACGGTCCGAGGTCATGGCCGGCATGGCGAAATATCCTCGCGCCAATCCTGCTCCGGCCAAATACAATTCGCCGACCGCGCCGACGGGTGCCGGTGACAGTGTGGAATCGAGTACGTACGCCGCCGTGTTCGCGATCGGGTGCCCGAGGCTGGGCCGTGCTGTGTCCGCGACATCGGCACCGAGTGCGTTGATCGTGTACTCGGTGGGACCGTAGAGGTTGTAGCCGTCCACGCCGGGGGCGGAGCGCAACGCATCCCACAATCCGTCTCCGACGGCCTCTCCGCCGAGCGAGACGAACACCACGCCCGTCGCTCCGGAATCGATCGACCCGGATGCCGAATCCCGGCAACGTTCTCGATCGAGCAGTCCTTGCTCGACGAGATGCTCTCCGTACGTGGGTGTCACGTCGAATGCATCGATCCGGTGCTCGTCGTAGTAGCCGAGCAGTTGTTCCGGGTCACGTCGTAGATCCTCGTCGATCACGTGTACTTCGTGGCCCGCGAGCAGCCACAGCAGCTGCTCCCAGGAGGCGTCGAACGAGAACGACGTGGTGTGCGCGATCTTGATCCGTCGTCCGCCCTGACGGAAGAGGACGGGCTCGAAGATGGCTGCCTCGTGGTTGTAGAACATGTTCGTCAGACCGCGGTACGGCACGGCCACGCCCTTGGGTCTGCCGGTGGAACCGGACGTGAAGATGACGTACGCGAGTTGGTCGAGATCGGTCTGTGCACCGCGATCGTCGTCGGTCACAGCCGCGCCGGACGCGTTGTCGACTGCGTCCCGCGAAAGATCCAACAGGAGGGTGGTCGGTGCAGTTCGCAGTTGTTCCGGCAGCCGATCGACGAGAGACGAATCTGTCAGTATCACAGCGGGTTCGGATACCGCGAGCATGTGACCGATGCGGTCCTGAGGATGCTCGGGGTCGATCGGCACGTACGCGCTGTGTGCGGCGAACACTGCGAACAACGCGACCACCATGTCCTCGGACCGGGGGAGCAACAACGCAACCCGACGGTCCGGTCCCGCTCCCAGCGACAGCAGGACGCGGGCGGTTCGATTCGCCCTCTCGACGAGCTCTGCATAGGTCAGGACGACGTCGCCTGCGCGGACCGCGGGATACGATGCAGAACCCTCCGCCTGGCGTAGCAGGAGGTCGTACACGGACAGTTCCGGAACGGGACGCGCCGTGTCGTTGAAACGGTGCAGCAGCAGGTCGCGTTGCTCGACGGACATCGGGTCGCATCGTGCGACGAGACCGTCGACATTCTTCGTGATCGCGTGGAGCGTTCGCGTGAAGGTCTCGATCCACTCGCGAACGGTCGCTTCGTCGACGACGTCCTCCTGGAACATCACCCGCAGCCCCGCAGCGGGGTTCGAAGCCGACCCGGCGTCGGGGTTGACCACTATCGACAGCGGATAGTGCGTCGCGTCGCGCAGCGTCACGTTCTCTACGCGCACCCGGCTGCCCGGCGGACCGAACGGAGTTTCCGGTGAGATCACCGGAGTGTTCTGGAAGACGAACAGCGTGTCGAACAGCGCGCGGTGTCCCGACATCTGCAGTAGCGCAGACAGGGTGACGTACGGATGCGTCAGATGTAGGAGCTTGTCCTGCTGAGCTTTCCGAAGCATCTCGGCCACCGTGTGCGACGGGTTCGAGGTGAATCGCGTGGGAAGGGTGTTGAACAGCAACCCGATCGTGGTGTCGATCCCGTCGATCTCCGGTGGGCGTCCCGACACCACCGACCCGAAAAGTACGTCGTCGCTACCCAGAATGCGACGCAGTGTCATTCCCCAGGCCGCCTCGAACACCGTCGAGAGAGTGACGCCCGTGTTGGCGGCGACTTCTACAAGACCCTGTGAAACCTCCGGATCCACGGTGATCCGTAGATCCCGAGAGTTCGACGACGACGTCGCACCGAGCGATCGTCGGCGCGGAGCGACGAGGGTGGGTTCGTCGATTCCCGAGAGATAGCGCTGCCATTCACGCTCGGCGGCCGGCAGGTCCTGTCGCGAAAACCATCCCAGGTATGTGCCGAAAGACGCAGTGAACCTCCGGGATTCGGCATCCTGGTCCGTGTAACTGTCGAGGACGGACATCAGGAACCGCCAGATGGACCAGCCGTCGAGCAGAATGTGCTCCGCCGTGAAGACGAGATGGTGCTGGGTGGGTCCGTCGGACAGTAGACCGAAGCGAAGAAGTGGTGGGTCGGCCGCGTCGAACGGAATCGACGCCTGTTCGCGGGCGAACGCTTCCACGTCACTGCCGTCGCGGTACGTCCACGGGACGTCGAACGTCTCCGGAACCACCTGTACCGCCCGATCACCGATCTCGGCGAAACCCACTGCCACGTTGGGGAATTTGTCGATCGATGCCCGTGCTGCTGCGGCGAGCCGGGTTCGATCGATGTGCCCCGACAGGTCGACGACTGTTTGCGAGACGTAGACGTCGGCCTCGCCCTCGCTACCGGCGAGCAGGTGGAACAACAGTCCGGTCTGGAGGGGCGAGAGCGGCCATACGTGTCGCACCGGTCCGAAACTCCGACGCAGTCGTGCCGAATCCACGTCCGACAGCAGGGGAGCGAGGTCTGCCGAATCACCGTTGCGACGTGCATCCCCGAGCGACGTCCGCAAGTGTCGAGCCCAGGTTCGAGCGGCCTCCGCAATCGACCGGCCGCCGAGAGCCCGGTCTGCTGCCGTGACGCGGGCATGAATCGAGGAGCCTGTCGTCAACGCGAACATCGGTACGGAGCTACGCAACTCGGCCGTCTGCGCAGATCGGCCCAGCACGAGAGCGACGGTTGCTCGCGGCATCTCCTCGAACACACCGACCGTGTGTTCGCTCGTGTATGCGGCCACGTCGTAGGTCGACGGGTCCGGGTCGTTCCTGTGCGCATTCAGGAACTCGTCGATGCTCCTCTGGGCGTCCGCCGAACTCAGAGAGAACGGATACCGTCTGCGCAGATGTCCGACCGTACGAGCGTGTCCATCTCGGTCGGGTTCGTCGATCTCGACCAGCCACGCGTCGCCGGCACCGAGATCGGTGAGGGTGCGGGCCATGGTGATCAGAGCGGCGGCACGGGTGCGGTCGAGATCGAGTGCATCCGCGGTGTCCCACACATCTGCATCGGCCGTTCCGGGTTCGCCGGCTGCGAACTCGGTGAAGGTCTTGTCCAGCACGTCGTCGACGAAGTCGAGCCAGGCCTCGGCATGCTCCACGATCCCGAGATCAGCTGCACGAGAATTCAAGTCGCGCAGGTAGTCCGCGAAGTCGAGGGTCGAGTCCACCGCGACGGGTGGCCACGATTCGGCGTCGACGAACAACGGATGGACGCGTAGTACGGTGCCCGCCTCGTATTCGGTTGCCGTCACCGGTCTCGAGCCGACGTCGACGGTCCCGTCGAGCGAGCGCGCGATCGCATCGTCCACCGAGGCGATCGCGATGTGCCGTCCACCGTCGTCGTCGCGGACCAGCGTCATCCGCAGAGCGTCGAATTCCGCCAGCAGACGGTAGGCGGTGGCCGGAGACCCGCCCGGCACGGTCCATTCGACGCACGCGGCGTCCGAGATTCCGGCATCGAGCATCCTCAGTTGCGCCGGTGCGAGCCGGGCGGTGCCGGACGATCCTGGAGTGGTCGGTACGGCGATGTCGGCCACCAGAAGTCGCGGGTGACGAGTTCCCTGCACGAGGACGGCGTGGACACCCGAGAGCAGCGCCCGCGCGGTCTCCTCGGTGAAGAGGTCGCGGTCGTAGACGAGGGTGAGCGAGCGTCGGCCGTCGGCCGTGTACCCGATTCCGAAAGTGAGGTCGAACTTCGCCGCCAGCGATCCGCCCCCGAATGTCGAACGGGTGCCGACGTGTCCGAAGTTCGGACGGATCGGGCGATCGTCGACGTCCGCGATCATGACTTGGAACAACGGGTTGACACCCGGCGTCCGCGGCGGGTCGAGGGTCGCGACAACTGCTTCGAACGGTACGTCGCGGTGGTCGTACGCCTCCAGATCGCTCGAGCGCACTCGATCGACCAGCTCGGCGAACGTCAGCGCGTCGTCGACCGCCGCCGAGAGCACGACAGTATTGACGAAAAAGCCCACCGTGCTTGCCAACTGCGCATCACTACGACTGTCCACCGCGGTGCCGATCGGAACCGTGTCGCCGGAACCTCTGGCGCGCAACACCATTGCGACGGCGGTGTGCAACAGAACGAGTGGGGTGACCGCATCGTCACTCGTGGATCGATCGATGGCGCCCGACAGCTCGTCGGACATCGGGACGGTCACCAGTTCGCCGGTGCCACCGGCGTCGGCTCGGCGGTCGAAGTCGCGCGGGAGCGCAGTGACCGGCGGTACGTGGCCGAGTCGCCCGACCCAGAAGTCGAGGTCGGATCCATCGGTTGCGGTGTCACGCTGCCAGCGGGCGAACTGCGCATACGTCGCGGTGCCGGGTGCGGTCGCCGGCCACGGATCTGTGTCGTTGTCCACACGGCGGCCGTACGCCTCCGCCAACTCGTCGACCAGGATCTTCACCGATTCCTGATCGCATGCGATGTGGTGCAGCGTGATGCGCATTCTGGTCGGCTCGCTCGACAGCCGGATCGGCAACTCGGACTGCAGATCGATGGGCGTCGGAGTCGTGACTGTCGCTTCGACGCGGAACCTGCGGGCTGCCTCGTCGATCGAGAGAACGTGTTGGGTCCACTCACCCGAGCCGGCCGGATACACCGTACGCAGAATGGGATGTCGTGCAACGAGATCCAGTCCTGCCTGCCGCAGGGCGACGGGATCCAGCTGCTCGTCGGGTTCGAGATCGAGCGTGAGCAGATATGCCGTGGACGGGCCGGCCAGACTCTCCAGGAACAAGAGCTGTTCTTGCCCGAACGACACGGGTGCGTCGTCGGAGTCCGGGTAGTCACCGGGTCTGCCGACATGCGCGCCTGCACCGAAATCGATCGCTGCGCCCAGTGAGGCCACCGTTCGATGGTCGAACAACACGGGTAGACCGACCCGGACACCGAATTCGGCGTGCAGTGCCACCGCCAGACGTAGTGCCAGCAGCGAATGACCACCGAGAGAGAAGAAGTCGTCGGAGACGCCGATGTGCGGAACGGACAGCACCGCCGCGAATACCCGGCACAGACGCTTCTCGATGTCGTTGCGGGGAGCGTCGCGGCCCGCAGGGGTCGCGACCGGCTCCGGGAGCGCTCTGCGGTCGAGTTTGCCGTTCGCGGTGACGGGAACGTCGTCGAGGATGGTCATGTACGTGGGGACCATGTACTCGGGGAGCTTGCCCTGTAACCACGACGTCAAGACCGTCTGCAGCTGTTCGCGATCGACGCACTTGCGATCCGTGGGGATCGCGTACGCACTCAGCACATCTCCGGAGTCTCGGTGCAGGACAGTGACTGCTGCGTAGCGGACCGAGGGGTGGTCGGACAAGGCCGATTCTATGTCTTCCAGTTCGAGCCGCATGCCGCGAATCTTGACCTGGTTGTCGGCCCGACCGAGGAAGTCGAGTGAGCCGTCCGACCGCCACCGCGCGAGGTCACCCGTTCGGTACATCGCCGACCCGTCGGCCGCGAACGGGTTACTCACGAACCGTGCCGCGGTCAGCGCAGGCGCGTTGCGGTATCCACGTCCGAGTAACGCCCCTGCTGCGTAGAGTTCGCCGCCGCATCCGATCGGAACCGGTCGAAGTCGTGAATCCAGCACGTAAAGCTGGGTGTTGGGGTTCGGCCGACCGATGGACGTGGCGATCCGATCGTCCGCGTCGTGGTAGATCACATGGGAGACACCGATGGTCGCCTCGGCCGGCCCGTACCCGTGGTAGAGGGTCGTGTCCAACTGATTCCGGAAGCGGGAGAACAGATCCGGGGTGAGAACCTCTCCACCGCACCAGACGTGCCGCAACCCGGACAGGGCGTTGTCGGTGTCGAGGTGCAGCAGTGACTCGAGCATCGACGACACCAGGTAGACGAACGTGACGCGTTCGCGGGCGATGGTGTCGAGGAGATAGAACGGGTCGCGCTCGCCGCCGTCCTTCGCGACGACGACGCGGCCACCGCACACCAGCGGAAGAAGGATCTCGTTTATCGAGATGTCGAATGCCAACGGTGCCTTGAACAGTGCTGCGTCGTCCGGGCCGAAACCGAGGATATCCGTCCGCTGCCAGTTCAGGCGCTCGGCGATCGCGCCGTGTCGAATCATGGCACCCTTCGGTCGGCCGGTGGAGCCCGACGTGAAGATGACGTATGCCAACCGATCGGCCGAGAGGGCGTCGAACTCGCGGCGGACCTGCGTGTCGGCGAACTGCCAATCGTCGAGGCTCACGACAGTTTCGTTCGGCACGACGGACGGATCGTCGAGGTACGCCGAATCAGGATGCGAGAGAACGACTCGCGTGCCGGAATCGGTGAGGACGCGTTCTCGGCGGTCTCGTGGCCAGGACGGGTCCAACGGTACGAACGCGCCGCCGGCTCGCAGGACGGCCAAGAGGGAAACCACCATTTCGGCCGAGCGCGGCATGCTCAGGGCCACGACGTCCTCGGCGCGGAGGCCGTTCGCGACGAGCGTGGACGCCAGCTGCTCGACCATCGTGGCGGCATGCTCGTAGGTGACGTGGCGCGTACCGTCGACGATTGCGATGCTGCCAGGACGATCCCGCGCGCGCTCGGCGAACATGTCGGGTACCGGGGTGCGGTCGATGACCGACTCGGTGTCGTTGAAGGAGTGGACAATCCGTGATCCGGTCGGTTCGTCCACCACAGCCAGTTCGCTGATCGCCCGATCGGGTGCGGCGGCTGTCGCGGACACCAGAACGAGCATGGCTTCGAAGCGGGTGTCGATGTCGGAGGCACAGGAGCTGTCTCCTCGCATCTGTACCGTGACGGGTGCGGACGGGCCGATGGAGGTGAGGACGAACTCGAGATCGTGGAACGGCCCCACACTCAATGCTTGTCCTGACCAGGCGATTCCATGCGAATCGACCTCTCCGACAATGATGTTGGCACCAGGTCCGAAGGTCCGACCGGCTCCGCTCGGCCGACCCTCCGCGTGATCGCGGATCATGTCTTCGCCGCGATAGCGACGGTGAGGATGAGATTCGGTGAGCGAATTCTTGATCTTGCGTGCGATGTCTCCGACACTGTCGAGCGGCTCGATATGCACTGTCAGTGGATGAGTCGTCGAGACGGTGCACGGTTCGGAGCGCAACACGTCCGTGGTCCGTGCCGAGGTGGGCACCGTCAGGGTCACGTCCCGTTCTCCCGACCAGCGGTGCACGAACGCCGCGTAGGCGGCGAGATAGACGTGAGCCGGCCGTACGCAGGCCGATTCGGCAAGGGCACCGAGCGCACCGACGAGGTCTGCGGGCAGGTCCGTTCTTCTCTCGTACGCCGACCCGGTGGGGTGTGCAGGCACCGGCAGCAACGTGATCGGAGGTGCGGCCGCTGCAAGCCGTGTGCGCCAGAACTCGCGGTCGAGCAGGAACTGCTCGGACTCTCGGTACGAAACATCCTCGGCCACAGCGTCGTCGGCGAGCCACGGGCTACGGTCCGTGTCGCCGTGGACGTACGTGTCGGTGACAGCGGTTGCGAGCATCACCGCACCGGCGGCGTCGAGAACGATGTGGTGTGCGCGGAAGTACCACACGTGATCGTCGTCGCTCGACACCAGTACCGAGCTCATCAGCTGATCGAACTCCAGATCCAGCGGGGTGCTCAGATCCTTCGCGGCAAGAACTGCCGTCGTTGCGACGGCGTCCTGCCCACGTCCATCGACCAGTGTGGTGACGATTCGAGCGTCGGACGACACTCGGACGGGCCTGCCGTCGTCGTCGGTGGTGAAGCGAGACCGGCCGCCTCGGTATCGGTCGAGTACCGAATCGATGGATGCGAGCAGTCGTTCGACGTCGAGGTCCGACGGAAAGGAGATCTCGAAGCCGATGTTGAAAGCGGCGCTCGTCGGGTCGGCCTGGTGCGCCAACCACATGTCCGTTTGCGCCGCGGACAGTGTCGTGCCGACCGAACGAGTTGCGTAGGTGGTGTCATGCACGGAGTTGAGCTCCTTCGTCGGAGGTCGGGCGGTGGTGCGAGCGGATGTCCTCGGGCGACCGGCCGGCGGCAACAGCCGCTACGGCCGCGGCGAGGTCCTGCGCTGTGGTGTCGTCGCCGATCAGTGCGTGGACGCTCACCTCGACCTGTGGTCCGTCGGACGAGGCGACTGCCTCGATGCGGTATCCCCGTCCCGAGAACGTGTCGAGAGGTTCGGCCGGCGGCCCGTCCGGAGGCACGATACGGGCGCGCCACAGCGTCTTTCGTCGAGTGTCGATCGCCAACCGGAGCCCTTCGTTGCGTTCCCGTAGCGACCTTTCGATCTCGGCGAGTTCGTCGGCAGACAACTGGCGAGGAACGGGCGTGCTGACGGTGTGCACGCGTTCGACGATCCCGGCGCTCTTCGCTGCGCGTACCCCGTGAGGCAGCGGAACCGGGGTTCCCGGGACCGACGCCGTCGAGCGTGCAGGGGAGCGGTACTGCGCGGTTGCTGCGCTGCGCCGGGCGATGTCGGCCAGAGTGCGGAGCTCGAAGACATCGCGGACGGTGAACGTCAGACCCGTTCGAGTGGCCTTCGCCGCGAGCAGAACTGCGCTGATGCTGTCGCCGCCCGAACGGAAGAAGTCGTCGTCGAGGCCGATGCGTAGCCCCAGATCGTTCTCGGCAATGTTCAGCAGAGCACGTTCGGCATCCGTACCGGGCGCGCGACGATCACGAGTCTCGAGTTCCGGCTCCGGCAGCGCTCGGCGATCCAGCTTGCCGTTGACCGTGATGGGTAGCTGGGCGAGCGGGACGAGTGCTGCCGGCATCATGTGCTCGGGCAGACGCCGCCGGAGCCGCACGTCGATATCGGCCGGCAGAGAGCCGGCTGCGCCAGTGACCACGTACGCGACGATCGAACCGTCGCGCACCACCGCGACGGCCGTCTCGATGTCGGGGTATTCGTCGGTGATGGCAGCGGCGACCTCGCCGAGCTCGACCCGCTGCCCGCGAATCTTGATCTGGTCGTCCGCACGTCCGAGAAATTCCACGTCTCCGCTGCGTCGCCACCGGGCGATGTCGCCCGTGCGGTAGAGACGAGCACCCGCCGACCCGTGGGGATCTGCCACGAATCGCGATGCGGTGAGGGACGGCCGCCGGTGATATCCGCGCGCGAGTTGAATCCCCGCGATGTACAGATCTCCCGCCACGCCGAGAGGAACCGGACGAAGGTGGGCGTCCAGTATCCGAAGGCCCGTGTTGTGCAAGGGCTTTCCGATCGGGACCGACGACGACGAATCGACGTCGGTGACGGTGTACGCGGTCACGTCGATCGCGGCCTCCGTAGGGCCGTACAGGTTGTCCAGGCGTGCGCCGGGAAGAGCCTCCCGCGCCCGACGTGCCAGATCCGGAGGCAATGCCTCTCCGCTGCAGATGATCCGACGAAGCGAGGTGCACGCGGACGCATCGGTTGCGGTGAGAAACGCGTCGAGCATGGGCGGGACGAAGTGGATGGTGGTCACCGATTCTTCTCGGACCACCCGGCTGATGTACTGCGGGTCACGATGCCCGTCGGGCTCGGCCACCACGGTCGACGCACCGACAGTGGCGGCGAGGAAGAATTCCCACACCGAGACGTCGAAGCCCGCAGGAGTTTTCTGCAGAACGACGTCGTCGGTGTCGAGCCGATACTCGTCCTGCATCCATCGAAGGTGACCGACGATTGCCCGGTGTGTGTTGACCACACCTTTCGGACGCCCGGTCGACCCCGAGGTGTAGATGACGTAGGCGGCATCGTCGGGTGCCGGGCGAACCAGCGTCGTCGACGGTACCGCGGACGACGAATCGAGCGGATCCACCACCGGCGTGCTGCCATTCGCGAACCCGACGTCGCCGGGTCGGCCCACGATCGCGATCGGCCGAGCATCCTCGACGGTGAACCGAAGCCGATCCTCGGGGTAGCTCGTGTCCAGGGGCAGATATGCCGCCCCGGAACGAATCACAGCGATGATCGACACCAACAGTTCGAGCGAGCGGGGAACGGCGACGGCAACCACCGAGCCGGGCCGCGCGCCGAACTCGGACAATCGACGAGCGAGAGCCGTGCTGCGATCGGTCAGTTCCCGGAACGCCAGGTCGATCCCGGCGAACCGTACGGCCACCGCGTCCGGACGGAGTGTGGCACCGCCGTCGAGCAGATCGATCAGGGTCGAGTCGTCGGTCGGGAACGCCGTGTCGTTCCATCGAGTGACGGCGTCTGCTTCGGCGGCTGTGGGACCGCCCAACTCGGCAATCGAGCCTGCAGAATCGGTCGCCAGAGCGGTGGCGGTGTCCAACAGTCGGTCCAGCAGAGCGAGGGCAGTGCGGTCGTCGAACACGTCCGTGGCGTAGTCGATCGTCACGGCGAGGCCATCGACGCCCTCGGTGAACTCCACGAGCACATCGAATTTGGCGGTGTGCGTCGGTACGGTTTCGGTCTCCAGAATCGAATCCCCCAGTGTCAGATCGGGAGACCTTCGCGACGGCACCTGATGCACCACCATGACATCGAAGAGCGAATCGAGGCCGGATGCGGCGACCACCCGCTCGAACGGCACATGAGCGAGGTCGTAAGCGTCGAGCGTCGCGCCGCGTACCCGATCGACGACGGTCCGAATACTCGGCATCCCGGACAAGTCGACTCGGAGCACGATGGTGTTGAGGAAGTAACCGATGGTGTCCGGGGCACCGACGCGGGCTCGGGTGGACACCGGCAGACCGATGCAGACGTCGTCGCCCGCCCCACTGCGGGCCAAGGTGACTGCGACTACGGCCGAGGTGAGCATCGACATGGTCGTACCGGTCTGCGTCGCAACGGACTTCAGGCCTGCCGTGACGTTCCGGGACAGGTGTTGTTGCACACTGCCCGCAGGTCGGGTGTCGGTTCGGCGGGCGCGTCTGGGCCTATCGAGTGGCAGCTCGGTCGACTCGGGTGCCCCGCTCAGTACCCGCATCCAGGACTCGACTCCGGAATTGGTCTCGACGGGTTCTCCGATATCCGCGTACTGGGTGGCGGCGGCGGGCCAACGGGGACGGCGTCCTTCCGAACGTGCGGAGTATGCGACCGTCAGGTCGTCGAGCAACACATCGCGCGACCACTCGTCGAATGCGATGTGGTGCACCACGATCACGATGTGCTTCGGGGTGCTGAAGGCGCGGATCGGGATGTCGGTACCGAGGTCGAACGCCGTCCGCACGAGTTCGGTGACGTCCTCTTCCGCGGAAACCAGGATGGTGTCGGGTACGGGCAGAATTCTCGCAGTGGGCACTCCGGCCGGACTCGGATAGACCGTCCGGAGAATGTCGTGCCGCTCCACCACGTCTCGCAGAGCTGCAGCGAGCGCCTCGGCGTCGACCGACTCTGGTCTGCGCCACACGAGCGGAACGTTGTAGGTCGCTCCGGCACCGCGGACGTTCCAGTCCATCCACATTCGGAACTGGCCCGGTGTGAGCACCGATCGATCACGCCGGGTGATGTCTTCGGGCTTCTCGATGTCGCCCGGCGACGTGGAGTCGCACAACCGGGCCACCGCGTGCACGGTCGGCTCGGACATGAACGTGCCCAATGGAATCCGAAATCCCAGTTCGCGGCGAATACGCCCCAGTACGGCGATGGCACCCATCGAGTTGCCGCCGGCGGCCAGGAAGTCGGTGGTGCGTCCGGCGCTGCGGACGCCGAGCGCATCGGCGAACGCCGCGGCCACCGAACTCTCGGTCTCTGTCCGGGGAGGTTCCTCGGCGACCTCGACACGAACCGGGTCGGGCAACGCACGCCGGTCGAGCTTTCCGTTCGCGGTGGTCGGAAGCGAGTCGAGATGCACATAGGTGGCCGGAACCATGTGCCGCGGAAGAGTGGTCGTCAACGATCGAACGATGTCGGCGTCGGAGATATCGGCACCCGTGTCGGCGACGACGTACGCGATCAGCGAGCCGTCTCGGACCGCCACCGCGGCATTGTCGATACCCGGCACGGTGACCAGAGCGTCCACGATCTCGCCGAGCTCGATCCGCACGCCGTTCACCTTGACCTGATCGTCGTCACGTCCGAGGTACACCAATTCGCCTGTGGCCGACCAGAGGGCGCGGTCGCCCGTTCGGTACAGCCTGCTCCCGTCGGCAGCAATCGGATCGGCGACGAACCGCCCAGCGGTCAGGGCAGGCGCTCCGGTGTAGCCGCGCGCCAGCTGAACGCCACCGAGGTAGAGATCGCCGGGTGCTCCGGGCGGAACCGGTCGCAGTGCGTGATCGAGGACGTACGTGCCGGTGTTTCTGACCGGCGTTCCGATCGGCACCGACGCGCCCTCGTCGTCACGGTGAACACGGTGTGCGGTGACGTCGACCGCAGCTTCGGTTGGTCCGTAGAGGTTGTCCAACCTGATGTGCGGCAGTGTGTCGAGAGCTCGTCGGGCAGTGGTGCGCGGCAGAGCTTCCCCGCTGCACACGAGCAGACGAAGTGTGGGGTTGGACGCGTTGTCGAGTGGAGTTCCGGCGAGATACTCGGTGAGCATCGACGGAACGAAATGGGCGATGGTGACCCCGACATCGTCGATGAGGCGATGAAGATAGTCGGGATCGGTGTGACCGTCGGGATCGGCAACGACCAGGGTCGCGCCGGTGATCAAGGGCAGGAAGAACTCCCACACCGATACGTCGAACCCGGCAGGCGTCTTCTGCAGAATGCGGTCGTCGATTCCGACGTCGTATCGATCGCGCATCCACTCCAGTCTGTTCACCGCCGCACGATGAGATACCGCGGTGCCCTTCGGTTTTCCGGTGGACCCGGATGTATAGATCACGTAGGCCGTGTTGTCGGGACGCAGCAGTGCAGGTGCGGGACGGGTGCTGGTGACCGGGACGTTCGACGGGTCGAGGGCCGGGGCGTCGGTGAAAGGAAGTGACGATTCGGTGCTGAGCACGACGCGTGGATCGGCGTCGTCGGCAATGTATCTCAGGCGCTCCTCGGGCAACCCCGAGTCGAGGGGGAGATATGCGGCACCCGCACGGTGTACGGCGACCAGGGACAGCACCAGCTCGTAGGAGCGCGGCACATGAACCCCCACCACGTCATCCGGTCTCACACCCGCGTCGAGGAGAGCGTTCGCGAGGGCATCGGCGTCGCGGTCGAGCTGCGCGAAATCGACCGTCCGACCTCGGTGTACCACTGCAATGCGATGGGGGTGTTCGCGGATGGTGTTGGAGACCAGTTCCGGCAGAACGGCTTCGGGTATCGCGGCGCGCTCGCCCTGTGCCCAGGTGTCGGCCACGAGAGCGGTGACGGAGGAGTCGGTGAGGGTGCGTCTCGCCACCGGGACCGAGAGATCGTCCGCGAGAGCTCGGAGTGCGTGGGAGAAGGTTCGCGCGTACTGTCCGGCGAGGTCTGCGTCCACGACGTCGGTTGCATATTCCACCGAGTACGCCATGGACGATCCGCGATCGTCGACGGTGAACGTGATCGGGAACTTGGCGGTCGCGGTGCTCGGTGCCGCGCGGCGACCGGCCTGTGCTCCCAGGCGCAGACGAGTGTCCTCGCCGGTGTCGGAGAGTAGGACTGTCATGACCGATGGGACGGTGGTGTCGGTGAGTCCGCACTGCGAGACGACGTCCTCGTACGCGAGTGCCTGGTGGTCGAATGCGGCCAGATCGGCGGATCGGACGTTGTGCACCAGGTCGGCCAGAGTCTCGTCACCGATAAGCCGGGTGCGCAGGATCAGCGTGTTGAGGAAACATCCGATCGAGGCATCGAGAGCGGAATCGGTGCGTAGCGACACGGGAGCAGCCACCAGGATGTCCGTGGCACCGGTCATGGCGGACACGGCAAGTGCGGTGGCCGCGTGGCACATCATGAACAGGCTCGCGCCTGCGTCGGTTGCCGCGCGGCGGAGTGCATCCGCGTCTGCGGCCGAGACGGCGAAGTGAAGCGTTTCGCCTGCGTCATCCACCGCTCCGGTTCGTGGCAGCGGCGCCACCGGGGGATCGGCCAGGGTCCGCTTCCAGTGAGCGAGCATGCGCGACGCCGCGGACGTTGGGTCGTCGGATGCCCCGAGAATGTCCTGCGACCAGTCGGCGAAGTCGCCGTATTGCACTGTGAGAGCAGGTAGCTCGGGCTCGACGCCCTGTGCTCGTGCGGCGTATGCGACTGCAAGATCGGTGCGGAAGACCGATTCGGATCGGTCGTCGGTGGCGATGTGATGGAACGCGACGGTCAGGCGGTTGTTCGTTCGGTTCCACCAGGCCCGGACAGGTGGCTCTTCGGTCACATCGAACACGATCGACTCGGGGGCCGGTGATACATCGGTCACCTCGAGCACGGAATCGACTGTGTCGAGAACGACCGGCCGTTCGTGATCGGGGTAGACGGTCCTGAGTACCGTGTGTCGTTCCACCACGTCGAGCAAGGCCGCACCGAGAGCCGCGCTGTCGATCGGGCCGTCGAACTGCCACTCCACCGGAACCGTGTACGACGCACTGTGCGGTGTCCACTGATGCAGGGCCAGCATTCTGCGTTGTGCGTCGGACAGAACTGGCTCGGACGCAGGGTCTTTGGGCGCAAGAGGCACGGATGCCGGTGCCGCATCGACGAGCCAGCGCGCCAGCGCTGCCGGGGTTCGGTGATCGAACACGGCGCTGATCGGGACACCCTGACCGGTGCGTCCTGCCAAGGACTGGCCGAGACGCACCGCGAGAAGCGAGTCGCCGCCATAGGAGAAGAAGTCGTCGTCGGCACCCACTCGATCTCGACCCAGCACATCGGCGAAGGCACTGCACACCGTCGCTTCACGCGGGGTGGACGGAGCGCGGTAGTCCTCGCTTCCGGCGAGATCCGGTTCCCCGAGTGCACGACGATCGAGCTTTCCGTTCGCAGTCAGAGGGAACGATTCCAACACCAGAACGCCGCTCGGCACCATGTATTCGGGCAGATTGTCCGCGGCCCAGGATCGAATTCGCTGCGCGTTCGTCTCGGCTCCGGCGACGGGGACCACATACGCAGCAAGGTAGGCCGAACCTGCGGGCGTCGTGCGCACCGTGACTGCACAGTGGCGCACGTCGGGATGACCGGCAAGAACCGACTCGACGTCCTCGAGTTCGAGTCTCATTCCGCGGATCTTCACCTGGTTGTCGACGCGGCCCGCGAACTCGAGGGTGCCCTCCGGTGTCCAGCGTGCCCTGTCGCCGGTGCGGTACAGACGGCTGCCGTCGTCGCAGAACGGGTTGGCGATGAAGCGGGACGCGGTAGACGCTGGGGCGTGAACGTAGCCGCGGCCCAGAAGGTAACCCGCCGCGTACAATTCGCCGTCGGTCCCGATCGGGAGCGGTCGAAGGTCTTCGCCCAGTACGTAGAGCTGCGTGTTCGGGTTCGGTGCACCGATGGAGGTGGCGATACGGTCTGCGGTGTCGGAATACACGACGTGCGAGACGCCGATCGTCGCTTCTGCGGGCCCGTACCCGTGGTACAGGGTGGTGTCCAGTTGCGCTCTGAAGCGCGCGAACAGTGAGGGCGTGAGCACCTCACCGCCGCACCAGACGTGCCGCAGTCCTGTCAGCCGCCCCGCACGGTGCTCGGTGGCGGAGGCGTCGATGTCGAGCAAGACGTCGAGCATCGACGACACGAGGTACACGAACGTCACGTTCTCGTTCGCGATCAGGTCGAGCAATCTGTCCGGATCGCGCTCGTCACCGGGGCCTGCGATGACAACCCGTCCACCGCTGACGAGCGGAAGCAAGAACTCGTTGACCGAGATGTCGAAGGACAGCGGTGCTTTGAACAGGGCAGCGTCGTCGCTCCGGAAATTCAGCAGTCGATTCATCTGCCAGTCCATCCGAGCGCAGATTGCGTCGTGACGGATCATCGCGCCCTTGGGTTTTCCCGTCGATCCCGACGTGAACATGACGTACGCCAACGACGATCCGTGGATGTCCACCTCGGGCCTCGTGTTCGCGTGGTGCGCGTGCGCCCAGTTTTCGAGGTCGACGGGCACCGATTCGACGGAGTCGAGCGCGTCGCTGTCGAACCGGATGCACAGGAAGCGGATTCGGGCCTGCGTGGCCACCTCCTCGCGCCTGGCCAGGGGCCACGAGGGGTCCACCGGTACGAAGGCTCCGCCCGCTGCCATCACCGCGAGGGCCGCCACGACGGTCTCGGCGGAGCGGGCGATGCCGATACCGACCGTCTGTTCCGAGGTCAGTCCGCGGCCGGACAATTCGGCGGCCAACTCGTCGACCCGTCGCAGCAGTTCGGCGTAGGTGATCCGGCGGGTGCCGTCCACCACCGCCACCGACTCGGAGTGCAGACGCGCAGATTCGCGAAACGCGGCGGGCACCGTGCGCTCCTGTGTCTTCTCCGCCGTGTCGTTGAACGAGTGCACAATGGTCTCGTATTCGCTGTCGGACAGAATGTTCGGTGCCGACACGGGAGTGTCGGAACGGAGTGCGCCGAGGAACGACCGGAGCCGATCGCGGTGCGCTCGGGCCGAGGTACCCGGACCCCGTACGTCGATCACGGTGCCCAGACCCGGCTCGCTCTCGACGGCGAAGTCGACGTCGTGCACAGGTCCCAGGCGGACACCCCGCATCCGAATCTGCTGATCGCCGAACGAGATCGGAGTTCTCCAGATCATCATGTTGATACTCGCGCAGTGTGTGGGCGAGCCTGCCGCTCGACCATGAGCGCGTAGTGCGTCGAGTTCGGGGACCAGCGCAGCATCGACGTCGGACAGGCGGTCTGACGGCTCGATCGTGACGCGCATCGGATGGGTACGGGAGAGCATTCCCAGCTGCTCTCGCCGAACGGAGTCGGTCCGGGTGTGCAGAGCTGTCGACACAGTGACGGTTCTGCGGCCCGACACTCGGTACACGTACATCAGCACGGCCGCGGTCAGCGTGCGCGTGTCGGCAGGCAGGTCGATGCCCGACTTCACGAAATCCAGGGTCTGACAACCTGTTTCCGTCGGATCTGCCTTGTCCGCCAGGGCCACGGCATTCTCGACCCGATCGGCTCGATGTGCGATCTCCTCGGAATCGATGCGTGCGCGGTCGCTACCGAGGTACTCCTGTTCCTCGTCCAGAAGCATCCTCGACGACCACGTCGGAGGCCTGCCGCCGTTCCACACGTCCGCGATCGCGCGAGTGAGTGCGCGCACCGCATACGCGTCGACGACGATGTGGTGGTAACCCTGGTACCACCGCAGGTGGCCGTTGCCCAGATCGAACACCGTGTGCGTGAACAGTGGGCCGTCAAGCGATCTGACGGTGTCGAGGTCGGATCGGATCGCCTCGTCGGCGGCGGCCGAATCGCATTCGACGCGGTGCACGTTCACCGTCGGCGGTGTGGGAACCTGACGAACCTGCGACCCGTCGTCGGTGAACACCACGTGCAGGCTGTCGGCCGCGCGGAGCACGGTGTCGATGCTGTGCACCAATCGCGTCGCATCGGCGTCGGACATCTCCACCAGGTCCACGACCCAACCGATGTTGAACTCCGCGCTGTCCGGGCGCAGCTGCTGGGCCGTCCACACGTCCAGCTGCGACGGCGTCAGGTCCAGCAATTCTCCACGGGCGCTCTGCATTCGGTGTGCTCCTCGACATTGTAGATCCGGTGGACTGTTGATCTCGGGTGTCGGTCAGCCCGGGTTCTCCACCCCGACCGCGTCCGAGCCCTTCCACGCGCGCCAGAGTTGCGCGTACGGCCCACCTGCATTCACCAGGTCTTCATGGGTGCCGTGTTCCACCACCCGTCCTGCGTCGAGGACGGCAACGGCATCGGCTGCGGCTGCTTGAGTGAGCCGGTGGGCGACGACGAGTGTCGTTCGTCCGCGCGTTGCGGCGTGCGCGGCTCGTTCGAGTGCGCGCGCTCCCGAACTGCCTGCTTCTGCCGTGGCCTCGTCGAGGACAACGACCGGGGTATCGACCAACACGAGTCGGGCGAGGGCCAACTGTTGCTTGCGGTGAGCGGTGAGCGAATATCCGTCGTCGCCGACGACGGTGTCGATGCCGTCCGGCAGTTCGCGCACCCACGACGCCGCCCCGACGACGTCGAGTGCGTTCCAGATCCTGTCGTCGTCGTGGACGTCACCGAGCGCCAGGCGCAGGTCGTCGACCAACGGCCCCGCGGTGACATGGACGTCCTGGCTCAGGATCGACACGTAGCGGCGCAGTTCCGCTGTTCCGAGATCGTGCAGCGGCACCCCGCCGATGGTCACCGTTCCGGAGTCGGGCTCGATGGATCCCGCTGCGACGAGTGCAGCGGTGGTCTTGCCGGCTCCGGTGGAACCGACCAGTGCCAGCGATGTTCCGGCGGGCACCGTGAGGCTGATGCCGTGCAGAATCTCGTCGCCGGAGACGTACGAATACCGAACCCCGTCGAGAGCGAGCGTGTACTCGGACGGAGCGGCAATCTGCGGGCGGTCGGGTAGAGCGATATCGACGACACCGACAAGCCGATTCAGACTTGCACCGGCGGACTGGATTTCGTCGAAGAGGAACAAGATCGTGCCGAGGGGGTTGAACAACCGGTGGAAGAGCAGCACTGCGGTGGTGACGGCACCGATCGTCACCTCGTCACGTGAGAACAGGAAATATCCGACGACGAGCAGAATCGACAGGCCGAAGAACTCGGCTCGGTTCTCCCGGCCGACGAAGCGTGTGAACAGTCGGAACACCGAAATGGCCAGTGTGCGTGCCTGGTTCGATGCCGATTCGATCTCGGCGAGTCTCAGGTTCTCGGTTCCGTACGCCCGCACCGTGCGAAGTCCGTGAATACTGCTGGTGAGTGCTTCCGACCGGTCTCCCATCGCCGCCCTTTCGGCGGCGTACAGAGGACCGCTCCGCGGCAGGTACCAGCGAAGTGCGAGCAGATACAGCGGCAGTGCGAGCATTCCGGCAACACCGAGGCGGTAGTCGAGACCGAACATGGCCACCACCGATACCGCGACGAGCAGGGCGGCCGAGATCATCGACGGGACCACATCCCCCGCAGCACGGGTGATCCGCGCAACGTCGTCTCCGATCCGAGACAGGAGGTCCCCGCGCCCGGTTCGTTCGACCGTGCCGGGGGGAAGGTTCAGTACACGTTCCAGAGCCGATTCACGAAGTCCCGCAACGATGGTCTCGCCGAGCCGGGAGACGGCATAGCTCGTCCCACCGGAAAATGTTCCAGCTAGTACTGCAGCCACCGCGAGGACCGCCACGATCGGGAGGATGGACCGAGGCGTACCGCCGTCGGTCACTTCGTCCACCAGTCGACCGAGAACGAAGAACGGCACCAGAGCGGCCAGCGACGACACGATTCCGGTCGCGAGTGCAGCGACGAGAGCACCGGGATGCCGACGAATCCGTGCGCCGAGCCACCGCCGGGACCGACGCGCCTCTGCGATAGGCAAGCGGGGTCGATCCTGCACGTTCGCGTTCATCGTAGAACCGCCTCTGCGTACTCGGCATTGGTTGCACTGAGATCGGCGTGTGTGCCGGTGTCGGTCACGTGCCCGTCGCGCAGGACGAGGACGACGTCTGCCGTTGCCAGCAGCGCCGGGGACGACGTGACGACGACGGTGACGTCGTCCCGATCCGCCGAATGGCGCACTCTCCGAATGCCATCGGCGATGGCCTGTTCGGTGACAGCGTCGACTGCCGTGGTCGGCTCGTGCAGCACGAGGACGGGGGGACGCGCATACAGCGCCCGGGCGAGCGCCAAGCGCTGGCGCTGCCCACCGGACAGATTCTGTCCCCGGTCGTTCACTCGGTGCTCGAGCCCGTCACGGTGCACGGTGGCAACCTGGTCGGCAGCAGAGGCCGACAGAACCGCGTCGAGGTGCCCTCGATCGGTATCGTCATCGGCCTCGAATCCGACGATGTTCTCGATCAGCGAGCCGGCGAACAGATCGGTGGTGTGCGGCTCGGCCAGCACTCTCGTCCGGAACGACTCGCGCGAGACCTCACGCATGGACACACCTGCGAACATCACGTCCCCCGAGTACTCGTCGGAGGGGACCTGTCCGCCGAGAACGGTGGCAAGGGCGTCTCCATCCGAGGGATCGAGAGCGATCACCGCGACAAATTGCCCTGGGCGAACATCGAAGTCGATTCCGGCAAGAGATCGGAAGGTCACGTTCCGCAACGACAGATCCATCGGCACCGGTACCGATTCGGGTCCGTCGGCCAGTAGGGAAGGGGCCGAGAGTACGGTCGACACCCGTTCCGCGGAACCGCGCGCCCGTGCAACCACTGCGGGTGCGGAAGTCAACAGGGTGAGTGGCTCGATGAGGAATTGGGCGAGACCGACCACGGCGATCAGCTCCCCGATGGAGATCCGCCCGTCGAGTGCGAACCATCCGGCCAACGATGCGACGCCGACGGCTATCAGCGCGCTCACAGTAGTCGTGACACCCCGTTGCAGTGCGAGCGACCGCACGGTCGCGAGAGCTGCGTTCAATGCTGTTGTGCTCGCCGAGCGGTAACGAGCGGACGCGGCACGTTGGGCACCGATCCCCTGCAGGGACCTCAGGCCGACGACCAGGTCTCCGGCCATCGCGGTTGCCTCGGCAACGCGAGATTGCTGCACCACCGTGCGTGCCGTGATCAGCGGAGTCGCAAGTCGGAGTAGGGCCATGAACAGCGGCGTGCCCAGCAGTACGGCAAGGCCGAGTGGGACGTCGATGACGAACAAGGCGACCGCTGTCGCCAGAACTGCAGTTGCGCCTGCTGCCATGCGCGGGAACAGATCGAGGAACCACGCTGCCTGTTCGGCGTCGCTGCTCGACACGGTGAGCATCTCGCCATCGGACATCGGAGTGCGCACCCCGCCGGTGGACAGGACGCGACCGGACACTTCCATGCGCACCAGGTGCGCTTCGCGTTGGAGTGCCAGGTTCAGCTGACGCATACCGACCTGAAACGCCGTCGTGAGCGCGATGAAGAGCACGGCCAGGGCGGCGATGGACCAGACCAGTTCCGTCGGCCCGCCGTCGGCGATCCCGCGGTCGATGATCACGCCGAGGGCCAACGGCACTGCCGTCTCGGCGATCTGGTGTGCGCACAGCAGGAGTGTTCCGACTGCGAGTCGTCCTCTGTTGCGGGTCAGTGTTCGGCGAACTATGCGGCGCCCGGTCAACGATGCGGCCGGGTTCGCCTGGGCGGAACCAGTGGTCACGGGACGGCCGTCAGGTAGCCGCCGCCGCTCGGAAAGTACTCCAGAGCAGCGTGGTCGGTACCGTCTTCGGTGCGCACCCGGTCTATGACCAGTGCGTGGTTCGTGCCGCGGTGGGCGTTCGGGCCGGCGACGATGGCCATGCCGTCACCTTCGGCGATGAACACGCGTCCCGGAGTGCCTCCATAGACCCCCTGCGAGACATGAGCTTCCACGATGTAGACGCGCTCGCCGCGATAGTGTGTGAACGCGTTCGGGTATGGGTCGGACATCGCGCGAATCAACCGGTCGATGTCGGCTGCGTCCCAGGACCAGTCGATCAGGCTGTCGGTCTCGTGCCTCTTGTGGAAGAACGTGCGCTCCGACAGATCTTGGGGGTGCCACCTGGCAGTGCCCGCTTCGATCTTGTCGAGAGACTCGAGCAGTACTCGAGGAATGAGATCGATGGTGGCCAGTACCAGCTCCGTCGCGGTGTCCCTGGGGCCGATCGGTACCGCTGCCTGAGTGAGGATGTCGCCGGTGTCGAGTTCGCCGTCCATCCGATGGGCAGTCAGACCGACCTCGGGTGCGCCGCTGATCAGAGCCCATGCGACGGGGGAGAACCCGGTGAATTTCGGAAGAAGAGAGTCGTGGAGATTGAGCGTTCCGTGGGGCGGGTGACCGAAGATTTCCGGCGGTAGCCACGTGCGCCAGTTGTTGGCGACGATGATGTCGGGGGCCCACTGGTGAATCCGGTCGATCATCGCGTCGTCGGGCCGTCGTGCCAGGTGCACGGGCACATTGTGGCCGCGTGCCAGGTCCTCGACGGAGTCGGCCCAAATGCTCTCGTACGCTTGATCACTGGTGGGATGAGTTACCACACCCACCACGTCGTGCCGCGACTCGATCAGCGCCTGGAGCGTCTTGTGGCCCCAGGTCTGATAGCCGAACATCACCACTCGCATGTCGAGCCTTTCCTCGGAACGGTTACATCGAACGTCGGTCACCGGAGTCCGGCACGGCTGTCGCGCAACCGACGGATCCGACGCCTCAGCGAGGGTAGCCTAGCCTAGCTTCGGAGTGGGCGGCACGTTCGTGCTCAAGTGAGGTGAGCCTTGCCTCAATGGTGCTACTTTGTCAGTCGCCTCGCCCCGTCGGGTGTGGGACGCAGTGAGTGCGTGGTCGAGTGGAGAGGTTCCGAAGAACGATGACGGTTCGTACGAAGTGGATGAGGAGCGCCGCGTCGATCGCGCTCGCCGGAGGGCTGACCATCGCCCTCGCCGCCGGATGCAGCAGTGACACCGAGGAGACGCTTGCCGCCGACTCCACGACGTCTGCGCAGGAGTCCGCATTTCCGGTCACGATCGACTCGGCTCTCGGATCCGCGACGATCCCAGAGGCACCGAAGCGGATCGCCACCTGGGGTTGGTCGAACCAGGACGCGATTCTCGCCCTCGGCGTCGTACCCGTTGCGATGCCGACCTTCGACGGTGCCCAGTACGGTGCGGACGACCGCGGCGTTCTGCCGTGGGACGCGAAGGCTCTCGCCGACCTGGGCGGCGACGCGCCGACGCTGCTCTCCGGTGACGGCACCGGAGCGGTTCCGGTCGAGCAGTTCGCTGCCGCCGCACCGGATCTGATCTTCGCGCCGTACTCGGGATTGAGCCAGGAGGAGTTCGACAAGCTCTCCGACATCGCGCCCGTCGTCGCGTACCCGGACAAGCAGTGGACCACCTCGTGGGAGGACCAGCTGACCATCGCGGGCAAGGCGCTGGGCAAGGAGAAGGAGGCAGCCGACCTGGTTTCCGGAGTCGAGGGCTCGATCGCCGATGAGGCCACGAAATACTCTGCGCTGCAGGGCAAGACCGTCACCGTCGCACTGCCCAACGCACCCGGCACCTTCGCCGTCAGCAAGGACGACGACGTGCGAGTCGAATTCCTCGAGCAGCTCGGTCTCGTCAACGAGCCCACCATCCAACAGGCCGACCCGGCCGAGGACCCCGAGGCCGTGTACTTCGAGCTCAGCCTCGAACAGGCGTCGTTGCTGAAGTCGGACGTGCTGTTCGTCGTGGCGTACGACAAGGAATCGCTCGCAGGGTTCCTGGCCGAACCCGCCGTGGCCTCGCAGCCCGTACTGGCGCAGGGACGTACCGCCTCCACCGAGGCCCTCAGTGCCGACAAGAACTTCGCGTTCGGTGGTCTGACGGTGCTGACGATCCCGTACATCCTCGACGACGTGGCCTCGGCGCTGAACACTGCCGCCGAGAACGTTCAGGGCTGACAGCACTCGGGCGGCCCACTCGACGCGAGCACAGGCGTATTCACTTTCGACGACAGGAGCGTGTTCCACCGTGGCAAGGTCCCATCGACTTCAGGTCGTCTTTCCCGAAGTCCTGCGTACGGCAACGGTGATCGATACACGTCAGCTGGGTTCGGGTATGCGCCGGATCGTGTTGGGTGGGCCGCAGCTGCGGGAGTTCTCGCGCGGCGAATACCGGTTCCCAGCGTTGCGCAGCGAAGGATTCGACGACTTCGTTCGGTTGTTCTTCCCGGCGGAGACCGACGGCACGGTGGTGCTTCCGACCCAGCACGAGCGCACCGTCGAATGGCCGCGTGATCCGCGTCCGGTGACCCGCAACTACACCGTGCGCAGCATGGATCCCGAGACCGCGCAGGTGACTCTCGACTTCGTCACCCACGACACCGGCATCGCGTCGACGTGGGGTCGGCGTTGTCGCGTCGGCGACTCCATCACCCTGCTCGGACCGGTGCGGTCGGGCCGTGCCCCGGCCGGTGTCGACTGGGTATTGCTCGTCGGGGACGAGACCGCGTTACCGGCCATCGCTCGGTATCTCCAAGAGGCGTTGCCAGGTCAGCGAATTCGAGTGTTCGTGGAGGTCGCCGACATCGAGCGAGAGTTGCCGTTGCCGACGGCCGCCGACGCCGAGATCACGTGGGTCCACCGGGACGGCGTCACCGCAGGCACCGGCGACTTGCTCGACAGTGCGGTGCGGGCGGCACCCTGGTGGAACGGAACGGTGTTCGCCTGGGTGGCAGGGGAAGCGACCGCTCTCAAAGGAATCCGACGCTACCTGCGCGAGGATCGCGGCCTGCCGCCGGAGATGGTCGACGTCACCGGGTACTGGCGTCGCGCTGAGGTTCCGACCCGCGCCGACGATCCCGAGGTGCCCGACCTCGGCGGCGGCGAGTCCGAGCCGTTCGACAGGCTCGCCGAACGTGCGGAAATCCTGTCGCCCTTCGCTTTCAGGGCGGCCAACACATTACGTATCCCGTTGCACGTGTCCCGAGGGGCGTGCTCCGTCGAATCGCTGGCGGAAGCCACCGAGACGGACGCGCGCGCCCTCGCGAAATTCGTGCGCTATCTGCGTGCCGTCGACGTCCTCGCCGAGAACTCCACCGGTGATCTGATTCTCGGCGATATCGGTGAGGCGATGCTCGGCGACGACTGGATCTCGCACTGGCTGGACCTGGACGGGATCGAGGCACGGGTGGAACTGTCGATCACAGGTCTGCTGGACAGCCTGCGGACCGGCAACGCCAGCGCGAGCCTGCTGACCGGCAACACGTTGGCCGAGGACCTCGAGGCGTCCCCGCGGCTCACCGAACTGCATCACAACCACGTCGCCGACGAAGCCGCGTTCCTGGGTCCTGCTCTGGTGCAGGATTATTCGCTCGACGGGGTCTCGTCCCCGTTGGTGGCGGGCGCAGGATCGGGAGTGGTGCTCGGTTCCGTTCTCTCCCGGTACGACGGTGTATCGGCGGGCGTACTCGGGTTGCCCAGCGAACTCCACTTGATTCGACGTGACCTCGGGAAATGGCCCGAATTCGCAGTGCGAGTGGTGAATCACCCGCAGAGCGTCATGTCCGAGCCGCATGTGGAGCACGGGAACGGATTCGACGCGTATCTGTTGCTCGAGGTCACCGGACACTATCGAGACGAAGACCTCGCACTGCTGTTGCGCAACGCGGCAACTGGATTGGTCGACAACGGAAAACTGGTGGTCGTCGAGCGACTGTTCAACGACGGGTCGTTCGACGAGGACCAGTTGGAATTCGATCTGCTGATGCTCTGCATGCACGGTAGCGGTGTACGAACGAAAGCCGAATTCGCCTCCGTGGCAGCCGCTGCCGGGCTGAGGGTCACGGCAACGACCTCGATCGGCTGGGGTACGACGGTGCTCGATCTGCAACGTGCTCCCTGACACCCGCGACGCTGTTGTGATAGTTCCGTAGTTAGGTTAGCGTTGCCTACTGAAGGCGTGCGCGGATATCCAGGCACTTTCGTTGCGCGCACAAACGCGGTCATGGACCCATTCACCGTCAGGAGCGCTTGCACAATGACTGTCGACGACAACTCGCGAGAATACGACCTCACCGAAGACATCGAGTACGACATCGTCGGAGTCGGCTTCGGACCCTCCAACCTGGGCTTGGCCATCGCGATCGAGGAACACAATCGACAGTGTGCGCCGGCCGAGCGCCTGACGTCGTGCTTCGTCGAGTCGAAGGACGAGTTCGCCTGGCACCCCGGAATGTTGTTGCCGGGAACCACGATGCAGATCTCCTTCCTCAAAGACCTTGCCACTCAGCGCAATGCGAGCAGCGAGTACACGTTTCTGTCGTATCTCTCCGAACGGGGTCGGCTCAACCACTTCATCAACCTGCAGACGTTCTTCCCCAGCCGGCTCGAGTTCCACGACTACCTGTCCTGGGCCGCAGGCAAAGTCGACGCCACGGTGCACTACGGCACGCGGGCGTCCGCGGTCGTCGACACCGGTGACGGTTACGGCGTCCGGACCGAGGGGCGGCGCACCGGGACCGTCCGCGGTCGCAACATCGTGCTCGCCGGCGGCTTGACCGCGGCCCTGCCGGACGGGGTCACCGCGTCGACGCGGCAATTCCACAATCACGACCTACTCGGCCACCTCGACCGGCTGCCGTCGCGGAACCACCGCACGTTCGTCGTCGTCGGTGCCGGGCAGAGCGCAGCCGAAGTGGTCGACTACCTGCACTCCACCTACCAAGACGCATCGGTGCATGCGGTACTGCGCAAGTACGGGTACAGCCCGGCCGACGACAGCCCCTACGCCAACCGCATCTTCGATCCGACCGCCGTCGACGACTTCTACTCGTCCTCGCATTCTCTGCGCGATCAGCTGCTGCACTATCACCGCGGAACAAACTACTCCGCCGTAGACCTGCCCCTGATCGAGGAGCTGTACGCGCGGGAGTACGCCGAGCGGGTCAGCGGAGCGCGACGGCTGTTCGTCCACGGAGCCTCCCGACTGGCCGATGTCACGGAGGAGGCGTCGGGCGTGCGGGCATCGGTGGAACACGGGCCGACAGGATTGGCCGAGGACGTGCTGTGCGACGCTGTCGTCTATGCCACCGGCTTCACGTCCCTCGATCTGCCCGACATCCTCGGGCCGTTGTTCGACGCCGTCGAATTCGATGCGCACGGTCCTCGCGTGACACGGGACTACCGGCTCGTCACGCGCGGATCGAGAGCGGGTTCGATCTACCTGCAGGGCGGCACCGAGCACACCCACGGTCTGACGTCCTCTCTGCTGTCCAACATCGCTGTGCGCAGCGGTGAGATCGTCAAGTCCGCGGTGGGTGCGAGGGTGCGTTCGGTGGTGTGAATCGGGTAGGCACCACTGCGGGCGACGAGCCGGAACAGAGCGATGTTCCGGCTCTCGTCGGTGGTCTGGCCCGAACCGATGCCGGCAGGACCGCCGGTCTGATACTCGTCGTCGCCGTCCTCGCGATTCTGTGCCTGGTGAGTATCGCTGTGGGAGCGGAGAACATCGCTGTCGGTGACGTGTGGCACGCGCTGTGGTCTTCGAACGGTTCCACCGACGCCGTGATCGTCCGCGAGCTCCGAGTTCCGCGGACCGTGCTCGGTGTGCTCGTCGGTACCGCGCTCGGCGTCGCGGGTGCGCTGATCCAGGCGATGACGCGCAACCCGTTGGCCGACCCGGGCATTCTCGGCGTCAATGCCGGAGCGGCACTCTTCGTCGCCATCGCAGTCGGGGTGTTGGGCGTGACCGACGTTCGCTTCTACGTGTGGTTCGCGTTCGTCGGTGCCGTTCTCGCCACCGTCGCGGTGTACGCGTTGGGTTCGGTGGGACGAGCGGGTGCCACTCCGATTCGCTTGACGCTCTCCGGGATTGCCCTCGGTGCGGTGCTCGGCGGCGTCACCTCCGGGATGCTGCTGCTGGACCCGGACTCCTTCGCCAGGATGCGGTTCTGGGGCGCAGGCTCGTTGGCGGGTCGAGGGCTCGACATCGCGGCGGCGACCGGCCCGTTCGTCGCACTGGGGCTGTGTCTTGCGGCGCTCGTCGCGCGTCCGCTCAATGCGATCGCACTGGGCGACGAGCTGGCCCGGTCGTTGGGTGCCGATGCGCTTCGGACGCGGACCGTCGGTGTGATTGCCGTGACGCTGTTGGCCGGCGCGGCGACTGCGGCGGCGGGACCGGTCGGGTTCGTGGGGCTGATGGTGCCGCACATGGTGCGCTGGTTCGTCGGGCCCGACCAACGGTGGATTCTGACCTACACCGTGTTCGCGGCGCCGGCACTGCTGCTCTTCGCCGACGTCATCGGCCGAATCGTCCTCGAGCCGGGGGAGTTGCAGGTCGGTATCGTCACCGCCTTCGTCGGGGCTCCCGTTCTGATCCTGTTGGTCCGCCGAAAGAAAGCGAGCGGGCTGTGAACGGGGCACCGCGCGCCGGGAACATCGACTTCGGCAGAAGGGTGTGGATCGTTCGCACAGTGCTGGGCGCACGAATCGACGTTCGTACGGTCCTCGTCTGCGCGGCCCTGCTGTCGGTGACCGCGGTTGTTGCGGTCCTCGCGATCGGCACCGGCGATTACCACGTTCCACCGGGCCAGGTGCTCGCGGCGGTGTTCGGCGACGCTCCGCGCATCACCGAGATCGTCGTGATGCAGTCGCGGTTCCCCCGGGTTGCTCTGGCATTCCTGTTCGGAGCAGCCCTGGGGGTGTCGGGTGCGATCTTTCAGTCGTTGACGCGAAATCCGTTGGGCAGCCCGGACATCATCGGCTTCTCGACCGGCGCGTACACCGGCGCTCTCGTCGTCATCCTCACCCTCGGCGGCGGTTACTACCGGACCGGAACGGGCGCGCTCGTCGGGGGACTGGTGGCCGCCGCCGTGGTGTACGTGCTCGCCTACAAGCGCGGGGTGCAGGGCTTTCGATTGATCATCGTCGGTATCGCGGTCAGTGCCGTCCTGGCGTCCGTCAATACCTGGCTCGTGGTGAAAGCCGATGTCTCCGAAGCAATCGCAGCCGCCGTCTGGGGCGCGGGCACACTCAACGGGCTGGGGTGGCCGCAGGTGGTTCCCGTTCTTGTGGCCCTGGCTGTCGTCACCCCCGTGGCGGCGACGCTGTCGACGCGGCTACCGGTACTCGAGATGGGTGACGACGCGGCGAGAGCGCTCGGAATCCGCGTCGAGCCGACGCGTCTGATGCTGGTGATCCTCGGGGTCGCCCTCACGGCACTGGTCACGGCGGCAGCGGGGCCGATTTCGTTCGTTGCGCTCGCCGCGCCGCAGTTGGCTCGGCGACTCACCGGTACTTCGTCGGTGGCGATGGTTCCCGCGGCATGCATGGGCGCTCTGCTCCTGATCGTCAGTGACGTTGCAGCGCAACGAGTTTTTGCACCCACTCAGCTTCCGGTCGGTGTGGTGACGGTCTGTGTGGGCGGCGCGTACTTCGTCTGGTTGTTGGCACGAGAAGGGCGGAAGCAATGACCACGAGGCCACGCCTGTACGCAGACGGCATCACCGTCGGATACGACAAGCGAATCATCAGTGAGAAGCTGACCGTCGACATTCCCGACGGCAAGTTCACCGTGATCGTCGGGCCGAACGCCTGCGGTAAATCGACACTGTTGCGCGCGTTGTCGCGGCTGTTGAAGCCGACCGGCGGGGCAGTACTGCTCGACGGCAAGTCCATCTCGTCGTACCCGGCGAAGGAGGTCGCCCGCCGGCTCGGGCTCCTGCCGCAGACCTCCACCGCGCCGGACGGCATCTCGGTGGCCGATCTCGTTGCGCGAGGACGCTATCCGCATCAGAAGTTGATCCGGCAATGGTCCGTCGCGGACGAGGCCGCGGTGGTGGAGGCCATGAATGCGACCGGAGTGACGTCGCTGTCGGCCCGACCGGTCGACGAACTGTCCGGTGGACAGCGGCAGAGAGTATGGGTGGCAATGGTTCTCGCGCAACAGACGCCCCTGCTGCTCTTGGACGAGCCGACGACGTTTCTGGACATCGCGCACCAGATCGAACTGCTCGACCTGCTGGCCACACTGCCCCGCGACAACCGCAACACCCTCGTCGCCGTGTTGCACGATCTCAACCACGCATGTCGATACGCCGACCACATCATCGCGATGAGGGACGGCGCCGTGGTCACCGAAGGTCCGCCGGCCGAGATCGTCACCGCCGAGTTGGTCGAGGCGGTGTTCGGACTGCCGTGCCGCATCATCGACGATCCGGAATCGCACACCCCGTTGGTAATACCCAAGGTGGCCGCTGGCAGGCTAGGCAAGGCTTAGTTTAGAATTGCACAGAAATGCCGCCGAGTTAGCCTGAGGGTTCTCGCACAGTCGGACGAGAGATGTATCGAGGACGAAGATGACCGATCAGCAGCGTGGTTTCCACTACGCCGACGTCGTTGCGGTGGAGCAGCTCACCGTGCACATGGTGCGCGTCACCTTCGGCGGCGAGCACGTCGCCGGTTATCGCACGCTCGGAGCACCCGACGAGTGCGTCGGGGTCTATTTTCCGCGCGAAGGCGAGTCGGCCCCGCCGCCGATGACCGAGGTCGACGGCCTGTGGTGGTTCCATGGCCTCGAGAACGCGCCGGAGGGCCGGAACTACACGATCCGACGCGCCGATCCCGACCGCGGCCAATTGACCATCGACTTCTTCGCACACGAGGGTGGCGTCGCGGCCACTTGGGCTCAGCAGGCCACTCCCGGTCAGACAGTGCTCTTCACTCGCCCGCGGTCGTGGTACTCACCGCCCGCCGACGTCGATTGGCTGCTGCTGGTGGCCGACATGACTGGGGTTCCGGCGTTGGGCCGACTGATCGAACAGTTGCCCGCAGGCACCCGCGCACACGCGATTGTCGAGGTACTCGAACGCGGTGACATCCAGACGTTCGAGACAGCCGCCGACGTGACGTTCGATTGGCGTATCGGATCCGGAAACGGTGACAGCGCAAGCGTTCTCGACGACGCGGTGCTCGCATACCCGCTACCAGAGGAACGCGGCTACGTGTGGTTCGCCGGTGAGGCGTCGTCCTCGCGTCGAGTACGCAAGTACTTCCGTAAGGACTTGGGCTACGAGAACAAGTATTTCGACATCATCGGGTACTGGCGCGCAGATTCGGAGAAGTGGCTCGAAAAGTACAAGCAGTACCAGGAGGAGGCGCTCGCTGTGTACAACGGCGTCATCGAATCCGGCCGCACCGAGCAGGAAGCCAGTGAGGCATTCGACGCGCTGCTCGAGCGGGTCGGGCTCTAGCGCCGAAATTCGTAGTCGGGCAATTCCAGCGTCGCCGCGTCGGGGCCGAGGAATCTGCTCGTGACCGCTTGAACCGGCTTCGATCCGGCCAGGCGCAGCGCGGTGCGAAAAGCAGCTACTCCCACAGTCGTTTTCGGATGCGCGACGCGGGGAACTCCCGGTGGCAGCTTCTGAGCCTGCTCGACGAACGGCCGCATGCGAGCCTCGAAGGCTTCGAACCCGGCGCGATGATCGCGCGCGCGGGCGAGTTCCCCGGCGAGCACGTAGGCCCCGGTGACCGACAACGTGGTGCCCATCCCGCTCAATGGCGTTGCGCACCACGCAGCGTCGCCCAGCATGCCGATTCTGCCGTTCGACCAGCGTGGAGCCTTCACCTGCGCGAGGTAGTCGACGTAGAGTTCCGAATCCGGGCCGAGCGAGTCGAGAATTCGGGGCACTTCCCAGCCAACGTCGGCGAACGTCGCTCGCAAGGCGGCAATCACCTGCTCGGTGGACGCGCCTTCGTACCCGCCGTCGTCGGACACCCAGGAGAGGCTGAAACGCGTCGTGCCGAGGTTGTCCGGGCGCAGATTGGCGACCCTGGATCCGGTGGCGTTGCACCAACGCCACCAGCCGTCGTCACTCGGTTCCTTCGGCAAGACCCCGTAGGCGGTGTACAGGCCGACCGGAGTCGTCTCCGTCTCGCCGGGAAACGCCAATTCGCGGCTGCTGGAACGAATTCCGTCAGCGAACAGGACGAGGTCGAACCTCTCCGGTGCGTTCGACGCGAACGTGACATCGACGCCGTCGGCATCCTGAGCCACGTCGACGACACGATCGCCGTACCGGTAGTGCGTTCGCGGACCGGCAGATTCGACGAGAATTCGCGCGAACTCGCCGCGCAGAATCTCCATCTCCGCCGTCGGTCCGTCGTGTGATCCGTCTCCGGCCGGAAAGGCCGCGATGGTGGCGTCGGAGTCGTCGACGAATCTGGTGCCCTTCTCGGTGGTGCCGTTGGCCAGCAGGGTCTGCTCCAGGCCCATGCGTCGCAGCACCTCGCGTCCACTACCGCGGACGTCGATATTCTGGCCGCCCAGTCGCAGCTGCGGACTGCGCTCGACGACGACGACGTCGTATCCGGCTTTGTCGAGCCAGTAGGCGACGGTGGGGCCGGCGATGCTGGCACCGGTGACGAGCACGCGTTCGGTCATGGGTTCCGGAGTGCCCCCGCCCTCGGTTGTTCAACCCATCGGTCGTGCACGGAAACTCGACCTCTGCTACGAAGTTTCGCTCACCTGGGCCGCGCGCTTGGGCATGAACACCGCAGCGACGGTCATCAGGACGGCGGCGACCAGCACTCCGATGAAGACCAGATGGATGGCGTCGGACAGTTGTTCGGGCTCTGGATCCCCGGACACACGGGCGTTGACGATGGCACCGAACACCGCGACGCCGACGGCGCTACCGAGCGAGCGGGCGAACATGTTGGTGGAGGTGACGACACCGCGTTCGGCCCAATCGACGCTCGACTGCGCGGCGATCAATGTGGGGCTCGCGATCAACCCCATGCCGAGGCCGATGACGAAGCACATCGCCGCGACGTGCCAGATCTGCGAATCGGCGTCGAGCAGAGTCGTCAGTGCCGTACCCACGATCCCGATCGAACCGCCGACCACTGCCGTCGTGCGGAAGCCGAAGCGCAGGTACACCCGTCCGGACTGGGATGCCGCTATCGGCCAGCCGAGGGTCAGCGTGGACAGCGAGAAACCCGCGATGATGGCTCCGGTGCCGAACACGCCCTGTACGAAGGTCGGGACGTAGGACGTCAGTCCCAGGATCAATGCGCCGACGAGCAACGAGATGAAGCTGCTGACCACCAGCACCCGCCGGGTGAACACCCACAGCGGCAGGATCGGCTCCTCGGCGCGGGACTCGACCCATGCGAACACCGCCAGCAGCAGGAAGCCCACGACGAAGATCGCGATGCTGATCGGCGAACCCCAGGCCCAGGATCGGCCGCCTTCGAGCAGGCCGAGAAGCACCATCGTCGCGCCGACAGTGAGCAGAGCGGCACCGAGGTAGTCGATCTTCGGCTTGGCGCGTTCGACTGCGCCTTCCTCGAACTTGCGCAGCAACATGAACGCCGCCACCGCGCACAGCGGAATGTTGATGAAGAAGATCCACCGCCACGACAGATACTCGGAGAAGACGCCACCGAGGGCGGGGCCGAGCACCGACGAGATCGCCCACACGCTGGCCAGGTAGCCCTGCACCTTGGCGCGCTCGGGCAGCGTGTAGATGTCGCCTGCGATGGTGATGGACATCGGCTGTACGGCACCCGCGCCGAGTCCCTGAATCGCGCGGAATGCAATCAGAGCAGGCATGCTCCACGCCAGGCCGCACAGAATCGAGCCCAAGCAGAACACCGCGATGCCGAACACCATGATCTTCTTGCGCCCGAACAGATCGGACAATTTGCCGTAGAGCGGCACCGAGACAGCCTGTGCCAGCAGGTAGATCGAGAACAACCACGGGAACTGCGCAAACCCGCCGAGGTCGCCGACGATGGTGAGCACCGCAGTGGCGATGATCGTCGCGTCCAGCGCAACCAGCGACGAGCTGAGCATCAGCGCGATCAGGATGGGACCGCGTTCGGAGCGGAATCCGATGTCCGGGGTCGATTCGGTCGTTGCCATTGCTACTCATTGTGATCCCTGCCCGCCGACGTGGCGGCACCGGCCCAGATAGTGTTGAGCCTCGTGCGACCATCACTGAGTAGCTACGAGCATCTGGCCGGCGGCAAGGTCCGCGATCTGTACACGATCGACGACGCGCATCTGCTGCTCGTCGCGAGCGATCGAATCTCGGCCTACGACCACATCCTCGACACCCCGATCCCGGACAAGGGACGTGTGTTGACGGCGATGAGCGTGTTCTTCTTCACCGAGCTCGGCGGCGTCAACCACCTGGCCGGTGATCCGCTCGACGAACGCATCCCCGCCGAACTGCTCGGCCGCGCCCTGGTGGTGAAGAAGCTGAACATGGTGCCGATCGAGTGCGTGGCTCGCGGCTATCTCACCGGATCCGGGTTGGCCGACTACAACGCGACCGGAGCGGTGTGCGGCGTCGAACTGCCGCCCGGCCTGATCGAATCGAGCAAACTCGACGAGGTGATCTTCACTCCTGCCGCCAAGGCCGAACTGGGCGAGCACGACGAGAACATCACCTTCGACCAGGCCGTCGAACTGGTCGGTGCCGAGCTCGCCTTCAAACTTCGCGAAGACACCATCGAGATCTATTCGCGTGCAGCCAACTTCGCTCTGGAACGCGGAATCATTCTCGCGGACACCAAGTTCGAGTTCGGGACCGACGCCGACGGCAATCTCGTTCTCGCCGACGAGGTGCTCACTCCCGACTCGTCCCGTTACTGGCCTGCCGATTCGTACGAGGAAGGTCGCATCCAGCCGAGCTTCGACAAGCAGTTCGTCCGCGACTGGTTGACCGGTGAATCCGGGTGGGACCGCACATCCGACACCCCGCCACCACCGTTGCCGGACGACATCGTCGCCGCGACCCGCAGCCGCTACATCGAGGCCTACGAGCGCATCTCGGGCCTGAACTTCGACGATTGGGTCACGCCATGACGATCACCCCGCCCGTTGCCAGGAAGGTGCCGCTCGAGCGCACCCATCACGGCGATACGTTCATCGACAACTACGAGTGGTTGCGCGCCAAGGAAGACCCCGAGGTGATCGCCTACCTCGAGGCCGAGAACGCCTACACCGAGCAGCAGACGGCCGGACTGGAATCACTCCGCGGCAAGATCTTCGACGAGATCAAATCGCGAACCCAGGAGACCGACCTGTCCGTGCCGACGCGCATGGGCCAGTGGTGGTACTACTCGCGCACCGTCGAGGGAAAGTCGTACGGCCTCCAATGCCGTTGCCCCGTCGACTCTCCCGACGACTGGACACCGCCGACGCTGTCTTCCGACGTGGACGTTCCCGGTGAGCAGGTTCTGCTCGACGCCAACGTCGAGGCGGAGGGGCACGACTTCTTTTCCCTCGGTGCGTTCTCGATCAGCCTCGACGGCACGCTGCTGGCGTACTCGACCGACACCGAGGGCGACGAGCGGTACACACTGCGCTTCAAGAACCTCGAAACCGGAGAATTGCTGGCCGACACCATCGAGAACGTCGCGCCGGGTGCCACCTGGACCGCCGACGCCACGCATGTCTTCTACCTGACGGTCGACGAGTCCTGGCGTCCCGACACCGTCTGGCGGCACACGCTCGGTAAGGCCGAGGACGTCAAGGTCTTCCACGAGCCCGACGAGAGCTACTGGGTCGGATTCGGTTCCACCCGTAGCGAGAAGTACCTGATGATCTGGGTCGGCTCCAAGATCACCTCCGAATGCCTCGTCCTGGAATCCACCGATCCCGAGGGCGAATTCCGTGTCGTACTGCCGCGCACGGACGGCATCGAGTACAGCATCGAACACGCTGTCGTGGCCGGTGAGGATCGCTTCCTGATCACCCACAACGGCTCGGTCAACGGCTGGGGCACCGAGGGGGAGAAGGCCGAGAACTTCCTGCTCGCCGAGGCCCCGGTCAGCGATCCACTCGATCAGCGCATTCTGGTTCCACACCGCGACGACGTCCGAGTCGAGGACATCGATGCCTTCGCGAGCCACCTTATCTTCACCTATCGCCGAGAAGCGTTGACTCGCATGGCAATCTGGCCGTTGACCGACGAGGGATACGGCGAGTACCGCGAGCTCGAATTCGACGAGGAGCTCTACTCCGTCGGTGCGGGCTCGAACCCGGAATGGGACCAGCCGCTGCTGCGGATGGTCTACACCTCGTTCATCACCCCCGGTCAGGTGTACGACCTGGACATCGCCAGTGGTGAGCTCCTGCTCCGCAAATCGCAGCCGGTTCTCGGTGAGTTCAACGCCGGCGACTACGTGCAGCACCGGGAGTGGGCGACCGCGCCGGACGGAACACAGATTCCGCTGTCGGTCATCGCTCGCAAGGACGTCCCCGAGGGGCCTGCTCCCACGCTGCTGTACGGCTACGGATCGTACGAGGCATCGATGGACCCGTCGTTCTCGGTCGCGAGGTTGTCTCTGCTCGACCGCGGCATCGTCTTCGTCGTCGCACACGTGCGCGGCGGCGGCGAGATGGGTCGCCACTGGTACGACAACGGCAAGACGCTGAAGAAGAAGAACACCTTCACCGACTTCGTCGCTGCCGCACAGCATCTGATCGACACCGGCCGTACCTCACCGAAGCATCTGGTTGCCGACGGCGGTAGCGCAGGCGGACTGCTGATGGGTGCGGTGGCCAACCTCGCACCCGAGCTATTCAACGGCATCCTGGCCAACGTTCCGTTCGTCGACCCACTCACCTCCATCCTCGACCCGTCGCTGCCGCTGACGGTCATCGAATGGGACGAGTGGGGTAACCCGTTGGCGGACGAGGAGGTGTACGAATACATGAAGTCGTACAGCCCCTACGAGAACGTCGAGGCCAAGGACTACCCGTCGATCCTCGCGATCACGTCCATCAACGACACCCGAGTCCTGTACGTCGAGCCCGCGAAATGGGTTGCGGCCCTGCGTGCCACGAAGACGGGGGACTCGGATCTGCTGCTCAAGACCGAAATGAGCGCCGGACACGGCGGCGTGAGCGGACGCTACGAGAAATGGAAAGAAGCGGCATTCGAGTACGCCTGGATCGTCGAGAAGACCGGTGCCCATGTGAGTGGAAATTCGTAGCCTGCTACGAATTTCCACTCACATGCGGCGGAGCCGCTCTAACGCCACACATAGCGGACCTGCGGTCGCCCGGCTTTGCCGTATTCGGTGTGCCGGGTGACCAGGCCGTCGTCGGCCAGTCGTTCGAGGTAGCGCCAGGCCGTCACCCGGGACACTCCGACGACCTTCGCGGCCTCGGAGGCGTTGAGCCCGTCGACGGATTGCTTGACGCTGGCGGTGATGCCGTCCATCGTCTGTGGGGCAATGCCTTTGGGGGTAGAGACGCGTTCGTCGGCCGTGCGCAGATGTGCCATCGCACGGTCGATGTCTCGTTGACTCGACGCGTTCTCACCGGCGGGTAATGCATCGTGGAATTCGCGGTAGCGCTCGAGCTTGTCTCGAAACGCAGCGAACGTGAACGGCTTGAGCAGATACAGCACGATGCCGTGGGCCACGGCCGAACGCACTACCGACAGATCACGTTCGGAGGTAATGGCAATGACGTCGGGGCTCGGACGCAGGCCGCCGAGGGCCGCGGCCACGTCGATGCCACTGGCGTCGGGCAGCCCGATGTCGAGCAGCACCAGATCGACGGATTCGGTACTGGCGAATCGCATGGCAGCAGCGCCTGTGTGCGCCACCCCGGCAACCTCGAAGCCCTGGGTGCGCTCGACGTACGTCTTGTGGGCCTCGGCGATGAGCGGTTCGTCGTCGACGATCAGTACGCGGATCAAGACGTCGCTCCCGGGATGGTCCCAACCAACACCGACCCGTATGTCACTTCCGAGGTCAACGTGCCACCGTGCCGCGTGATCACCTGCGTCACCAACGCGAGGCCGAGTCCGCGAGATCCGGATTTGGTCGAGTATCCGCGCCGGAGAGCAGCTTTCAGAGTTTCCGGTGGCATGCCGGGACCGCTGTCGGCCACTCGGACGACGAGTTCACCGTCGGCGTCGCGAACCGTCACTTCGACCCACGGCTGGTCGGATTCTTTCGAGGCATCGATCGCATTGTCTATCAGATTGCCCACCAGCGTCACCAATTCGCGAGCAGTCAGAACCCCTTCGTGCTCCATCGCCGTGTCGTCGGTGATCGTCAGCTCGACGCCCTGTTCGGCAGCCTGGCTGACCTTGCCGAGCAACAGCGCCGCGAGCGCAGGCTCGCCGACCGCGTTCATCAACCGGTCGATGAGAGTCTGCGAGAGTTCGAGATCGGCCGTCGCGAATTCGACGGCTTCTTCGGGCCGACCGAGCTCGACCATCGTGATGACCGTGTGCAACCGATTCGCCGCCTCGTGCGCCTGCGAACGCAGCGACTCCGCGAAACTGCGCACCGAATCCAATTCGCCCATCAACGAACGCAGCTCGGTCTGATCGCGAATCGTCAGGACATTACCCAGGCGTTTGCCCTCCCACATGACCGGATCCTGGTTGACGACCAGCACGCGATCCTTCGTCAGATGCAGTTCACCGCGGACGATTCCGGTGTCCATCTGTTGCATCGACTCCGGCAACGACGTCATCGACACCGGCCCGTCCGGTAGGTCGAGAAGGCGTCGGGCCTCGTCGTTGACCAACTCCGCCTCGTCGCCGCGTCCGAACACCAACAGACCCTCGCCGATGGAATGCAGAACGGCGTCGTGATGCTCGTACATCGTCCGCAATTCGGCCGGTGCCATTCCCAATGTCTGACGCCGGAGCCGGCGGCTGAGCAGCGTCGAACCGGCCGCGGCCACGACGAAGGCCGCGAGCACGACGGCGAGTATCAACGGCAGGCCTTGTAAGAACTGGTCACTGATCTTCTGCCGGGTGACTCCAGCGGACACGAGGCCGACGATCTCGCCGTCGGTATCGGTGACCGGGGTGACCGCCCTGATCGACGGGCCGAGAGAGCCCACGTACGTCTCGGTGAACGTCTCGCCGAGCAGTGCACGATCGATGTTGCCGCTGAACGGTTTACCGATCAGGTCGACGGTGGTGTGCGTGAAGCGGGTGCGATCGGGAGCCATGACGACGATGAAGTCGACCCCGGTGACCTGCCTGATCTTCTCGGTTTCCGGTTGCAGACGAGACGTCGGGTCGTCGGATTGGATGGCCAGCGGCGTCGACGGTTCGTTGGCGATACTCACCGCGATCGCCGTCACTTCACGTCGGGTGGCGTCGTCGCTGTTGGACCTCTCATTGAGGATCGTCAGGATCCCGCCGGCGAGAACGACGACGGCCATGACGACCAGTTGCAGGACCAATACCTGGCCCGCCACGCTCAGCGGCCGCTTCGAGGACAACACATTCCTTTCAGACAAGAAACATCGATGTGAACAGAATGAACGTATAGGTGACTCCAGTCACTGCGTGCAGCAACATCATCTCTCAGCAGGGGTGACCCACCTCACTCCACTCCGGCGATCACGAAGCCACCAGCCACATTCACGCACCACCGGAACACTAAGGAACGTCCATGACTATCAGCACCGACGCTGAGCGGAACGACAATCCGTCGTCCGAGCCGAAGAAGAAGCGCGACAGAACGCACTGGCTCTACATTGCCGTGATCATCGCCGTCATCGCCGGCATCATCGTCGGACTCGTGTGGAAGGACTTCGCCTCCGACCTGTCGATCCTCGGCACGCTCTTCGTCAGCCTGATCAAGATGATGATCAGCCCGGTCATCTTCTGCACCATCGTCCTCGGCATCGGATCGGTGCGCGCCGCAGCCAGTGTCGGCCGAGTCGGCGGCCTGGCGCTCGCTTACTTCATCGGCATGTCGACTATTGCCCTCGGTATCGGCATGGTCGTCGGCAACCTGATCAAGCCAGGTGACGGCCTGAACATCTCGCCCAACGACGCCGGTCTCAAGCTCGCCGACACCGCCCACGAGGCCGGCGGGACGATGGACTTCATCGCCGGAATCATCCCCACGTCGCTGCTCTCGTCGCTGACGGCCGGTTCTGTTCTGCAGACGCTCTTCGTCGCCATCTTGGTCGGCTTCGCACTGCAGGCGATGGGCAAGCAGGGCGAAGGCATCCTCAAGGGCATCGGTGCAGTTCAGAAGCTCGTCTTCCGCATCCTGACGATGATCCTGTGGCTCGCCCCGATCGGTGCTTTCGGTGCCATCGCCGGTGTCGTCGGCAAGACCGGTTTCGACGCCGTCATCCAGCTCGGCACCTTGATGCTCGCCTTCTACATCACCTGCTTCATCTTCGTCTTCTTCTTCCTCGGCCTGATCCTCAAGTTCGTCTCCGGATTCTCGATCTTCAAGCTGGTCAAGTACTTGGCTCGTGAATACCTGCTCATCGTCGCCACGTCGTCCTCCGAATCGGCCCTGCCGCGTCTGATCGCCAAGATGGAGCACGTCGGCGTCGAGCGCACCACCGTCGGCATCGTTGTTCCGACCGGCTACTCGTTCAACCTCGACGGCACCGCGATCTACCTGACGATGGCCTCGATCTTCATCGCCGACGCCATGAACCTGCCGCTCTCCATCGGGGAGCAGTTCTCGCTGCTGCTGTTCATGATCATCGCCTCCAAGGGCGCAGCCGGAGTGTCCGGAGCAGGCCTGGCGACGCTCGCCGGCGGCCTGTCGAGCCACCGCCCGGAACTGCTCGACGGTGTGCAGCTCATCGTCGGAATCGACCGGTTCATGTCCGAGGCTCGCGCCGTCACCAACTTCTCCGGTAACGCCGTCGCGACCCTGCTGGTCGGCACCTGGACCAAGACGATCGATAAGGATCGGGTCAACACGGTGCTCGACGGCAACCTGCCGTTCGACGAGGAGACCATGGTCGACGACCACCTCCCCGAGGACGAGCGACCCGCCGACAAGCAGGTCATCATCGAGAAGAACGCCGCCAAGGCATAAGAACCTGCCGGGCGACGCGCATCCCCCCGTCGCCCGGTTCGGAAAAACGCAAGTACGGCCCTGCCACCAGCGGGGCCGTACTTGCTTGTGTGCGTCGGTTCCATTCTGTCGGTACTCACAGGTAAGTTCGGGTGATGACTGAAGTTCAGAACATCGGCATCAACACGCTGGGTGGTGCGCCCACCTCGCTCGACGAGTACGCCGGACGGGCCGTCCTCGTGGTCAATGTCGCGTCCAAGTGCGGACTGACTCCGCAGTACGAAAAGCTGGAGAAGCTCGCCAACGAGTACTCCGCCAGTGGCCTGTCGGTCGTCGGGGTGCCGTGTAACCAGTTCGGTGGCCAAGAGCCCGGCACCGCCGAAGAAATCGAAACTTTCTGCTCCACCACGTACGGCGTCACGTTCGCGATGACCGAGAAGGTCGACGTCAACGGTGACAACCGGCACCCGCTCTACGCCGAACTGACCAAGACCGAGGACGCCGACGGCACCGCCGGAGACGTTCAGTGGAACTTCGAGAAGTTCCTGATCTCCCCGGATGGCGTCGTCACCAACCGTTTCCGCCCGCGCACCGAGCCGGACGCACCCGAGGTGCTCGCCGCGATCGACAAGATCCTGCCGAAGGAAACGATCGCCGTTTAGCTTCTGTCTGCATCGACGTCGAGCCTCGTTCACGCTGGTGTGCGAGGCTCGAGTCATGTCTGGACGCCTGATCGTGTCGGTGAGCGGAATCAAGAACGACACCTACGAGCACGCCGCCGAATTCGCGCAGATCCTCGACGGACGTGGCGTCCCGCTCTCTCTCCTCGTCGCACCCCGGCTGAAAGACAAATACCGTCTCGCTGCGGACGTGCCCACCCAGGAATGGCTGCGGACGCGACGCGACGGCGGCGACGCCATCGTTCTGCACGGCTACGACCAGGCCGCAACGAAGCGTCGACGGTCCGAGTTCTCCGCACTGCCGCGTCACGAAGCCCGTCTGCGCCTGATGGCAGCCGACCGCGTGATGGAACAGACCGGCCTGCGTACCCGAGTGTTCGCCGCTCCGCGCTGGATCGCCTCACCCGGAGCCGTCGAGGCGCTCCCGGATGCAGGATTCCGAATGATTGCCTCGCTCAACGGTATTCACGACCTCGACCGCGACGGCACCATCCGCGCCCGGGTCTGGGGAATCGGCGAAGGCTTCAAAGCCGAACCCTGGTGGTTCAAAGCACTCGTGCTCGGGGCCGGCCGCACCGCCCGACGCGGGGGAGTGGTTCGCCTGGCCATCAGCGCCAAACAACTCGGACGCCCCGCGCCGCGACAGGCAATCCTCGATGCCATCGACCTCTCCCTGCACCACGATGCCGCAGCCGGAGTCTACGAATGGATCCCGCGCACCAAAGCCCGCGTGGCCTGACTCCTCGCTGCCTCACCCCCGCCCCGCCCCCGGCTTGCTCTGTACCTCCAATTGGGATCAATGTGGCTTTCAGTCACTCAGATTGCAAGAAAGGCGCATTGATCCGAAGGGGGTGGGGTGGTGCATTGACGCGAACGGGGTGGCAGCGGTCGTAGACTGGGTTGCGATGAATGCCTCGAGTGTGACCCTGGACGACATCGTTGCCGCGCGTCGACTGCTGCGTGATCGCAATCCGCTGGTGCAGTGTCTGACGAACACCGTTTCCGTGCAATTCGTCGCCAATGCCCTGCTCGCGGCAGGTGCGGCCCCAGCGATGGTCGACAATCCGGAGGAAGCGGCCGGCTTCGCCGAGATCGCCGACGCGGTGCTGGTCAATCTCGGAACTCCGACGGCCGCGCAGGTGGAAAGTTCTCGTTTGGCATCGGCTGCCGCGCGAGCCGCGGGGAAGCCGTGGGTACTCGATCCGGTGGGAGCGGGCGGGCTGCCGTGGCGAACCCAGGTCGCGGTGGAACTACTTGCCAACCGGCCCAGCGTGATTCGCGCAAATGCTTCCGAGGTGATGGGGCTCGCGGGTGCCGAGGGTGGATCGAGAGGCGTGGATTCGTCTGTGCACGTGGCAGATTCCGTTGACGCGGCTCGTTCTCTCCTCGACCGTGCCGAGGTCGTAGCGGCCTCGGGGGAGGTCGACCACATCTTCGCACAAGGATCGACGGTGAAGATCGGCGGTGGAAGCGCACTGCTGCAACGAGTTACGGCCACCGGATGCGCATTGGGTGCGCTGACGGCTGCGTACTGTTCCGTTTCTCCGTCTGCGTTGATCGGTGCCGCCGCCGCGCACGCGCACGTGGCGGTCGCGGCGGAGATTGCGGCTCGCTCGACGTCGCGTCCGGGTACCTTCGCTGCTGCATTCTTGGACGGACTCGACGCGGTGGACGAGTCGGCACTGCGGGAATTGGTTCGGCTCGACTGACGAGTGCAACTGGCGCTCCACTCTGTGACGGCTTCCGCTGAAATACTGCGGACCGGGCGGGCAGTGGAGCAAAAGTTGCCTGCGCCGGCAGGGTTCTGGGCCCCTTGATCGAAATGTGATGTAACGGAACGCGTTTGCGAGTGGACATACCTGGCGTCGGGCAAATCGAACCAGGTGGTCTTCATGAAACGACTTCTACTTCTCGTAGTCAGTGCAACAGCCCTTGTCGCCTGTGGCGGAACGGAGCAGGGAACGCCGTCGGCAGCACCGTCCTCGGCCGTTCCGCCAACCACCCAGGAAACCACCCAGGCAAGCTCGGTCCCGGTGACGCCCGACCCGGCCACCGTCACCGAGGGAGCGCAGCCGCAGCGAACGCCACCCGAGGAGGCCAGCGACCTGGTTCCCATGGGTCCGTCGGAAGCCGAGCCGCTGTGCCTGGATCTGACGCGGGGGCCGGTACCGCAGGCGGTGGACTCGCTGCCGCTCGTGTTCGCAGATTCACCGTGGGTCGCCACCGACATGGGCGATCCCTGTGCGTCGTTCACCTGGGTCGAAGCGCTCCCGTCCGGGGCAACGGTGAGCTCGCCGACACATCTGCTCTTCTTTCACGACGCCGAGTACCTCGGCACCGCGACGCTCGAGCCGTACGGGTTCACGTCGGTCGCGGCCCAGTCCGCCGACACGATCACAGTGAACTACCGCTGGCCACTCGCCGGTGACGCGAATGCGAACCCGACCGGCGGACCCGCCACGATCGACTACCAGTGGGACGGAACGCAAGTGACCATGATCGGCACCCTCCCGCCTGAGGTCACCGGCTAGATCGACACGGACGATTCCTCGGGAAGTTCGCGGATTTCGGAGTCGGACATGTCCTTGAAACGGCCGTAGTAGATGCCCCTCGCCTGTTCCGCTACGACGGCCTGGTGAATGGGGAACGCCATTCTCGGTGCCACCGCTCGCAGGAACTCGACCGTCTCGGACAGCTTCGACCACGGTGCTGCCGCGGGCAGTGCCAGTACCTCGACCTGTTGCTCGGGAACGAACAACGAGTCACCCGGATGGAACAGTTGCCCCGGGTTCTCGGGAGTGCCGAGAAGGTAACCGGTGTTGTCGATGTCCGGCAGTTCCGGATGGATGACGGCGTGCGTGCCGCCGACTCCGGTGACGGTGATGCCGCCCACGGAGAAGTCCTTACCAGCCGGAGCCGCGATCCATTTCCCTCCGAGCTGGCCTGCCGTCATGGGATCGGCATGCAGCTCGGCGCGGGGATTGGCGTCGAGAAGCGCGGGAAGGCGCTGCAGATCGACATGATCGGGGTGCTGGTGAGTGACCAGGATGGCGTCGAGCCCGGTGATTCCCTCGAATCCATGAGAGAACGTGCCGGGATCGAACAACACCGTGGTGCCGTTGAGTTCGACCAGAACGCAGGAATGTCCGAAGTGTGTCAGCTGCATGCACTCCACAGTAAGCGCGGTTTCGCTCCGCTGGCCAGGGCTGCGTAGACTCCCACCTGCCGGTAACTGTCTTGCTGTACGTATTTCAAGGAGCGCTTTCGTGGCCCGAGTCGTAGTCGATGTCATGCCCAAGGCCGAGATTCTCGATCCGCAGGGTCAGGCCATCGCAGGTGCGCTGGGCCGGCTGGGAATCTCCGGTGTGTCCGACGTTCGTCAGGGCAAGCGCTTCGAGCTGGAGATCGACGATTCCGTCGACGACGCAGAACTCGAGAAGATCGCCGAATCACTCCTCGCCAACACGGTGATCGAGGACTGGAAAGTGACCCGCATCTCATGAGCGCCCGCGTAGGAGTCATCACCTTCCCCGGAACTCTCGACGACGTCGACGCATCCCGCGCCGTGACTCTCGCCGGCGGCGAGGCCGTCAGCCTGTGGCATGCCGACGCCGATCTGAAGAACGTCGACGCCATCGTCGTCCCCGGCGGATTCTCGTACGGCGACTATCTGCGGGCCGGTGCGATTGCCCGCTTCGCTCCCGTGATGGAGTCCGTCGTCAAGGCGGCAGAGGGCGGGACGCCGATCCTGGGTATCTGCAACGGTTTTCAGGTGTTGTGCGAGGTCGGACTGCTTCCCGGTGCGTTGACGCGCAACGAGGGCCTGCATTTCGTGTGCCGCGACCAGTGGTTGAAGGTCGAGAATGCCGGCACGGCATGGTCGTCCCGATACGAGCAGGATGCCGAGATATTGATTCCGGTCAAGAACGCCGAGGGCCGATTCCAGGCATCGCAGAGCGTGCTCGACGAGCTCGAAGGTGAAGGCCGCGTCGTGTTCCGCTACAGCGGGAGCAACCCCAACGGGTCGCAGCGCGGTATTGCCGGAATCTCGTCGGCGAACGGTCGGATCGTCGGCCTGATGCCCCACCCCGAGCACGCCACCGAGCCGTTGACCGGTCCGAGCGACGACGGGCTCGGCATCTTCTACTCGGCATTGGACGCAATCGTCAACGCCTGATTTTCGTGTCGGTGGGTGGGTCTAATCTTCCGCCATGACGCTGACACTGGGCATGATCACGTTCGATTCCACGGACCCGGGCCCGCTCGCTCGCTGGTGGGCCTCGCAGGTCGACGGATCGATCGTCGAGGAGAACGACGGCTGGTTCTACGTCGTTGCACTTGCTTCGGCCCCGTATCGACTGGCCTTCCAGAAGGTCGGCGACCCGACGCCGGGTAAGAATCGCGTCCACCTCGACATGACGACCGAGAACCTCGACGACGAGGTCTCTCGGCTGATCGAGTCGGGTGCGACCGAGATCCAGCAGCACACCATGGGTGACTTTCGCTGGGTGACGCTGACCGATCCCGACGGCAACTCGTTCTGCGTGTCCGGGTCGCACTGAGCGTGGGATGCCTGCCCAAGCATGGGTGACCCTCGTCGTGGGAGTCCTCGCCGTCGTCGGAGTCGCTCTCACCATTCGTCAGCGCACCGTTGCCGACAAACGGGCCCAGGCCTGGCAGCGGATCGCCTGGTGCCTCGACCACACCGTCAGTGACAGTGATGACGAAGCGGAACTCGGCTGGGAAGTCTTTGCGACGGTCACCGACACCCCGCTCATCACCAGCACCGAACGCAAGGTGCCGCTGGCCGTTGCGGGCCGATCTGCACGTCGCGCACTGGCGCAACCGCGCGAAACCGAGGACACTCACGGCGAGAGCGAGCAGGAGGACCCGCGATGACCACCACCGACGAACGCAACATCAAAGCACCACGTCCAAAGGTCGCCGCTGCCGCTGCCCGCGCGTACATCACCATGGCCGAACGCGATCATCAACCCGTCCCCGACTGGATTCGCGACGCTGCAGCGGGACGACCGACCACCCCGCCGCCTGAATAGCGGGTCTGTCGGCACGTGATCTCGGTCAGGCCGCGCGTGCGCGTAGTTCGGTCAAAGCTGAGGTGAAACTACCCGTAGGCCCGTGCGTCACATCGCAGTACTCGCCGTCTCGCCAGAAGAACACCGAGCGCGACAGTGGGCTCGGTGTATCGCGAGAGAACACGTCGGCCAGCTCGGCGAGTGCGGTGGCTGCCGCGACTGCGTCGGCGGCGTCGCGGGGCCGGTGAAAGGCGAATTCGTACGCGTTGGGGACGGCGAAGAGTACGCCGTACAGGCATTCGCCCAGATGCGACGAAATCAACGTGGGCATATCGGCGATCTTCGACGCAAGATAGATCGAATCGCCGTCGAGCACCTCGATGCAGACCCCCTCGCGTTCGAGCAACTGTGCTCCCTCGAACTCGATCGCCGCAGTGTTCTTCCGACCCGCAGCCCACGCAGCGTCGAGGTCGCGACCCTCGAAGTGACTGTCGGACAACGTCAGAGCTCGATTCGGAGACGACAGATTCAACACCCGCCTCGGCGCATCGGGTGCCGCTAGAAGGGGAACCGAATAACTGTACGAACCCGCCGATTCCAACACGCACGGCGCGACGACGCGTTCACGCAGTTTCGAATGGAACTCGTCGTCGGACAGGCCTGCGATGAACGCCGGAGCGGACTCGCGCATCGCCTCGATCATGACCTGGACATGGCCGCCGATGATGCCGTCCCACACCGACCGGGGCGCACCCGAGCAGCGGGCGAACACGTTGTCGAGCGGGAAGCGTGCACCCGACTCCGCACCGAGCGTGGTCGCATCCTCACGGTGCACCACCACTCCGCGGGTACGAAATGCTTCGATCGTTTTCATTCGCACGATGGCGAGTGTGGTTGCGTGAGCGACGTGTTGGTTCGGCATCGGCTTGATCTTCATGTTTCTCCCCCGGTCGGTGTGTGCTCTCGGGGTGTTCGACGCGGCGGCTGACACAATGGTTCCCATGTCTGCCTCTGCTGCCGGTCTCTGCAACTTCGTCGACGTCTCACCGTCCCCGTTCCATGTGTGTCGGACGGTATCGGTGCAACTCGAGGACGCCGGGTTCGTGCGTCTGGACGAGACCGATGCTTGGCCGACGGAAGCGGGCCGCTACTACCTGATCCGCGGCGGCTCACTCGTTGCCTGGAGCACCGAGCACATCAAGTCGGGTCGTTCCGCAGGCTCCACTCCTGATGGTCCCTTCCGCATCGTCGGAGGACACACCGACAGCCCCAATCTCCGGGTGAAGCAGCATCCCGATCTGGAATCGGCGGGTTGGCAGATGGTCGGCCTGGAGCCGTACGGCGGTGCCTGGCTCAACTCCTGGCTCGATCGTGACCTGGGTATCTCCGGCCGGCTCAGCGTGCGTGACGGCAACACCGCCCGCGAGGTACTCGTGAAGGTGGACGAGCCGATCCTCCGCGTTCCGCAGCTCGCGATTCACCTGTCCGAGGACCGTAAAGGTGTCACGCTCGATCCGCAGCGACACGTCAATGCCATTTGGGGAGTGGGTAATTCGCCATGGTCCTTCGTCTCCTACGTCGCCGAGCGAGAAGGCGTCGATCCCGGTTCGGTGCTGGGCTGGGAACTGATGACACACGACCTTGCACCCAGCGCGGTGGTAGGCGTCGAATCCGAGTTGGTCAGTGCGCCGCGTCTGGACAATCAGGGCACCTGTTACGCCGGAACGCAGGCTTTGCTTGCGGCAGTGGAGAATCCGACCGACGTCACTCCCGTGTTGGCTTTGTTCGACCACGAGGAAGTCGGCAGCATGTCCGACCGCGGCGCGTTCTCGGACCTGCTCAACACAGTGCTCGAACGCATCGTGCTCGGGCGCGGCGGCGGCCGTGAGGAATTTTTGCGCACGATGGCCGGATCCATCTGCGCCTCAGGCGATATGGCGCACGCGACACACCCGAACTACCCGGATCGCCACGAGCCTGCACATCGCATCGAACTCGGCGGCGGACCGGTACTCAAGGTCAACCAAAACCTGCGCTACGCAACCGATTCCGCCGGTGCCGGTGCCTTCGCACTGGCCTGCGAGCAAGCCGACGTACCGTTGCAGCGTTACGTCCATCGCGCCGATCTACCGTGCGGATCGACCATCGGGCCGATCACCGCGTCGCGCACCGGCTTGTCGACGGTCGACGTCGGCGCAGCGCAACTCGCCATGCACTCGTCCCGAGAATTGATGGGGGCCGGCGACGTGAAGGCATACGCCGACGCGCTGGCAGCATTCCTGGCTCCGGTGCAGTAGCCGGTCGGCCATTGGCAAACGCGCGCGCATTTGCCAGGTGCGCGCGGATTCGTGCCCTATTCCGTGGCTATTTCGCTCGCGTTCGGCACACGCGCGCGCGTTTGCGAAATCCGGGGGGGTGAACCAGCGACCCCGACCAGCGACCCCGACCAGCGACCCGAGGACCTAGAGCGGATCGAGTTGCAGGCAGGCGTCGGCAGCGAGCCAGAACAATTGTTCGCGCACCGTCGTTGCCTTGGTCCAGCCGCGGTGATCCCAGTCGGCGGCCAGGGAGTCGCCCGCGTAGAGCAGTTGCGCGAATCGGACTCCACGGAATCGGGCGACGGCGCAGAAGGCCGACGCTTCCATGTCGACCGTTCGGCAGCCTTCCTCGACGCGGCGCGAGACTCGGCCGCGGGTCTCGCGGTAGAGTGCATCCGTCGTCCAGGAGCGGCCGGTGACGAAGTCGATTCCGGCATCGGTCAGCACCGACTGCAGTACGGCGACGCCTGCGGGATCGGCGTCGACCACCCGTCCGGGTGGCAGGTAGTGGAACGAGGTCCCCTCGTCGCGCATGGCGCTGTCGACCACCATGACGTGTCCCATGCCCAGGTCGTCGGACAGCGCCCCGGCACCGCCGACGGCGACGAACTGCGTGCAGCCCATGGCGATGGCCTCTTCGAGGAACAGTGCGGCCAGTGGTGCGCCGACGCCCGGATGGAAGACGGCGAGCTTCTGTCCGCCTCGTTCGATCTCGTAGACGGGGTGTTCGCCGTGCTCGGAGCGCATGACCGACACCACTCGGGCGTCGCCTTTCGCGCAGATGCTCTCGATCACTTCGGCGAAGAAACACACGACGGCTTTGGGCGGTACGTCGACTCCCTTGGCCACCATCGACGGGTCGATGACGCCCGTTTCGTCCAGATCGTCCTCGGTCAGCGCAATGTCCATCAGGTGATGTTCGCACGAGGCCGATACGTCCGATGCCGTAGATGTCGGCGGCACCTTATAGACTCTCCCTGGCATTTCGCTCCATCGAAGGGACCTATTCCTCGTGTCCGCTAGCTCTGTACCCACAGACACTGTCTCGAACGCCGTCGCCACCCCCGACGTTGCGCAGCCGTACAAGGAACTCGGACTCAAGGACGACGAATACGTCCGCATCAAGGAAATCCTCGGCCGCCGGCCCACGGATGCCGAACTGGCGATGTACTCCGTCATGTGGAGCGAGCACTGCTCGTACAAGTCTTCCAAGGTGCATCTGAAGTACTTCGGCGAGACCACCACCGACGAGATGCGCAAGCCGATGCTCGCCGGTATCGGTGAGAACGCGGGCGTCGTCGACGTCGGCGACGGCTGGGCCGTCACGTTCAAGGTCGAGAGCCACAATCACCCGTCGTACGTCGAGCCCTACCAGGGTGCGGCGACGGGCGTGGGCGGCATCGTCCGCGACATCATGGCCATGGGTGCCCGCCCGATCGCCGTCATGGACCAGCTGCGTTTCGGTGCTGCCGATGCACCCGACACGCGCCGTGTCCTGAGCGGCATCGTCGCAGGCGTCGGTGGGTACGGAAACTCCCTCGGCCTGCCCAACATCGGCGGCGAAACGGTGTTCGACGCCTCCTACGCCGGTAACCCTCTGCTCAACGCCCTGTGTGCCGGCGTCATGCGGGTCGAGGACATGCACCTGGCGTTCGCGTCGGGCCTGGGTAACAAGATCATTCTGTTCGGTGCCCGAACGGGTCTCGACGGCATCGGCGGTGTGTCCGTGCTCGCGTCGGAGACCTTCGACGGGGACGAGACCGGTGGGGGCCGCAAGAAGCTCCCCGCGGTGCAGGTGGGCGATCCGTTCACCGAGAAGGTGCTCATCGAAGCCTGCCTCGAGCTGTACTCCAACAAGCTCGTCGTCGGTATCCAGGATCTCGGTGGTGCCGGGTTGTCCTGCGCCACATCGGAACTCGCGTCCGCCGGCAGTGGTGGCATGCACATCGAGCTCGACAAGGTGCCGATGCGCGCCACCGGCATGACTCCGGCCGAGGTGCTCTCGAGCGAATCCCAGGAGCGCATGTGCGCCGTGGTGACCCCCGAGAACGTCGACGCATTCATGGCCGTCTGCAAGAAGTGGGACGTCCTGGCCACGGTCATCGGTGAGGTCACCGACGGCGAGCATCTCCAGATCACCTGGCACGGCGATACCGTCGTCGATGTGCCGCCGAAAACCGTTGCGCACGAAGGCCCGGTCTACAACCGTCCGGTGCAGCGTCCCGACACTCAGGATGCGTTGATCGCCAACAGCACGGCGTCGCTGAAGCGTCCGGAAACCGCGGACGAGCTGAAGGCCACTCTGCTGAAGATGATCGGCTCGCCGCAGCTGTGCAGTCGCCGATTCATCACCGAGCAGTACGACCGCTACGTCCGCGGCAACACCGTGCTGGCCGAGAACGCCGATGCAGGCGTCATCCGCATCGACGAGAAGACCGGTCGCGGAATCGCTTTGGCCACCGACGCGTCGGGCCGCTACACCGCACTCGACCCGTACCAGGGCGCGCAGCTGGCTCTGGCCGAGGCGTTCCGCAACGTCGCGGTGACCGGTGCGACCCCCAAGGCCGTCACCAACTGCCTGAACTTCGGTTCGCCGGAGGACCCGGGTGTCATGTGGCAGTTCCAGCAGGCCGTGCGCGGTTTGGCGGACGGGTGTGTCACGCTCGGCATCCCGGTCACCGGCGGAAACGTCAGCTTCTACAACCAGACCGGTGCCGAGCCGATCCTGCCGACCCCCGTGGTCGGAGTACTGGGCGTCATCGACGACGTCCATCGCCGCATCCCGACGGGGCTCGGCCTCGAGCCCGGCGAGACGCTCATCCTGCTGGGGGAGACCCACGACGAGTTCGACGGGTCCATCTGGGCGCAGGTCGAGCACGATCACCTCGGCGGCGTTCCGCCGAAGGTCGATCTCGCTCGGGAGCAGTTGTTGGCAGACATCCTGCTCGCATCCTCCCGCGACGGCCTGGTCTCGGCGGCACACGACCTGTCCGAGGGTGGTCTCGCGCAGGCCGTCGTCGAGGCAGCCTTGGCCGGCGAAACCGGTTGCCGCATCATCGTTCCCGAGGGCGCAGATCCGTTCGTGACCTTGTTCTCCGAATCCTCCGGCCGAGTACTGGTCGCTGTGCCGCGCACCGAGGAGACCCGGTTCACCGGCATGTGCACCGCACGCGGACTTCCGTGGGCGCGCGTCGGCGTCGTCGACGAGGGCTCGGATTCGATCGAGGTCCAGGGACAGTTCTCCGTGCCGATGACGGAACTGCGGGAGACTTTCGAGAGCACTCTTCCCAGACTCTTCGGCTGACCGAGGTGGGGGGACAGGTATCGGAGCGTCGGAGGGGGACCGAGCCCACACTCGAGCAGGACCAGCATCATCGGTATCACTTTCCGACGGTGGAGTTCTCGGCTCCGACGCCGGAAAAGCATCCGTTCGTCATGTGGTCGTGTGGCCTGCTGCGTCTGGACTTCACCGGAATCGCGTTCAGCGCGTTGTTCTTCTGCTGGTCGCTGACGCCGTCGCTGCTCCCTCGCGGTTGGCTGTTCCAAGGCATCATCGGCGGCATCAACTCGGCTATCGGGTACGCCTTCGGGGTGGCCGTGGGATGGGCGGTGACGCGATGGTGGCTGTCGTCGCGCTCGTGGTGGCCATTGCCGCGCAAGGTCGAACTTGCAGTCAAGGCGGTCGTACTCGTCGTCGCCGTCGCTGCGTCGTTGATCATGCTGGCGGTCTCGGCGCAGTGGCAGCGTGAACTCGCCGCGCTCATGGACGCGGAGGGCACCACCACGACGGGGTACTTCCGCACCGGGGCGTTGAGCATTGCCATTGCCGCACTGCTCATCTCGATCTCGCGGGTGCTACGCGACGTCGTCCGATTGCTCGCCCGTCAGATCAATCGCATCGTCAAGATGCCACGCGAAGTGGCCAACGCGCTCGGCGTGATCGTCCTCGTGGTTCTGGTCGTCGCCCTGGTTCAGGGTGTGCTGCTGCGTGCGGTCTCCGAGGTGACCAACTCGGTGTTCAGTCTGCAGAACAACGAAACGCGAGAGGGCACAGAACAACCCGTCGTCGACGAGAGGTCGGGTAGCCCGAATTCGTTGGCTCCGTGGGACACACTCGGATTCGAGGGTCGCAACTTCGTCGCCAGCGGCCTGCGAGCCGACGAGATGGAACGGGCCACCGGACGTCCGAGCCTCGAACCGATCCGGGCCTACGCCGGGCTGGAAACCGCTGAGACTCAGGACGAACGACTCGATATCGTCGTCGCCGAACTCGAACGCACCGGCGCGTTCCAGCGCAAAGCGCTCATCGTCGTGCCGACCACCGGCACCGGCTGGGTCAACCCCACCGCCGTCGAAGCCGAGGAGCTGATGTTCGACGGCGATGTCGCCACCGTCGCCTCCCAGTACTCGTATCTGCCGAGTTGGATCTCGTTCATCGCCGAGGGCGACAAGGCCGCTCAGGCAGGCAAGGCGCTGATCGACAAGGTGCACGACCGGTGGCTGCAGGAGCCGGAGGCCACCCGTCCCAAGTTCTACGTCTACGGCGAAAGTCTGGGGACGAAGTCCGGTGAAGGCGCGTTCGACGGTTTGGCGGACATCCGCGCCACCACCGACGGCGTCCTGTGGGTGGGCCCGCCGAACGACAACCGCATCTGGAGTCAGTTCGTCAGCAGGCGTGATCCGGGTAGCCCCGAGGTTCGGCCGGTGTACTCCGAGGGCCTGACGGTTCGCTTCGCCGACAATTCCTCGGGTATTCCACCGGAAGATCAGCCCTGGTACAACCCTCGCATCCTGTACGTCCAGCATGCGTCGGATCCGGTGGTCTGGTGGTCACCCGACCTGCTGTTCGAGCGTCCGGACTGGCTGTCCGAGCCGCCGGGGCCGGACCGATTGCCGAGCATGCGCTGGTTCCCGGTGGTGACGTTCTGGCAGGTGGCAGCCGACCTCACCAACGCAGCAGGCGTCCCCGACGGCCACGGGCACAACTACGGAACCCTCGTGCTCGACGGCTGGGTGGCCGTCGCCGCCCCCGAAGGCTGGACCGATCGCGACACCGAACGAGTGCGCGGCGTCATGGAGCAATTCGCCGGACGTGACGGTCCCGAGAAGTGAGAACCGCTCTGGCAACCGGAGTGGAGCCTGCGGAACGACCCATTCTGACCGGACTCGTGACAACGGCGTGGAGCACGTACGTGCTGCCTGCGGCCGGGCTCGGAGCCCGTGGGCGGGCAGTAGCCAACGCGTCGTTCGCAGTCGCAGTGGCTGCGGTGTGGGGATCGAATGCCGAACGGCTGGGCCTGCGTAACGCCGCATCCGGACTGAAATGGGGCGCTGCGGCGGCAGCGATACCCGTTCTCGGGTCTGCGGTGGTGGCCGCCGTACCCGCACTGCGTCGACGCGTCCGACCGTCCGAGGACGATCTCGTCGAATGGGTGCTGTTCCGAATTCCGGTGGGGACGGTGCTGACCGAGGAGTTGCTCTTCCGCGGTGTGCTCGATGCCGCATCGCCTGCCCTGTCGCCGATCTTCTTCGGACTGTGGCACATTCGTCCCGCCCGCGCCGCCGGTGATTCCGTGGTCGGGACCGTCGCCACGACGACCGTCGCCGGTGTGGTGTTCTCGTGGCTGCGGGCACACAGCGGCAGTGTGCTCGCTCCGGCTGCGCTGCACTACGCACTCAATGCGAGCGGTGCCGTGTTGGCGCATCTCGCGGCTACCGAACTCGAAAGGAGCTGACCGGAGATGCCACCGCACAAGGAGGTCGGTCCCGCCGAGGTTCGCGAGGCGGTCCTGGCCGTCGCGGACTGGATCCGAGGCGAGGCCGAGAAGCCGTCGCGCGCGCAGATCGCCGCCGCCGTCCGCACCACGGCCAGGACTCTCGGTCAGAACGCACCGGGGTCGTCGGTGGAGGTGCGGGTGCCGCCGTTCGTCGCGGTGCAGTGCATCGTCGGGCCCAGGCACACCAGAGGAACCCCGCCGAACGTCGTGGAAACCGATGCGCTGACCTGGCTTCAGGTGGCCACCGGGACCCGAGATTTCGCCGAGGCGCTCGGCGACGGCTCGATCGACGCGTCCGGCAGCCGGGCCGCCGAAGTGGGTCGGTGGTTGCCGTTGCTGACCATCGCGTGACCGTCGGAATTCAGCGGCCGTTGGGCCGTCGGGAATCTCCTGGACACACGATGCGTTGTGTCAGCCCGTGTGCCCGTAGACTGGGCACGGCCCCCCGCCCCGGACCCCCTAGGGAGCAATGCCTGTGACCAACGCCGATTTGTCGGTCGACAGTCCGAATCTTCTGGTAGGCAAACCCATCGACGAGCCGGAGAACGAGCCGCGCGAAGAGTGTGGAGTGTTCGGTGTGTGGGCACCGGGCGAGGACGTGGCCAAGCTCTCGTACTACGGCCTCTACGCACTGCAGCACCGTGGGCAGGAAGCCGCAGGCATCGCGGTGTCCGACGGCTCCCAGGTACTCGTGTTCAAGGATCTCGGCCTGGTCAGTCAGGTGTTCGACGAGCAGACGCTCGGCGCGATGCCCGGGCATGTGGCCATCGGTCACTGCCGCTACTCCACCAGCGGTTCGGTGACGTGGGAGAACGCGCAGCCGATCTTCCGTACCACCACTGCCGGTACCGGTATCGCACTCGGGCACAACGGCAATCTGGTGAACTTCGCCGAACTCGCCACCAAGGCTCGCGATGAGGGCCTGATCAGCGATCGGTTGCAGGGCAACGGCACGTCGGATTCCGATGTCGTGACGGCACTCCTGGCGCACAAGGCCGCCGACTGCACCATCGAGCAGGCGGCCATGGAATTGCTGCCGCTGCTCAAAGGCGCGTTCTGCCTGACGTTCATGGACGAGCACACCCTCTACGCCGCGCGTGATCCGCACGGCGTTCGGCCGCTGTGCCTCGGTCGCCTCGATCGCGGTTGGGTCGTCGCCAGCGAGACCGCAGCACTCGACATCGTCGGTGCGGCCTTCGTCCGCGACATCGAGCCCGGCGAACTGTTGGCGATCGACGCCGACGGCGTTCGGTCCTCGCGTTTCGCTGCACCCGAGCCCAAGGGCTGCGTGTTCGAGTACGTGTATCTCGCACGGCCCGACAGCGTCATCGGCGGGCGCTCGGTGCACTCGACGCGGGTGGAAATCGGACGTCGCCTCGCGAAAGAGCATCCGGCCGAGGGTGATCTGGTCATTCCGGTGCCCGAGAGCGGAACTCCGGCAGCGGTGGGCTTCGCTCAGGGCTCGGGAATCCCGTACGGCCAGGGGCTCATGAAGAACGCATACGTGGGTCGCACGTTCATTCAACCGTCGCAGACCATTCGGCAGCTCGGTATCCGGCTCAAGCTGAACCCTCTCAAAGAGGTCATTCGCGGCAAAAGGCTCGTGGTGGTGGATGATTCGATCGTTCGAGGCAACACGCAGCGGGCATTGATCAGAATGCTGCGCGAGGCCGGTGCCCTCGAGATCCACGTACGTATCGCGTCCCCGCCGGTGCGGTGGCCCTGCTTCTACGGCATCGACTTCGCTTCTCCCGCAGAGCTGATCGCCAACGGCGTCGATTCCGAGGACGGCATCCTCGAGGGCGTCCGGCAGGCCATCGGTGCCGACTCGCTCGGGTACATCTCCATCGACGGCATGATCGCGGCGTCGGAGCAGCCCGAATCGCGCTTGTGTGCAGCATGTTTCACCGGGAAGTACCCCATCGATCTGCCTGCGGACAATGCACTCGGCAAGCACGTGCTCGAGGGTCTGTTGGCGTCGGCTGCTGGGCAACCGGTGGACAACGACGCGAATGTGAGCGCTCTCAGTCGCCCTTGACCTGGGGTTTCCCGATAGGGAACAGCAGGGTTTTCTCAATGCCACATATTGGAAACAGTCCATCGGTACTGTCCCGAGTTACATAGGACACACCGATTGGATAGAGGCTCAGATGACCCTGTCGCCCGACGACGGACGCATGCAGCGCTACAGCGCCGCATCACGAACGGCTGTGCGTAAGCACGGCAAGAAGACCGCCGCAGTGGCCGCACTGTCGGTACTCGCACTGACCGCCGCAGCGTGCGGCTCGGGACGCACCGACGCCGGAGGATCCGGCGACGGCGGCGGCGGTGAGACCATCACGGTCGGCACCACGGATCAGGTCACCTCGCTCGACCCGGCCGGCTCGTACGACAACGGATCGTTCATGGTGATGAACCAGACGTATCCCTTCCTGATGAACTTCGCTCCCGGTAGCTCCGAGCTCGAGCCCGATGCGGCCGAGAGCTGCGATTTCGCGGAGCCGACCGTCTACAAGTGCACGCTGAAGGACGACCTGAAGTTCGCCAACGGCAATCCGTTGACGAGCGAGAGCGTCAAGTTCTCGTTCGACCGCATCGTCGCGATCAACGATCCGAACGGGCCCGCCTCGCTGCTGACCAATCTCGACAGCATCGCGACCCCGGACGAGAAGACGGTCGAATTCACTCTCAAAGCGGCCAACGACCAGACGTTCCCGCAGATCCTCGCGACACCAGCGGGCCCGATCGTCGACCAGACGGTGTTCCCGGCCGACAAGGTGCTCGACGACGACGCAGTGGTTGCCGGCAAGCCGTTCGCCGGCCCCTACTCCATCTCGAGCTACGGCAAGAACTCGCTCGTCAGCTTCGTGGCCAACGGTGACTACAACGGCATTCTCGGAACTCCGAAGACGTCGTCGGTCAACGTGAAGTACTACACCAGCTCGGACAACCTCAAGCTCGATGTGCAGAACAAGGCCATCGACGTCGCGTGGCGCTCTCTGACCCCGACCGACGTCGAATCGCTGGGAGCCGTCGACGGCCTGACGGTGCACGAAGGGCCCGGCGGCGAGTCCCGCTACATGGTCTTCAACATGAACACGATGCCCGGCAACACTCCCGAGCAGAAGTTGGCCGTGCGCAAGGCAATTGCGGCCTCGGTCGATCGCCAGGCGCTCTCCGACGGTGTCTACAAGGGCACGTACACCCCGCTGTACTCCGTGGTGCCGACCGGTCTGGAAGGTTCCAACAAGGCCTTCTCCGACGTCTACGGTGAGACCCCCAACAAAGACGAGGCTGCCGGCTTCCTCTCCGCTGCAGGCGTCGTCACCCCGATCCAACTCAACCTGCAGTACAACCCGGATCACTACGGCTCGAGTTCGAGCGAGGAGTACGCCGCGATCAAGAGCCAGCTCGACGCGACGGGCTTGTTCAACGTCAATCTGCAGTCCACCGAGTGGAGCACGTACACCAAGGAACGTGTCGCCGACGCGTACCCGGTCTACCAGCTGGGTTGGTTCCCCGACTACCCCGATGCGGACAATTACCTGACGCCGTTCTTCGGACCGGACAACTTCCTCCAGTCGCATTTCGAGAACCCGGAGATCACGTCACTGCTCGACCTCGAGCGCACGACGGCCGACGAGAACGCACGGATGCAGATCATCGGACAGATTCAGACCGAGCTCGCGACCAACTACCTGCCCACCCTTCCGCTGTTGGAGGGCAAGCAGATCGCCGTCGCCACCGATGAGATCAGCGGTGTGGACGAGACCCTCGACGCCTCGTTCAAGTTCCGCTTCGTCACTCTCGCCAAGAGCTGACCGGTGCCCGCTACCGCACAGACGCCGGTAGGGGAGAAGAAAGCGCAGCAGGCGAGCGCGCCGTCACGATACGGCGCGCTCGCCCGCTATCTCGGGATCAGGTTTCTGCTGATCATCCCGACTGCCTGGATTCTCGTCACCGTCGTCTTCTTTCTCATGCGCGTGATCGGTGACCCGATCACCGCCGCCCTCGGTGGTCGACTGCCCGCCGAACAGATCGCCCAGCGCAAGGCCGAGGCCGGATACGACCGGCCGATCCTGACGCAGTACTGGGAGTACCTGACCGGATTGTTGCGCGGCGACTTCGGCCGCTCCGCCACCGACAATCGCGCGATCAGTGACGTCCTGCTCGTCAACGGTGCTGCCACACTGGAATTGGCGTTCTGGGCGCTGCTCGTCGCGTTCGCGGTCGGCATCCCGCTCGGGTTCTACGCTGCCACCCATCGCGACCGGTTCGGTGACGCGTCGCTGCGAATCTTCGCGATCCTGGCGTACGCGGCCCCGGTGTTCTTCGTCGGCATGCTGCTCAAGCTGCTGTTCGCCGTCAAGCTCGGCTGGCTGCCGGTCGCCGGGCGGGCCAGTACCAATGTGGAACTGGCACTGCAGAACGTCTCCCCGAAGACGAACATTCTGATCATCGACTCGTTCCTGTACGGCGACACGGGCTACACCGTCGACGTGCTCGAACACGCAGTTCTGCCCGCTCTTGCGCTCGGCCTGCTGACGGCAGGTGTGTTCCTGCGATTGGTGCGGGTCAACCTGATTCAGACGTTGCAGTCGCCGTTCGTCGATGCCGCCCGCGCGCGCGGGTTGAGTGAGGGCACGGTGACGAGGCGACATGCGTTCCGCAACGCCATGATTCCCATCGTCACCGTCATCGGACTGCAGATCGCCGTCCTCCTCGGCGGTGCCGTACTCACCGAGACGACCTTCGAGTGGCAAGGACTGGGCTACGAACTCGCCCGCTATCTGCAGGCCCGCGATTTCGTTGCCGTGCAAGGCATCGTGACGTTCCTGGCCGTGGTGGTCGCTGTCGTCAGCTTCGTCACCGACGCGATCGTCGCCCTCATCGACCCGAGAGTGAGGTTCTGATGAGCACCGAAGTCGTGCTGTCCGACGTCCCTCCCACCCGTCCGCACCGCAGAGGGTTTCCCGGCGTCGCGTTCGTGAAGTCCACCTCGGGATTGCAGCGGGTCACGCTCGTCGTCGGGTTGGCGCTGATGGTGGGGTTCGTGATCGCGGCGTTGTTCGCGCCGATTCTCGCGCCGTACGGTTTCTCGCAGACCAGCGACGCCGGAGCGGATTTCGCCCGCCAGGCCGCGCCGTCCGCGGACCATTGGTTCGGTACCTCGGTTCGCGGCGAGGACGTGTTCTCGCGGGTGATCTACGGTGCCAGAACCGCATTGATGGTCATCGCCTCGTCGTTGGTGCTGTCCCTGATCATCGGCGTTCCCCTCGGTCTGGCCTCGGGCTACATCGGCCGCTGGTTCGACCGGGTGCTCGTATTGTTCATGGACGCGATGTACGCATTCCCGTCTCTGCTTCTCGCGGTGGTCATCTCGATCGTCGTGGCGGGTGGACAGTCGTCGAGCTTCGGTGGCATCGCGTCCGCAGCAATCGCCATCACGGCCATCTTCGTTCCGCAGTATTTCCGTGTGGTCCGCAACGCCACGGTGGCCGTCAAGACCGAACCGTACGTCGATGCCGCTCGGGTCACCGGTGCCGGGACACCGCGAATTCTGTTCCGGCACATCCTCGCCAACGTGGTGCAGACACTGCCGGTCATCATCACCCTCAACGGGGCCGAGGCCATCCTGACCCTGGCCGGACTCGGGTTCCTCGGGTTCGGCATCGAACCCACCTCCGCGTCGGAATGGGGCTACGACATCAACAAGGCCCTACCGGACATCTCCAACGGCATCTGGTGGACGTCGGTGTTCCCGGGCCTCGGCATTGTGCTGGTCGTACTCGGTTTGACCATGGTGGGTGAAAGTGCAAGCGAGACACTCAATCCGCTGCTGCGCACCCGCAAGAAGTTCAAGAAGGCGGTGAAGGTATGACATCGAGCGTTGTGACTCCACGCGAGTCCGCACTGTCGGTGAAGTCGTTGTCCGTCACGTTTGCGACCGATGCCGGCGAAGTCGACGCCGTCACCGAGGTGTCGTTCGAGGTGTATCCCGGCGAGGTACTGGCCGTGGTGGGGGAGTCCGGCTCGGGCAAATCCGTCAGCGTCCGATCCGCCATCGGGCTGCTGCCCGACACCGCACGCGTCGAAGGGCACGTGGTGCTCGGCGGCCAGGACGTGACGACGCTCAGCAACAAGGCGTGGGCGCAGTTGCGCGGCAACAAGATCTCGATGGTGTTCCAGGAACCGGGTAGTGCTCTCGATCCGCTGTTCACCATCGGATACCAGATCGTCGAGGCGCTGCGCGCGCACACCCGCGCCAGGAGTGGAGCCGGCGGAACGACCCGAAGTGCGGACGGTAAACGGATGGATAGCAAAGATGCCAAGGCGCGGGCCATCGAGCTGTTGACGATGGTGGGGTTGCCCAACCCCGAGCAGCGCTTCTCGTACTACCCACACGAGCTCTCCGGTGGCCAGAAGCAACGCGTCATGATCGCGATCGCCATCTCGTGCGAGGCGAAAGTCATCATCGCCGACGAGCCGACCACCGCCCTCGACGTCACGGTGCAGGCCGAGATCCTCGAGCTGCTCCGCGATCTGAAAGACCGGCTCGGGTGCGCCATCGTGCTGATCACTCACAGCATGGGCGTCGTGTCCGATCTGGCGGACCGCGTCGTCGTCATGCAGAACGGCCGCGTCGTCGAGGAAGCGCCGGTGGCACAGCTGTTCGACGCCCCCGAAGACGAGTACACCAAAAAGCTGCTGGCAGCCGTGCCGACCCTTGCTGCAGTGGAGTCGGACAAGACCGTCGACACGTCGGGCGAGCCGGTACTCGACGTCTCGCAGCTGGTGGTGCAGTTCTCCGGTGGGGTCGGCTCCTCGGCATTCCGAGCGGTCGACGACGTCTCGCTGACCATCCACCGCGGCGAAACCCTCGGTCTGGTGGGCGAATCCGGCTCCGGTAAGTCGACGATCGGCAGGTGCGTTGCAGCGCTCCAGAAGCCGACCAGCGGCAGCGTGACGGTGATGGGGCAGAACATCGCCGGAGTGAGCGAGCGCAAGCTCAAGCCCTTGCGCAAGCGATTCGGTTTCGTCTTCCAGGACCCGTCGGCGTCGCTGAATCCGCGGTTGACCGTCGGGCAATGTATCGCCGAGCCCATGATCGTGCACAAGTACGGCTCCAAGGACGCGATCGCGTCCAGGACCACCGAGCTGCTCGATGCCGTGCAGCTACCGTCCGGCACCGACAAGCGGTACCCGCACGAGCTGTCCGGCGGGCAACGGCAACGCGTCAGCCTGGCGCGGGCACTGGTGCTGGGACCGGATCTGGTGGTCGCGGACGAGCCGACCAGTGCACTCGACGTCTCGGTCCAGGCGGCCGTGCTCGACCTGTTCGAGGCGCTGCAGCAGGAGTTCGGTTTCGCCTGCCTGTTCATCAGCCACGATCTGGCGGTGGTCGATCGCGTCGCACATCGGGTGGTGGTGCTGCGGGGCGGCCGTGTCGTGGAGCAGGGCACGCCGTGGAAGATTCTGCGCTCGCCGGAGGAGGAGTACACGAAGAAGCTGTTGGCCGCCATCCCGGGCAAGCGGCTGCACACGTGAATTCTTCCCGCCAGCGGGCACTCCGGTACCGTTAGGGCGCTATCTGCGCCGCTACGAGCGCTGACATGAACGAGTACACAGGCTGGAGCCGAATGACCGAGGAATCCCAACCCACGAGCGCAACTCACTCGGGCGGTGCCTCCTACGCGGCGGCCGGGGTCGATATCGCCGCAGGAGACCGAGCAGTTCAACTGTTCGCGCCACTCGCCAAGAAGGCCAGCAGGCCCGAGGTCATGGGCGGTCTCGGTGGTTTCGCCGGTCTGTTCGCGCTCAAGGGCGACTACCGCGAGCCGGTCCTGGCTGCCTCGACCGACGGAGTCGGCACCAAGGTCGCCGTCGCCCAGGCCCTCGGCAAGCACGACACCCTGGGCCTCGACCTCGTGGCCATGGTCGTCGACGATCTGGTCGTGTGCGGAGCCGAGCCACTGTTCCTGCAGGACTACATCGCCGTCGGCCGTGTCGTTCCCGAGCAGGTCGCGGAACTGGTCAAGGGCATCGCCGAAGGCTGCATCATCGCCGGTTGTGCGTTGCTCGGCGGCGAGACGGCCGAACACCCGGGGCTGATGGCCGACGGTGACTACGACCTGTCCGCCACCGGCATCGGCGTCGTGGAGGCGGACTCGATCCTCGGACCCGAGCGCGTGCGTCCCGGCGACGTCGTCATCGGCATGGGATCGTCCGGTCTGCATTCCAACGGCTACTCGCTCGCTCGCAAGGTGCTGCTCGAGATCAACCACATGGATCTCGGCGGACACGTCGAGGAGTTCGGCCGAACACTCGGCGAGGAACTGCTCGAGCCGACGAAGATCTACGCCAAGGACTGCCTCGCACTCGCGGCCGAGACCGACGTGCGCACGTTCTGCCACGTGACGGGCGGCGGACTCGCCAACAATCTCTCGCGCGTCATGCCCGAGGGCCTCGTGGCCGAACTCGATCGGACCACGTGGAGCCCGGCCCCGATCTTCTCCCTCATCGCGCAGCGCGGACGCGTCGAGCGGGCCGAGATGGAGCAGACGTTCAACATGGGTGTCGGCATGGTCGCGATCGTCGCCCCCGAGGACGTCGATCGTGCTCTGGCGGTACTGACTGCACGCCACATCGACTGCTGGACTCTCGGCACGGTCAAGAAGGCTGCGGGCAAGGATGTCGCCGACGAGCGCGCGCTGCTGCTGGGTAACCACCCGAGGTTCTGACCGGCTGGTCACACGACGAACAAGTGAGGGGGAGCCGCGGTGCGGCTCCCCCTCAGTCGTTCAATGCACAGTTTCTAGCGTCGCCAGTCCTCGTACTCGTCTTCCTCGACTCGGGAATGCACATCCGAGTCAGAGTGGATGCCGCCACGATGGGAGTTGGACGAACCACCGGAGAGCTCTCTTTGCAGACTCTCCAAGTCCGTTGTCGGCGAGCTGTACTTGAGCTCACGAGCGACCTTTGTCTGCTTTGCCTTAGCCCTGCCTCGGCCCATGGCGGTGCCCCCTCGCGGACTTGCGGGGCGGCCTGGGGAAATTTGGCGGCCCCGTTAGAGTTGGTATTTCTTCCTGGCACACACTCTAGCGCGCGAATCGCCGCGATGCGCATACGGCACCACGTGTCGACGCCGGGCCCGGCGGCGCGACACGCCCGGGGCAGGGGCCCGCGCTGCCTGTACCTGCGCATATCCGTGCTCAGGCGAACTATCCTCGCGTTACGACACGAAAACAGTAGTGCTGCGCGTCATGACCTCCGAGACGATTTGAGCGCCGCCGCCGCGTCGCGGTACACCTTCGGTGCCAATCCGGGCTCGTCCAGAAGAGTCTGCATCGCCGCGGCGTCCCGCCCCTCGAAGAGCATCCGCACCGTCACCGCGTGCCGTGGAACCGATTCGACCGTCACCGAATCACCGGCGGCGAAGACCCCGGGCTCGAGCACTCGGAAGTAAGCACCCACATCTCCCTGGGCCGTGAATCGGCGAACCCACCCCGGCTCGCCCATCCACCGCGCGAACGTGCCGCAGGGCTTTCGGGCAATGGTTGCCTCCAGCATCACCGTGCCGATGCGCCACCGCGTCCCGATCACCGCGTCGGTCACCGGGACGCCGCTGGTCCGCAGATTCTCGCCGAACCGTCCTGGCTCGACGGGCATGCCCAGCTGATCGGCCCAGTACCGGGCTTCTGCCTCGTCGTAGGCGTACACGGCCTGATCGAGACCACCGTGGAACTTTGTGTCGCGACAGTGGTCACCGCCGATGCCGAGCTCGTGCACATCCACCGGGCCGTGCACGGGGCGCTTGTCGATGCCGCTGTCGACGACGCCGCGCCGACCGAACGGGACGTCGGCATGCACCACGCAGACCGCCGAGACGGTCCCGGTCACCGGCCGCGTAGGCGATCGACGGCCGCGCGGCCGGCCTGCACGTCGTCGTACGAGGGGATGGAATCCGGGTCGATCGACGCTGCACACGGACCCACCTCCAGGGCGGTGTCCACCGGAATCGTTCTCTTGACCAGCGCGAGGGCAACGGGCCCGAGCTCGAAGTGGTCGACAACGGTCCCCAGACGCCCCACCGCGCGGCCACCGGCGGTGACAGGGTCGCCGGTCTCGGGCCGTCCGTCGGCGGAACCGTCGAGATGCAGGAGTACCAGGTGACGCGGCGGTCGACCGAGGTTGTGCACCCGCGAGACGGTCTCCTGCCCGCGATAGCAGCCCTTCTCCAGATGAACCGCCCCGAACTCGGCTGCACTGCCGATCCATCGGACCTCGTGCGGAATGGTCTTCTCGTCGGTGTCCACGCCCACCCGCGGTCGCACCGATTCGACCCGCAACGCCTCGTACGCCCAGGTTCCGGCCGGGGCGGCACCGGCGTCGCGGAGGCGAAGGAACCAGTTGCTCAGACCTGCTCGGGGGACGACGACGTCGTACGAATTCGGATCCGGCCAGGGCATCCGCCGGACGAAGCCGCCGCCGTCCACTGCCGACGCGCCGTAGATCTCGCTCGGAACCGGGAGTCCCGCCTTGTCCAGAATCGACGCCGCGTCGGATCCGAGGACGGAGAGAACGGCGAGTTCGTCGGCCTCGCGGGGTTCGGCCTTGGCCCAGAAGACCATCTTCTTCAGGAACGACAGCAGATCCGGTCCCTGTGCATGTTCGGTATCGATGTAGGTGATCCCGCCCAGATCGGTCTGTACGAAGTGATGCTCGATCCGGCCGTTGACGTCCAGGCTCAGGTTTTCGGCCGAGCTGCCGTCGGGCAGATCCGAGACGAGCTGGCTCGAGATCGTGTTCAGCCAGCTCGAGCGCTCGTCGCCGCTGATGGCGAGCACGAATCGGTGGGATCGATCGATGACGGCGGCGGCGCTGACGGCACTGCGTTGTTCGCCGAACGGATTGCCGTAATGCCAGGCGACGCCGGCATCGACGCTGTCGTCGGGAGAGGGCACTGCGCCGGGGAGAGTGAGAAGAGGACTCGGGGTGATCGTCACAGGATCGGACACCACTCCATAGTAGGAGCACCCGGACACAGCCCTTAGGGTGGCGGCATGTCGGAGTCGGTAGTGGTGACGTTGGACGGCCGAGTGCACGACGCGGATCGGCCGTTGCTGTTCGCCGACGACCTGGCTGCCGTGCGTGGTGACGGCGCGTTCGAGACGCTGCTGGTGCGGGACGGTTCGGCCTGCGGCGTCGAGCTGCACCTGGCGCGTCTGGCCGCGTCGGCTGCGGCCCTGGATCTTCCGGTCCCCGAACTGGACGCCTGGCGCGCAGTGATCGAGCAATCGGTCGGCCTGTGGACGGAGAACTCCACCGACGAGGGCGTCCTGCGGTTGGTGCTCAGCCGTGGCCGTGAGCGCGGCGGCGATCCGACGGCGTTCGCGACACTCGGGCCACTGCCGGGAAGAGTACGTAACGCCCGGGAGAACGGGGTGTCGGTGATAACGCTCGATCGGGGCTATTCGGTCGATTTCTCCGCCGGTGCGCCGTGGCAGCTCGCCGGCGCGAAGACATTGTCGTACGCCACCAACATGGCCGCACTGCGCCACGCTGCCCGCCAGGGCGTGGACGACGTGATCTACCTCAGCAGTGAGGGCAGAGTGCTCGAGGGCCCCCGCTCGACCGTGGTGGTGGCGCGCGGTAAGACTCTCGTCACACCGTCGGTCGAGCAGGGCATCCTGGCGGGCACCACTGTTGCCGCCCTGTTCTCGGTGGCCGAGGCGGCCGGTTGGACGTGCGAGCACGGACATCTGTATCCAGCGGATCTCGTTGCAGCGGAAAGTGTTTGGCTGGTTTCGAGCGTCACGCTGGCGGCGCGGGTGACGTCGATGAACGGCGTCGTTCTGGGGCGGCCCAGCCGCGCGAGCGAGGTGCCCGAGATGGTCGATCTGGCGGTGGAGACCGTCCGGATGCTCTGAGGGCCCAATGGCCCTGTCGAAAGACTCTTCCCTACTACTACTCGTAGTAGTACATTCGAATCAGTCGCGGGCCAATGCCCTGACCTGCGGTGTTGCCCGTCACAGCTCGGGTGGAAGAGTTCGGAGTATCGATGGACGCGTTGGATGTCTCGCGGTGGCAGTTCGGTATCACCACCGTTTATCACTTCATTCTCGTACCCCTCACCATCGGCCTCGCGCCGATGGTGGCGGCCATGCAGACCATGTGGGTGATCACCGGCAAGGATTCCTGGTACCGGCTGACCAAGTTCTTCGGCAAGCTGTTCCTCATCAACTTCGCACTCGGCGTCGCAACGGGAATCGTGCAGGAGTTCCAGTTCGGAATGAACTGGAGCGAATACTCGCGATTCGTCGGTGACGTCTTCGGAGCGCCCCTCGCACTCGAAGGGCTGGTCGCGTTCTTCCTCGAGTCCACGTTCCTCGGTCTGTGGATCTTCGGATGGAGCAGACTACCCAAACTCGTTCACCTGGCGACCATCTGGCTCGTCGCCATCGGCGTCAACGCCTCGGCCTTCTTCATCATCGCGGCCAACTCCTGGATGCAGCATCCCGTCGGCGCGATCTACAACGAAGAAACCGGCCGCGCCGAGCTGACCGACATCTGGGCGCTGCTCACCAACAACACTGCGCTGGCAGCCTTTCCGCACGCGGTCGCAGGCGCATTCCTCACCGCCGCGACATTCGTTGCAGGCATCTCCGGATGGTGGATGGTTCGCGAGGCTCGAAAAAAGAAGATGGATGAACAAGCCACCGACTCACGCACGATGTTCAGGTCGGCAGCGCGCATGTCCTTCATCGTCATGATCGTTGCGGGTGGGGCGCTCGCCATTACCGGAGACATTCAGGGCAAGCTCATGTTCGAGCAGCAGCCGATGAAGATGGCCTCCGCAGAATCGTTGTGCGACACAGAAACCGGAGCCAGCTTCTCGCTCCTGACCGTGGGTACCCACAACAACTGCGAATCCGTGGAGCACCTCATCTCGATCCCCGGCCTCACGTCGTTCCTGGCGGAGAACGACTTCGGTGCCACCGTGCAGGGCGTCAACCAGCTACAGGATCAATACGAGCAGCAGTTCGGACCGGGCAACTACAAGCCGAACCTGTTCGTCACCTACTGGGCATTCCGAATGATGATCGGCCTCGCCGCGGGCTCCGCTCTGCTCGCTGTTGCGGGACTGTGGGTCACCCGAGGTGGTCGGATTCCCGACCAGAAGTGGTTCTCGTGGCTGTCGCTGCTGGCGATTCCGACGCCGTTTCTGGCCAACAGTGCAGGCTGGATCTTCACCGAAATGGGGCGTCAGCCATGGGTTGTCGCGCCCAACCTCTCGGGAGTCGATCAGATCCGGCTCACCGTAGACCAGGGCGTCTCCGACCATCCCGTCGGCCTCGTCGTCGCCTCGCTGGTGACGTTCACACTGCTGTACGCCGCTCTCGGAGGGGTCTGGTTCTACCTGCTCCGGCGCTACGTCATCGAAGGACCTCTCGACCACGACGCGCACCCGCACGTCGACCCACCGGAATCGGAAGACGATGAGCCCAAGCAGCTCTCGTTCGCGTACTAGGGGATAGCAATGTCACTGCCCGAATTCTGGTTTCTCGTCATCGCTTTCTTCTTCGTCGGCTACTTCGTGCTCGAAGGCTTCGACTTCGGCGTCGGCATGCTCATGCCCATTCTGGGTAGGCACCCCGACCCCGCGACGGGAGAAAAGCGCAGGCGTGCCGTTCTGAACACGATCGGTCCGGTGTGGGACGGCAACGAAGTCTGGCTCATCACCGCAGGCGGTGCCCTGTTCGCGGCTTTTCCCGAGTGGTACGCCACGTTGTTCTCGGGCTTCTACTTACCGTTGCTGTTGATCCTGGTGGCGCTCATCCTGCGCATCTGCGCCATCGAATGGCGCGGCAAGATCGACGACCCGGTGTGGCGTCGTCGCTGCGACATCGGCATCGGCATCGGCTCGTGGGTTCCGGCTGTGCTGTGGGGCGTCGCGTTCGCCAACATCGTCCGTGGAGTCGCGATCGACGAGAACAAGAAGGTCACCGCGGGGTTCTTCGACCTCCTCAACCCGTACGCACTGCTCGGCGGAGTAACGATGGCCGTGGTGTTCGCCCTGCACGGTGCCGTGTTCATCGCGCTGAAGACCTCCGGCGACGTCCACGAGGAATCGGTGAAAATGGCCGCGTGGCTGTCGGTTCCGGCAGTGCTCGTCGGTGGAGCCTTCGCGCTGTGGACACAACTCGCGTACGGAAAAACCTGGACCTGGGTACTCGTCGCGGTGGCAGCAGTGGCACTGCTGCTCGTCGTCGCGCTGACGGCGAAAGTACGTGAAGGCTGGGCCTTCGTCTTCACCTGCATTGCCATCGTCGCCGTCGTCGTGCTGCTGTTCGCGTCGCTGTTCCCCAACGTGATGCCGTCCAGCACCGATGCCGCCTTCGATCTCACCATCGCCAACGCGTCGTCCAGCCCGTACACGTTGAAGGTGATGACGTGGGCTGCGGCCTTCGCTGCACCCGTCGTCATCGGCTACCAGGCGTGGACGTACTGGGTCTTCCGGCAACGTATTTCGAGCGCCCAGATCCCCGACTCGATCGGGCTGTCGGTGAAGTCGTGACCGCACCCACCACCCCGCGGACACGATCGAAGGGCCCGGTCGATCCGCGACTGTGGAAATACTCGCGCTCCGCCCGTGGCTACGTGCTCGTGACGGTCGCGTTGTCGACCGTGGTGACCCTGTGCATCATCGTGAGCGCGCTGGCAATCGGACGCGTGCTGGCCGGCGTCATCACCGATCCGTCGGCCAGATCGTTGTCCGTATGGACGACGGAACTGATCGTCCTGGCAGGTGCAACAGTGGTTCGTGTGCTGGCGACCGGAGCCCAGTCACGTTACGCACACCGGTCGGCGTCGCGGGTCGTCGCCGAGCTGGAGGTCGAAGTACTCACGACGGCAACGCGTTTCGATCCTCGTGAGCTCGACGCCGAGCGCGAAGAACTGGCCGTCGTCGTGACCCGCGCCATCGGCGGACTACGGGCGTACCTGACCGGCTATCTGCCGGCGCTGGTGCTGGCCGTCATCGTCACCCCGTTGGTCCTGATCGTCATCCTCACACAGGATCTGACGTCGGCCGCCATCATCGCCGTGACTCTGCCGCTCATCCCCGTCTTCATGATCCTGATCGGCTTGCTGACCAAGGGCCGGGCGGCCGCCACGCTCACCACGATGACCAGGTTGTCTGCGCAACTGCTCGATCTGTTGGCCGGCCTACCGACCCTGCGCGCGCTCGGGCGCGAGCACGGACCGGCCGCTCGCGTTCGTGAATTGGGCGACGCCCATCGTCGAACGACCATGCGCGCACTGAAGATTGCGTTCCTGTCGTCGATGGTGCTCGAGTTGCTCGCGACGCTGTGTGTGGCGCTGGTTGCCGTCGGCATCGGGCTGCGTCTGGTGTTCGGCGAGATGACACTCGAAGCCGGCATCATCGCGCTCGTCCTCGCGCCCGAGGTGTATTTTCCACTGCGCGCGGTCGGTACCCAGTTTCACGCGGCCGAGGACGGCGTCGAGGCAGCCGATCGTGCATTCCGGGTGTTGGACCGGCGAACGGCGCGGCCGGGCGGTGGCCGCATCATCGACGCGAGCGCCGTCGACATCGAACTCGACGGGCTCGGCGTTGCGAGTCGGGACGGAGCGGCACCAGCGGAGCTGAATGCGCTGTGCCGGGCGGGCACCGTCACGGTCCTGACCGGACCGAACGGCGCAGGTAAAACGACTGCGCTGCACGCGATTCTGGGCTTGACTCCGCCGTCGACCGGCGCGGTGAGTGTCGGGGGAGTGCCGATCGCCGAACTCGATCTCGAACAGTGGTGGGCGCAGGTGGCCTGGCTCCCGCAGCGGCCGGTCTTGGTGCCGGGCACCCTCTACGACAACGTGACCCTGCATGGAATCCCCGACTCGGCTGCACTGGAACTCGCTTGCCGCGCAGCCGGATTCGACGAGGTGCTTCGAGAACACCCCGAGGGCTGGGACACCCGCGTCGGGCAGGGTGGGGTAGGGCTTTCACTCGGCGAGCTGCAGCGCCTAGCACTGACGCGTACCTTCGTGTCCGATGCTCCGGTGATGCTGTTGGACGAGCCGACGGCACACCTGGATCCGGTGAGTGAAGCGGCTGTGCTGCAGGCGGTTCGCGATGCCGCCGACCGCGGCGTCACTGTGGTGATGGTCGGTCATCGGCGTTCGGTACTGCATGCCGCCGACCGCATCGTCGAGGTGCGCAGTGACTCGACCACGAAGCGGGAGTTCGAGCATGTCTGATCTGCGACGAGCGCTGGCGCTGTTGGAGCTGTCTCCGCGCAGAGTCGTACTGGCCGTGTTGGCCGGAGTGGCGACGCTGGGCAGTGCACTCGCCCTGGCGGCACTGTCGGCGTGGTTGATCACCCGGGCGTGGCAGATGCCACCGGTGCTGGACCTGTCGGTTGCCGTCGTAGCCGTTCGGGCACTGGGTATCTCGCGCGGGGTGTTTCGGTATCTCGAACGCTTGACCACCCATGATGTGGCGCTACGTGGAACGACGGCAGCCCGCACGAGGATCTACGAGAGACTGGCGAACGGGAACGGCGCGGTCGCTCTGCGACGGGGTGACGTTCTGGCGCGCACCGGTGCGGACGTGGACGTTCTCGGCGACGTCGTCATCCGGGCCGTCGTTCCCATCTGTGTGAGCGTGGTGATGATGCTCGCGGCCGTGGGCCTGCTCGCGGGAATCGCACCTGCCGCCGCATCGATTCTCGCGGTGGCGTTGCTGATCGCCGGCGTGGGTGCACCGATGCTCGCGGCCCGATCGGCGAGGATCGCCGAGGAAGCCGGTGCCGATGCCGACGTGCGCTTCGCCGAGACAGCCGTCCGCGCACTCGACCATGCGGCGGAACTGCGAGTCGCCCGTCGTCTGGACGCGACACTCGCCGAAGCCCGAGGCGCAGCACAGGACTCGGTGACAGCCCGAGATCGCGCGGCGCGTCCGTCGGCACTGGCCGATGCCGCACAGCCACTGTCGATCGGAGCGTCGGTGATCGGGTCGATGTTCATCGGCATCGGGCTGTACGGCCCGGGCGGAGGCACGGCGGGCGGCATGACGCCGATGGCGCTCGCGATCATCGTGTTGGTTCCACTGGCCGCGTTCGAGGCGACCGCAGCTCTGCCCGCAGCAGCGATCGCACTGATGCGTGGCCGAATCGCGGCCACCCGAATCATGACCATGCTCGATGCGGCTCCGCCCCATGTGCCCGGCAGCCTGGACGGGTCGTTCCGCGGGCTCCACTCCTGCCTGGACGGGTCGTTCCGCGGGCTCCACTCCTGCCTGGACGGGTCGTTCCGCGGGCTCCACTCCTGCCCGACCCCTGCTACGAACTTCCGCGCACATGCGCGGAGCGCGATCATCGGGCCCAGCGGATCGGGGAAGACGACGATGCTGCGCGCACTTGCCGTCGAATTCGGTTCGGATGCAGCGCTGTTCGCCGAAGACGCGCACCTGTTCGACACCTCGATACTGGAGAACCTGCGAGTGGTGCGGGGCGACGTGGACGAAGACCAGGCAACGCAGGCATTGCGACGAGTGGGTCTCGGACCGTGGCTCGACGCGTTGCCCCAGGGCGTTCACACGACACTGATCGGCGGGGCGCAGGCGGTGTCGGGTGGCGAGCGTCGTCGACTCCTTCTCGCACGCGCACTGCTGAGTACCGCGCCCGTCGTGCTGTTGGACGAGCCGACCGAACATCTCGACCGAATCTCCGGCGAACGGGTTCTGCGCGAGCTGCTCACCACCGACGGCGGGCTGTTCGGTGCCGAGCGAACGGTGGTCGTCGTCACTCACCAATTGCCCGAGAACACCGACGCCGACCAGGTGATCGACCTCGGAGACCGGACTGCGAAAAAACCCTTTGCCGACTCCCGATCGCGGGCGTACGTTGGGAGTACACGAGAGAGGAGGTGGTCTGAAGTTGATGAACTCTAGGACGCGTGAGGTGGCTGTCAGCTAGCCGCAATCGCTGACGGATTCACTGCGAAGACCGCGCGAGCGGCAGGCGAATCCCAGGCAGCTACCCGGGCCCCGAGCCCCCGACCTGTCCGGTCGGGACCTGACATCAGGTATGGCTCGGGGGCCGTTCGCATTCGAACGGCCCCCGAGTTCCGAAGAAGATTCTGCGTCAGCCGATGTAGCGGGTGAGGCGGGCCGACAGACGCGGTGCGAGCGGGCCGTCGGCGACGATACGTTCTTCGACGTACGCCAGATCCCCGCCCTCGACGATTCCGTACAGGCGGCGAGCTCCGCCCACCAGTGCACCCGAGGTGCTGCGGATGACGACGTCGGTAGCAAGTTCCCACGACGACTGGGTCAGGGCGTGACCGTAATACAGTTCGACGACGCCGGTGCTGTGCGTCAGCAGCAGTTCGACGACTTCTTCGTCCTTGGACCCCTTGACTCCGTCGCCGCCGCTGATGCGCCAGAACCCGGTCTCCCGAAGGTCGGGGTGCGCGTAATTGCCGTCGGAATCGAGTCTCCAGGAGCGCGATTCCCAGCTGAGGTAGCTGCCGCCGTCATGGGAGACGACGATTTGCTGACCGAAGGGATAGTCGGTGTCCGTTTCGGGATCGTGCCCCTCGCCCTGACCGCGCCAGACGCCGACGAGTGGCAGCAGTGCCAACATCGACGGGTGCAGATCGGGGCCGAGCCGCAGATTCGCCGTGTCGTCCGGATGGGGGATGTCGGGCAGCACCGGGATGTTGCGAGCCGACGCCTCGGCGAACTTCTGCTCGGCAGCCGAAATGGCTTGGTCACCGCTGGTGATAGGGGTGCCCAGTCCGTCGTCGATGCTGTCGGGGTTGCCCGCGCCCGGTTCCGTCACGACTCGTCGTTGACCAGTCGGTAGACGACATAGAGCGAGAACGCGATGATGGCTACTGCCGCAAGCGCCAGCAATACCTCGAAGAAGATGACCACGGAACCGAGTTTAACCCCCGGCGAGACCGGTCGATGACAACGGTCCGTTTCCGCGCTGTGGCATTGGTGACACACCACCAATTTTGCGGCCCGCAGTGCCCTGGATCACTCGGAGTGATGGCGAATCCGACCCGAGCAGGTACCTTCTTCCCGGGGGCGTCGGGCTCTCGATCTCGACAGCGCCGACGAATTCACCATGTGTGTCGTAAAGGCTGCTGTCTTGTAAGGCTGGGGAGGTCTCTGCAGAAATGCTGCGTCATAAGCGTGCTCGGACATCGTCGTTCGGTTCCGTGTTGGTTCGATCGGCGGTAGTCGCACTGGCGTTGGCGCTCGCAGCTCCCGCTGCTGCGCTGGCCGCGCCCGACTCGGGTTCGGCAGATTCGGGTTCGGCCGACTTCGGTTCTTCCCAGGGCCCGAACATCGATCCGAACAACTACGCGCAGGACTGCCCGGACGTACTGCTGTTGGCGGTATCCGGAGCCACCGACTCGGACTCGGATCGCAATCCGCTCAACGAAGAAGCGCAGACGATCGCGTCGAACTGGGTCGGCAACGTCACCGTTCCGGTCGGTGAGGCGAACGCGGACAGCCCCGGCACCGTCGGCTGGCTCTACGTCCCGTATTCCTCCACCTACGGTTTCGACGTACTCGACAACGTGCCGACCTACCAGGAATCGATCGCCGACGGCATCGCGTCGACCAATCGGTTGATGGACGAGTACAAGACCAAGTGCGGTGAGAAGACCAAGTTCGCGCTGCTCGGGTACAGCGTCGGCGGCGAAATTCTCGATCGCGTGACGAGGGAACTCGGCCACCGTGACCCCAACGCTCTCGTCACGTCCGACGACGTCGTCGGTGTCGTCATGGTGGGGTCGCCCTACCGCCCGGCCGGCGTGCCGAACTTCGGTGACGAGGTGGGCCCGTCGCTCGGCGGCTTCATGGACCAGTCGCCGCGGGACTACGGGTCGATGACGGACAAGGTCACCTGGTCGTGTCGTCCCTACGATCTCGCCTGCGATTCGCCGGACAAGATCGAACTGCTGCAGCTGGCGCTCGGTGTATTCGGTCAGATGCGGTTGACGCTGCTCAACCCGGTGCAGACCGTCTCCGACTTCGGTCGGACGGTGGCCTCCATTGCCACCCGCGCGATCATCGATATCGCCACGAACAAGTCGTGGCTCGAGTCGGACGAGACGCTACTGCAGGTTCTGGTCAAAGTCTCCGACCGGCAGTATCAGGTGGACGACGCGAAGGCTGCAGCCGCGCTGTCTCCCGACCAGCTGCTCGCCGATCTCGACTGGGCTCTCGGTCCGGGTGCCGAGACGGTGAAGGCGAAGTTGCGCGCCGAGGGCGAGGGCCTGGTGGAGAACAATAAGGGCATCGTCGACGTCGTGCTCGGCCCCTACTTGGCCATCGGCTTTCTGCAACACCTGTCCTACTGGTACAACGACCCCAACGACGGGGTCGAGTGGGAAAGCGAAAAGATGGTCGCCTGGGTGACCGATCTCGCGCGCACCGAACGCGAGAAGAAGAACGCGCCTCCCGCGGTCGACCCGGCCACCCCCGAGACCCAGGCACCCGAGACCCAGGAACCCGAGACCCAGGCACCCCAGACCCAGGTGCCCGAGACCCAGCAACCCCGAGTGCTACCGGAGCCGGGGACGCAGACTCGTGTCAGCGACCTCGGTGCCTTCCTCGAATCCCAGGGCATTGCGCTACCTCCCGGCATGTTCCCGCCGCAGTACTCCACGGTCCCCGAGCCGGCGCGCGCGGCCGGCTAGAACGACGAAAAGAACCCCGCACCTGATTGCCAGGTGCGGGGTTCTTCTGCGTGATCGGTTCGGTGACTCAGACTCCGACGGTGACGTCGGCCGAGTGCACGCCTGCGCCCTCGGGCGTGATGACGGTGTCGCCGTTGCCCGATGCGGACAATGCCCGCAGCGTCCACTGTCCGGGGGCAGCGAAGAAACGGAAATCGCCGGTTCCCGACGCGACGACCTCGGCGGTGAATTCGCCGGTGCCGTCGAGGAGACGGACGAATGCGCCCGCTACCGGCTCACCGTCGCCGGCGAGGACACGGCCGGTGATGACCGTTTCCTTCTCGACGTCGACGCCTGCGGGGATGGTCTGACCCTGCACGGGTGCTCCACACATATCAGTGAACCTCCAATTCGATGGGTGCTCCGACGAGGGAGCCGTATTCGACCCAACTGCCGTCGTAGTTCTTGACGTCTTCCTTGCCGAGGAGCTCCTTGAGCACGAACCAGGTGTGGCTCGAGCGCTCACCGATGCGGCAGTAGGCGATGGTGGCCTTGCTGTCGTCGTAGCCCTTGGTCTTGTACAGCTCTTCGAGCGCCTCGTCGGACTTGAACGTGCCGTCCTCGTTCGCGGTGGTGCTCCACGGGATGTTGATCGCGGACGGGACGTGGCCACGCTGCTGAGCCTGCTCCTGCGGGAGATGTGCCGGCGCGAGGATCTTGCCGGAGAACTCGTCGGGGGAGCGCACGTCGATCAGGTTCTTGTTGCCGATGGCGTCGATGACCTCGTCGCGGAACGCGCGGATCGACAGATCCGGGGCCTCGGCGCGGTACTGGGTGTTCTCCCGGCTGACGACGTCCTTCGAGAGCGGGCGGCCGTCGAGTTCCCACTTCTTGCGTCCGCCGTCGATCAGCTTGACGTCCTTGTGGCCGTACAGCTTGAAGTACCAGTAGGCGTACGCGGCGAACCAGTTGTTGTTTCCGCCGTAGAGCACGACGGTGTCGTCGTTGCTGATGCCCTTGGCCGAGAGCAAGCCGGAGAACTGCTCCTGATCGAGGAAGTCGCGGCGAACCGGGTCCTGCAGGTCCTTGCGCCAGTCGAGCTTGACCGCACCTTCGATGTGTCCGCCGTCGTAGGCGCTGGCGTCTTCGTCGACCTCGACGAAGACGATCTTCGGTGCGTTCAGGTTCTGCTCGGCCCAGTCGGCAGAGACCAGGACGTCGGAGCGAGCCATGGTGTTCCTTTCGGTCTTTCTATGTCGGATCAGGGGGTACTTGTCACGCTGCGGAGCGCGAGTTGCTGCGCAGTCGAGCCGCGAGGGGGTAGATCATGCAGCCCAGGCACACCGCGAACGCTGCGTTGAGAAACGCTGCGAAGAGCGCGAAGCCTGTCGCTACGGTGCCGACGACGGGAGCGTCGAGAGCAAATCCGAGGACTCCGACGGCGGCGAACACGAAGCCCACCAGTTGAGCGAACTTCAACGGGGCCACCGGCTCACGTTCTGTGGTCGGTGACAACCGCGGCGCGACGAATGTCGCGTAGATCGTGCCGTACGGACTGTGCTTGGGTCCGCGGACGGCTCCGATTCCGAACACGATCGCCTGGAGCCCGAGCAGGATTGCTGCTGCGGGGATCGAGACCGTGCTCGCGAGGAGAACGATGACCAGGACTGCGGTGGTGATCCACGCGGCAAAACGCGGACCACGGATATCGACCTGGTCGATCGCGGTGGTGTGAGTGTCGGATGTCGACATCGAGAGGTACTCCTGTGCGAGGCCGGGGCACGGCTTTTCGCCGGTGCTCGGATGTGGATTTCGACTATCGGGCCGGCATCACGCATGGGCGTGGCGGCAGACGGAAATCAGCAGCAGCGACAGCAACAACCGCCCAGTCGGCACAGATCAACCGTGCGTCGACTGGTGAGCATGAGCTCGCGGCGGGAGAACACGAAGTGCATCCTACCCGCTACCAGGGGTGGGTCGTACCGCCCACCCGAGTGGGTTCAGCGCTACAGGGCGTCGAGTGCTTCGCGCAGAGCTGCGGCCGACGGCACGCCGGCAATTCTCGAACGTCGACGCAGGTCTCCGTCGAGGACGAATGTCGTCGGCAGCGACAGCACACCGAGCTCGCGGGCGAGAACGGGATGAGCATCGATGTCGAGCTCGACTTCGCGTGTTTCGGTGCGATCGGCGAGAACCTGGTGCACCACACGACGCACGGCAGCGCACGGCCCACACCAGTCCGCCGAGAAATGCAGGATCGTTGCGGACCCCGAGGTGACACCCGCATCGATGAGCAGTGGGAGAAGGGCATCGGAATCGGCGGACGCGATGGTGCGTATGGCACCGGAACGACGACGAAGAATCAAACCGACAGCAACGGCAAGGACCGCCACGACGATGAGAACTGTGATCCCTGTCACGGCTTTTCGATCTCGTTCAGGTCGATGTTCACGTTCTCTCCCGACCCTTCGACGACGATCTGCGAACCCTCCGCGTAGACGTCCGTCGGCAGCAGCCCGAACGGCAGGCTCTGACGTTCGATGGTCTTGGTGAACAGGCCGAGCACTGTGGGCTTGGCGAAATCGGGGATCGTGAAGTCGGCTTGGCCCTCCGGTCCGAAGTAGAAGTCCGATGCCACGACGGCGACACTGTCACCTTCGAGCAGTAGGTCGGCCTGCACGCTGACGGTGGTCTGCAACGGTCCCACCGGAACCGTTCCCGTCAGTACGACACCACCGGCGGTGGTCTTGCCCGACCCGCCGGAGCCGCCCGTGCCGTCGGACTTGTCGGCCGGAGGTGCGGAAACCTGCAGGTCGACGATGCCGAGGAACCGTCCGAGGTCGGTTGCCTCGATGCGGACGCGGCCGTCGAGCTCGTCCACCGGGATGTCGCGGACGTTGTTGTCGATCAGGTCGGACAGCGCGATGTGCACGCCGCGCAGATTGGCTTCGATGGTCGTCGAGCCGACGTATTCGGTCGGTACGTCCTGGGCTCGGATCTCGATGTTCTGATAGCGCCCGTCGGCCGCCTGGGTGAGGAACGGAAATCCGTGCACGATCACCTGGGGGTCCGAGGTGAGTTCGCCGCCGTCCCGGATGGCGCGCGAGACCCGATATTCGGAGTAGGCCGCGGCCCCGAAATCGACGACGAGCGCGAGGGCCAACAGGCTGATGAGTCCGATGAGAAGTGTGCGCACCGGTCCATTGTGACCGAAGCATCGCGTACTGCCCGCTTCGCCTGGTTGTACGGACAAGCTAGTCTGTGTCCTTGACGATCACTCGATTCCAGCGTCGGCTGGACCGGCCAGCGGTAAGAACGGAGACGCAGTGGAGCTCCTGTTACTGACCTCCGATCCCAATCCGGAGGGCGTACTTCCGTCTCTCGCGTTGTTGGCCCACCACATCCGGCCGGTACCGACCGAGGTGTCTTCTCTCCTCGAAGCAGGTTCCGCGGATATCGCGCTGGTGGATGCACGTACCGATCTGGCTGCTGCTCGTGGTCTGTGTCGGCTGCTCGGCAGTACCGGATCGGCCATCCCCGTGGTGGCGGTCCTGACCGAAGGCGGCTTGGTCGCGGTGAACTCCGACTGGGGGCTCGACGACATCCTGCTGCCCGGCACCGGCCCCGCGGAACTGGACGCTCGGCTACGTCTGTTGGTCGGCCGGAGCGGCGGGGTCGCGAGTCCCGAGACATCGGGCAAGATCACACTCGGTGAGTTGGTCATCGACGAGGGCACGTACACCGCACGGCTGCGCGGTCGTCCACTCGATCTGACCTACAAGGAATTCGAGCTGCTGAAGTATCTGGCTCAACATGCGGGCCGCGTGTTCACGCGCGCCCAGTTGTTGCAGGAAGTGTGGGGCTACGACTTCTTCGGTGGCACTCGCACCGTCGACGTCCATGTTCGACGCCTCCGCGCCAAGCTCGGTACCGAGTACGAGTCGCTGATCGGAACGGTGCGGAACGTGGGCTACAAGGCGGTGCGTCCGTCGCGTAACGCCAAGGGCGGTACGGCTCCGGACGCCATGGCCGGCGATTCCGACGATGCGGATTTCGAGTTCGAGCAAGAGAGTACGCTCTCGTAGATGAATTCGGATACTGCGTTCGACGTCCACCCCATCGACGGCGACGCACCGTCCTCGCGCGTCAGCGACGAGATTCACCGGATTCTTTCGCGTGCAACCGAAGTCGACGGTACGGCACCGCTTTCCGAGCAGGCCGTCAAGGCCGTCGACGAGGGTGAGAACGTCCTTCGATTCGTTGCCGCCGACGCAGATCGAGTCGTCGGGTATGTCGGCGTTGCCGACGGTATGGCCGAAGCGGTGGTCGATCCGGAGTATCGCGGTCGCGGCATCGGTCGGCGATTGGTCACCGGCGCACTCGATCTCGGCTCCGGCACGCGGATCTGGGCGCACGGAAATCTGCCCGCAGCGCAGTCCGTGGCGCGTGCGCTCGGGCTGACGGTGGTACGGGAACTGCTGCAGATGCGACGGGTCGCGGCCGAGCCCGACCTGCCCGATGTCGTTGTCCCGCAAGGTATTTCGCTGCGGACCTATCGTGGGCACCAGGACGATGCCGAGTTGCTGAGGGTCAACAACGCGGCATTCTCCTGGCATCCAGAGCAGGGCGGCTGGACCGACCGCGACATCGCGTCACGGCGAGACGAGCCGTGGTTCGATCCGGCGGGTCTGTTCCTGGCCTTCGAGGAAGGCAGCGACCACCTGCTCGGGTTTCACTGGACGAAAGTTCATGCGGCTGAGGGCAACGACCCGGCCATCGGTGAGGTGTACGTGGTCGGTATCGATCCGCAGTCGCAGGGTCGCGGTCTCGGACGGGTACTGACCCTGGCTGGGCTGCACTATCTGCGCGGTCGCGAGCTGGACCAGATCATGCTGTACGTCGAGGCGGACAACACCGCGGCGGTGCACACGTACACCAAGCTCGGGTTCACGAATTACCACGTCGACGCCGCGTACGCGCGGACCGCGTAATCGGACATTTCCAGCACGGTGTTCATCTTCCGTTCACCCACGCGGGGGTAAACGTCTACCACCTGCCTTTACCTTTCTCTCTGGGCGGCAACCTACGCTGCCTGGTGCGAGGGTTCTTCTGAGCCGGCACCTTCACAGTCGCAGCGCGAACCTCGAGTTCGCGCCGCGACCACGGCCCAAGATTCCTCGGAGGAAACAGGTGAACCTCAAGCGCAACGGTGCTCTCATGAGTGCAGTGGCAGTCAGTGCCATGTTGCTGGCCGCATGCGGTAGCGACGCGAACGTCGCCACCACGGACGGTGCATCGCAGTCCTCGGCTTCGTGCGAAGGCAAGTCCCCGTTGACCGGTGAAGGCTCGTCCGCACAGCAGAACGCCATGTCCAACTTCACCTCGATCTACTCCGGCGTCTGCGCAGGCAAGGCCGTCGAGTACACCACCAGTGGTTCGGGTAACGGCCGCACGCAGTTCGTCGCGGGCCTCGTCGACTTCGCCGGCTCCGACTCGTCCATCAAGGACGACCAGGCCGCACAGGCCGCGGTGCGCTGCGCCAACAACCCGGCGTGGAACCTGCCGTTGGTCTTCGGTCCGGTCGCAGTGGCCTACAACGTCGACGGTGTCGACAACCTGGTGCTGAACCCCGACGTCATCGCGCAGATCTTCACCGGCAAGATCACCACCTGGAACGACCCGGCCATCGCCGCACTCAACGAGGGCGCAACGCTCCCGTCGACCGCGATCACCCCGGTCTACCGCTCCGACTCGTCGGGCACCAGCGACAACTTCCAGCGCTTCCTCGCCGCATCCGCTCCCGAGGCGTGGACGCTGGACCACAGCTCCGATTGGGCCGGCGGCGTCGGCGAAGGTGCCAACGGATCCTCGGGCGTCGCCCAGGCCGTGGCCGCCACCCCCGGTGCCATCACCTACGTCGAGAAGGGCTTCGCCGACCAGGAGTCGCTGGGCAAGGCCGCCGTCGACTTCGGTAACGGACCGGTCGAGCTGAGCAGCGAGACCGCAGGCAAGGCAATCGACGCCGCGAAGTTCAAGGGCGAGGGCAACGACCTCGTCATCGACATCGACGGCCTCTACGCCAGCGACGCAGCGGACACCTACCCGCTGGTGCTCGCGACCTACGAGATCGTGTGCTCGAAGGGCTACGACGCCGACACCACGGCAGCAGTCAAGTCCTTCCTGCTCAGTGCAGCCAACGAGGGACAGCAGGGCCTCGAAGAAGCCGGTTACGTGCCGCTGCCCGACGCATTCAAGGAACGCCTGGTCACCGCCATCGAAGCGATCGCCTGATCCTCGATAAACCCGGTTTCGCCTTCGGCTCGCGGTGACGCGGGCCGAAGGCGGACCACCCTGCATCGACACGAGACAGTGAGCGGTATGAGCGACACCCACTCGATCACCGGCATCCCCTCGGCGGCTACCGTGCCTACCACAGGTGCCGCCCACGAACCGGAAGAACCACAATTGTCAGACTCGAAAACATCGGGGACGGTCACCCGTCCCGGTGACAGGATCTTCTCCGGCCTGGCCAAGGGCTCGGGCATCTTCATCATCGCCCTGATCGCTGCGGTCGGAATCTTCCTGCTCTGGCGAGCGATTCCCTCACTGTCCAACAACACGGTCAACTTTCTGACCTACAACGGCGCGTGGGACACCTCGAACACCTCGGCAATGGTGTTCGGTGTACTCGATCTGTTCCTGGTCACCGTCACCGTGTCGTTGTTCGCTCTGATCCTGGCGATGCCCGTCGCGCTCGGTATCGCGATCTACCTGACGAACTACGCGCCCAAGCGTGTCGCCGGACCACTCGGCTACGTCATCGACCTGCTCGCTGCCGTCCCGTCGATCGTCTTCGGCCTCTGGGGCCTGTACGTCCTGGCCCCGGCGATCAGCCCGTTCGCCGAATGGCTGAACTCGTCGCTGAGCTGGTTCCCGTTGTTCAGTACCGGCTCGGTATCGATCGCAGGCGGCGGCACCATCTTCACCGGTGGCATCGTGCTCGCCGTGATGATCCTGCCGATCATTGCCGCCGTCACCCGTGAGGTGTTCATCCAGACGCCCAAGGGCCAGGTCGAGGCGGCTCTCGCGCTCGGAGCCACTCGCTGGGAAGTTGTGCGCACCACGGTCATTCCGTTCGGCAAGTCCGGCTTCGTCAGCGGTTCGATGCTCGGTCTCGGCCGCGCGCTCGGCGAGACCATCGCGCTCTACATCATCATCCGCAGCACCCAGGCGACCTTCGGCGGAACGTTGTTCGACGGCGGTTCGACATTCGCGACCAAGATCGCGCTGGCAGCAGGCGAGTTCAACAACCCGCTGCAGGCCGGTGCCTACATCGCCGCCGGTCTGGTGCTGTTCGTCCTGACCTTCGTCGTCAACGCCGGTGCCCGCGCCGCCATCGCCGGAAAGAAGGACTGACCCATGACCGCAACCATGGACAAGCCCGTCAAAGAGCCCACGTTCCAGGGCGTCAGCGCCCGGCGCAAGGCGTCGAACCTCGCGGCGACGATTCTCGTCAGCCTGTCGGTGCTCGTCGCCCTCGTACCGCTGATCTGGGTGCTCTACACGGTGATCTCGCGTGGACTGTCCGCTGTGGTCGCGCCGGCGTGGTGGCAGAACTCGCAGGCCGGAATCACCCAGTTCATCGCCGGCGGTGGTGCTTACCACGCGATCGTGGGAACCCTTCTGCAAGGGCTGTTCTGCGCCGTCATCTCCATCCCGATCGGCATCTTCGTCGCCATCTACCTCGTCGAGTACGGCGCAGGTACCAAATTGGCCAAGGTCACGACGTTCATGGTCGACATCCTCACCGGTGTTCCGTCGATCGTCGCGGCCCTGTTCATCTACGCGCTGTGGATCGCCACCTTCGGGTTCCAGCGCTCCGGTGTCGCCGTTGCCTTCGCCCTCGTGCTGCTGATGATCCCGGTCATCGTCCGGTCCGCCGAGGAGATGCTGCGCATCGTTCCGCAGGACCTGCGCGAGGCGTCCTACGCACTGGGCGTACCGAAGTGGAAGACCATCGCCAAGATCGTCATCCCCACCGCGCTCTCCGGCATCGTCACCGGCATCATGCTGGCGCTGGCCCGCGTCATGGGTGAGACGGCTCCGGTGCTGATCCTGGTCGGCTCGGCCACCGCTATCAACTTCAACATTTTCGAGGGGCCGCAGACGTCACTGCCGCTCATGATGGTCGACCTGCAGAAAGCAGGAACCGGCGTGCTCACCGCGGAGCGCATGTGGGGAGCAGCCCTGACGCTGATCCTGATCGTCGCAATACTCAACATCGGCGCGAAGTTGGTCTCGAAGTTCTTCTCGCCCAAGAACTTCTGACCCACCCGACTCCAGAGAATCCTAAGGAATCAGAACATGGCAAAGCGTCTCGATCTCAAGGACGTCAACATCTACTACGGCAAGTTCCATGCCGTCTCCGACGTCACTCTGGCAGTCCCGCCGCGCAGCGTCACCGCGTTCATCGGACCGTCCGGCTGCGGTAAGTCGACCGTCCTGCGTTCGCTCAACCGTATGCACGAGGTCACGCCCGGCGCTCGCGTCGAAGGTTCGGTGCTGCTCGACGGCGAGGACATCTACGGCAGCGGCGTCGACCCCGTCGGTGTGCGACGCACCATCGGCATGGTCTTCCAGCGACCCAACCCGTTCCCGACCATGTCCATCAAGGACAACGTCGTCGCCGGGCTGAAGTTGCAGGGTGGCCGCGGCAAGAAGGAGCTCGACGAGATCGCCGAGCGCTCGCTCAAGGGTGCCAACCTGTGGAACGAGGTCAAGGATCGCCTCGACAAGCCCGGCGGCGGACTTTCCGGTGGTCAGCAGCAGCGTCTGTGCATCGCCCGCGCCATTGCCGTCTCTCCCGACGTGCTGCTGATGGACGAGCCGTGCTCGGCCCTCGACCCCATCTCGACCCTGGCGATCGAGGACCTGATTCAGGAACTCAAGCAGGACTTCACGATCGTGATCGTCACGCACAACATGCAGCAGGCCGCGCGCGTGAGCGATCAGACCGGCTTCTTCAACCTCGAGGCAACGGGCAAGCCCGGCAAGCTGATCGAGATCGACGACACCGAGAAGATCTTCTCCAATCCGACGCAGAAGGCCACCGAGGACTACATCTCCGGTCGCTTCGGATAGCCGCACACCGCACAGAGAACCCCCGCCGAGCGAAAGCTCGACGGGGGTTCTTCTCGTTGTGCGCCTGCCCTGGAGGCGAGGGCGAGTAGCGTTGTCGCGCAGCGCTACTCGCCCTCAACGGAGTGGGTGCTACGAGCTGGGAATGTTCTGCTGGTGGAGGTCGACCGGAAGCTGGCCGGTGACGAGGAAGATGACTCGGCGGCCCACCTCGACGGCGTGATCGGCGAAGCGCTCGTAGAAGCGGCCCAGCAGGGTCACGTCCACTGCGGCGGCGACGCCGTGGCTCCACTCACGGTCCATCAGCACCGTGAAGAGGTGACGGTGCAGATCGTCCATTGCCTCGTCCTCTTCCTGCAGCTTCGCAGCGCGCTCGGGATCGCGGGTCTCGAGCACCTCACGGGCCGAGGCACCGATCTGCACGGCGAGACGTCCCATCTCGGCGAAGTAGCCGTTGACGACCTCGGGGAGGGCGTGGTTCGGGTGCCGGCGACGGGTGATCTTGGCGACGTGGAGTGCGAGTGCGCCCATCCGGTCGATATCGGCGACGATCTGGATGCCGGCCACCACCGAACGGAGATCGCCCGCGACCGGAGCCTGCAGCGCAAGAAGTGTGAATGCCTTCTCCTCGCAGATCGCGCTGAGCTCGGTGATCTTGTCGTGCTCGGAAATGACCTGCTCGGCGAGAACCAGGTCTGCTTGGAGGAGAGACTGCGTGGCCTTTTCCATGGCCGCACCAGCCAGGCTCGCCATTTCTCCGAGGAGATCGGCGAGCTCGTTCATCTGTTCGTTGTAGGCGACGCGCATGTGCGCAGTTTAGTAGGTCACACCGACCAGTTCTCTGTCCCGAGGGTTAACGGGGAATGAATGGAGTCAGGCGCACGTGTCGTCGGCCGCGTTGGTGAACGACAGATCCTCGGGTAGCGGAGCACTTTCGGTCGTTCCCTCCACCTGGGTGGGGTCGATCTGTGCACCGACGCCGGCCGGGTACTGGGTGTAGCCCGGGTAGTTGGAACCGAGAACCACCTCCACGACGTTGTTCAGGCTCGGAGCCAGTTCGATCGCAGCGCCGGGTATCGCCGACGCCACCGTCGCCGCAGCAGCTTCCTGATCCTGGGAATATCGAACGACGGTCTGAGCGGCGGAGCCGGAGAAGTTACCGACCGTGAGGATCTGGAATCCGTACGTCGCCAGCTGATCGGACGCGGTCTGTGCCATTCCCGCGATGTCCGACGCGTTGGACACCTGCAGCGACACGGTGCCCGGATCCACGGCCAGCAGCGGGGCCTCGGGAGCGGCGGGCGGCGGGGTCGGTTCCGGTGTCACCGGTTCCGCCCGTTCTTCGCCTGGCAACGGTAGATCGTCGATGATGGCCTGGAAGATGGCACCGATGGCGTCGTCGTTGGGGATCTCGTTGCCGTAGTCGTTCGTCCCGGTGGTGGGAATGGTCAGGAAGGTCACCGCGCCGGCGTCGACGTTCTGCAGCGATCGGCCGAGCGTCACCAGATCCTGGGTCTTGACGTTCTCGACGAAGGTGTCGGAGGTGAACGCGTTGACGAATCCGTTCAGCTTGCCCGGATCGAGAAGCACCTTGTTCGACAACGCAGACCGCAACAGTGACGACAGGAAGCGCTGCTGGCGCTTGATGCGGCCGTAGTCGCCGTTGCCCTCCGATTCGATGTTGCGGGCCCGGACGTAGTTCAGTGCGGTACGGCCGTCGATGCGTTGGGTACCGGGATTGGGCAGCACGTCTCCGAGTTCGTAATCGACGAGAGGCTGAGCGGTACACACCTCGACACCGCCGACCTCGTCGACCATGGACTCGAACCCGGCGAAGTCCATGCCGACGAAGTGTCCGATCCGCAGTCCTGAGATCTTCTGAATGGTCTTGACCAGGCATTTGGGGCCGCCGAGGGCGTAGGTGGCGTTCAGCTTGTCGCCGTACGCCTCCGGGAACATCTCGCCGGTGTAGGTATTGGTGACGTTGTCGAACTGCTCGCACTCGGGCCGGGTCACGTCCAGGTCGCGCGGGAACGACACGGCGACGACGCGGCTGCGGTCGGCCGGAATGTTGACGAGCATGACGGTGTCCGAGCGCGATCCCTCGGCATCGGCGACGGTTCCTGCGCCGACCTGCCCACTGGCACCGGCGCGCGTATCGGTGCCGACGATCAGATAGGTCTCGTCGCCGTACTGGCCTGCGGCGTCGACGACGTCGGTCGAGTCGGGGTCGAGCGCGGCGACTTGAAGGAATCCCTGATCGGTGTTGCGTAGGTAGCCCCACACCACTCCGGTGAGAGCCACGGCGAGGATCGCAACGATCGAGACCAAGCTTCGGCCGATCATGCGAATACGTCGTCGTCGCCGTACCCGGCTCATCGCCAGACGCGTCAGCGCCGGACGGTCGGCGGCGGGTGCTCCTACGGGTTCGGGTGCAGCGTGCGGCGGTGGGTTGGGCATCGGACGGTTCGCCCGAGCCGGCGGGGGAGTGGAGTCGGTGATCGGTGAGATGACCTCGGTGGGCTCTTCGACGTCCGGCCGTTCGGGGGGATCACGTCGGGTCGCTCCCGACCGAGACATTTTGTCGACCAGCTCGGCGACCGACACCGTGTCCGCGTTGCGTGGGGAGCGTTTGCCGAGTCGGCCGCTGTCACCCGGCTTGGGCGGAGAATCGGAGTCGGATGCGTCGGATTCCGAACCAGCGGGGTCGGGTGTGACCTGGCCGTCGGACCGAGGGGGACGTTGTCCGGAACGTCCGCCTGCGCCGGTTCGTCCGATTGAGGACAGCGGGCGCTCCCATGGGGCGCGACCCTCGGGCACAGACGGGCCCGACTCTCGATCGTCTCCCACGAATTCGAACCTGGCCTTCCATCACACGCATGTGCCGTCTACTCGGCAATCCAAGCCATAGTACTGACTCGAGCGGCGCGGTCCACTTCGTGCGAGACGGGCCCTGGTGAGGGGGTCGATCAGCCGCCGGAATGCATCAGATCTGCGCCGGCGGGGACACACAGGTCCTCCGGATCGTCGAGCCATCCGTCGGGCAACGCCACCGCACCGGGCGAGCCCTGCCTGCCGCGGGGGCCTTCGGCATCCTTGGGAAACGGAACGGTCGGATCCAGTTGCGCCAGAAGATCGTCCAGTTCGGCGAGCGTGGACACCAACGCCATCGACACCCGAAGATCCGAGCCGGCGGGGAAGCCGCGCAGGTACCACGACACGTGCTTGCGCAACTCTCGCAGGCCTTTGTCTTCACCGTGGTGTTGCGCGAGCAACTCGGCATGGCGCGCGATGATCGTGGCGACCTCACCCAGGGTGGGTGGCGTCGGCTCGGGCCGCCCGTTCAGGCGGGCGCTGAGCTCGGCGAACAGCCATGGACGACCCAGGCAGCCACGCCCGACGACGACGCCGTCGCATCCGGTTTCGGCCATCATGCGGACGGCGTCGGACGCCGAGAAGATATCGCCGTTGCCCAGGACGGGGATCCCGGTGACGTGCTCCTTGAGTCGAGCGATCTCGTTCCAATCGGCGGTGCCGGAGTAACGCTGGGAGGCTGTGCGGGCGTGCAACGCCACTGCCGCTGCACCCTCGTCGGCGGCGATTCGGCCGGCGTCGAGATGGGTGTGATGGTTCTCGTCGATTCCGACGCGGAACTTGACCGTGACGGGGATGTCGGTGCCCTCGGTTGCCTTGACCGCCGCAGCGACGATGCGGCCGAACAGGTTTCGCTTGTACGGCAATGCGGCACCGCCGCCCTTGCGGGTGACCTTCGGTACGGGGCAGCCGAAGTTCATGTCGATGTGGTCGGCCAGGTTGTCGTCGACGATCATTTTCGCCGCGGCGTACGTGGTGTCCGGATCGACCGTGTAGAGCTGCAGAGACCGGGGAGTTTCGGTGGGCCCGAACGTCGTCATGTGCATCGTGGCGGGTTGCCGTTCGACGAGAGCACGTGCGGTGACCATCTCGCAGACGTACAGACCGGACGTGCTGCCTGCTCGTTCGAGTTCCTGCTCGCGGCACAGCGTGCGGAACGCCACATTGGTGACGCCGGCCATCGGTGCGAGGACGACGGGGCTGCGCAACTCCAGGGAGCCGATCTGCAATGTCATGGAAAACAGGCCTTTGGAACGAAGGGAGAACATTCAGGAGAAAAGGCGGTGCCCGGCACCGAAGTCGGTACCGGGCACACCAGTCGATCGAAACTCAGGACGCGCGTGCTTCGGCCTTGGCGCGTTCGCGGGCCAGCGAGCGATCTCGCATCTCCTCGAACTTGGTGGCCTGACGTTCGAGGTCTTCGAGGAACGCGGCGAGTTCTTCGCGCTTGTTCTCGCCGCGTGCGGTGAAGTCGTTGCGCTCGAACACGCTCCACTTGCGGAGCACGGGCCAGACGACGTCTTCGAGGTGCTGACGCAGGTCGTAGATGCCGTGCTTGGCCATCAGCACACCGTTGCGGCGGAAGTTCGGCATGCCGGCACCGGGCATGACGAAGTTCGTCACGATGTCGGAGACGGCATCGAGCGTCTGGTCGGGTGCGATGTCCATCGCTGCGCCGGTGATGTTGCGGTAGAAGATCATGTGCAGGTTCTCGTCGGCGGCGATGCGTTGGAGCATGCGGTCGGCGATCGGGTCGTCGCAGACCTTGCCGGTGTTGCGGTGCGAG